>NZ_JABURL010000084.1 GCF_014762705.1 Cyclobacterium sp. | reverse complement strand
GGGGGCTATATGAGGTTGGCCAAGTTTGATTGGCTTTAGCCAAATCATTTATCCTTGAATGACTCAAATCTAAATTTCAAAACAAACTCTCAATGAAAGGTATTACAAATGCTTGATTATAATAAACTTTAATACTTCAAAATATATTCCTGCAGGTTGTCACTGCGTTCCAGGTTGAGCTTTTTGCGCAGGCGGTAGCGGGCAATTTCCACACCACGAATGGAGATATTCATCAGGTAGGCGATTTCTTTGGTGGAAAGGTTCATCCTGAGATAGGCACTCAATTTGATTTCCTGTGGACTTAGATTGTCGTATTCCTTTTTAAACCGGCCCATAAAATCGCCATGCACCTGGTCAAAATGAACCTCAAATTGCTCCCAGTCCTGATCTTTGGCAATATTTTTTTCAATGGTTTTGATGACCTTCTGTATCTCCTGCTTCACTTCCTGGTTTTTGCTTTTCCTGGTGATGGCATTCAGGTTATTGCGCATTTGGTCAATAAATCCATTTTTTGTGATCAGATGCATTGTGGCAGCTGCCAGCTCCTTGTTTTTGATCTGAATTTCCTGCTTTAATTTTTCCGTTCGCAGCTTTTCCACCTCCTTTTGGCTAACCTTTAATTCAGATTCCTTGGCTTCGATGGCTTGCTTGGAGGCTGTTTTTATTTGAAGTGTTTTCTTTTGGTACCTTTTCTCAATTATGCGGTAAGCCATATAGAAGTTTACAAGGAGAACAAAAATATAGACCATGTAAGCCAGCTTGCTCCTGTACCAGGGAGGCAAAACCTCAAAGCTAAAGGTGCTTACAGGGCTGATTGCACCATAAATGTTTCTGCTTCGTGCATGGAAGACATACTTCCCCTCTCTCAGGTTGGTATAAGCTTTTTCCCTTTTATCTATCCATTCTCCATAGTCCTCTTCAAATCCCTCCAGCCAATATTGATACCTCAAATCCTTTTCATTATTAGGGGTAGGATTACTGCTTTCGAAGCGGATGTTTGCCTTTTTATACGGAATTTCAGTCATCCCGGAAGAGGGCAGATGCTGACTCACATTGCCTGCAAAAATCAAAGAATCAGAGGGACCAGTAAGGTATACGGCCCTGATTAAGGTAGGGAAAACGGGGGCTTGAAAATTATTTTCATTAAGACTAAACCGGATAAATCCTTCATTGGCAGCAAAAAGCACTTCATTTCCCCTGGTGGCAGAAATGTTTGGCAAGTCATCATTGAGCAGGGGAAGGAGCGGATTGAATACCTGAAAATGTTTGTGGTAGCTGCCATCAACTTTTTTTTCTAAAACCCCCATTTCAGTCTCTCCGATAAAAAATATATTTCCCATCTGATCCTCCAGTAGGTAATGAATCAGAAAATCATTCTCAAAGTATGGGTCAAATATAGGGTCTCTTTCAAAATCTTGTTGGAATTCATTGTAGCGGAATACTCCTTCCTGGGTAGTAAAAATCAGCCTGTTGTTGATCTTCCATACATTGTTAAAGATGTTGCTGGGTAATCCCTGATCAGTCCCAAAATAGGCTACTTCAACAGCAGATAAAGTGGAGTCCAATCGGAGTTTATATAGTCCTTTATAGCCATGAGCCACCCAAATATCCCCATTTTCATCTTGTTCGATCACCCTGCTTGACTCTTCAAACCCTTCGATTTTTCTAAGATAAGTGAGGTTTTCAGCCTTTTTTTCAAAGAGATGCAGGCCCTGGTAGCTTCCGGCAAGAATCAAATTGGGATGATCCTTCAAAAGCTGAAAATTCCAAATGCCTTCAGGACCTGCTATTTTTTCTGCCCGGTTATTCCTTATGCTGAGGGCGCCGTCGTTATGGGCAACCAGCAAAAAGCCCTGTATGGATTTGACCTGATATACCTGACCATTGGTATTGGGGATCAATTCCATATTTTTGGATCCATAAACATCGGATTGCTGTACATAGACCCCGTTATTTGTACCCAGGTACAATTTTCCCTGCTCGTTGGTGGCATGGTAACCTGTACCGGTAAGGCCGGAATACTGATTGATTTTACCGAATGGCAGACTTAATTGGATCATGGATAAGCCATTGTTGTGCCCCAGCCATAAATTACCCGATAGGTCTTCAAAAAGGGAAACGATTGAATTGTTATTCAACCCGCTTTCTTTATCCAATTTCATCAATTCCTTTCCCTCTGTATTGATCAATAACAAGCCGTCAAGTTGGGTGGCAAGGGCAATATGGCCATTGCTCAACCGTAAAACCGCATTAATGGTCAGTTCAGGGGCAGTCTTCCACTTGGCAACAGACTCGCCAGTAAGTTCATAAATTCCATTGTCACGGGTAAAGACCAGGTATTCGCTTGATCCTGTCCGAAGCAAGCCGGTAATTAATTTATCACTGAAATAGGAATTTACAAGAGAAAAGGAGCCATTTTCTAATTTTTTTAAACCGGTCTGTCTCTCGTTTACAAACAAGGTATTATTACTGAAATAGAAACTTTCAAAAGCCGATTGACTTTCCAGGCTATAATTAAAGCATTGTTTGTGATCGAACACAAAAATCCGATCTGTGGTACAGAAGTAAATGTGTTCATTCCCAAGGAAAACTTTCCAGACTTCTTCCAGGTTTTGAAAGGATTCCGGTAGGGAATCTTTAAGCGACTTGAAAACAAGTTGCCCTTTATCATTGGGGCTGAAGGTGCCGAATTCCCCCTGTCCGGAAACATAGACTGTTCCGTTTTCATCCACCTGTACATGCCTGGTTTTGGTACTATTCGGAAGAGAAAACCTTCTCCAGGTGGTGCCATCATGGACCAGTAATCCATAGTTGTTCGCAACGTATAGCAAGCCGCTCGCATGTTGGGTAATCGCATAATTCTGTATACCTCCCTGATATTCCTGACTGGAATAGTACCTGGTAAAAGGCAATGCCAATGACTGACATAGCACCTGTTGTGTCAGGAAAAATAAAAAAAAGAGGCTCAAAGTTGCTCTCATTATGGAATTTAATCTGATCGTAAATGCAATATACCCAATTTAAATTTGATGTAATAGAGCTAAATAAGGCATAAGGTATAAACGTATTTAAAAACCCTATTTAAATATCTTTAAACCCATATTTATTCTCTTTTTGTAGGGTTTTTGTGAAATCTGAAAAACTACTTTGATGTAGTAATGTTGTATAGGCAATTTTCTGATTGAAGAATCTATTTCTCAATTTTGGACTGATGTAAATCCAAATTAAATCAAATGAAAAAAGTTTTATTACTGTATTATGCCATGTGCTTGTCCCTTATCGGGATGGCACAATCCAATGAGATCATTGGAAAGGTTACAGACGAATCAGGATTTCCACTTCCGGGAGTAAGCATCTTAAAGGTGGAATCCAGCGTAGGGACCGTTACAGATATTGATGGTAGTTTTACCATCAATGCCAGTACCGGAGAGGTACTTCAGTTTTCTTATCTGGGATTCAAGCCCCAGCGACTTACAGTCGGATCGGGTAGAGAATTGAATGTAGTATTGGAAGAGGATGTTTCCAATTTAGATGAAGTAGTTGTTATTGGTTATGGCTCGGCCACTAAAAGGGAGTTGACAGGAGCTACAGCTCAGGTTAAAGGGGAAGCCATTGAAAAAATGAACATGCCCAGGGTAGATCAGGCCCTTCAGGGTAAAATGGCTGGAGTAAATATCAGCACCAATTCCGGAGCCCCGGGAGGGACTTCAAATATCCGTATTAGAGGTATCGGTACATTTGGGGACAATGACCCTCTGATTTTGGTAGACGGTGTCATCTATGATGCTGCAGGCTTAAATGCCCTGAATCCTAATGACATTGCCTCCGTGAATGTCTTGAAAGATGGTACCGCTGGTATATATGGTGTCAGGGCTGCCAACGGCGTTATTTTGATTGAAACCAAAAAGGGTAATCTGGGAACCAAGCCCAGGTTGGATTTCAATGCTTATTACGGCGTGCAACAAACCGCCCGTAAGCTGGACCTGTTAAACGCACGGGAATTTGCCATTTTGAAAAACGAGGCTTATGCAGCAGGAGGTCAGGCACTTCCCTTCAACAATGTGGAATTGGGAGAGGGCACCAATTGGCAGGATGCCGTTTTTCAGGATTCGCCCATACAGGAATATAACCTGACAGTGACGGGCGGTTCAGAGAAAACCTCGTATTCTATAGGAGGAAGCTATTTTGCCCAGGAAGGAATCGTGGGTGGCCCCAAAGCCAATTTTGAAAGGTATAATGCCCGGATCAATTTCACCACGGAAATTGCCCCGAAAATTAAATTTACTAATGTTTTGCTCTTTACCAGAGAGCAAAGCAGTACTTTACCTCAGGGGGGGATTGGTTCCGTTTTGTACAACACCATCAACGCTTATCCTACAGAACCGATTCGGGTAGGGGACAGGTACTCCTATCTGGAGAATGTCAATGACATCATCAACCCCCTGGCCCAGATGGAAAATGCTTACAACGACTCCTACGTCAATAAGCTGGTGGGAAAGGAAGAAGTGGAATATGCCATCAACGATCACTTTACCTGGACCGGAAGGGCTGGCTACAACTACGCCATGGTGGATGCCAAAACCTTTAATCCTTTGGTTTGGTATGGACCTGGAAAATTTGCCAATTCAGCAAGAAATGCAAATCTGGATCCCGTTTTGGTGGATGTAGGCGGCCTGGAAATCGAAAGAGGAGCCAGTGTATTCGAATCCAGAAATACCTTCCTGGATTACAACCTGGAGACTTTCCTGAATTATAACAGAACCTTTGCCGAGCTGCACAGGGTAAAGGGTATGATAGGACTTTCTTTGGTAGGAAACAGAAGTGAAGGCTTAAATGGTACAGGTTTTAATATTCCGAACAACGACCTGAATTTTGCGGATATTTCTGCCAATCAGGCCCCGGGCGGATTTCTGAATGGAGTGGGTTCTTTTCAAAGCCGTCAAAGACTTACCTCTGCATTTGTTAGGGGTGAATATGACTACAAACAGCGCTACCTTTTTTCTGCTATCCTGAGAAGAGATGGTTCCACCAATTTCGGTCCAAACAACAGAATCGGTTATTTTCCGGCTATTTCCGGGGCATGGGTCATTTCTGATGAACCGTTTTTCAATGCAGGGGCCATAGATTTCATGAAACTCCGAACCAGTTTTGGCGTTTCAGGAAATGATCAAATAGGTTTGTTTCGCTACAGGGGCCTGCTCAATGGCTCTGCAACCTACGTATTCAACGATCTGATTGTCAATGGTGCCGCTATCGGAAATACCAGCAATCCGGACCTGAAATGGGAAACCACCTATCAAACGAATATTGGTTTGGATTTTTCTCTTTTCAATAACCTGGATTTTACGGCCAATTATTTTATCAAAAACACAAAGGACCTGCTTTTCCAACCCGATGTGTCCGCCCTTTTGGGAGCATATGGACCCGGAGGTGCGCCGCCTGTGATTAATGCAGGAGATGTGTTGAACAGGGGCATTGAGCTTGAGTTGGGATATGCCACCAATCGGCAATCCGGCGTGAATTTTAGTGCGGATTACAATGTGACCTTTTTAAAGAATGAGGTAACCGCTGTACCTCAGGGATTTGAATTTATTCCCGGTGCGGGTTTTAGCGTGGGAGGAAATGTGGCCAGCAGATTTCAGGAAGGTTTTCCAATAGGTTACTTTATCGGTTATCAGACAGATGGCATTTTCCAGACCCAGGAGGAAATAGCATCCAGCCCTGTGGTTCAGCCTGGCGCACAGCCAGGAGACCTGCGTTTTGTTGATCAAAATGGGGATGGGGTAATCAGCTTTGGAGATGATACCGATCGTACCCAGATTGGCTCTCCCATTCCTGATATGGTCATGGGTTTCAACCTGACAGCGGATTTCAAGGGTTTTGATATAGGTGCCAATGTATATGCCGCTTTGGGCCAGGAAATCATCCGGAATTATGAAAGGCAACAGCCATTTGCCAACCAGTTGTCCTATACCATCAACAGGTGGACAGGACCGGGTACTACAGATACCTACCCAAGACTGACTACAGGGGCCACAAGAAATAATGTTTTCTCCGATTATTTCGTAGAGGATGGGTCATTTTTGCGGCTTAGAAATGTACAGGTGGGATATACACTCCCGCTTGGCATAACCCAGAAAATAGGGGTTCAGTATTTCCGCTTTTACCTGGCGGCCAATAACCTGGTGACCCTGACCAATTATCAGGGATTTGATCCCGATGTAGGTTCAGGTAACCCACTCTTCGCCGGTGTGGACAATGGGATTTATCCCCAGGCAAAAACCTTTATGGCTGGTTTAAATATTAAATTCTAAATAAGATGAAATCGACACGATTAAAATCATCATTAAACACACAGGACAATGATTATTTTAATCGTCAAAGATTCCATGTGGCCTATTAAAAAAAATTATAAACACATGAAAAAAATATATCAAGGGTTACTTATCCTGACATTGGGATTGGTGACCGCATGCGATAGTTTATTGGATATAGATCCTGAATTTACCCAGGATGCGGAAAACTTCTTCAACACAGAAGAAGATTTTGACAGGGCCATCATCGGCGTTTATGACATGATGCAGCCTGCTTACCTCAACATGTGGATTGGTGAAATCGCTTCAGACAATGCCATTGCCGGAGGAGAGAGTGTGAATGACTCAAGGGGACTTCACGAAATAGAAAACATGACCCATGGGGGAGTAAATCAGGAACTAAGGGAAGTGATGCGGGTAAATTACACCGGTATCGCCCGTGCAAATTATATATTTGAAAATCAGGAAAATATAGATTTTGAGGGGAAGGACCTGATTCTGGCAGAAGCCAAATTTATGCGGGCCTATTTCTACTTCAACCTGGTCAATTATTTTGGGGATATGCCACTGATCGTAGACGAGAGAATTTCTATCAGTGAAATTCCTAATGCTGCGAGAACCCCCAAGGCTGCCATTTACGAACAGATAGAAAGTGATTTGGGAGAGGCTATGGAAGTGCTTCCCTGGACCGTTAACGAAACCGGCCGCTTGACCAGGGGAGCGGCCATGGCCATGCTGGGTAAGGTGTTGCTGTACCAAAACAAGTATGCGGAAGCCGCAACCATTCTGGGAGAACTGATAGACGACAATCAGGGGGGGTACGAACTATTCCCGGATTACAGCACCCTATTCTTAAATGAAAACAGAAATGTGTCAGAGGATGTGTTCACCATTCAGTTCAGCGGATTGCAGGGAGGAGATTACGGTTGCCTGGTTTGCCTGAATGGCAATGCAGCAGTTGGATTTCAAAGTATCAGACAATATGATGGCCCATTCTATGCTGATGGGAATAGTTACAATCTACCGACTCAAGACCTTTACGATGCATTTGAAGAAGGAGATATCCGTAGGGAAGCCACAGTTTTGGATCTGGATGCATTTATCGCTGCTCAGCCCAATCCTGATGAAATCACCTACGCTATTGGAGGTGGGGGCCATACAGGTTTTTACAATAACAAATACATCAAGAGGCTTGATGAGCGGGGATTGCCGGATGATGATCTGACCAGTCCCCTGAATTACAGGGCTATTCGCTGGGCAGATGTTTTGCTGATGGCAGCAGAAGCTTTTCAAAGGTCCGATAATGACGAAAGGGCCAGGACTGAACTCAATAAAGTCAGGGCACGTGTAAATATGCCGGCTGTAAGCAGTAGCGATGATGCTTTATACCAGGCCATATTGAATGAAAGAAGGTATGAACTATCGGGAGAAGGCTTCAGGTTTTTTGATTTGGTCAGGACCGGTCAGGCCAGCGAAAGGATTGATGGTTTCATCTCCGGTCAACATGAAATTTTCCCCATACCCCAGGTTGAAATTGATCTGGCAGGAGGTATCTGGGAACAGAATCCAGGATATTAAACAGTAATACCCATGAAAAAATATATCAATTACATCAAATTTATGCTTCCATTACTTTTTATGGCGGCATGTATAGAGGAATATACGCTGGAGGAAGCCCCTCCTACACAGGAAGATGCTGATTTCAGTTTTGAACCTACTGCAGAAAGTGACAATATCCTCCAGTTTACCGCTGCCAATGATTTCTTTATCATGAATTGGGACCTGGGAAATGGCAGTTCGGGTTCCGGTAAAACAGTTACAGGTACCTTTCCCACAGCAGGAACATATTCTGTTTCTTTAACTGTATTCAATGCCGGAGGAAGTGTTACGGTAAGTAAGGACATAGAAATAGCCGAGACAGATCCACTATTACTGGACAAACCTCTGTACAATATGTTAACCGGAGGAGCTGAAGCTACCGAAGGTAAAACCTGGAAAGTTGAGGCCGGAAGGGCGGGACATTTTGGCGTGGGACCCAACCCTTCACAGGCGGGAGACTTTCCTGAGTGGTACCAGGCCCAACCCAACGAAAAAGAGGGATCAGGTATGTATACAGACCGTTATACTTTCTTTTTGGCAAATTTTGATTTCCATATGGAGACCAATGGCTTTGTTTACCTGAACGCTGCTCAAGGGAGCGGGTTTTCTGGTGCTTTTGATCCGGGTGTTGGAGATCTTTCAGCTCCCTATGAGGCCCCTGAAGGCCTTAAATGGAGTATTTCGGAGCCAGAGGGAAACTATCCCGAATTAACGATTTCTCAAGGTGGCTTTTTGGGCTATTTTGCCGGAGGAAGGACCTATCAGGTGGTGAACATAGAAGAAAATGAAATCCTTTTGCGCTTTGTTGATCAGGCCAATACAGATCTCGCATGGTATATCCGTTTGATACCGGAAGATTTTGTGCCTGAGGAAGAGGTTACGCCTGAACCAGAGCCAGAACCTGTAGATCCTGGGATCTTAACATTAAACAGCCTGATAGGGGAGGGCACAAAAACCTGGAAACTCAAACCTGCTGCGGGAGCATTTGGGGTAGGTCCAGCCCCGGGGAGTGACGAATATTTTCCCAATGGACAGGACATTTCCGAAGACCGGGCTTGTTTGTTCAATGACCGTTTTATCTTTCAGGAAGGTGGAATTTATGCCTATGATCCGATGGAAGACATCTTTGGAGAACCCTATATGGGATTAGAAGAAGAAGGATGCCAGCCGGTAGCCAACCTTTCCGGCACGGTTGGTGAAGCCTGGGGGGCAGGAACACATACTTTTAGTTTTACAGAGGCTACCGAATCTGAAAATGCCCGCATTACGGTCACTGGTACCGGAGCTTTTATTGCCTTGCCAAAAGCCTTTAACCAGGGGGAATATGAAACAGGGCCTCCTGTAGAAGACAGGTCGGTTTCCTACGAGGTAATCGGATACGTCAATGAAGATGGTCAGGAAGAATTGACTTTGACCATAGACATTACCGATTCAGGTGGCGTATTCTGGACTTTTGTACTTATTCCTGAAGTTGAATCATGATGCTTATGATGACGAAATTATTTCAGATGGTTTCATTAGTGCTCACCTTATTTTCTGCAAGCAGTTGCAATCAGGAAGAAGTGGACCAGCGGGTGTTGCTGCCACAAAACCTGGAGGTGACCGTGGAAGAGGGAGAAAATGGATTGGTACAGGTAAGCTTCACCGCTGATCAGGCCAACTTCTTCCGGGTGAGTTTTGGTGCTGGAAGTGATATGCCGGAGCTGGTAAGTGGAAATCAATCCAGCTACCGGTACGATTCCCCAGGTGAGTATACCATAATAGTACAGGCCCATGCCACTGAAACTGATTTTATTAAAGAGGAACGAAGCGTTACCATTACCGAACAAATGCTGGGCATAGGATTTCCGGACTCAGGCTTCTCCTCTCCCATGACTTATGAGGCCTATGATTTGGTCTGGAACGATGAGTTTGAAGCGCAGACACTTTCTTCTGATTGGGTATTTGAAATCGGCGATGGTTGTCCTAACTTATGTGGATGGGGCAACAATGAACTGCAGTATTACCGCAGAGAAAATACGGAGCTGAAGGATGGCTACCTCGTGATTACCGCCAAGGAGGAAAATATGGGGGGTAAAAACTATACTTCTTCCAGGCTCAAGACACAGGGACAGCAAAATTTTCAATTCGGAAGAATCGATATCCGGGCAGCCTTACCTCAGGGACAAGGTATTTGGCCGGCTTTCTGGATGCTGGGAGAAAATATTACCGAGGTCCCCTGGCCTGCTTGTGGAGAGATCGATATCATGGAAATGATCGGCGGTGACACCGATGGCAGAGACAATACCGTTCATGGTACCCTGCATTGGGATAATAATGGAAACTACGCTTCCGATGGCGGAAAGAAATCCCTATCCGATGGGGCTATCCTGAAAGATAATTTTCATGTTTATTCCCTGATCTGGGAGGAAAACCAAATCACCTGGTTGCTGGATGATGAGGTATTTCATTCGATGGACATTTCGCCTTCAGCCATGGATGAGTTCAGGGAGCCCTTCTTTATGCTGATCAACATGGCAGTGGGGGGTAACTGGCCAGGCAATCCCGATGCCAGTACCCGTTTTCCACAGCAACTGGCAGTGGACTATGTGCGGGTTTTTGAGCGGGAATAGAATTTATTTGATTGCCAATTGGTTTAAAAAAAGCGGAATCTTACGATTCCGCTTTTTTTTTCGCCTTACAGAGTAGAGATCCGCTAAACTGGTTTTCTAAACCTGATTAGGTTTGTTTCAGAGAATGCAAATTCCATAATCTTTATATGGTTCAAAAAAGCAGGAACCATATAAGGAATATAAGTGCATTGAAGGGTGCTTGCATTAGCAAAACGATTCTTTTTTTACCTGAGCGGGTGTGACCAAAATCATGAAACATGTCCATTTAAAAATATCTCACCATGTAAATCAAAAACCCTTATATGTACTTCAATGCCTTATATGGTTTAAAAAAGCAGGAACCATATATGGCATTGAAGGGTGCTTGCATTATCAAAACGATTCTTTTTTTACCTGAACGGGTGTGACCAAAATCATGATACATGTTCATTGAAAATATGTCACCATGTAAATCAAAAACCCTTATATGTGCTTCTATGCCTTATATGGTTAAAAAAAAGCAAGAACCATAATTTTGGTAAAAAACCGTTTATTTCCTACTGCCGCCTGGCAAATTCGGTCTTGGCGGCATCCAGAAAATCGATAAATTTTTGAATATCCGTCTCATAGGCAATGGGGCTTACCAACAATTCTTCCTTATGGTCCAGGATCACATAATAGGGCTGGGCGTTGTTGTTAAATCTGGTGATTTGAAAGTCTGCATTCTGTTTGCCTATGGTGCTTTTCACCTTGTTGTCATAGCTTGAAGTATACCATTCTGCTTCAGGTAGTTCGTACCGTTCATCAATGTACAGGGCCACCATCACAAAATCTTCTTTTAGCCGGCTCAATACCCTGGGGTCTGACCAAACACGGGCTTCCATTTCCCGGCAATTGACACAGCCATGTCCTGTAAAATCAATAAACAGGGGTTTGTCCTGTCTTTTGGCAGCAGCCAATGCCTGCTCATAATCAAAATAGCCCTGTATTCCATGGGGGAAATGGAGAAAATCGGCATATTTGGGCACTTCATCAAGGGTTTGATCTGATGAGAAGGAGTTTTCTCTGCTGATTTTCACGAGGTCAAAATCATGGGATGACAAAGGTGGAAGGTATCCACTCAGGGCTTTTAATGGCGCTCCCCACATTCCGGGAATCATGTACAGTACGAAAACAAAAGTAACCATGGCAAGAAGCAGCCTTGGAACCCCCAAATATTCCATGGGACTGTCGTGTGGCAGGCGCAGTTTGCCCAGCAGGTAGATACCCAGGAGAGCAAAGATGACGATCCAGATGGCCAGGTAAATTTCTCTGTCTAGCATGCCCCAATGGTATACCTGATCAGCAATACTCAGGAATTTAAATGCGAGGGCAAGTTCCAGGAAACCTAAAACTACTTTGACAGAATTGAGCCAGCCGCCTGATTTTGGCAGAGAGTTGAGCCATTCGGGGAAAATGGCAAATAAGGTGAATGGAAGCGCAAAAGCCAGTGAAAAGGCAAACATGCCCAAAATGGGCTTTAACAAGGCTCCGCCCGCAGAACTAATCAGAATTGATCCAACAATCGGGCCGGTACAGGAAAAAGACACCAGCACGAGGGTAAAGGCCATGAAGAAAATGCCCACCATGCCCCCTTTATCCGCCTTGGCATCCATTTTATTTACAAAGCCCGTTGGCAGATTGATCTCAAATAAGCCAAGAAAAGCCAGGGCAAAGAAAATGAATACGGCAAAAAAGAAAACATTGGGAATCCAGTGGGTGGACAGCCAATTGGCAAATTCAGGACCCTGTATGGCAGCCACAATGGTACCCGCTATGGTGTAAATGGCAATGATGGAAAAACCATATATAAAGGCATTTCTAAACCCCTGAACCTTGGATTTGGCCCTGCCCGTAAAAAAAGTTACCGTCATGGGTATCATAGGAAACACACAGGGTGTAAGCAAAGCGGCTAAACCTGCAAGGAAAGCAATGACCAGAAATCCGATTAGCGACTCCTCCGGCCGTTCCAGAGAAATACTTTCCGAGGATTCAGTTGAATCTTCCAGCTCATTAAAAACGCCGGCATCTGCTTCACCTGACTCGGGCCCGGAGGCCTGTGCATTGCCCAGGGCAATGCTGAATTCCTCCTGATAATTGATGCACTGATTGGTAATGTCAGAACACATTTGGTATTCCAGGGTACCCTTGATCAGTGCATTTTCATCTTGTACTAACAGGGTTTGCCGGAATTCCCCTTCTTTTTCGAAATAAGTAACATCACCTTCCCATATTTCATCATATTTTGTCTTTGGGTCAATGGCCTGCAGCTTACCAAGCGGGCTGATCCCTGTGGTGTCTTCCCAAACGATTGCTGTCAGGATAGGGCCTAGATCCGGATCAAAATCATTGGAATAGATGTACCAATTGATTGGGATGTCTGCTTTAAAGATCAGGTTTACTTCCTCCCCTGTCTTTGGCTCAGGGTTTTCCAGGGCGATATCCCATTTAGGGGGAGCAATCACCTGGGCCTGTAAGCCATAGGTAAAAAGGAAAATAAATAGGAAGACTAATTTGTTTGAATGCATTATGGATAGATTAATTGCCTTATGGTCCGGTACCTTTTGCTAATTAAAAAACGGGATGATAAGTTCCTGTTTTACTTCAATAAGCGCAAATGCTTATTTTTTCTTACCCAAAAGGTTAAAATGCTTGAAGAATAAAGCGATGGTTTCAATGCCCTTGAAATAATTATCCACTCCGTAATGTTCATTGGGCGAATGAATGGCATCTGTGTCCAAACCAAAGCCAAGTAAAATCGGATCCAGGCCAAGAACTTTTTGAAACAATGCCGTGATAGGAATGGATCCTCCTTCCCTGGTAGGAATCGCTTTCTTTCCGAAAGCCTCAAGTATGGCGGCTTCTGCTGCTTTATAACCTATGGAATCTGTAGGAACCACTGCTGCCTGACCACCATGGTGAGGTACCACTTTAACTTTTACTGCGGGAGGAGCAATGCTTTTAAAATGGTTTTCAAATAGTCTAGCGATGCTTTTATGGTCCTGATCGGGCACCAGACGCATGGATATCTTAGCTGCCGCTTTGGAGGGAAGTACCGTTTTGGCTCCCTCCCCAATGTAGCCACCCCAAATGCCATTTACATCCAATGTGGGTCGTATACCTACCCGCTCAATGGTGGTATATCCTTTTTCTCCGTATGTTTCTTTGATATCCAGCTTTCTTTTAAATTCACCTTCGTCAAAAGGAGCCTGATTCAATTTGTCCCTGTATTCCTTTCCATATTCCCGGACCTGATCATAAAACCCGGGAATGGTAATATGGTTGTTTTCATCGTGCAGTGAGGCGATCATTTTACAAAGCACATTGATGGGATTGGCAACTGATCCGCCAAACGTGCCGCTATGCAGGTCCTTATCGGGCCCGGTAACTTCCACCTGCATGTAAGCCAGCCCCCTTAAACCTACAGTCACAGAGGGATGCTCCAATGAGATCATGGAGGTATCGGATATCAGGACCACATCTGCGGCAAGTTTTTCCTTGTTTGCCCGGACAAAAATGTCCAGGTTTTCGGAGCCTACTTCTTCTTCGCCTTCAATCATGAATTTGACATTACAGGCCAGCTCCCCACTGGCCAGCATGGCTTCAAAAGCCTTAACATGCATGAAAAATTGACCTTTGTCATCTGCCGACCCTCTCGCAAAGATGGCACCATTGGGATGAAGTTTGGTCTTTTTGATTACAGGCTCGAAAGGAGGAGAATCCCACAATTCCAGGGGATCGGCGGGCTGCACATCGTAATGTCCGTAGACCAGTACGGTGGGTGCTTCCGGATTTGTGATTTTCTCGCCGTATACGATGGGATAACCAGCTGTTGGGCATATTTCTGCTTTGTCCACACCGGCTGCTTCCAGGCTGTCCTTCACAAAATCAGCTGCTTTAAAAACTTCATTCTTGTAAGCGGGATCTGCACTGACAGAGGGGATTTTTAACAGATTCACCAATTCTCCTAAAAATCTCTCTGAATTCGATTCAATATATTGTTTTAATGGCATGCCTTAAATTTGCTTGATTTGAAGACCGAAATTAAAACATTTTGAAGGATTTCACCTCATAATTTGAAATTTACAAGCTTTCCATTTTTGTGGGAAAGCATGTGTTTGGGAACAACGTATTGAATCTCCTCAAATAGCAAATTCACCAATTTCTGCTTTAAAAAACTCCTGGTCAGAATAAGGCTGACTTCTCTGATAGGGGCATCGCCTTTGAAGGGGCGCAAACGATTGGATTCCTCTTCACTCAGCCCATCAGTAGCTAGTTCCGGGAGAAGGGTAATGCCCTTATATCGGTTAACCATATTTTTCAGGCCTTCAAGAGACCCGCTTTCATAATGGAAGTTCATCCGTTTGAATTTGTTTTGATCGCAGAGGTTGAGCACCTGATCCCGGAAACAATGCCCTTGTTGCAAAACCCATAGATCCTCCGCCATGATATCGGCCGCAGATACTTCAGACTGTTGCAGCAGGGGATGGTTCTTTGACAGGTAAGCATAAAATTTCTCGTAAAAAATGGGTTTTTCTACAATTCCGGGTTCCTGTAAAGGGGTTACCACCAGGCCGATATCCAACTCATCATTTTTAAGCTTTTTGAGGATATCTTCCGTCACCATTTCCTGAACTTGCAACTGTACTTTGGGGTATTTATGAATAAAATTTTGAATAAACAAAGGCAGGAGATAGGGAGCCAAAGTAGGAATGACACCCATTTTTATCAATCCGCTAACATCTCCCTTTAATTGGTAAACCAGTTCCAGTATTCCTTTGCTTTCAGAGACCACTTTTTTGGCCTGGCCGATGATCATTTCCCCGATTTCCGTTGGAATAACAGGCATTTTTGATCGATCAAAGATGATGATTCCTAATTCCTTTTCCAGTTTGCTTACCTGAGCACTGAGGGTAGGTTGGGTTACAAAGCAAGCCTCAGCAGCCTGGCCAAAATGGCGAAACTTTTCTACAGCCAATATGTATTCCAATTGTTGAATAGTCATTTTCCTAGCCCCGGGTGGTTAAACCTTGCCATTTTTATGAAGGCGTAAATATAAAAATCTTTTTCCTTTTATTTAGATTTGTTTTAAATAATACCTAATTTTGCCTCAAAATGCACCACGATTATGGACAACTTTAAAAGTTTATTATTATTTGCTTCTATCTTCTTGATAGGAATCTTCTCTTGTAAAGAAAACACCGGTGAAGAAGTGAACGTTTACACCCACAGGCATTATGATGCAGATCAGCAGTTATTCGATGCCTTTGCCGAAGAAACGGGGATAAAGGTAAATGTAGTGAGTGCCAGTGCTGATGAGCTTATTCAAAAGCTGGAATTAGAGGGGGAGGGATCACCAGCAGATGTGTTGATCACCGTTGATGCTGGAAGACTACATAGGGCAAAGGAGAAAAACCTGTTTCAGGCGGTTGATTCAGAAGTACTCAATGCAAACATTCCCTCCAAATTTCGCAATCCGGAAGGCATGTGGTTTGGATTGACTTATCGGGCAAGGATTCTTGCTTATCACAAAGAGAGGGTCAATCCCGACGACCTTGATTCTTATGAAAGCCTTACTGAAGAACAATGGAAAGGAAGAATTCTAACCAGGTCTTCAGAAAACATATACAATCAATCTCTTCTTGCATCCCTTATTGTGGCACATGGAGCTGATGCAGCAGAGGAATGGGCTGCCGGACTATTGAACAATATGGCGAGAGACCCCAAAGGTAGTGATAGGGATCAGGTAAAAGCCGTGGCTTCAGGAGAGGGTGATGTGGCTATAGTGAATAGCTATTATATAGGAATAATGTTGAATGATGCCAATGAGGAAACGGTAAAGGCCGCCAAGCAGGTGGGCATTTTCTTCCCAAACCAGAATGACAGGGGTACCCATATCAATGTTTCCGGAGCGGGCGTCACCCGGCATGCACCGAATAAAGAGAATGCCATCAGGTTGATAGAATTTTTATCCGGGGAGAAGGCTCAGGAAGTATTGGCCAATGTAAATTATGAATATCCGGTCAATCCCAATGTAGCACCATCCGAATTGCTTCAGAGCTGGGGAGACTTTAAGGCTGATGAAATTAACCTTTCTCTTCTAGGGGAGAACAACAGCGAGGCAGTTATTATTTTTGATAAAGTAGGTTGGAATTGATCGAAACTGCAGTGGGAGGCAGGATTTAGTTCGTGGGATTAGCCAAAAGAAGGTTTTATTGGTGGAACAGCTGGATGACGGGTACTTTGCTGGTGCTGTTATTGATTGCTACCCCTTTGCTTACCATTTTCCTCAAACTTTTTACTTCGCCCGGAAGCAGCTGGTCTCATTTGACGGAAAATTTACTGGCCGGATATCTTCAAAACACCCTCATTTTATTGATGGGTGTGGCTACAATCACTTTTTTGTTGGGTGTTTCTCTGGCCTGGATAGTGACCCACTATGAGTTTCCCTGGAGAAGGCATTTTGAATGGCTCCTGATTTTGCCATTGGGGTTCCCGGGGTATATTATGGCGTATACCTATACTGGGCTCCTTGATTATTCCGGTCCTTTGCAGGCTTTTTTGAGAAATCAGTTGGATATTCAGGTGGTGGGGAGTTTACTGGATATCATGAATCTTCCAGGGGCTGTATTTATTCTGTCCATTACCTTGTTTCCCTATGTATACCTCTTGTCAAGGGCTTCCTTTTTACAGCAGTCCAGAACATTTCAGGAGGCAGCGGCCTTATTGGGTAGTAATGATTGGTATACTTTTATCAAAGTAGCTTTGCCCATGGCAAGACCAGCCATAGTAGGAGGGATCGCTTTGGCCTCTATGGAAGTGCTGAACGACTATGGTACAGTGAAGTATTTTGGTGTGGGTACTTTTACTACCGGTATTTTCCGCTCTTGGTTTTCCATGGGAGACGTGACCACCGCTATTTATTTGGCTGCAATCCTCATGCTATTGGTATTTTCCATTTTATTTTTGGAAGTCATTCAAAGGGGGAAAAAACGGTTTTCGCCCATCAATTTTATGAATAAGCCCCTGATAAGGCTCCGGCTTTCAAGGGGAAAAAGAGGGATGCTAACTGCAGCCTGTACCTTGGTTTTTCTGATCAGTTTTTTTATTCCCTTTTTGCAGATCATTCAATGGGTTTGGTTAAGCTATGAGAAGTCAATGAATGCTGACTTTTTTTACCTGGTACTGAGGAGCTTTGGCCTGGCTGCCGTTTCCGGTTTGTTGGTTGCTGTTTTTTCAGTGGTATTGTTGTACAGTTTGCGACTTAGTCCCTTTAATTGGCTCAAGAACCTGACGAAAGTTGCGACCCTGGGATATGCCATTCCCGGAGCGGTAATCGCTATAGGCATCATGGTGCCGGTGATAGGTCTGGATCACTGGTTGAGGGATTATTTGTTTATGGGAAATGGGCAAATGATCGTTTCTGGAACTGTTTCGGTATTGCTATTTGCCTATATGGTCCGCTTTATGGCAGTAGGTTATCACCCTCTTGATGCCGGATTTCAGAAAACAGGTATTCAGGTCAATGAGGCGAGTCGGCTTTTGGGTCAGAATTCCTGGAAAACACTCTGGAAAATAGAATTGCCTTTGGTCAAGGCCAGTTTTTTTAGCGCCATCTTGCTGGTTTTTGTAGATGTTTTAAAAGAATTACCCTTAACTTTGATTCTTAGACCGTTTAACTACCATACCCTGGCGACCAAAGCTTTTGACATGGCCACTAATGAAATGATAGCAGAATCGGCTAATTCTGCGCTGATCATTATCCTCACGGGAATATTGCCCATAATATTTCTTAACAGGATGATCCGCAATGTTAACATATAGACAAAATCAGAAATTTTTGCATGGGTATACTCAGGCTACAGGGCATAGATAAACAATATACTACATCTGAAGATTATGCGGTAAAGAACATTTCCTTTGAAGTAAAGGAGGGTGAAATACTTGCGCTGGTGGGTGCAAGCGGTTCTGGTAAAACAACGCTGCTCAGGTTGATTTCCGGGTTGGAGCACCCGGATAGCGGTGCCATTGTATTGTCTGGTAAAACCATGGTGGAAGACAGTAAGTCTGTGCCGGCAAACAAAAGAAAAGTGGGCATGGTATTTCAGGACTATGCCTTATTTCCACACCTGAATATTCTGGAAAACGTAACCTATGGCATTAGGAATGCCAATCAGGATGCGGAGAAGTTGGCCAAAGAATCCTTGCAACTGGTAGGGCTGAAAGAGAATTTCAACAAGTACCCGCATCAGCTTTCCGGAGGTCAACAACAGCGGGTTGCCCTGGCAAGGGCCCTGGCTCCAAACCCAACCATTTTGCTTTTGGATGAGCCTTTTAGCAACCTGGATGCTATGCTAAAGGATCAGGTAAGGGAGGAAATGAGGCAAATTATAAAACGAACAGGAATTACTGCCATTTTTGTTACCCACGATACCAGAGACGCATTATCTACGGCAGACCGCATTGCCATCCTGCACAAAGGTCACCTGCAGCAATTGGATACCCCCCGGAAATTGTATGAAGACCCGGTCAATGCTTATGTGGCCAACTTCTTTGGAAGACGAAATCAAATTTTGGCAACGGCTACCGAAGATGGCTTTTATACCCCTTTTGGTTTTATCGCTGACGAAAGGTCCAGGATATTTCGGGATAAAGTAAGGATACTCTTTCGCCCGGAAGAAATAAAATTCAAAAAGAGTCTGAGACAGGCCCTTATCGGAACAGTGCTCCATTGTGCTTATTTTGGGGATCACCAGATGGTAAAGCTGAGTGATGAAGCTGGTAAGTCCATTTATGTCAGGGCCAGTCCTACCCGGCATTTTCTTATTGGAAGCAGTGTTTTTTTTACCATAAGATCCTTTAAAGCAGAAGATGCCTACTAATTGCTTCAGTTGCCTGGAACTATTTAAGAGCTATTCAGCAGGCGGGGGATTTTAATAGGCAGGTAAAATTTTTCATTCGTTTACACTGAGCTTTAGTTTCTTATGGTTTTATTTAATAGGTATATTGATTAAATTTAATTTTATCAATATACCTATTTCAATATGACCTATTCAAAATCATTAGTTGTATCAATGAAACCTTTCACTTTCCTGTTAATGGTTTCCCTTTTCTCTGCTTGTGGTGAAGGGAAAGAAAATTCGGGTAAAGAAGGGGAGCCTACTTCTGCTGAATCTCCATTTTTCACACCGGATCCTAAGGTGGTGGAGGAAAAGCCGGTGACTACGCTGGCCATTGGGGAGCAGGCACCAGATTTTAAGCTGCCTGGGGTGGATGGACAATATCATGAATTGTCAGATTTTGATGACAAAGAGGTGTTGGTCATTAACTTTACCTGTAACCATTGTCCCACAGCACAGGCATATGAAGAAAGGTTCAACGATCTGGTGAGTACTTACAGTGAGCAGGGAGTGCAGTTTATTGCCATATCTCCCAATTCTCCCATTGCCGTACTTCCTGAAGAACTTGGCTATACTGATCTGAACGATGATTTTGAAAGCATGAAGGTCAGGGCTGAAGAAATGAATTATAACTTCCCCTATCTTTATGATGGGGATGAGCATCATTTTTCAACAGCATATGGCCCTACTGCAACACCCCATATCTTTGTTTTTGATAAAGAAAGGAAACTGACATATCAGGGAAGAATAGATGCCTCTGAAAAACCCGGGACGGGGCAGGCTGAAGATGCCAAATATGCCATTGAAAAAACCCTGAAAGGAGAACAATTGGCTGAAGACAAAGCCACGACTCCTGCTTTTGGTTGTTCCATTAAGTGGGCCTGGAAAAATGAGTACACCCTAAAAGTTAACGAAGACTGGAAGAAAAAGCCAGTGGAACTGAATAAGATCAGCTTGGCTGATTTGGAGGAATTATTGCAGAATGACAGCGATCAGTTGAGGTTGGTGAATTTCTGGGCAACCTGGTGTGGCCCCTGTATTGTAGAATATCCGGAGTTTATCAAAATACAACGGATGTATGGAAACAGAGATTTTGAGTTTGTGTCCGTAAGTCTGGATAATCCGGAATCCGCCGACAAAGCCTTAAAATTCCTCCAGAAAAAACATTCAGCTACCACCAATTATCTGGTGGATACTGACGACAAGTATGCCATCATAGATGTGGTTAAAAATGATTGGGACGGTAGCCTCCCACTGACCTTATTGGTAGAACCTGGTGGAAAAGTCCACTACAAGGTACCCGGAACCATCAAACCCCTGGCGCTCAAAAAAAAGATCGTAGATCACCCCATGATTGGGCGGTATTATTGATAAATCAAAAGTTTGTATTTTTGTAAGCCGGAGGGATTTAAATTAAAGAAGAGAAAAGCCCCTAAACAAAAAGGGAGGGAATAAATTTATCCCCTCCCTTTTTATCTTTAATTGAAATCTTCGTCTTCCTCATCCATGCCTGGTGCACCCAGATCAAACATGCTGCTGAAAAGATCTTTAAACTGCATACCGGTATCCAGCAGTTTTTTACTCAACTGGCTGTATTCGGCCAGGCCGTGAAGGGCAAACTCCATGTAGAATTCCTTTTCTTTTTCCGGAAGGGCTTCCACAAATTGTGTTGTTATTTTTTCCAGCCCAGGGACTTCAAGAAGGGCTTTTTTATATTCTTTATCGCTTTGGGTGGCCAAAATATCCAGACTGTTGCCCTCTCCAAACCAGGACAAGGGAAGTACATAAGGGTTGCCTTCTTTTTCCTTATCTTTTTTCTTTTGTTCTGGAGATGGGAAATATTGTACAAAAAGATTTCTTATGGCTTTTCCGATCAGGTTATAGGCCACCAATCCGGCACCTTCCTGTTCTCCCTCGTACACGAGCTCCACTTTGCCGGTAATAGCGGGAATCACCCCAATGAGGTCCACTATTCTAACCATGGTGTTGGTTTCCCCATTCAGGTAAAGCCTCCTCTCTGCGGCAGAGATCAGATTTTCGTAAGCAGATATTGTCAGCCTGGCCGATACCCCACTTTTTTCGTCCACGTATTCACTTTCACGGGCCTCTACCGCAATCTGTTCGATCAGGTCTTTCATCAGCTCAGGAACATGGATTTTTTCCAATGGCCTTCCTTTCAGTTTTGCTTCCTGCTCAGTGATTTTTCTGCCAATGGCGATACTTTTTGGGTAGTGGGTGATAATTTGGCTTTCTATCCTGTCTTTAAGGGGTGTGACGATGCTACCACGGTTGGTGTAATCTTCAGGATTTGCAGTAAAGACAAATTGGATATCCAGAGGCAATCTGAGTTTGAAGCCCCGGATTTGAATATCGCCTTCCTGAAGGATGTTGAATAAGGCTACCTGAATTCTGGCTTGTAAATCCGGTAATTCGTTGATTACGAAAATAGACCGGTGGGACCGGGGAACCAAACCAAAATGGATGACCCTTTCGTCGTTGTAGGATAGTTTCATGGTCGCTGCCTTGATGGGGTCAACGTCTCCTATCAAATCCGCAACGGATACATCTGGAGTAGCCAGTTTTTCTGTATACCGGTCTTCCTTTGCCCACCAGATAATGGGGGTATCATCTCCCTTTTCTTCAATCACCTGTCGCGCAAATGTAGAAATGGGCATTAGCGGGTCATCATTCAATTCGGCCCCTTTTACCACCGGAACAAAATCATCAAGCAGGAGGGTCATCATTCTGGCAATTCTTGTTTTGGCCTGCCCCCTCAGACCTAGCAAGTTGATGTTGTGTTTGGAAAGTATGGCCCTTTCTATATCAGGGATCACCGTATCTTCATATCCCCATATGCCTTCAAATACATTCTCTTTATTTTTTATTTTCTTGATCAGGTTACTTCTCAGTTCTTCTTTAATGGTTTTGTGTGAATAACCGGAGGCTTTTAACTGGCCTAAAGTTTTTATTTTTTGTATCTCTTTGCTGGTCATTTTTGTGTATTCCATGCTTTAAAAACGTTTGGTTCGGTTTCGCCTGTAATCTTCGAAAATCAAATGACCCAGGCCTTTCAGGTTACTGTAATAGGCATTTCCATTGTTAACCGTCGTGAATTCCTTTACAAATTCTTTGAGGTAAGGGTCGGAGGCAATCATAAAAGTGGTTACAGGAATTTTTAATTTTCTACATTGAGCTGCAAGTTTCAGGGTTTCTTTTAGGATTTTGCTATCAATTCCAAAACTGTTTTTATAATACTTGATGCCAACTTTCATACAGGTGGGTTTCCCATCTGTAATCATAAAAATCTGCTTATTTGGATTTTTTCTTCTTCTCAGCAGATCCATGGCCAGTTCCAAACCAGCCACTGTATTGGTATGATAAGGACCTACTTGCAGGTAGGGGAGATCCTTTATCTCTATTTGCCAGGCATCATTGCCAAATACGATAATATCCAGCGTGTCTTTAGGGTAACGCGTCTTGATGAGTTCAGCCAGTGCCATGGCTACTTTTTTGGCTGGTGTAATCCTGTCTTCTCCATAAAGGATCATGGAGTGTGAAATATCAATCATCAAAACGGTTGATGTCTGGGTACGCATTTCACTTTCCACCACCTCCAGATCATCTTCAGTCAATAAATAGTCTCCGGAAAAACCATGATTGGCCTGGGCATTCCGCAGGGAATCCGTCAGAGCGATCTGATCCAGATTATCCCCAAACTGAAAAGGTCTTCGGTCCGAGCCTCTTTCCTCTCCAGGTCCGGTATGGGTGGTTTTGTGTTGCCCTCCTTTCCCTTTTTTCAACTTTCCGAATATTTCCTCCAACGCGCTTTTCCTTATGGTCTGCTCGGATTTTCCGGTGATTTTTAATTCTCCCTTACCCTGCTTTTCATCCAGATAGCCCTTGGTTTTTAAATCCTCTATAAAATCACCAATCCCATATCCGGGTTTGGTCATGTTATATCGTTTGTCCAGATTGGTAAGCCAACTTAAGGCTTCTGCCACATCTCCACCAGTCATGGTGATTAGCTGTAGAAATATATCCAAAAGCTGTTCAAAGGAATTTTTATCCGGGTCTTTTTGGGGAACGAATTTAGTGAATCTGAATCCTTTCATATTTACACAACAAGAATTAGGCTCCTTGGGTTTTAACTTTTCTAAATACCTTTTCAGGATTGAATGAGTGCGGTTATTTCCTCCGCCTGCAAATGGCAATTGAGCCATTCTTCTTCAAAGCTGGCACCGTATTTTTCGTAAAACTTAATTGCAGGTTCATTCCAATCCAAAACCTGCCACATCATTCCGGTACATTTTTCTTCCAGTGATTTGGCCAGTACCCTTTCAAAAAGCAATTTGCCGGCTCCCTTACCTCTTTCCTGCTCGGTGATGATGTAATCTTCAAGGTAAAGCCTTTTCCCCTTCCAGGTACTGTACCTGAAATAATAAATTGCCGTTCCAATGATCGATTGATCTTCGTCCCTAACTACCACAAAAAAACCAAAAACAGGTTGCGGACCAAAACCGTCTTTTTCCATCATTTCCAAAGTATTGGTCACTTCTTCAGGTGCTTTTTCATACAGAGCCAGCTCCTTGATCAGGTCAAATATCGCTGGCAGATCTTCTTTTTTTCCTTCTCTAACAGTGTACATGATTTGAAATTAATAAAAATGGATCAGATTAGCTGTAAAATCGGGTGCTTACTAAAAAAATAAATATTTGTCTTGAGCAGGGGATTTCTGTATCAGTTTTTATATTTGAAAACGTAATCGTATACGCCATGTTTTTATCAGTAGATGCAGGAAATTCAAATATTGTTTTTGGAATTTATGAGGAAAGCAGTGATTCCTGGCTTAATGTACTCAGGGTAGAAACCACCAAAAAATTATCCGTTTTACAATTGGAAAAAGCTTTGGGTTTGTTTTTTCTGGAGAACGGCCTGCATCCTGACACCATCGATGGCATTGGGGTGAGTACCGTAGTCCCTGATTTAAAAACAATATTGTTGAGATGCACAGAAAATTTTTTTGGTCGGATGCCATACATGATCAATGAAAAAAGTTATGATAAACTCCCGGTTAAAACTTCCAATCCTGAAGAAATAGGGTCTGATTTGATGGCCAATATTACAGCTGCCTATGATTGCTTCAAAGAAGCTTGTATCGTTGTGGATTTTGGCACAGCCCTTACTTTTAGCATCATAGACAGTAAGGGCAATGTGATCGGGATCAATATTGTGCCTGGTATCAAAACGGCTATAAATTCATTGTTTACCGGTACGGCCAGATTGCCAAAAGTAAGCCTGGAGATGCCCGATTCCGTATTGGGGAAAAACACGGTCCACGCCATTCAGGCAGGTATTTTTTATGGATATACGGGATTGGTTAAAGGAATGCTGGCATCCATTTCAGCAGAAACTCAAATGAAATTTAAGGTCCTTGCTACCGGAGGCCTGTCTCCGGTGATGCAGCACCTGTCAGCCGAATTCGACCTCATGGACATCCACCTGACATTGAAGGGGATTTATCAGATTACAAGGATAAATTGTAAAAAAGGTTAACTTTTCAAAAAAATTTGGAGATCTAATTTGGAAATGGCTTTATAAAATTTTAGTTTAAATCTTTTCAATTTCCACCGTAAAACCAGATACTATGAATCCCCAAACACAACCTTTTGATTATTATCTTGATGTATTAAAAAACAAATATGCTCAATTTGAGGGGCGCGCCAGAAGAAGTGAATATTGGTATTTCGTTTTGTTCAATGTACTGGTGAGTATTGGAATCGGCATTGTGGGGACTTTTCTGGACAGTAATTTCCTCAGTATGATTTACAGTTTGGGTGTATTTATTCCTGGTATTGCAGTGGCAGTGAGAAGACTTCACGATACCGGCCGGTCGGGATTGTGGATTTTGATAGGGCTCATTCCAATAATAGGACTAATTGTGCTTATCGTTTTTATGGTCGAGGATAGCAAACCGGATAACCAATATGGTCCCAACCCTAAAACAGCGGTTCAATAATAAAAAAAAAGCGGGTCTTATTCAGACTCGCTTTTAACAATAACTTCTATAGGTTCTCCTGAATGATCCAGGAATTTGTACTCCGTCACCGGTAGTGAAGAATCTTTAATCAGACTGATCCATTTGTAATATTTAAAAAACCATTGTACCCTTTTGGAAATCATGCCATGTGTAAAATAGGCATATAAATAGGGATGCAAGGCTATTTTAATCTTCGATTCGTTTTGATGTGTTGCAAGATGTTCTAAATCTTTTTCCAATTTGTCAGCCACCAATATGGAAGCCTGGATTTTCCCTGTTCCATTGCAGGAAGGGCAGGTCTCTTTTGTGACAATGTTCATTTCGGGCCTGACTCGCTGCCGGGTGATTTGCATCAATCCGAATTTGGTAAGCGGGAGTACCGTGTTTTTAGAGCGGTCATCTCTCATGGCATCTTTCATCGCTTCAAAAATGGCCCGCTTATTTTCTGCCTTTTTCATATCGATAAAATCGATAACGATGATACCCCCCATGTCTCTAAGCCTCAATTGTCTTGCAATTTCTTTTACAGCCACTAAATTGGTTTTCAGGCCTGTATTTTCCTGATCACTTTCCTGATTGGACTTGTTGCCACTGTTTACATCCACCACATGTAGGGCTTCGGTATGCTCAATAATGAGATAACCGCCCTGAGGTAGGCTAACAGCAGATCCAAACAGGCTTTTGATCTGTTTTTCAATACCAAAACTTTCAAAGAGCTTTGCTTTTCCGTTGAAAAGCTTAACAATTTTTTCTTTTTCTGGAGCAATGGATCTTATATAAGATCGCATCTGATCGTAAATTACTTCGTCCTCTACCGTGATTGCGTCGAAAGATTCGTTGAGCAGGTCTCTGATAATAGAAGAGGCCAGACTCATTTCTCCGATGATTTTGTCTTTTACCTTGGCTTTTTGAAGCTTACTCATACCTTCTTCCCAGGCCTCAAGGAGGTTTCTGAGATCTTTATCCAGTTCTGTGACAGATTGTCCTTCTGCAACAGTACGGATAATTACCCCAAAATTTACGGGTTTGATGGATGTGATAAGTCTGGATAACCTTCTTCTTTCTTCGGCACTACGTATCTTTTTGGATACATTGACCGTGTCAGAAAATGGTACCAACACCAGGTATCGACCAGCAAGGGAGAGCTCACAGGATAATCGCGGGCCTTTTGTTGATATCGGTTCTTTGACCACCTGAACAAGAACCTGATTGTTTTTTGACAAAACCTGGGATATTTTACCCAACTTGTCTATTTCCGGTTCGTTTTCAAAACCTTTCAGGTTTAATTCCTTTCGGTTTTTATTCCGGATTAGTTTTACCAGTTTATTTAAACTGTTTACCCGTGGTCCAAGATCTTGATAATGTAAAAAAGCGTCTTTTTCAAAACCTACGTCTATAAAAGCGGCATTCAAGCCATTGACGATTTTCTTTACAGTTCCAAGATAAATATCACCAACCTTAAACTTATTGTCTTCCTCTTCAACGTGAAGTTCAATCAAGCTTTTGTTTTTCAACAAGGCGATGCGACTACCATTTTGAGATGAATCAATTAATAATTCTGAGCTCAAATTGTGTCTCTGTTATAAAATAAAAGAACGTGTTAAATGATTCAAAGAAGTACACTTACTTCTTCTTGTGTCTGTTTTTCCTTAATCTTTTCTTACGCTTGTGCGTAGCAATCTTATGTCTCTTCCTTTTTTTACCGCAAGGCATAATTTTATGGTTTAAAGTTTAACAATATTATAACTATAATCTATCTAAGTAATTCTCTATTCCGGACAGGATCTGAGGATCATCCGTCTTTTCTTTTAAAGACTGCAATTGCTCTTTGGCCCGGGTTTTTTGATTGGATTCAAATAAACTAACCCCCAAATAAAACTGACCCTGAATATTGTCAGGATGATTGGCTACCAGTTTTTCGAATCGCTCTACAGCCCTTTTATACTGTCCGCTTTGCATGGAAAGTATGCCCATATTAAACAAAGCTTCTTCATTATCCGGGTCCTCTTCAAGAATTTCCCTGAGCATGGTTATTCCTTGCATGGGATTGGAAGAAGACACGTATGTCATGGCTATTTTGGTTTTCAGATCAAGTCTTTCAGGTTGGCTTTCCAATACTTTTCCCAGGTACCGCCTGGTATTTTCAGCCATCCTTTTGGTTTTGGCATCATCCATAGAAAACCCAAAAGCCTCGTAATAAGTATTACCGGCCTTTTCCCAGTTTTCAACGCCAGGTATTTTTTCAGCAATTAAACTGTAAAAGAAAGCAGCACTATCAATTTTTCCACCAGCTTCATAAACTTTGGCAATGGAATCTGCAAATATAACAAAATTTTTGTCATCAGGTTCACCTTCCATCTCCGACATGAGGTTTTCGATTACTTCCAGGTCACGTTCATCCAGTGAACTGTTATGAGTGTCTCCATCAGCGGAAAAATCAGATCCCAAACCACCACCGCCTTCAGCAAGTTGCTGCTCCTCATTGTCCACGACTACCATTGGCAATCTGTAGAGCAGGTAAGTAAGCAGCAATCCGGCCAGGACGAAAACAATTTGGGATCTTTTCATAAGTTTAATTTTCCAGGTAATTATTCCTGGGGTGCCAATTCTTTAACGGTTTGGCTGTTCTTGATTTTTTCAATAAAAGATTTGGAAGGTTTAAAAGCGGGAACATAATGCTCATCTATTACGATAGCCGTGTTTTTGGAAATGTTTCTCGCAATTTTTTTAGCTCTTTTCTTGTTGATAAAGCTGCCAAAACCTCTGACATAAATGTTATCTCCTTCCGCCATTGAATCCTTTACAACTTTAAAAAACGCTTCAACGGTTTGTGTAACATCGTCCTTTTGAATTCCTGTCTTCTCTGAAATCTTTGTGATTACCTCTGCTTTAGTCACTGTCTTTAAATTTTATTGTGTAATTCAATAGAGGCTTAACCTCCTATTAACCAAGTAATTTTGGGAGTGCAAATTTACAATAACCATTCCAATTAAAAAATAAAATGAATAAAATTAGCTTGTTTTGCTAAATTAAAATGAATCAACAAACATTTGTTAATTTTGACATTTTCCTATTTCACTGAAAAACTTCTTCGTTGGTATCCGGTTCACCGTCGGGATTTGCCTTGGAGAGGCACAAAGGACCCATATATCATTTGGTTGTCTGAAATTATTTTGCAGCAGACCCGAGTGGCTCAGGGGCTGCCCTATTTTCGTACTTTTGTGGAAAAATTTCCCACAGTGTCACAACTGGCAGCAGCCCCTGAGGAAGAAATACTGCGCACCTGGCAGGGGCTGGGCTATTACAGTCGGGCACGCAACCTGCATGCATGTGCACGGGAGATTGTGGATAAATGGGAAGGCAGCTTTCCGGACAATTACATTGGCCTGCTGAAACTAAAAGGTGTTGGCCCATACACTGCGGCCGCTATTGCCTCCTTTTCGTATCGGGAAGCAGTAGCAGTAGTAGATGGAAATGTGTACAGGCTGCTTTCACGGTATTTTGGCATTTATTCCGATATAGGCTCTACTGCCGGGAAAAAAGAGTTTGAAACGCTTGCCAATCAAATAATTCCTGAAAATCACCCGGATCAATACAACCAGGCAATTATGGAATTTGGTGCCCTGCAATGTGTACCGAAAAACCCGGATTGCGGTAGCTGCCCGCTTCGGGAGAATTGCTTTGCCCGGAAAAACGACATGGTGGCTGCATTGCCGGTCAAGGAGAAAAAAGTAAAGGTGAGATCCAGGTATTTTATTTATTACCACATACAGGCAGGGGAGTATACTGTGGTAAACAGGAGAGGACCCAATGATATCTGGCAAGGCCTTGTAGATTTTCCTTTGGATGAATGTCGATCCATGGAGGAAATCCAATCACCTCAACCTGAAAATCTGTCGCTTTTCAACGAACTTTCTTCATTTGGACCGGTTTTTGGGCTGTCGGGAGAAAAACCACTAAAGCACCTTCTTACCCATCAGAAAATTTTCGCTTCCTTTGTGAAAGTTACCTTGAGACCCGGCCAGAAGGAGGCCTTGGAATCCTGGGCTGAGGGTAAAAATTATGCCCTGGCAGATGAAGAGAGGTTAGAGGAGATGGGCAAACCGAAATTGATCTTGAGGTATTTGAATCAAATCAAATAATTGATTATATTTATTTAGCTTTTTGTACCAACTAAAAATCACAAAAAAATATGGCGGGAGTTAATAAAGTTATTTTGATAGGCAATCTTGGCGCTGACCCTGAAGTCAAGCATTTGGAAGGAGATAAAGTAGTAGCCAACCTTAGGTTAGCGACTACAGAAGCCTATAAAGATCGCTCTGGTAACCGGGTGGAAAATACGGAATGGCATGACCTTGAGCTCTGGGATGGGCAGGCAAGGGTAGCAGAGCAATACCTTAAAAAAGGTAGCCAGATATATGTAGAAGGAAAAATTAAATCCGATACCTGGCAGGATGAGCAGGGCAATAACAGGAAAAAAATCAGGATCAGGGTGCTTAGTTTCACCATGTTGGGATCCAGAAGTACAGGGCAGGATGGAGGCCCATCGGGCATGGAAAATATGTCTGGCAATGCTGCAGGCAGCAACCGAAATCAGGTCGCTTCAGAGCCATCCATTGATAATGAGGAAGATGGGACAGATGATTTACCATTTTGATAGGATAGGGTTTCGGTTAAAATCCTTAGCTTTGCAAAAAATAAGATTAGTTTATTAATGGACGACCCCTACCCGAGTTTGCTGCTGTTGGCCGACTTACTGGCTGTTTCACCGGTTTACCTGGTAGCCAATACGATTTTGTTTTTCGTTTTATTGGTCTTATCAGCCTTGGTTTCCGGATCAGAAGTAGCTTTTTTTTCATTGGACCATGAAGACGTGGAGTCCATTCAGGAAGTGTCTGATGAGCGTTCGAAAAAAATAATTGCACTGATTGAAAACCCTCAAAAGTTATTGAGTACCATATTGATTCTCAATAACATGATCAATATCAGTATTGTGACCCTAACCACATTTTTTACCTGGTCGGTTTTTGGGACTGATACTTCAGGGATCATTATTATCCTATTCCAAACCATAGGTGTCACCTTTGCGATCGTTTTTATCGGTGAGATAATACCAAAAGTATATGCCAATTCCGCCAGGGTTGCTTTTTCCAGGCTGACGGGGAGTTTCATTTATTATTTTTCAATTCTGCTGAGCCCCCTATCCTATATGCTGATGGCAATGAGCAATGTGATAGAAAGACGTATAGAAAGAAAAGGGTATTCCCTGTCTGTGGATGAGTTACACCAGGCTCTGGAAATTACTTCCCTGGACACCAGCAATAATGAAAGAGATATTTTAAAGGGAATAGTAAATTTCGGGACCTTATCCGTAAAACAGGTAATGAAGTCCCGAATGGATCTGACAGCTGTGGACCTGGAGATGGATTTTCATGAGTTAATGGATAAAATCAACAAAAGTGGCTATTCAAGAATTCCGGTTTATGAGGATACCATTGATCATATCAAGGGAATACTTTACATCAAAGATCTTTTGGAACATATTGAAAAGGATGAACATTTCCAATGGCAGGACCTGATCAGGAAAGGGTATTTTATTCCCGAAAACAAAAAGCTGGCAGACTTGCTTAAAAACTTTAAAAACAAGCGGGTTCACATGGCCATCGTAGTTGATGAATATGGAGGCACCTCAGGGCTGGTTACCCTGGAAGACCTGATTGAGGAAATCATTGGTGATATCAACGATGAGTTTGATGAGGTGGAGGAATACTTGTTCAAAAGGCTGGATGACAGAACTTATTTGTTTGAAGGTAAAATTTCCCTTAACGATTTCTGCAAGAAGCTGGAGTTGGACATTCAGCTGTTTGATGATGTTAAAGGGGAGAGTGAATCTCTTGGAGGCTTATTACTGGAGCTGAATTCCAACCTTCCCAAAAACGGAACCAAGATCAGGTTCGAAAACTTTGAATTTACTATAATGGCAGTGGATACCAGAAAAATTAAAAAAGTTAAAGTGGTGATGGATGAGCCTTTAGATAAAAATATCCCAGACCAGGCAGACTGATAGGAGCCAGAGGATCGGACTATTGTAAGAATGAATTTAATTTTTGTTGGAGAGGTTTATTTTTCTGATTTTTTTTTTGTAGTTTTAAAATTGCGTAATTCAAACTTAAAGGGTTAAACAAGGAGGGAGTCTTAATAAAAAGTGGTTTTAATTTAAACCATAAAATTCAATATTAACATAAAATAAGCTTAATTGACTTAAAAATAAAAGATAAACTCTTATTCTCTTAATCATAATTTTTTATTTAGTTCTCAACTATTATTTCATTTTTGTGTTACCTTTATTGTCTTGAATTTAAAAAATGAAAAATTTATTATGAATTTTTCAAACTGGATTCAGTACCAATTACAAATAAATATAACAGAATGAATCAAGGATTATATCGTTCACAATTCGAACATGATGCCTGCGGAATTGGCGCTGTTGTTAATGTGAAAGGGCAGAAAAGCCATGAGACGATAAGTGATGCTTTGCTGATGTTGAGCAATATGGAGCACAGGGGAGGAAGAGGAAGTGACCCCAAGACCGGCGATGGTGCAGGTATCTTGATCCAACTTCCCCATACCTTTCTTAAGGAAATCACTTTAAGGCTTGGTTTTGAGTTGCCTGAGGAGGGAAGCTATGGCGTAGGTATGGTTTTTTTTCCCAGAAATAAGCAGTTATATAAAAAGAGTAAAGCCAGTTTAAATACTATAATAAAGGAATTGGGATTCGAACTCCTGGGCTACAGGGCAGTTCCAACCGACGAAACCATTCCAGGCTCAGGTGCATTGGAAGTGATGCCCAATATTGAACAGGTTTTTGTTCGTCATTCCGACCATCTCTCTGGTCTGGATCTGGAAAGGAAATTATATGTATTGAGAAATTATGCCACCAGAATCATCAACTCCACTATTCCTGGTGTGAATGATGCTTTCTATTTTGCCAGTTTCAGCAGCCAAACCGTAATTTACAAGGGTCAGCTGAGAACTGATCAGGTGTTGACTTTTTACAAAGACCTGCAAAACAATAAATTAACCTCTGCCATTGCATTGGTACACTCCAGGTTTTCTACCAATACCTTTCCCAATTGGCGACTAGCCCAACCGTTCAGGTTTCTTTCTCATAACGGTGAGATCAATACCATCCGGGGCAACCTGAACAAAATGAGGTCCAAAGAAACCCTGATGAAGAGTGGGCTGTTTTCGGATGAGGAACTTCAGATGTTGATGCCGATCACCAATGCCAAGCATTCTGATTCGGCCAACCTGGATGCCATGGTGGAATTACTGACCTTGAGTGGAAGAAGCCTGCCCCACGTAATGATGATGTTGGTTCCGGAAGCCTGGCAGGATAACAAAACCATGGGTAAGAAGAAGAAGGCCTTTTACAAATTTCATGCTTCCCTGGTGGAGCCCTGGGATGGACCTGCGGCTTTGCTTTTTACCGATGGCAAGTCGCTGGGCGCTACCTTGGATAGAAACGGTCTTCGTCCGTTACGGTATTTTGTCACTTCCGACGATCGCTTGATTCTTTCCTCTGAAGCTGGTGCCTTACCTATCAGAGATGCCACCATTGTAGAAAAAGGGAGGGTAAGCCCCGGAAGAATGCTGCTCGCCGATTTGGCCAAAGGAAAAGTGGCATTTGATGAGGAGGTAAAAGAAGAAGTTTGTAACCGAAAGCCCTACGATTCATGGATCAGAAAAGAAAGGTTAAAATTAAGGCTGATTCCTTCGCCTGAAAAACTTTCTTTACCCTATTCTACCGAACAAATCCGAAAAAGACAGACCATATTCGGGTATAGCCAGGAAGATTTGAAAGTATTGCTGGCACCCATGGCTGATACTGCCTATGAACCTATTGGTTCTATGGGGGCGGATACGCCTTTGGCAGTTTTGTCAAAGCAAAGTCAGCATATCTCCAATTATTTCAAACAGCTTTTTGCCCAGGTTAGTAACCCTCCTATTGATCCTATAAGGGAAAGATTGGTGATGTCCTTATTCACCAGAATCGGGGAGAGTTACAATATTTTGGAAGAAAGCCCGACCCATACCCGTCAAATCCATATTTCACAACCAGTACTTCTCAATGAAGACCTGGAAAAATTAAGGAACCTGGAAAATAAAGGGTATCGGTCCGCGACATTGCACGCTCATTTTGTTGCCGACCATCAGCCCGGCAGATTGCTTGAGGCATTAAATAAATTGTGCCAGGAGGCAGAGGATGCCATTAAAGAGGGCAAAAACATTCTGATAATTTCAGATAGGAATTGCCAATCCACCACTGCCCCAATACCTTCTTTGCTGGCAGTAGGGGCTGTTCATCATCACCTGGTCAACCAAAAAATACGTACAAAAGCAGGTATTGTGGTAGAGGCAGGTGACATTAGAGAAACCCATCATTTTGCCACGGTCATTGGGTATGGAGCCAGTGCCATAAACCCTTACCTGGCATTGGAAACACTGCTCTATCTCAACGATAATGAGATGTTGTCCAGGAAGATCCCTCAGAAAAAATTATTTGAAAATTACAAAGAGGCGATAGGAAAGGGTTTATTAAAAGTATTATCCAAAATGGGTATCAGTACCCTTCAGTCTTATCAAAGTGCGCAAATTTTCGAAGCGATCGGACTGGGTCCTGAAGTAATTGAGAGGTGTTTTAAGGGAACAGTAAGCCGAATCAGCGGGGTTTCTTTTGATGAACTGGCGGATGAGGTACTGGTAAGGCATCATGCTGCTTACGAAACCGAAAGCCCTTTATTGGAAGCAGGCGGGATTTATCAATGGAAAAGAAGGGGTGAAAAACATCTTTTCAATCCTGAGACCATACACCTGCTGCAAAAATCTACCCGACTCGGGGATTTTGAGCTGTATAAAAAATTTGCCCAAAAGATCAACGATCAGACCAAGGATGCCTTGACCCTGAGAGGTCTTTTGGAATTTAAGAAAAGAATATCCATTCCATTGGAGGAGGTAGAGCCTGCAGAGAAAATCATGAAGCGGTTTGCCACCGGTGCCATGTCCTTTGGCTCTATCTCACATGAAGCTCACTCTACTTTAGCCATTGCCATGAACCGAATCGGGGCAAAAAGCAATAGCGGAGAGGGTGGAGAAGATGAAATCAGGTTTGAGAAAAAACCGAATGGAGACTGGGAAAGATCTGCCATCAAGCAAGTGGCTTCGGGAAGATTCGGAGTGACAAGCAATTACCTGACCAATGCTTCAGAATTACAGATCAAGATGGCTCAGGGAGCTAAACCAGGTGAGGGAGGACAGCTTCCCGGACACAAGGTGGATGACTGGATCGGAAGAGTAAGACATTCTACCCCTGGGGTAGGCTTGATTTCTCCTCCTCCTCATCATGATATTTATTCCATTGAGGATCTTGCACAGCTAATCTATGATCTCAAAAATGCCAATAGGAAAGCCAGAATCAATGTGAAGCTGGTTTCTCAGGCTGGTGTGGGAACAGTAGCTGCGGGTGTGGCGAAAGCGCAGTCCGATGTGATCCTGATATCGGGGGCAGATGGAGGAACAGGTGCCTCACCCCTGAGTTCTATCAGGCACGCAGGCCTTCCCTGGGAACTTGGCTTATCAGAGGCACACCAAACCCTTGTAAAAAATAATCTGAGGAGCAGGGTTACCTTACAGACGGACGGACAGCTGAGAACAGGAAGAGACCTGGCGATAGCCGCCCTGCTGGGAGCCGAAGAATGGGGAATTTCCACTGGAGCCCTGGTCGTAGAAGGCTGTATCATGATGAGAAAATGTCATCTCAATACCTGCCCGGTAGGGATCGCTACCCAAAATCCGGAACTTCGTAAATTATTTACCGGAGACCCGGAGCATGTGGTAAACTTCTTCCGCTTTTTGGCTGAAGACCTTCGGGAAATCATGGCGTCACTTGGTTTCAGGACGGTAAATGAGATGGTGGGTCAAAGTGATGTGTTGAAAGCAGCCAATGGGCAAATGAACCATTGGAAATGGGAAAAACTTGACCTGAGTCCTATTTTCCATAAAGTGGAGGTACCTGACCATGTTGGGATATACAAGCAAATTGATCAGGATTTCAGGTTGAAAAGAGTATTGGATAGAAAACTGATTCAGGCAGCTACACCTGCATTGGAACAAGCCAACCCTGTGAGGGGAAACTTTGAAATTAAAAATGTAGACCGTACAGTGGGTGCCATGCTGTCCAATGAGGTATCTAAGTTCTTTGGAAGCCCGGGCTTGCCAGACAATACCATCCACTTCAGGTTTAAGGGATCTGCCGGGCAGACTTTCGGAGGCTTTTTGGCTAAGGGAATAACCTTTGAACTGGAAGGAGAGGCAAACGATTATTTTGGTAAAGGTTTGTCAGGAGGTAAACTAGTCGTTTTCCCCAGCAGGAATGCCAATTTTGTGGCAGAGGACAACATTATTATAGGTAATGTGGCCTTTTATGGTGCTACTTCCGGAAAAGCTTTTATCAAGGGTAAGGCAGGAGAGCGTTTCTGTGTAAGGAACTCTGGTGTGGAAGCAGTAGTTGAAGGAATTGGAGACCATGGTTGTGAATACATGACTGGTGGCCTTGCCATTATCCTCGGTGAAATAGGCAGAAACTTCGCTGCCGGTATGAGTGGTGGAATTGCCTACATTTTCAAGGAAAACCTCGGCAATATCAATAAAGAAATGGTGGATATCGATCCACTCAACGAGGATGATTTTGCTACCATCAAATCCTCTTTGCAGGACCATGTGGATTTAACCTCCAGCAATATTGGAAACAGGATATTGGAGGATTGGGAAAACAGCAAGCAGCGGTTTGTCAAAGTTATTCCCCGGGACTACAAGGAGGTACTGAGAAAAAGAGCGTTGGAAAATTCAAAAACATTAGTATAATATGGCGGATAAGGAAGGTTTCTTAAAATACAAAAGACAGCTACAAAGCTCAAGATCCCCAAAAGACAGGAAGAACGATTACAAAGAGATTTACAAGCCTTTGGACCCAAAGGTGCTCAACCAACAGGCAGCACGCTGTATGGATTGTGGCATACCTTTTTGCCACAATGGCTGTCCTCTTGGAAATGTAATCCCAGATTTTAATGATGCGGTTTACCATAAGGAATGGGAATTGGCTTACCAAATACTCAGGGGCACCAATAATTTTCCTGAATTTACCGGAAGGATCTGTCCAGCTCCCTGTGAGGCAAGTTGTGTATTGGGGATTAACAAAGATCCGGTAGCAATAGAGCTGATTGAAAAAAGCATAGCTGAAAAGGCATTTGAACTCAATTTGGTCAAGCCAAAAATTCCGGCCCATAGGACGGGTAAGAAAGTGGCTGTGATCGGTTCCGGTCCAGCAGGTCTGGCAGCAGCAGATCAGTTGAATCAGGCAGGACATGAGGTGACCTTGTTTGAAAAGGACAAGGAAGTAGGTGGACTGCTTCGCTATGGTATTCCTGATTTCAAATTGGAGAAATGGGTTATCGACCGCAGGGTGGATGTGATGAATGAGGAAGGTGTGATTTTCAGCAAAGATACAGAGGTAGGGTTCAATATCAAGGCAGACAATATCCTGCAAAATTACGATGCGGTGGTACTTTCTACAGGTGCCCAGCACCCCAGGGACCTGAAAATCAACAATCGGGATGCAGAAGGTGTGCATTTCGCCATGGAATTTTTGGGCAGGCAGAACCAGGTAATTTCGGGTGAATTGGAGGAGAATCCGATCAATGCCAAAGGCAAACACGTTATTGTAATCGGAGGAGGAGATACCGGAAGCGATTGTATCGGAACTTCCAACAGGCATGGAGCGGCTTCCGTTACCCAATTGGAATTATTACCAAAGCCTCCTCAGGCTAGAACTACCCTTAATCCCTGGCCCGAGTGGCCCATGACGCTGAGAACATCCAGCTCTCATGAAGAAGGGGCTGACAGGGTCTGGTCCGTACTGACCAAGGAGTTTACCAAAGATGCCAAAGGAAAAGTCACTGGCCTGACTGTAGTGGACATAGAATGGAAAGAAGAGAATGGCAGAATGCAGTTCTTTGAAGTGGAAGGCACCCAAAAAACACTGCCATGTGACCTGGCTCTTCTGGCCATAGGTTACCTGGGTCCCAAATCAGGCTTGTTGGAAGCTTTTGATGTGGATCTGTTGGAGAATGGGCTTCCAAAGTCAAAGAATTATCAAAGTTCTGTACCCAAGGTGTTCCTGGCAGGAGACATGCGCAGGGGCCAATCTTTGGTGGTTTGGGCCATCGCAGAAGGCAGGGAATGTGCTGTGGAGGTGGATAAATTTCTAAGTGGAGGTAAATCCTCTCTGGCCAGAAGGGATCAATCCTTCTATTCTTATGAGGAAAGTGAGGCCGAAGCCTGAAATAGAAATTCAGATTTTAAGGAAGAAATACAAAAGACAGTTTGAAAAAGCTGTCTTTTTTTATGGAAAGTCTGGTATTACTCTATATTAATTTTCGGCTGAATTAGCCGCCTATCGGAAATTTTTGGGCAATTTTCCGTGGAATTTTTTTAATGGCGCCGAAAAGTGAGTGGCATGTATATATCCGAGGCTATCAGCAATATCATTGATATTCATGGGAAGATCATTTTTGAGCAAAATACTATTGTTACTATTAAATTGGATTCAACCCAATCCAATTTTCAATGGTTGGTGTGCGATAGGCATATTGGACATCTTCTTGGGAAAGAAAAAAACCTTCAAGGATATTAGGCCAATCTTTCAAATATTTGGTTTCATTATAGTGAAACATTAAAACTGATCCAGCATTTCCTTTAATTCTCCCAAATCTTCATACCGGTCCACATCATTAAGCGTGTCAAGCAGGCTGGTGGACATACCGGCGCCCGCTGCCTTTTTCAGCGTGGCATGCAATACCGTGGAAGTACTCCATGAAATACCCTTAAATAATTTGGGCCAGAATGTCTTCATACCCAATAAGTAATACCCTCCATCCCGGGCAGGGCCAAGGACCACATCGTTTTTTCCCAGGGCCGAAAAAGCTTGGTTCAGGTGTCCGCTTTTCAGTTCATAGCAATCCGTTCCGATTACCAGTACCTGATCAAAACCCATTTCAAATACTTTCTGAAATGCCAGGGCCATCTTTTCCCCCAGGTCATTCCCTTTTTGGGGAAAAAAGGAATAGCCTTGTTCCGGGTATTCATGAGCAACAACAGGTCCCTGGTGGAAAACAAAAATGCTTGCATCCATTTCTCCAAGCTGCTGGTGTGTATGTCTAAGCAGGAATTCATATAGCTTTGCTGCTTTTTCTTCTCCAATACTTTGGGCCAGTCTTGTTTTTACTTTACCGGCTTCGGGAAATTTCTGGAAAACAATAATTGCTCTTTTCATAAATATTCCCAAATTAGAACAATAAAATGTAAGTCCATAAAAAAACCGGTGTCAATGACCACCGGTATTTATCCATTAATTAAACCCAAAAATAGATTGCAAATCAATCTATAACCTTTAGCCGGGTCTATTGCCTCCACGAGCTCCCCGGTTCATCATTCTTTTTTCAGGGCTCCTGCGCCCTTCATTTATCCTTTGGCGGTTTTCTTGCCGCATTGCTTCCCACTTCTCCTGCTGCTCCGGAGTAAGGATTTGATTAATTTTTGCTTCATGGGCATCTCTTTCTGCTTTCATTGCATCCCTCCTTGCTTCCATGGCTTCTTTTCTCTCCTCCATCTCATTTTTTCGCTTCTGGGCCTGTTCCAGGTGTAAGGCATGAATTTCTTTCTGCTGTAACTCATTCAGTCCCAATCTTTCGCTCATCCTTTCTGTCATCCGGTCGGCCAGGTTTTCTGGGGAAATATCCCGGCCCCGCTCTTTTTGTGCATTTACCTGAAATAGAGTAGCGATCATTACTGCGGAAATCATTAATAACTTTTTCATGGTCTAACTAATAATTGGTTTATAAGTCTTAGACCATGGAAAGTGGAAAGGGTTTAATCGGCCAAATGTTAACAAACGTTAAATTGTATTTATTTTTTACTTACCTCTACCAGTTTTTCCCTGTCTTTTGGCTTCACGTAGGTTGGGCGGATGAGTAGTCGAAGAGAAGGGTCAAAAGACAGGTAGTTCCAGGCCCAGTCCAGAAAGATAAAAATCCGGTTTTTTACCCCCAAAATGGCCATCAGGTGTACAAAAAGCCATGTCAACCAGGCCAACATACCCTGGAATTTAATGAAAGGCAATTCCACCACGGCCAACCGGCGTCCAACAGTAGCCATGCTTCCCAGGTCTTTGTAAGTGAAAGGCCTGGGATTGCCGCCCTTTGCTTGAATGATCAGGTTATTTGCCAGGTTTTTGGCTTGCTGGAGGGCCACCTGGGCCACCTGCGGATGTCCTTTAGGAAAAGCCTCCGTCACTTGCAGACATAAGTCACCAAGTGCATAAATATTTTCAGTCCCAGCTAACTTGTTATATTCATCAACCAACAAGCGGCCGTTTTTGAAGGTTTGATGGTCTGTTAATCCTTCAATGCCGTTGGGTTTAATCCCGGCCGCCCAGAGCAGGGTTTGCGTTTTAACGGCTGTCTCACCATTAATGATCACGTTTAATCCATCATAGTCTTCTACAGCTGTTTTCAACATGACCTCAACCTTCAGGTTTTCCAGGTATTCTCTTGCCTTTGTGCCGGAAGTAGGAGACATGCCAGGTAACAATCGGTCTCCTGCCTCCATCAGGACCACCTTCATATTGTTAAAGTTTAGCTGTGGATAATCTTTTGGAAAAACTTTATTCCGCAATTCTGCCATTGCCCCGGCTAATTCCACTCCTGTTGGGCCTCCTCCAACAATAACCACATTCATCAGGGCTTTTCTTTCCTCCAAATCGGTGATATTGATGGCCCTTTCATAATTGGATATAATTTTATTCCGGATAAATAGCGCCTCTGATACCGATTTCATGGGGATGCTATTTTCCATGATATTCAGCAAACCAAAGTAGTTGGTATCTGCGCCCATGGCCATGACCAGGTAGTCATAATCCAAATAACCAATATTGGTATACAGCCTTTTTTGATTTTGGTCTATTTTTTTTGCTTCGGCAAGCCTGAAGGTTACATTTGGGGTATTATGGAAGATTTTCCTTAAAGGAAATGAAATGGCACTGGGTTCCAAACCTGCTGTGGCAACCTGGTAGAAAAGAGGTTGAAATTGGTGGTAATTGTTCTTGTCGAGCAAAATCACCTGAAAAGCTTTGTTCTTCAAAATCCTGGCTAATTTGAGACCTGCAAAGCCTGCTCCAATAACCACAATTTTTGGATAGGGAGATTCAGGCAGGTTTGGAATTGGTTCTTGCATGGTGCTGGCGTTAAAGTGAAAATACCTGTTATATAAACGAAACTATTGGGTTAGGGTTTGAGGATTGGAAGGCAAATTTATGGTTTTGCAGGAAAAGTTCTTTGTTTACTTTAATGGTAGTCCAAATCAAATTTTTAATTATTTTTACAAACCTGAAATAAAAAGTATATGGGAAGAGCATTTGAATTCAGAAAGGAAAGGAAATTCAAAAGATGGAGCAAAATGTCCAAGGTGTTTACCCGCCTGGGCAAGGAAATCGTAATGGCTGTCAAGGCAGGTGGCCCGGACCCTGTCAACAATGCCAAATTAAGGACGGTGATTCAAAATGCCAAGGGGGCTTCCATGCCCAAGGACAGGATAGAAGCAGCGATAGCCAGGGCAAGCAATAAAGATGAGAAGGATTATGAAGAGGTGGTTTATGAAGGATATGGTCCTCACGGCATTGCGGTAATTGTAGAAACTTCAACGGATAATATCAATAGAACAGTGGCCAACATACGGCATTATTTTACGAAAGCAGGTGGTTCACTGGGTACATCTGGATCCGTAAGTTTTATGTTTGAAAGGAAAGCTGTTTTTCGTTTTGAAAAGGGGGCTTGGGACCTGGAGGAATTGGAACTGGACCTGATTGATTATGGATTGGATGACATTGATGAAAATGAAGGCGAAATCTTTGTTTATACGGCCTTTGAAGACTTTGGCAACATGCAAAAGGCCCTGGAAGACAAAGGTATAGAAACCATTAGTGCGGACATGCAGCGTTTTCCCATGTCTACTACAGAAATAACCCCAGAGCAGGAGGAAGATATCAATAAAATGATAGAGCGGATGGAGGAAGATGACGATGTAAACCAGGTATATCACAACATGGCCTAAAACCAATTATTTTCAACTTTAATTCACCCAATGGCATTCCCTAAAAGAAGAAACCTGCAGGACCAGAAAAGGCAAAAGTTAGTTATTGTAGGAAGCAAAAACCCTGTTAAGATCAAATGTACAGAAAACGCATTTCAATCCATTTTTGAAGACTATTTTATCGTACAGGGTCTTAATGCAGACCCGAATGTAAGTGCCCAGCCTATGGGAGATGTAGAAACTTATACAGGAGCGTACAATCGGGCATATGAATCCAAAAAGGCGTTTCCGGAAGCTGATTTTTGGGTGGGTATTGAAGGTGGAGTTGATGAAGTGGGTGAGCAAATGGTAGCCTTTGCCTGGATGGTAGTGATGGACGGCAGCAATAAAATCGGAAAAGCCAAGACCGCCACGTTTTTCCTCCCGGAAGCCTTGTCAAAATTAATCAGGGAAGGCATGGAACTGGGAGAGGCTGATGATCAGGTTTTCAAAAGAACCAATTCAAAACAAAACAACGGGGCTGTGGGTATACTTACCAACGGTATTGTCAACAGGATGGAATATTACCAACAGGCCGTTACCCTTGCATTAATACCTTTTGTCAATAAAAGCATTTATTAAATGTCACATAAGACTCATAGATATAATCAATTGGATTTTAAAAATAATAGTTACTAAATTTGCGGCTTATTTAAAACCAAATATTATATGCTACAAGAACTAGAATCAGATAATTTAGCTCAAATTATTCAGGACAACGAGAAAGTTGTGGTACAATATGGTGCCACCTGGTGTGGGAACTGTAGGATCATGAAGCCAAAAATGAAAAGGTTGAGCAAAAATTTTGAAGATATTACCTTTCTTTATGTGGATGCAGAGAAATTGCCAGAATCCAGGAAACTTGCTCAGGTAACCAATTTGCCAACTTTTGCTGTTTTTGATAAGGGAGCCATTGTCAATCAGGTACAAACGAATAAAGAAGAAGTTTTAAAAACATTGATCAATGAGATTACCAATAATTAAACATGTATTGCAATTTATTGAAGAGAATGACGAAGATTGGGTGGTTGAGACCATCGAATTGTTGGAATCAATGACCGAAATCAGTAGCCTTAAGGATGAAGAATTGGATGTAATGGGTGAATTGCTCTCAAATCTTTATGGTACCCTTGAGGTGAATCAAATGATCAAAGATGGTACGGATAAAAAAGAAGCCATGAATACTTTTATGAAGCGGGTAGTGGGTTCAATTGATAAATAATTGCACTTTGAAAAGGTAGGAAAGTTGTTTATCACCCAAAAATCAATCTACTGAAACGAAGTGTAGGGTATGTCCAAAGTGGCATACCCTTTTTTATGGTACGATTTGTTGCAAAAAACTTCTTAAGGCGGTATTCCAGTCAGGATCAGCATCCCATGTTTCCCCTATATACAGCTCATTTCTAACCAAAAACCGGATATAATACTTCACCACAATTCTATCGGGGTTTTCAATGTCCTGAACAGACACCCCCATACTTTGCATCAAATCAGCTTCCCGTCCTTCCTGTTTCATCAGAATAAACTGAATTCCTTCACCGATCAATTCCTGATTGGATTTGGCACTAGTCAGGAATTCCACCTGATAAGGGTAATGGTTGGAAAATATGGACTCCAAACCTTCTCTTTCCGCCCTTTGCTCGGCCTCTACCTGAGCCTCGGGTTTTCCATAAATGTCATGTCTGAATGTAGTCAGAAAACCTTCATTTCCAGACGCTCCTGTTAGCAATATGCCCAATTTAAAGGCATCGAGGTTTAATGGTGCCCTGGGTATAAAGGCACTTCCGGCAGCACTAGCTTCCAGACCAGGTACCATAGGATATTCTGGCACCTCTATGACCAAAAAATTTTCACTTTTTTTACCGGTGCCAATGGATGCCAATTCCTCTTTTAGCCCTTCCAAATTTGATGAGGTACCCGACCAGCTGTTTCCCGGAGAAATAATATTTGCATTGCCCGAAAAGGGGAAAATATGGCCGTAATAATCACCATTACTTTTTCTGATTAGCAGAACAATGTTTTTCACCAATCTTTGATTGAAAAAAGCGGCATAGGTATTTTTAATGGCATCTGATAAAATGACTTCTTCCAATTCATAATAGGCGATGGGATCTCCACCTGCACGTATAAGTGCAGGATGAATTTCCTCAGCAAGGCCTTTCCAGCTTAAAGCAGGATCTGCGGTACCTGAGGCGGAAATTAAAACGACCGATTTCCCATTTAAAAATTGATCTACTGTGGTGGATTGGCCATAACTTTGCAGGGAAAAAAAAGCTAGAATCACTGCTGGAAAAAGATATTTCATACACAAAATCACATCCACATGTTAAAGTTTAGTATTTTCACGAATATACACAAGTTCTATTAAAATCTTTTGATATGAAAACGATTGTGCCACTTATTTTATTATTTTTTGGGTTTGGTCCCCTGGAAGGATGGTGCCAGAAAATTGATCAGCAGACTCTAATTGAAGATATTCAGTATCTTTCTTCGGATGGCCTTGAAGGTAGGTCAGCAATGAGTGAAGGAAATATCAAAGCAGGGAAATTCATTGCAGAGCGTTTCAAAGCCTTGGGTTTAAGTAGTCAATTTCCAGGGTTTGTCCAGAAATTCAGGCTTGAAGCCGGCAATCAGGACATGGGTCAGGGCACAAACTTTGTCGGCTTTATTCCAGGCACAGTCACCGATGACATACTGGTGATCATGGCCCATTATGACCATTTGGGAAAGAAAGGAGAGGTGATTTTCAATGGAGCCGATGACAACGCCTCTGGTACGGCGGCCCTTCTGAGCATCGCGGCTTATTTAGCAGAAAATCCTCCCAACCATTCGGTTATGATAGTGGCATGTGATGCGGAAGAAAAGGGATTATTGGGTGCCAGAGCCCTGGTTAGGGATTTTCCTTTTCCATTGGAACAGGTGAAAGCTGTAATCAACATGGACATGATCAGCAGAAGTGATGACAATACCCTCTATGCAGTAGGCACCCGGTTTTATCCTCAATTCAGAAGTCATTTGCTTGACGCAGCGGGAAATTCTCCCATTCGTTTGGTATTGGGGAATGACGGAGCTCCAGGAGAGAAGGACTGGAGCAAAGCATCAGACCATGGCCCTTTCCATGAGCGAGGGGTGCCCTTCATTTATTTTGGAGTAGAGGATCACCGGGATTACCACCAGCCAACTGATACTTTTGAAAATATACAACAGGATTTTTTCATCCAGGCAAGCGAGTTGATTTTAGAAACCATTATCGGTATCGATCAAAGCATACCTTGATCTCATTTGATGAGGTAGGAAATTCCAATGTTACCTACAATGGTATTTTGGTCAAGACCAGGCACGAAATAAATTTCAGGATGATTTTCCAGATACCATTTGTAATTAAGGGTACTCACATACTGGAATGTTCCGGAAACCAGCAGGTTATCGAACCTCCATTCTGCCAATATTGAGGGTACAATGTCCACATATTTTCTCCGCCAATCCTTGATTTCTTCAAAACGCTTGTAATAGAAATCGTTGTTATGGTTGATATACTCCAGTTGAAACCCCAATCGGTTAAAATTTTTCACCCAGGAAGCGTCCAGAGAAAGCACATTGCTTCCGGGACCATAACCAAAACCCAAAACCTGGCCCTTGTGTGTGTATCCATGCCTCACATGAGGGTGGGTGTACCAGCTGTTTTTGGCAAGAATTACCTCCCTGATGGTTTGACCGGTTTGCGTCATTTCCATGCCTATTTGAAAAAATTCTTCACTATTTTTTAAAGGAATCAGGTTGATAAAACCAAAAGTAAATGCCCTGTTTTTATCCGGATTGATCAGAAAATCTGAAAGGCTTCTGCTATTGCCATTGGAGCCGTATTCGCCGTAAAATTCAAAATGACCACTGACATCCATCCACCTGAAATAACCGGCACTGAGCTGGTTCCTTTGGTCTACATCAGGCCTGGAAATGCTTTCCGGTCCCTTTTCTCCGTTAAAAACGGGCAGGTAATCGGCCAGGTTTTCCTGATCTGTATGGTACATTTGGGAGACAGAACTAAAGCCAAGAAAGAGACCTGGCAACCACTTGGGTTGGTAAGTCAGTATCAGGCCCGATACATACCTCCAATCCTCATCCCGTCTTTTGGGAACGTAAAGCGGCGTATTGGCATAAATATAATTATGGTGTGGAGGTTCAAAACCTGAGGACTGTAATTTCCCTGCGATCAATTGACCTTCAAATCCGCCGATAGCTGTTTGGACAGGCTTTCTGGTATTTAAGGTGAGGTGTAGAAAGCCGGGAGCATTGTTGCTCATCAAGAGGGACGACCTTCTGCCAGGACCCCACCAGAGGTTTTCGTTGGATATGCCCAATGAAAACTCCCTTACATTTAGCCGTATACTGGATTGTCCCAGGCCCAATTGGGTATAAGGAGAACCCCCAAACCTTTCCGGTATATCAGCAGTATTGAGCCATTCGTAATATTGCAGCCAGGTACTTCCCCAATGATCCAGTGGAAAGCCCTGAAAATCCTGGTTAGCAGCATGCAGGACTTCAGGTTGGAACTGAATGCTCAAGGGCCCATATTCAAAAAAAACACCTGCATTAAAAAGGTATTGCATGCCCTTATTGGGAATCATGGGGCCGTCATTGATGCCAAAGGCGTATTCCGCATTATACTGCCCCCTAAACATCAGGGGAAGTACCTGAAAACGGCCCTTTTTATCTTTGGTGCTAAAATTGAATTCGGATAAATCCTCATCGGTAAAGGTCTCATCCAGATCAAGCCCATTTGAAGTATCAAATACCTCGGTAGGGTATAATGGGCGGATCATAAAACTACTTTCTTCTGATAAATTCCCCAAAAGCTGTTGCCTGCGCATATAGTCTCCATAAACCGGAAGGTTGAGGCTAACACTTTGGCTGAAAACCCGGGATGGGAATACCACACAGCTTATTAAAACGAGGAAGCAGACCAGAGAATAGGGGGAAAGGTATTTATTGCTCATTTTCAGTTCAATTTAGCGTCATGGTGCTCACCTGAATTCTTGCAATGGACCAGCTCTCATCGCACACCGGATCGGCCGCATTTTCCTGTTTCAATTCATCTCCGCAGACGATTTCCAGATTACTTGCCGAGTGGCTGATGATTTTGGTGATTTGGTAGCGGCTGGTCCAGCCCAGGCTGTTTTGATATTGGCAACGACCCGGTAGATCGCTGCTCTCAGCTGCTGTTTTGGGTTCATAAAACCGGGGATAATTATCCGGGTAAGATTGGTATAGGCAATAGGTGGATTCACATGGGCTGTTGGAGAAGGTGGTCCGCAGCACTTCCTGTCCATTCAATTGCATGTACCAGAAGTCAGGACCACCGATATTGTCCGGATTTCCGTCCCAGCTATCATGCAGCAAAAGATCAATTGTCACTTTGATGGCATTGTGGGCAGGGAGATCCCGCAGGTTCAGGAGAATTTCTTCATTGTGGAAATAGCCCAAAACCATATCCCCGTTAAAATCAAATAACCTCCCACTTTCAAAATTCAACAAGTCGGATTGAGAAAAGTCATTATCATAAATTTTCACCTCTTCCTGTAGCCTCGTCTCGCAAGAGAACCAACAGCCCACAAAAATAATTTGAAGTAGGGAAAGGAGCTTGTTTTTTATCGAAAAGGATAACATCAGGGATGTTTTTTTAAATAACAGAATGTAAAACGTTTTGTGCAGCAGGATTTTATTCCACTTATCCCAAAACTCCGGGAACGGATCTGATCCTTTTGCTTTACCACCTGGATTTGCAAGAAATCAATAGCATGAAATCGAGCATGACGAATCCGTAACACAGTGGTATAATTTTAAAGCATGCGAGATTCCATCTGACCACTTAAAGACAAATTATATACAGATGAAATCAGACACTAGATTGACTCAATTTTTTCTCAAGCTTACGGATTAAAACCTATTTCAACCTCAGAATTAAATCACAAATAAACGAAAATATATCCAATACAGCAGCTGTTTTGGACGAAATACACTGAGATTCAATCCAGGATATATTGTCTTTTGACGCGCATGCCTATTCCTGTGAGTAATTCGTAGGGAATGGTGCCTATTTGAGCTGCTAAATACTGAAGGGAGGGTTCTTTGCCAAACAGGATTACCTCATCTCCTTCTCTCACCTGCAAACCTGAAACGTCTACCATGCACATATCCATACATATATTGCCAATAGTGCTAGCCCTTTTTCCTTGTATCATTACAAATGCCTTTCCGTTGCCAAAACGCCTGTCATATCCATCTGCATAACCAATTGCCAGAGTTGCGATTTTTCCATCCTGCATCAATTTCCCTTGCCTCCCATATCCTATGGTATCTGCTTTGGTCAATTTTTTTATTTGAGACACAACCGTTTTTAAGGTAGCAACAGGCAGTAGCTTCTCCTGCTCAAGTTGGTTGATTTCTATTCCGTGTAACCCAATTCCCAGCCGGACCATGTCAAAGGCCTGATCCGGAAAACGGACGATACCTGCAGAATTCAGGGCATGTCTTATTGGACGACAAGAAAGGGTACTCATGATGACTTTACTGATCCGGTCAAAGGTCTTGAGCTGTTTCCTGCTGAAATCTTCATGTATGGCCTCATCTGCACCAGCCAAATGTGTAAAAAGTCCCGCTAATTGGATTTCCTTGTGCTTTCCGAGTAGTGTCAGGATATCTTCCAGATCGGTTTCAACAAATCCCAATCGGCTCATGCCAGTATCCAATTCCAGATGAATGGAAATACCCTTCGGCTGGCCAATGGGTGAAGAAGTCAAATCCTGTAAAGTTCGCCTATTGTAAACAACAGGTTCCAAATCATATTCCTGAATCAAATTTAAATGTTGCATGTCGGGATTCATGACCATTATGGGAAGGGTGACACCCTTTTGCCTGAGGTATACTCCCTCATCTATATAAGCAACTGATAGATAATCGGCGCCGATTTTTTGCAAGTGGTTCGCAATTTCTGCGGATCCACCACCGTACGCAAAAGCTTTTACCATCACCATTATTTTGGTTTCCGGGCGAAGAATGCGCTTATAAAAATTGAAATTATGACGCAGTGCATTTAGGTTAATTTCCAAAACAGTCTCATGTACCTGTGCTTCCAGCAATTGAATAATCTTTTCAAAATGAAAATCCCTGGCTCCTTTTACCAAAATCAAATCTTTATCCAAACTGAAACCGGGTATATTTTCCAATAAGCTAGCGGTATCTGAAAAAAAAATGCTTTGTTTTGGGAACAAATGCATGTAATGGGAAAAGTGCTTTCCAACACCTACAAATAAATCAATTTCGTAATGCTCCGATAAACCTGCAATTTTCTGAAAAAGAGCAATCTCATCACCTTCCTGGAGCATTTCTGAAAGGATCAATATTTTTCTTCCCGTGGGATTCCTTTGGTGAGCCATAAATTCCAGGGCAATTTCCAGTCCGGCAAGGTCATTGTTATAGCTGTCATCAATTAAGAGAGACCTGTTAATTCCCGACTTTAGGGTCAGTCTCATTTCTACTGCGTGCAGCAACTGCAAGCCCTTTTGTATATTTTCAGGCTTCATTCCCAAAGTCATACAGGATACGATCACATGCCTGATATTTTCCAGGGAGGCGGGATCTCTGAAAGTAGTAAAAAACGTGTAGGTCCGTAAATCTCTGGCCGCCATAAATATTTTAGACCCGTTTTTTTCCGGTCGAACAGAAAGCATATAATCTGCCCCGCTTTTATCCGACCAACTGATCAACCTATCGTGATCAAAGGCCTTTTTGAGGAGGTGATTTATTCTTGAATGGTCTTTTCTGTAAATCAGGTATTTAACCTCAGTGAAGAGTTTGTATTTTTCTTTGATTTTTGTTTCCAAATTATCAAAGTTCTCATCATGAGCACTGCCGATATTGGTAAAAATACCAAGTTGTGGTTGAATGATTTGCTTTAGACGGTCCATTTCTCCCGGTTGGGAGATTCCTGCCTCCAGCAATGCAATCTGATGCCGGGATTGGATTTCCAATGCCGATAATGCAACTCCTATCTGACTGTTGTAGCTTTTTGGGCTTTTAAATACCTGGAAATCCTGAGATAATACTTGTGCCAACCATTCTTTTACGATGGTTTTACCATTGCTACCCGTAATGCCTACTACCGGCCCCTTAAATGCTTCCCTGTTCATTACCGCCAATTCCTGTAAGGCATAGAGGGGTTTTTCCACCAATAAAATATTGGAATTTTCAAGGTTGTCTGTATTTTTTTCCCCAGCTAAGGGAAGAATAAAATTTCTAACATTTCGCCTGTGTGCATCCTCAGCAAAATCCGAACCTTTCTGCCTCGATCCATCCAGGGCAACGAATAGGGTTTCCTCTCCCGATTGGATTTTCCTTGAGTCAATGGCAACCTGGCTAATTTGGTCGCTGCCTGATAAACCAAGGAACTTTCCCCCATAATTGCCGGCAAATTTTTTTATATTAATAGGTTGAATCATCTTTACCCTGATTATTTTGGTTCCCCTGGTAAATTTATCACAATAATTACTCATTTATGTAAGTTTTACCAGCTTTGTCTATTGCAACATGTTAGGCAGGAAAGGGAGTGGGACGGGATAGAGGCTCAAGTTTGGTCCACGATAAAAATTTTTGTATTTTTATAACATTATTACAAAAATAAAGGTTGATAAAGCATATGAACAGGAAAACATCATGGGTTTACAAAATTTAATATTGAAAACAGCTTTTAAAGCTGTAATATTCGGATGTTTGTTTTGTATGTTTTTAACCGTTAACTTATTTGGGCAATCGGAAAGGGATGTAGTAATCGCTGATCCAACCAAGAAGGAAAAAGCTTATCACCCCTCGACCTCAGAAAATGAAAAAGGAACAAATCAAGAGACTTTTTCAGGATATTCCTCGAAAAAAGACCAGGATTTGGTGAGGGAAAGAAATAAGTATAAGGATCATTCAGAAAAAAGTGATTGGAAAAAGGAGGAAGTAAGCGAAGAGGTATCAACATTATCCTTTAACATTTTTCTTTACGTTTTGGACAGGTTCAAGGAGGATTAATTGGCTTTCCCTTGATGGTTTTTTAATTTATTAATAAAATCAGTCTTTTTACTTCAATAAATTCTTTGGCTTTAAAATTTTAATCCGGTTTATTTCTAATTATAATTTTTAAATCCGTTTTAGTGACTGTCTGGTTTATGTTCCGGAACTCAGACTTCAACTATATATCCTAAGGGAACAGATGAAGTTGAATGTAGATCAGTAAGAAGAAATAATCAAACAAGGGGTGACCAAATACTTTAAAGGGGATGATATCTGTAGAATGGGTAGTTTTAGGGTATAGCCATCTTTCTTTGAACATATAAAAAAAAGCCCCTGATGATAAATCTGGGGCTTTTTTCGCAGTGCTTTTTTTCAATCGAAATACAGGTATTTGATTTTTCCATCTGCACTCAAAACCCTTATGTAAACCTCTTCCAGCTTCATGAATTTAAGGTGATACTTTTTAGAAAAGCCACCAGTTTCCTGGATGTTATCCGTACCAATTATTTTACCACTACGGTCGAAAATGGTTACTTCCGTTCCTGCCTGCTCTACTCCCAGAACTTTCAGGGAAAAGGTCTTTGTATCAATGGGTTTAACGTAGGCCAAAAGCTTTTTCTCTACCTCCTTTTTATTTTCCAGCTCAAAATCTATGGTTTCTTCTTTTGTTTTGAGTTTAATTTTATATTTTCCCTCAGGCACCTTAGTCATGTTAAAAGGGATGTTGGTCGGTCCTTTGACTATAAATAAATTTCGTTCTATCACCTTTCCATTGGAATTAATGATGGATACATGTATTCTTCCTACCGCTTCAGTCAGACTAAGCGTAAATTTTTGTTCGCCCACTTCTATGGAGGAAATTTCCATTAGGCTTTTTTCTGCTGCCAGGCTTCCGAATGCCAGGCTCATTGTCATTAATAATGTTACTAGAGTTTTCATGGTATGCGCGTTTTTGTTTTGGTTGCTTTTGCATGACATCATACCAAACCTGTACCATGAAAATCTCTATTTATCCATAAAATATTTTCCAAAAAGAATTATTATAAATTAAAACCCTGAATACACCATTGGTTTAGGCTCTACGTGTACGATAAGCGTACAGTTTTGGTAAAAAACGTCTGGTTTCAATACACTTTTCACCTCATTTCAGGGAGGGAGTGGACTGGAAAAGGAAAAATAAAAATCAAATATTTTTTTTAAACAAAAATACCAGGATCAGGAAGTTTTAAATTTAGTGGAATTAGTGTACGATAGCGTACGTTCGCTTGTAGTTATCCGAACAATAGAAAGAATTTTATTGGTAGGTAAACCCTTGTGGGGAAACATTGAAGATCAGTACCTTAATGGTTTTTTTCTCCTTTTAAACCCTCCTTTTTTTCTTTTATTGGTGGTGTAAAAATTATATAGAAAATTGACGGCAATAAGGGTGACCGTTAGGGGAACGAAAAAAGAAGGCAACATTACTTTGATGCCCAGTAGAATAAAAAGTGTAGCAATAATTCCTATTTTGAATGAAGTATGGCTTTCTGGATAAATACCGCTGACCAGGGCAAGACTACTTATTTCGATTATTATGAGGATGACGATCATCCAGGTAAAGATCGTAGAAGCAGTGTTTCCGGAACCAATGTAGTACCAGGCAAGCAGTCCGATTACTGCTATCAGGCTCAGACTATGAAGAGTGGTATGTATGTTTTCTTTCATGATTTTGGGATTTATTGCCATCCTGAATATAGAGTAATTTCCCCAAAAGCCAAAAGAGGGAATGAAAATTACTTTGCATTTCCATTCAAGTTATCTTGCATTACAATTTCTCCTTTATGAACGCTGTCATCATTTGATACAAGTGCCAGCTTGTATTTCCCCCACTAATACCATGGCTGCGGTTAGGGTAATAAAAAGTGTCAAATTGTTTATCCGCAGCAACTAATGCGTCTACCAGGTCTACCGAATTCTGAAAATGGACATTATCATCTCCGGTACCGTGGATGAGCAGAAAATCCCCATTCAATTTGTTCACATGATTGATCGGACTGAAATTGTCATAACCTGCAGGATTTAACTGCGGGGTTTGCAGGTATCTTTCGGTGTATATGGTGTCATAATAACGCCAGGTGGTAACAGGTGCCACGGCTATAGCCATTTTAAAAGTTTCATTTCCTACCATTAAGGCCAATGAAGACATATATCCACCATAAGACCAACCCCAGATGCCAATCCTTTCTTCGTCAATAAAAGGCAGGGTAGCCAGGTGTTGGGCGGCAGCGATTTGATCCTGCGTTTCCAGATTTCCCAATTGACCATAGGTACTGTGCTTAAATGCTTTTCCCCTTCCACCTGTGCCCCTGTTGTCCACACAAGCGACAACATAACCTTCAGCGGCAAGGTGTTGGTGCCACCAGTCCCGGGTACTGCCCCATGCGTTCATTACATTCTGAGAACCCGGTCCCCCGTAGACATAAAGCAATAAGGGATAGGTTTTGGAGGGGTCGAATGCCGGGGGTTTTATCATATATCCATTCAGGGAAATTCCATCCGGAACCTGAAAGGAAAAAAAAGTTTTTGGGTTAAAGTGATAAGAAAGCATTTTTTCCTGAAGGTCCTGGTTGTCTTCCAATAGTTTTATTTGTTTTCCTTTATTGTCATATAGGCCTATTTGAAGTGGCTTGTTTGCATTGCTGTAGGCATCAATGAAAAACCGGTGGTCCGGACTCATATTAATGCTGTGGGTACCATTCTCAGGACGGAGCAAATTTTTCCTTTTTCCGTTGAGGGCAACGGAATAAAAATGACGTTCCAAAGGAGATTTTTCGGTCGAAACAAAGTATACTATTTCCGCTGCTGCATCAACCCCTATCATTGAAGTTACCTCCCAATTTCCCCTGGTTATTTGCCTGATCTGCTCGCCTGCTATGTCGTGATGATAAATGTGTTTGTAACCGTCCTTTTCTGAAGTGGTAATGAAGCCCCTTTCTTCTGGTAGAAAAATAAAGTTGTCATTGTAATTCAGGTCTACATAGGTGACGGACTTTTCTGATAAGATCACTTTGGATTTGCCGGTATCCACCTCGGAAAATAAAATGTCCTTTTGGTTTTGGAGCCGATTTAATCGGATGATAGCCAAAATTTCACTGTCATCTTTCCAATACATTCTGGGAAGGTAAATGTCCGTTTCTTTGCCCGTATCCATGGTTTTGGTTTGCGTCGTTTTAAGATCATATACCTTTATGTTTACCTCCGCATTTTTTTCCCCTGCCTTGGGATATTTAAAATGATAATCTTCGGGATACAATTTCCCCCATTTTTGCATGTTGAACTCAGGAACCTGCCTTTCATCAAATCGGATGTAGGCAAGCTTTTCCCCATCAGGAGACCATTCAAAAGCTTTTGCCATCGAGAATTCCTCCTCATAAACCCAATCGGCGGCCCCATTGATAATGGCATTTTTTTGACCGTCCATTGTGACCTGCACTTTCTCCCCAGATTGCAGGTCCTCATAGAATAAATTATTCCCTTTGACAAAGGCCACTTTTTTATTATCAGGAGAAAGGCTGGCATAGGAAATTTTTTCCCCATTTTCCAATTGTCGAAGCTTACCCGTTTTCAGGTCCAACAGGTGATAGGTGGCCTTGCTTGACCTGCGGTAAATGGGAATTACCTCTGATGCGAGTAAGGCCATACTTTCTTCCGGATTAAAGGCATACTCAGTAAAATTCAATCCAATTTCGCGGCCATCAATCAATACGGCTGTTTCTTCACCGGTAGCCAGCTTGATTTTTACCACCTGGGAATGGCCGTCCACCACGCTGAGGGAGCTGTAATATTGACCGTCCCGCATCCAGTTGATGCCCTGAACCGTTTGTGGAAGGAAGCTTTGTTTTTTGATTACATCCTCCAGGCTTATTTTTTTACCCTCCTGTGCAATGAGAAATTGTGGGATGAGAAAAGCCAGGAGTAAAAGGGCCCCAATTTTAGAATAATGATGCATGTATCGTTTAATTTGTGGGTATTATTACCAAAATTCCAGGATTAAATGAAAAGATCAATTGATTGTCGTTTCCTGTCCGGATTTGGCATTCATTATATTTTTAATCAGCGCACCCATTTTTTTTGACTAAAAGACAAAACTTTTATTCCGGTTGCACAGGTTGCGTCCAGGCAAGCTGATTGGTCATGTTTTCTACAGGATTGGGCTGGGGTTCGGAAGAGATAATTTTACAGCGCACAAAAAGCATGTCCTGACCTACCTCAAATTCAGCTGAATTGCCCTGAACAGTTTTTAAAACCCTGGTTTCTTTTTCACCTTTTTCACATCCTATAAATTCCAGGGTATAGTTTACGCCCTCTTTGGCCTGTGCCACTACCCGTAAAGTATTGTCGGTATAGCTAAGCGTTTCCAGGGTTACTCCCGTGGATGCATAAAAATCTCCCTGCTCAAGGGCCTGGATCAGGGAAGCCGGGGAAAGGGTATCCGTTTGGACCATCACCCATCCTCTGCCAGCATTGGCCAGTTTGCTGGATTGTTCATGATAGCTATGGCTATCGTCAGTAGCCAGTCCAAAAAGAAGGGGTTGTTTCTTTTCCAGGTAGGCGATGTTGATGAAATCCCACATTTCCTCATATCCAATCCGGGTCGAATCTCCCAGGTTATTGACAGAAGGATGACCGTTATACACCTCAAAAAATCTTTCTCCCTTCAGCCGGATCATGTCCTCCAGGGTGATGGCCCATCTGAAATTGGGGTGATTGATATGGACCATCATGGGTTTTCCTGAAGCTTCCCGCTGCTCCAGGACTGCATTGATATTATTTTGTAAAACTTCTACCACACTTCCTCCCTCTCTGGGTTGAATCAATTTATCCAGGTTGGTGGCATTTAGGTGCAGGGGTTTGCCCTCATATCCGGCTGAAATTTCTTCTGCCGGTAACATGATAAATCGTTCTGCTTCGTGGTACAGCGGGGCGTATTCATCAAAAGTCTTCAATTTCACCTTCAGGTCTTCGCCTTCTTCTTCATAAACCACCCATTCCTCACCATAGGCTGTCAGGTAATCCTGAAAAGCGGTCCGATACAGACTGTCCTTCCTGATGTTGACCCATTTTTCTCCCTCCTGAAAAATATTGTGATCGGATAGAGCCACAAAATGGTATCCTTTTTCTTTGTACCATTGCATGATCACTTCCGGAAATTCATCCCCATCACTCCAATAAGAATGGGTATGCAGGTTACCTTTATACCAGTTTTTCTTTTCGGCCTCCTGCACATTACTGGATGAACAGCTAAATATAAATAGGACAATTAGTAAATTAGAACTTCGCCTGCCGATTTCGGCAACAATGGTTTTGAATAATGGAAGCATTGGAAATCAGGTTGATTTAAGGGGTGAATATATCGAAACCCCGGGTAATATCAAATCTGAAAGAAAGCTATTGCCAGTGCGGATAGGTAGGATGAAAGCATTTTGGTATATTTAACCCTTCAAGCATACTTAAATTTATCTATGGCCATCCAACAAAAACTGATCAAATACCTGAACGAAATACTCAAGCATACCCATGATGGGATAAAAGGATATAAAGATGCCGCAAGGAATATTGAAGAGGGATCTCTTAAAGATTTTTTTATAGAGCGGGCAAAAGAAAAGATAGTGTTGAGGGATGCCCTCAATGAAGAAATCTACCGATTGGAAGGAAAGCCCCTTGAAGAGGGGAGTTTCCTTAATTTGTTTCAAAGATCCTGGAAAAATTTTAAAACCTCGCTGGATCACGACAACCAAAAAGAAATTGCAAAATACTGCATGGAAGCTGAAAAGAAAGCGACCAGGGAGTTTGATATTTTATTGCGAAATCCAGAACTGGTTTCAGAGACTTTTTACTCCTTGCTGGAACAGCAAAACGAGAAAAACCTTGCTGCCATAAAAGCGTTATTAGAGAGAATCAAGCCCTGAGGATTGATGTTTATTGGCATAAAATTAGCCCTTAACGAAAATGTTAACCGATAAACTTTTAAATTAAGGGTCAAATAAATTAAGAAATCCATTAACGACAATAACATTTAAATAACTGCCTATGAAAAAGCATATTATTTGGCTTATTGGTGTGTTTTTCTACCACACCATTGCTTTAGGTCAGACCAACATAGATTTCAGGGAATTTTCCCTGGATAATGGTCTTCATGTAATCATGCATAAGGACAATAAGACGCCTATTGTGGTAACATCGGTGATGTACCATGTGGGATCTAAAAACGAGGATCCCGAGAGGACCGGTTTTGCGCATTTTTTTGAACACCTGCTTTTCGAGGGCTCTGAAAATATTGAGAGAGGACAATACACCGATCTGGTTGAAGGTAATGGAGGTGCATTGAATGCATTTACCAGCAATGACATTACCTATTATTACGAACTAATGCCTTCCAATTACCTGGAATTGGCACTATATCTGGAAAGTGAGCGCATGCTTCATGCTAAAATTGATGAGGTAGGTTTGGAGACACAGCGAGAAGTGGTAAAGGAAGAGAAAAGACAGCGTTATGACAATCAGCCTTATGGTACCATACTTCCTGAAACATTGGAAAGAGCCTATACCAAACATCCTTATCAATGGGCACCAATAGGATCTTTGGAACACCTGAATGCCGCAAGTCTTGACGAGTTCATGCAATTTTACAATGATTTTTATGTGCCAAACAACGCCATTCTTACAATAGCAGGAGACATTGATTACGATCAAACAGAAGCCTGGGTAAAAAAATATTTTTCTGAAGTACCGAGGGGTGAAGAGGAAATATATAGGCCGGATGTAAAGGAGCCCAGGAAGACCGAGGAAATCAGAGATGTCATCTATGACAATATTCAGATACCCGCCATCATTCAGGCGTACAATTTACCACCCAAAAATCACCCTGATGCCTATGCGATGGAAATGCTGTCAACCTACCTCACTGGGGGTAAGTCTTCCTTGATGACCAAAGAACTTGTTGATAAGCAACAAAAGGCCCTGGTGATTGCGGCCATTCCGCTGGATCTGGAAGATGGGGGGATTTTCATCATGTATGGTATAGCCAATATGGGCGTTGAACCCGAGGATCTTGAGAATGAAGTGGATTTGTTGATACAGAAAGTTCAGAAAGAAGGCATTTCGGACCAGGATTTCCAAAAACTCCAGAACATTATTGAGAACGATTTGGTGAGTAAAAATTCTTCTATTGAAGGGATTGCCCAGAATCTGGCTGAATCCAAATTGTTTTATGGAGACACCGGTTATATCAACAGGGAATTGGAAAAATACAGGGAAGTCAGTAAAGCTGACATTCAACGTGTGGCCAGGGAGTATTTAACTTTAGATGGCCGGGTAGTTCTCTATTATTTGCCAAAATCACAGCAGACCGCCGCAAGCCAGGATTAAACCAAAAAGCCGAGAACAATGAAAAATCGATATTTAACTCTTTTCGCCTGCTTATTTGTTTTTCAACTGCAGGCTCAGGTTGATCGCAGTGTTTTGCCCAAACCGGGACCTGCGCCCACCATTGAATTTACCGACCCTGCTACTTTTACCCTGGAGAATGGGTTAAAAGTTTTTGTGGTACCCAATGACAAACTGCCCAGGGTTTCCTTCTACATGATACTGGACCGGGACCCTCTTTTTGAAGGAGAGAAGGCTGGTCTTACGAGTTTTGTAGGGGATTTGATGATGGCGGGCACCGAATCCAAAACCAAGGATGAACTGGACGAAGCAGTAGATTTTATTGGAGCTTCCCTCAGTGCCAGTTCCACTTCTATTTCTGCTTCTTCATTGAAAAAGCATCAGGAAAAAGCATTGGAATTGATGACAGATGTTTTGTACCATCCTGTTTTTCCTCAGGAAGAGCTGGATAAACTTAAAAAACAATCCCTGACCAACCTTGCTGCTTCCAAGGATGATCCTGATTACCTGGCGAGTGTGGTTTCGGGAGCACTTGTTTACGGAACCGACCATCCCTATGGGGAACCCCTAACTGAGGAAACGGTAGAGAATGTGACAGTGGAAGATGTAAAGGGCTATTATAATACATTTTTCAAACCGAACATCGCCTATCTGGCTATAGTAGGTGACATTGACGAAGAGGAGGCCCGGGATCTGGTGGACAAGTATTTTGCAGCCTGGGAAAAGGCAGATGTTCCTGAGTTTGACTACCCAACCCCTACACCTCCATCTGAAAACCAGGTAGCTTTACACGATCGTTCCTCCGCAGTTCAATCTGTTATAAATATAGCATACCCCGTTGAGATGCACCTTCCCAATGATGATTACATGGCCACAAGGGTACTGAACTTTATATTGGGAGAAGGGTTCAATTCCAGATTAAACGGAAATCTTAGGGAAACTAAAGGTTATACCTACGGGGCCAGGTCAAGTTTTGGATCGGATAAATTGATCGCCCGTTTTTCTGCCAGCACCTCCGTTAGAAATGCCGTTACGGATTCCTCCGTGTATGAAATGTTGTACGAGATCCGGAATCTGGCAGAAAATGGTATCACCGTGGAGGAGCTTGAAATGGCAAAAGCCAATTTAAGTGGGAGATTTGGTCGATCTCTTGAAAATCCAAATAACATTGCTTCTTTCGCCATCAATATTGCGAGATATGGACTTTCTAATGATTATTACAGCAACTACCTGCAGCGGCTGGATGCCCTTACCGTTGAAGATATCAATGAGGTAGCCAAAAAGTACATGATGCCGGAAAACTTGTACATAACCGTGGTTGGTAATGGGGCAGAGATTAAGGAAGGTTTGTCCCGGTTTGGGGAAGTCAGCCTCTACGACGAAACCGGAAAAGAAGTTCAGGAAATTGAATTGTCCGATGTAGATAAAACGGCCTCTTCAGTCATAGATGATTACCTGGCGGCCATTGGAGGGAAAGAATCTGCAGAAAATATAAAATCGGCCAAAGTGGAAATGTCAGCAGAGGTACAAGGTACCAAATTGGACATGGTAGCCCTTCATGACATGGAAGGACAGCGAATGATACAAAAGGTGCTGATGATGGGCAATGAGGCTTCCAAAACAATCCTTAAGGATGGTGAAGCCAACATCAGTGGAATGGGGCAGTCGCAAACCCTTACAGATGAACAATATGAAGATCTGAAAATGGCCTCCTTATGGTTGATACCAGAATTGTATTATGAAACAATGGGCTACACCATATCTTTAGATGGTGCAACAGAAATTGAAGGGCAACCTGCTTACAAAGTGGTGATTTCAAACCCCACTGGTGGCAAAGTGACAAACTACTACAGTATGGGTAGTGGACTTAAGCTCAGAAGTGAAAATCAGATTTCAGGAGAGACTACTTATAAGGATTATCAGGAATTCGAAGGGGTAAAGATACCGGTTTCAATGGCTATTAAAAGTCCGATGATTCCTGTGCCGCTAAATTCCAAAGTAAATAATATAGAAATAAATGTATCTTTGTCCGATCAGGATTTTGAATAATTTTAAAAGGATTTTGTAGTGGTTAGACTTGTTTTTCTACTGCTTTCCGGAGTAATGCTTCTCTTTGTAAATGGTAAATGGATTAAGGATGAAGCGGTAAAACCTTCTCTGGGAAAAACTCCCGGAGAAGTGATAGAGGCTTATGTGCAAGCGATTGGTGGGGCTGACAAAATCAATCAAATTAAGACGCTGGTGTTGGTAATGGAAGCTACGGTTCAGGGTATGGAGGTGGAAATGAGTACCATTCGGGACATGGAGCAGATGCGAATGATGCAACAAATCGTCATGGAAGGAAATGTGGTTCAGAAAACAGTAGTAAAAGGCAATGAGGGATATATGAGTGCCATGGGCCAGGTTCAAAATTTAACAACAGATCAACTGGAAACCCTGAAAACCAATATTTTTGCTTTCCCGGAATTACATTATGAGGGAATGGGTTTTACCATGACCATGGGAGAAAATGAAGAAATCAATGGAGAAGAAGCTTATACTTTGCTCTTAAACAATGGAGAAGGTATGAAGAGTAAGGAATTTTTTAGTGTGGCAACCGGACTGAAATTAAAAATGGAGACAGATATTGCCGGAGATGTGGAATTTATGGATTACCAAGAGATCGAAGGCATTCTTTTTCCCATGAAAATCAATATTTCAAATCCCATGATTCCAGTCCCACTGGAAACAAGAGTGATCGATATCCAAATCAACCAGGCTCTGGATGATTCGATGTTTGAATAAAAACTTAGATCGGCTAATTTAGCCGATCTAAGTTTTTAAGCGTTTTTGTGATTTTCCATGTATTCATCTACAGAAAATTTACCTGATCCAAAAATCAAAAAAACCAACAGAAGGACCAGGACAGTAAGGGAAACCCAAAACTCCCCGCTATTGGTCACTGAAAGAAAACGGGAGTCCATGTTGGCAAAAAATACCGCTCCTATCAATATGGGAACCTGTACTACTACTGCCCATCTTGTAAGCAGTCCCATAGCAATCAAAATTCCTCCTACCAGATGAGCAAAGGCAACATAATGCGCAAGGGCCATGTGAAAGAATCCTATATCCATTTCCCGGATAAGGTTCATCAGTTCATCGGTATTGGAGATGAACATGATCCCCTTGTATAGGATAAATAAACCCAAAGCAATCCGGATGAAATCTATCCACCTGGGATGATGCCTGTCTGCCCAATGTTCGATTTGATGTATTGTATCCATAGCCTGATATAATTGGTTTACAGCTGTTTATACGCATATAGATAAGTTTTGTTTGGACAGGAGCCTATTGCTTAACTTTCGATGAATTGGCTGAATGCTGCTGATTTTCCTGTCAGGACAAGTTTGTAATCCATATAAAAGCTTGTTTCACCGGAAGCGGGAAGGAAGATGACATTTTCCTTCTTCCATCGTTCAAAAGTCAAATGGAGGCCATTTTCTTTAAATTGATAGGATATAATGCGGTCACCAGTCATCAGGTGATGGTAGGCCAACGATTTGGGGTGAATTTTCAGGACCTGACCTTTTTTATTGGTTTTCAGGCCAAATTCGCTTTCCAGTTTATTTTCTTTCGGAATTTGCTTCATTTCCAGCCCAATAGTCGGGAGTAGTGATCTTAGGGTGGGAAGCAGGTCTTCTGTACCAAAGACGAACCGGTCAAAAAAGGAGGATATTACTTCAGGATGTTGGGCAAAGGAGGCGACTATGGCTTTAAAATCCTTTATAGTGTATCCTTTATGCGAAGTGCCAAAATTGGTCCACATTACTTTCATTACCTTATGCATTCGGTGACCACTTTTCATTAAGATCAGGTCCAGGGCCAATGTCAGTAACGCTCCATGCGTGTAAATGCTTACCTTCTTATCCGGAACACCTGCCTTATAACCGTCAAGCCAGAGGTCCCAACTGGATTCCGTTATGGATTGATTTTCCCATCCCAGGTTTTCAAAAGCCCTTTCAAACAGTTTTTCCAATGATTCCAAATATTCTGAGACACTAAAAAAGCCGGATTTCAGCAAGTAATAATCCCCCATAAAAGTAGTCACGCCTTCAGCTACCATTCCTTCGGAAAGGTAGGCCTCCTTTGAAAAATCATAAGGCTGTATGGCCTTGGGCCTTATCCTGCATACATTCCAAAAATGATACAATTCATGGCTGCAGACTCCAATGAGTCTGTCCATTCCAGATTTTTGACCCATTGCTTCATCCGGTCCTATGGTAATGACCGTTGAATATTGGTGTTCTACTCCGTGGTAATGGGTGAATGGGAGTAAATGAATTAAAAAATGATAATTTTCTGCTGGAAACTCTCCAAAATCAGCGATTTGTTTTTCTGTGAATTTTTCAAATTGTTTTAAAAGAATATCCCAATCAAAATATATCTTTCCGGATATCCAAAGGTGAAATGTACTGTCCTTGACGGTATAAGAGCGATGCTGCAAATCGGCTGAAGCGATCAGGGGGCTGTCTACCAATTCCTGGAAATTTTGTGCCAGTAAAAGATGCTTTTTTGGTTGGGGTAGAGCACATGCCAATAGGTATTCCTCGGGCAGGTCCAATTTTACTTCTATGGATTCGGTTTCACGACCCTCAATGGCGAAGGCAAGATTGATAAAATTGACATAAACCTCTTCAGCATCTGCCCAGCTTCCTCCTGCATCCATCTGTGCAGCATGATAGCCATAGCTTACTTTGTAGACTCCTTTTTCTTGAGCCTGGAATTCCCAAAGGTCTTTGGTCCTTTTATGGCAATGGACCTGGCCTTCAGGCCCGGTGACGTTTAAGTTTTTAAGGAATTGTGCATAGTTGGCTATTTCGTAACGACCAGGCCTCCAGCCTGGAAGTTGTAATACCAGGTTTTCTCCTTTTTCACAATTGAGTTCAAGATGGATATTTAGGAGTTGTGAGGCAGGATTTGGTACGGAAAGTGAATATATCATTGCAAGTAAAGCTAGGTTATAAACAAAAGTAAGCCACTGATTTGTAAATAAAAAAATCCTACCTATCTTTGCACTCCTTTAAAAATCAGAGTCAACTCATTAAAATATAGCAATAATGAAAAGAACCTTTCAACCCTCCAGAAGGAAAAGAAGAAACAAGCACGGTTTCAGAGAGAGAATGTCCACTGCCAATGGCAGGAGAGTACTTAAAGCCAGAAGAGCAAAAGGCAGACATAAATTATCGGTATCTTCAGAGAAGACCCTTAAGAAGTAATGTTTTTTTAACTATCTTTATGAGATAGCTATTTAATGAGATTTTATGGATTGTAAATTTTCAAAACAGGAAAGATTACATTCCAAAAAGTTAATCAAGGAACTTTTTGACAAAGGTTCCTCTTTTTTTTTATATCCCTTTAAGGTTATTTATTTTGAGCCAGGTGAGCTATCCAATCATCAGTTTTTGGTTTCTGTTTCAAAAAAGAGGTTTAAGAAAGCCGTAGATAGAAATTATATCAAGAGAAGGGTAAAAGAAGCCTACCGCCAAAATAAGTTTTTGTTGAAGGACGCAGATACAGCTAATCCCAGGAAACTTATAGCACTGGTTTACGTTTCTCAGGATTTGATGAGATTCCATGATATTGAGTCAAAGGTCATCAGAGTCCTTAAGAAAATTCCGCAGATTAAATCTAAAAAAAATGCATAAATTGATTCAAAACAAGGTATTCCTGGGTATTTTGGCCCTATTGGGAACAGCAGTAATCCTGCTTTCCTTTCAACCGAAGAATGATAAGCTTTTCAGTATTGCCAAGAACCTTGACATTTTTGCTTCACTGGTGAGAGAATTGGACTCTTATTATGTGGATGAAATAGACCCGGATGATCTTGTCACGGTAGGGATCAATGCGATGTTGGCAGAATTGGATCCCTACACAGAATATATTCCTGAGGAGGAATTCGATGATTTCAGGATGATGACCACAGGGGAGTACGGTGGAGTAGGTGCTTTAATTGGAAACAGAACAGGTACCAATATGATATTGATGCCCTATAAAGGTTTCCCTGCTCAGGAATCTGGCCTGCGGGTTGCTGATGAATTGCTAAAAGTAGATGGAGTAGACGTAGTTGAAAAAAACACTTCGGAGATATCTGAATTATTGAAAGGTCCTGCCAATACAGAGGTGGAAGTAGTTGTAAAACGTGGTGAAGAGACGCTTTCTTTCAACCTTACGAGGAAAAAGATTGTTATCAGCAATGTTCCTTATCATGGGATGGTAGACGAGGAGACAGGATATATCAAACTGACAGATTTTACTACCAATGCATCAAAAGACGTGGGTATGGCATTGCAGGATTTAAAGAATGCCGGAGCAAAAAAGATAATTTTGGATGTCAGGGATAATCCCGGAGGGATTCTCAATGAGGCAGTAGACATCGTAAATCTTTTCATTCCCAAAGGAAGAGAAGTGGTCAAAACAATAGGGAAGCTTGAAAATGTCAATGCAGAGTATAAAACCAGATTCTCCCCTATGGATAAAGATATCCCCCTTGTGGTAATGATCAATGAAAGAAGTGCTTCCGCTTCAGAAATTGTAGCAGGTGCATTGCAGGATTATGACCGTGCAGTACTGGTAGGAAGGAAATCTTTTGGTAAGGGTCTGGTTCAAAGCACCATCCCCTTATCCTACAATTCCCAGGTTAAACTTACCACTGCCAAATATTACATTCCCAGTGGGCGCTGTATTCAAGCCATTGATTACAGTACCAAAGATGAGGATGGTAATGGGAGTTATGTAGCGGATTCACTGAGAAAGGAGTTCAAAACCAGAAATGGAAGAACTGTTTTTGATGGGGCGGGTATTGAGCCGGACATAGAAGTGGATTCACGTTCCTTTGCCCCAATTACCTATAGTCTGGTTACCCGGAGTTTGATTTTCGATTTTGCCAGCGAGTTTTCCCTTAAACATGATTCCATACCTGATCCGAGGAAATTTGAAGTTAGTGATGAGTTGTACGGTCAATTTGTGGATTGGCTTCAGGATAAAGAATACGATTATACTACTCGTGTTGAGAAGACCATAGAAGACTTGGAAAAGTATGCCGAGCGTGAGAAGTATTTTGAGGATATAAAAGATGAATTGGCTTCCTTAAAAATAAGCGTCAGCCATAGCAAGGAGCAGGACCTGATTACGTTTGAAGATGAAATCAAGAATGCCCTGAAGGATGAGATTGTTTCCAGGTACTATTATCAGGGCGGCATTATCGCCGCTTCCCTGGACGACGATCCTGAGCTGCTTCAGGCAATGGAAATATTGGAAGATACAAACCACTATGATCTGACCTTGTCTTCTAAAAAGGACTAATGTCAAATTATTCGGTATAATTATGTGTAAAATTCTTTCCATAGAAACGTCCATTGCCGTTTGTTCCATTGCCATACATGAAAATGGGCAGCTTTTGGCCTTGATGGAATTGTTTCAGGACAATGTCCATGGTAGCAAACTGGTGCCCAGCATCAAGTCTCTGATGGACCAATCCGGATTGGGTTTGAAAGATCTTGGTGCCATTGCGGTATCACAAGGCCCGGGATCCTATACCGGCTTAAGAATAGGTGTAGCTACAGCAAAGGGTCTTGCCTTTGCACATGACCTGCCCTTAATAGGTGTAGATAGTCTGGATGCACTTGGCCGTCAACTTGCTCACCAGGTTGAGGAAGATGCTTGTATTGTTCCTATGATAGATGCCAGGAGGATGGAAGTTTACAGGAAGATTTTGGATCATACCGGAGAAACTTTGGTTGACCTGAAGCCAGAGGTTTTGGATGAACATGCGTTTCAGGAATATTTGTCCCGGAGCAAGGTTTACTTTTTAGGCAATGCGAATGCAAAAACCAGGTCTGTGATCAGTTCTTCAAATGCTGTTTTTGTAGACAAACTCAATTCGGCAACCAGTGTGGGGGAAATTGCCTTTCAAAAATACAAGCTGGGTTTGTCAGCAGATATTGCGTATTTCGAGCCGAACTACTTAAAGGAGTTTATGGTTCTTAAGTCAAAGAAAAACCCATTGTTGTCATGAATGAGAATGATATTGTAAACCGGGTAGCCAACAGCCCGATAGTTACCATAGACCTGGAGAACTTTTACCAGAAAGGAGAGCGTGTGCAGTTTGATCTTGCTCCCTTCCTTTATCAGGGCCTGGTGGTTAAAGAATTGGATTTTCGGCAAAGTATGAAAGAACTGGATTGGTCGGTATATTCCGGCAAATTGGTTGCGGTACATTGTTCGGCAGATGCGATTATCCCTACCTGGGCTCTGATGCTTGCGGTAGTTAAACTCCAGGAAGTGGCGAAAGATGTGGTTATTGGGGATTTGAACGAGCTGGAGATTCATTTAATGGCGAGTGCTTTAAAAAATTTGGATGTAGAGGGTTTGAGAGACCGGCCGGTGGTGATCAAGGGTTGCAGCAAATTGCCTGTACCGGATTACGCCTACGGTGAAGTGATAGGCATAATTA
>NZ_JABURL010000108.1 GCF_014762705.1 Cyclobacterium sp. | reverse complement strand
AAAAATTCCCTTATTTTGCGGAGAATATTTCAAAATATTTTTGGATCTGGATGAAGCCTCGTGTCTTTTTAATTAATAATTACTCCATGGAAAACGCCTATTCTCTTTGGGAAAAAGGATTGAGCGGAAGCCATCACGTTTGGGGAAAAGTAGAACTGGATAAAAAAGGAAAGGTGGACATGCGTATCTTCCCTCATGAAAAATACCCCCTTTTGAATAAAATCGGAGAGTTCTTTGGCATTGGGCACCTGGACCAGCAAATCCGACTTTTACGCAACCTCAAAAAATTCGACATCCTATATTCCCCCTATTCCTCATCTAATACCAAATTTTTGGTTTTGCTTAAGTTTTTGGGTTTATTTAAAAAACCCATCGTCGTCACCATTCATCAACCTTTTTGGCAAGGTAAAAATGAAAACCCACTGTATCGCTTCCTTTCAAGACTTTACATCCTCAGCTACGATGCCTGCATTTTTTTAAGTGAACCACTTATGAAAAAAACTGTTTCCCTTTTAAACATTTCAGAGAAAGACGCAAATAATAAGTTCAGCCTTACACAGTGGGGTCCGGATATAACTTACTTAGATAAATTTAATCCTTCCCACCTTCCTTTTGAATCCTGTGACTATTTCATTAGCGCCGGACATACGGACAGGGACTTCGAGACGCTGATTGAAGCCTTTAGGGGACTGGAATATAAATTATGGATATTTTGTACGCCTGAATCAATTCCAAAAACCACCGATATTCCCCCAAATGTGCGGGTAAATTCGGTTGTGACTAGGTCCTATGACCTGATCCCCTATTATCAAAAATCGATTGCCATTCTAATTCCTCTAAAATACCCGGAGCATAAGGAAGGCTGCCAGGGTATGACTAGCTTGCAGGATGTGGTTTCCTTCAGCAAACCGGCTATTATGACGCGCAATCCTTGTTTGAATTTGGATATTGAAAAAGAAGGGATAGGCAAATACGTAGACATGTATGACGTGCAGGGCTGGAAAAAACAATTAACGTTCTTTGCCAGCAATAAGGCATCTTGGGAAAAAATGAGCGAAAACTCCCGTTTATTATTTGAAACCAAGTTCAATTCTGAAATTTTTGCCTCCCATCTGGAAAAAGTGCTATTGGCTACATTTCAGGAAAAATCAACCTTGAAACATAAAATCGAGTATGATGAAAGCCTTACAGAGAGTTATAAAACTCAGCCTTTCCAGAAAGGAAATGACATTTGATTACATACAGTGCACCTCTATTGGTCCCAAATTTTTCGCAAATACGAATATCTTAAACCCTGAATAAGCTATGAAGGCAGTAATTTTAGCCGGTGGTTTCGGCACAAGAATCAGTGAAGAAAGTACAGTTCGCCCCAAGCCCATGGTGGAAATTGGTGATAAGCCAATTTTGTGGCATATCATGAAAATGTATGCCCATCACGGCATTAATGATTTTATCATTTGCTGTGGCTATAAAGGCCATGTTATTAAGGATTACTTTATCAACTACCACCTCATGCATTCTGATTTTACGGTAAACCTTGATACAAACGAGGTGAATGTCCACCAACAGCATGCCACCCCTTGGAAAGTTACCCTGGTGGACACAGGACTGGAGACCATGACAGGGGGTCGTCTGAAACGGATAAAAGAGTACATAGGGAATGAAACTTTTTGCATGACCTACGGGGATGGCGTTTCGAATGTCAATATCCGCGAGAGTATTCAATTTCATAAAAAGGAAGGTGTAGCAGCCACGCTTACGGCGGTAAGGCAACCCGGGAGATTTGGAGCCTTCGTTCTTTCCTCTCCCGGGACACGCATTCAACAATTTAGGGAAAAACCACAAGGGGATGGCACGGAGGGCGCGATGATCAATGGTGGTTTTTTTGTACTAGAGCCCTCGGTTTTTGACCTGATTGAAGACGATGAAACTGTATGGGAGCGAGAACCCATGGAAAAGCTAACCAATAAAAATGAAATGGCCGCTTATGTCCATCACGGATTTTGGCAAGCCATGGATTCCCTTCGTGACAAAAATTATCTGGAAACACTCTGGTCTTCCGGGAAGGCTCCCTGGAAAGTTTGGTAATCTATCGGTAAAAAGAAAAATTATGAACATACTCATCGCTGGCAATATGGGATACATCGGTCCCGTGTTGGTACAACACCTGAAAAACAACTACCCCGATTCCAGGATCATTGGTTTTGATATAGGCTATTTTTCTCATTGCCTAACCACTACAGGCCCCTTGCCGGAAATAATGATCGACAAACAAGTATTTGGCGACATACGCCATTTTCCGGATGAGCTTTTGGAGGGGGTCGATGTGGTAATTAACCTTGCGGCCATTTCCAATGATCCTATGGGAAAAACTTTTGAAGATATCACCCTGGAGATCAATTACCGCTCTTGTATAAACCTGGCTAAGAAGGCCAGGAAAGCAGGAGTCAAACATTTTGTTTATGCTTCCAGCTGCAGTATGTATGGGGCTGCAGACGATTTTCCCAAAACCGAAGAAGCAACTTTAAACCCCCTGACTGCCTATGCCCGTTCGAAGGTATTTGCTGAAAAGGACCTGCAGGCCCTTGCCCAGGAAAATTTCCTGATCACTTGTTTAAGGTTTTCTACTGCCTGTGGGTTTAGCCCAAGGCTTAGGTTGGATCTGGTTTTAAATGATTTTGTGGCAGGTGCTATTACCTCAAAAAAGATCAATATACTAAGTGACGGTACTCCCTGGAGAGCCATGATACATGTAAAGGACATGTCTAGAGCCATCGAATGGGCTTCTATACGGGCCAGGGAAAATGGAGGAACCTTCGTAGCTGTAAATGTGGGAAGTAATACCTGGAACCACCAAATTAAAACTGTGGCCCTGGAAGTCCAGAGATTAATTCCGGAAACCCAAGTTTCCTTAAACGAAGATGCCCCGGCAGATAAGCGGTCCTACAGGGTTAATTTTAGCAAGTTCGAACAATTGGCACCTGATTTCCAGCCGCAATTTAATTTGGAACGAACTATTAAGGACCTTCAGGAGGGGCTTACAGGAATCGGTTTTAATGATCCCCATTTTAGGGAATCGGGCCTGATCCGACTAAAGGTTTTAAATCGTTTTCAACAAAAACAAATCCTGGACAAGGATTTATCCTGGCTCCTGATACCAGCGTCCAAGACATAGGTATGCTCAGCAGAGAAATGCAAATGTCATACTTCCGATTTATGTTTCCAGGGAAGGTTTACTCCTTTGGAAAGAAATAGGCATTCTGCTCAGCCCGAAGACGGTCACTTATCCTTCCTTCAGGAACCTGAACGTCATCGTAAGTAATCACCTGATCTTTTGGAACATCTCTTTTTAGCACACATCCTCCAGCCAAGCCAAGTGGAAGCAAGCGCTCTTCCATGGAAATCGGCATGTTTTCACATAGCCCGTACATCATGTATTGGCCAATACCATCCAGCACTTCTCCCTTTTTGAGATCTTTTTTGGGCGTAGCCACTACATCCACCATGGGTTTGACAGGAGCAATGGTGGCATCGTGAAACAAAACAGCTCTTGCAACAGTGATGGGAACTTCAAAGTGACACAAGTGATAGGGATTGTAGAAGCAATAAAAAGGACCTTCTCCAACTTTGTACAGATTAAGATAGGTTTTTTGAATGGGATGGTCCATGGTACCCAGGACAAAAACACCGGGCCCCGGGCTTGCTCCAACGATATAATCAACGATGCCATCTCCTTTGAGCAAATCTTCAGCCGGATACTGATCCAAACAATCCCGAACATGTTTCCCTGCTTCTACTGTAGGACCATGCATGCCCCTTTTGGCAACCTTCATTCCGGTAGCATTTGCTGTTATGGCTTGCTCAAATGAGATCTTACTCCCATCGGCAAAAGAGGTAACCATGACTGGGTTTTGGTTCCATTTTTTGGCAAACCCCTCCTGGGTGGTGGGGTTTCGGTAGGGGTCATGCAAGCCCTTTATATTACCACATAATACCGGCTTAAGTCCAATTTGCCTGACATATCGATAAAGGTTCAATGTTACCCCCGGTTGATCTCCATCTGCATTGGTAAAAATCACGCCTTTTTTATCCGCATACACTTTTAATATGGGGCCGAATGTTCCGTCGGCTTCTGCGTTCATCATGATCAGGTGTTTCCCATGGTCAATGGCCTCCAGTGCAACCCTCGCTCCAAATTCTACCGCTCCGGTAACTTCAATAATGGCATCAATGCCGCTTGCCTGACAGAGCAATAAAGGATCCGTGCTGATTGCCTTTTTGTCGGCTTTTAGTGCGGATTCCAACTGACTCAGGTTAGTTACTTCTTCGGCCTGGTTATGCCCGGCATTTTGAAATACCTCCCTGGCTTTTGGTAGCGTCCGGTTAGCAATGGCCACTAATTTCATTCCCGGGGTATACAACTCCATCTGAATGGCAATTCCTTTCGCCATAAAACCGGCACCAATCATCCCTACTCTTATGGGATTATTTTCTTCTTCACGTTTCTGGAGCGCACTATCTATAAGTATCATAACTATAATTAGGAGGTATAATAAGGATGAGAATTGTCTTTTTCAGAAATAACCGACACCTCAATGGGCCACTTTAGTTCAAACTTCGGGTCATCCCATTTGATTCCCCTTTCGGACCCCGGGGTGTAAAACTGTGAAACCAGGTATTGAATGGAAGTATTGTCTTCTAAAGTAATGAAACCGTGTGCGAAATTTTTGGGAACATACAGCATTCTGTTGTTTCCCTCTGAAAGTTCCACACCAATCCATTTCCCATAAGTGGATGAATCTTCCCTGAGATCAATAATAATATCGTAGATAGATCCTGAGGTGCATTTTACGAGTTTGGTCTCCTGATAAGGGGCTACCTGGTAATGCATCCCCCGTACGGTTCCCTTTTTTTTATTATAGGACATGTTTGCCTGGGCAATCCGGGTTTCAAGCCCATGTTTTTCAAATTCTTTCTGACAAAAGGTTCGTCCAAAAAACCCTCTTTCGTCTACTATTCTTTCCATTTCAAGGATAAAGGCTCCTTTTAATTCCGTTTCGGTAAAAATCATGCTCGTTTAAAATTTGAACGAAATATACGGATTAATCAAACAAAAAAACATTAATCCCAGTAATTCAGCGTTACCTAAACTAAAATAGCTTTTTATTGATAAAAATATCTGCCAAATATATTTCGATTGTAAAAAAAGAAATTTAAATTTACATAATTATTTTCAAATGTATATTTTTGCTATTCTAATGCAATTAAATGTATTTAAAATTTTTCCTGAATCAGTAAAGTACCGCTATGAAGACTGGACTCATGAAACAGATCTGGGAGCTCTCCGGAAAAATCTCAGATAAAAACGGATATGAAAGATTGACCAGTTTAACCGATAAGCTTATTGAATTGTATCGTGAGCAGGGAAGAATTGAAAATAATCCCCTGGAATCATCCAGAAAAAGAACCCTTTCGATTCCGTCTGAAGAATTGAAGCAAATCCTGAATCAGTCTTCCATACTTGTAACAGGCGGTTTGGGATGCGTGGGCTCCACATTGGTTCGGGCACTTTTGGAACATGGGCCGGCAAAAATTGTGGTAGTGGACAAGGTGTCCCCGCAGGAAAGTAGCTATAAACTGCCGGAATCAGAGCAAATTGAATTCAGACAACATGACATTCTGGACGAAAAAGGATTGGAAGAAATATTCAGAACCTATCGGCCGGAATTTGTATTTCATACAGCCGCACAAAGAAACCCCGGTCTGGCAGAGAAATCCATATTAGACACGGTTAAAACTAATATACTGGGTACTTTAGCGGTACTGACTGCCTGCGAAAACACGCCATCGGTGAACCAATGCGTGTTTACATCCACTGGTAAAGCTAGCAGGTATCTTACCAATGAAATTTATGCGGCTACCAAGAAGATTTGCGAAATGTTGCTTGATGACTTTTCCAGAAACGGTTCCAAGATATACAGTATGGTACGGTTTACGCATATAGTCGACAACAGCTTGATGGACAAGCAAATCATGGAATATGCTGAAAATGGGGACTTCATTCCTATCCATTCTCCGGGTAAATTTGTCACCGCTCAAAACGTAAACGAAGCAGCACTATTATTGCTAAACGCTTTGATTCATTCAGAAAAAGGAATTGCTCGATTTTTATTGGTAAAAAACCTGGAATGGCCGGTAGAAAGCCTTGAATTGGCCCTCTACTACATCCAGGAATTTAAACGAAAAATACCCATTATTTTTACCGGGAATCCCAAGGGATATGGAGAGAAATTTTTCCGCGGACAATTGGACTGGAAAAATCCACTTGAGTTAAATTTATTGATAAATGTCTATGAAAATCGAAAAAGGGAAATCAATAGAGCAGAAGATATCATTATTTCAACCCTGGTACCCACCTCCCATAACCTTCTTGATCACCTGATCAGTGCTTTGAAAAAAGTAAGCACCGACCAAGAGGCAAAAACCGTTCTTTTGAACGGACTGAAAGAATTATTTGAAGATTCCCTGGCTCATGTTCCCGCCTCCCAGACCATGGAAATTCTAAAATGGGGGCTGGATCAAAATCACCTGAAGCAAGACGGTTTAACGCCCTCGGATTTTGGGGATATGATTCCCATCATGATGCGTTCCTTATCGAAAACTCCTTTTGAAAAAGAACTAAAGGATGCTTTTGAATCGCCCTGTTAATTGTATTTTATGATTTGTATTGCAGCATCTTTAGTAGCTAATTTGATACAGGAGGTCGAAACCGTTCCGGAGGAAACTTGCGGGTTTTTGTTGGGAAAAACTAGCAGAAATAAAAATAACATCTTAAATTATATACCCGTAAAAAATGTCAGTGACCAAAACAGGGATCGACATTATCTTATTCATCCGAAGGATTATTTGCAAACGGAAGTTCTGGCCATGAAAACCCAAACTCAAATGATAGGTATTTACCACACGCATCTGGATTGGCCTGCTATTCCATCTGAAACTGACCGCCTTTCAGCCTTCCCGAATGTATCTTATGTAATTATTTCCTTGAATAAACTTCGCTTTTCAGACATAAAATCCTGGCGATTGAACGATACCAATCAATTTATTGAAGAAAAATTTCACATTATTACCGAATAAAATTATGGCAACAATATTCATCCCCACCCCTTTACGTAAGTTCACTGCAAATGCAGCCAAAACAGAAATTGAAGCAGAAACGATAAAGGAAATGTTGGACGAGCTTTCAAAAAAATTCCCTGAGCTAAAAAGGTATTTATACACGCCGGATGGAAATATCCCTTCCTTTATTAATATTTTTATTGACGAGGAGGATATTCAGAATCTGGAAATGGAGAATACCAGGATCAAAAGTGAAAGTGTGGTAAGTATTGTTCCGGCAATAGCAGGTGGTACGGACGATATTAGCTTCAGTAAGGAAGAATTGGCCAGGTACAATCGCCATATCATCATCCCTGAATTCGGATTGGAAGCCCAAAAAAAACTAAAAAAATCCAGGGTATTGGTCATTGGTTCCGGAGGACTCGGTAGTCCACTCCTTCTTTATCTGGCAGCAGCAGGGGTGGGTACGCTGGGTATCGTGGATTTTGATGTAGTAGAAGACAGTAACCTCCACCGGCAAGTAATTTTTGGGGTTTCCGAATTAGGTATTCCGAAAGTTGAGGCTGCTAAAAAAAGGCTTCTGGAGATCAACCCTTATATCCAAATAAATGTATATAATGAAAGGTTCACCAAAGAAAACGCCATGCGGCTAATTGGTGACTACGACCTTGTAGCAGATGGTACGGATAATTTCCCTACCAGATACCTGGTAAATGATGCCTGTGTCCTGTCAAATAAAACCAATGTTTATGCTTCCATTTACCAGTTTGAAGGCCAGGTATCTGTTTTCAATTACCAGGAAAATGGGGTGTTCGGACCAAACTACCGGGATCTGTATGAAACGCCACCGCCTCCCGGACTGGTACCGAGTTGTGCAGAAGGTGGGGTATTGGGAGTATTGCCCGGAATCATCGGTAGCCTGCAGGCATTAGAAGTTTTGAAAGTCATTACAGGCATCGGCGAGGTGCTCAGCGGTAAGTTATACACTTTCGATGCCCTGAGTTTTCAATCCCGGACTTTTAAAGTTGGGAGGAAAAAGAGCAATCCATTAAATGGGGAAAACCCAAGCATCAAAGAATTGATTGATTATGAGGAATTTTGCAGTGTTGGTAAAACAGAATCCAAAATCAAGGAAATTTCGGCCGAAGAATTCAGGGAGCTCCTGGAAAAAGAAGAAGACTTCCAACTGATTGATGTACGCGAACCGCACGAATTCGAGATTGCGAATATTGGAGGTGAATTGATCCCCCTGGGGACAATTATTTCACAGGGCGAAAAAATCGAGCGTAATAAAAAGGTAGTAGTTCTTTGTAAGGTAGGAGGCCGAAGTGAAAAGGCCATCCGGGCACTGGAAGAGCAGTTTGGATTTGG
>NZ_JABURL010000122.1 GCF_014762705.1 Cyclobacterium sp. | reverse complement strand
TGAAAAAAGATTGGCCGTGCCTACGGCACTTTAGATAACTTGACTGGTCCTGGTCTATGGGCTGAACCTCATGGTTACCAGACCGGCTGCTCCTACGAAACTTTGGGCAGACGGGATAGAGTACTTACAAAATTTTACCAGCTATGGTTAGCCATTAGACCGGTATTCACAATTACAACCAAAAACTCTGCGAGTCTTACAGGCTTCTTTGCGACCTTTATTTTTGTTGCTTCAACTGTTCCGGGGATGGCAAATTCCGAAGAGCGGCAATGGAGAAAATATTACTTTTCTATTTTTTGCTGGTCCAGCACCTCAAAACGGGACATTTGGCTGGTGTACTCAGGTACCATTTTTTTCATGTGCATGACAAGCTGCATCTCTTCTTCAGGATGAAACAACGTTTCAAACAAATGGATTTTTCTCTTTATCTCCGGGTAATTTCCCGGACGCACCAGGGCTATTTTGATTTTGGGATGGTGGGTTTCTACCGAGAGTTCTCCTGAATCCAGTACTTCTTCGTACAGCTTTTCTCCCGGTCGAAGTCCGGTGATTTCAATCTCAATATCCTGACCTGGTTTTTTTCCACTGAGGTGAATCATTTTCCTGGCCAGATCGATGATCCTGATCGGCTCTCCCATATCAAAAACAAATATTTCCCCGCCATTTCCCATGGCACCTGCCTCCAAAACCAAATCACAGGCCTCGGGTATGGTCATGAAATAGCGGGTTACATTGGGATCTGTCACCGTCAAAGGCCCTCCATTTTTAATTTGCCTTTTAAATAGGGGAATAACCGATCCATTGGAACCCAAAACATTTCCAAAACGGGTAGTAATAAAGGCAGTACCCACCTTTTTCTGGTCTTTTAGATACTTATCCAGGGATTGCACGTAGATTTCAGCTAGTCTTTTGCTCGCCCCCATTACATTGGTAGGGTTAACGGCTTTATCCGTGCTGACCATCACCATTTTTTCCACTCCATAGGCCACCGAACAGTCCGCTACATTTTTTGTACCCAGGAGGTTGCATTGTACGGCTTTAAAGGGGTATTTCTCCATCATGGGCACATGCTTTAGTGCCGCTGCATGGAAGACAAAATGGGGCTTGTAAAGATCAAACACATACCGGAGCCCGTCGAGGTTTGTCACATCCTCCAACACCGTGTGAAGTGGTAAATCCTTGAATTCATTTTGGATAAAAACCTCCTGATCATGCAAGGGGGATTCTGCAGTATCAAGTATTACCAGTAACTCAGGAGAGGACCTGGCGATCTGCCTGGACAATTCGCTGCCAATGGATCCGGCAGCTCCGGTGACCAGTACACGCTTTCCGGCAATGAGTTCGGCAACCCGCTTGTTTTTCAGGCAGATGGATTCCCTGCCAAGCAGGTCTTCAATCTTTACATCCCTGAGGGCACCCGGACTGAGGTTTCCCCCTACCCACTGGTTTACCGGAGGAATGGTCATGGCATGAATATCCAAAGCGATACAGGCATCAATGATTTCCCGTTTGCGCCTGGTAGGAAGCTCGATAATGGCGATGATCAATTCCTCCAGGGCAAACTTCTCCACCAAATCCGGTAGTTCCTCCATGTTGCCAAAAACAGGCAAACCTTCAAAATTCTTGCCCTTCTTCCGGGGGTCATCATCCAAAAAGCCATAAACCATATACTGGTATTGGCTGTCCTTCACCACGGCACGGTAGGTAATGCTACCGGCCTCCCCTGCCCCGTAGATCAATATTTTTTTCTTGGGCAAATCCATTCCCCTGAGCTTGTTTTTCCTGAAAAAATCCTTTACCAGCAGGCGGTAGGTAATTAAAAAAAACAAGGACATGACTCCGCCAATAATCAAAACGGCAAACGGCACCACCCTGCCACCACCATTAAACAGGACCATCAGCAGGTTTAAAACGGATACCGTAAGAATGGTGAAACCCACCGTGCGCAGGATCAACATGCCATCCATGATGCCGGTATGGCGTACGATTCCCACATAACTTTTTGTCAGGTACATGCCAACCAGCCCCACAAGGAGGAAAATCAAGGCTCCCCTGAATACCTGCAGATCAGCCATCATCACCCAATCAAAATTTGTAGCAAGGAAATAAGCAAAAAAGATGGATACAAAAAGAATGATGCTGTCAAGACATGCGATGATCCACCTGGGCAGAACTTTGATTTTCTTTGAAAAAAACATCCTTAAAAACTTAGGGTTAGAAGCCGTTATAAGTAACTTCCAAATATAATGGTTTTTCACTTTACAAAAAAGCCATAACTTATCTCTGAAAAATACTTTTATTGAAATAAATACCCTGAAAGGCTGGCGGGTGACAGAAAACCCCTTTTTGCCTTTACCAATGGTAAACCATATGCAGCTGCACGTTGAAATTGGTACTTAGTCCATCCGCTTCCTGCCATTGGTAGTGGTGGGAATGGATGTACTGCCCGGTAGCCGAAACATTGATGTTACCTACCTTTCTTTCCCAAAGTAAGGCCAGTGCCAAATCGGTCCAGGGAGCCAAATCCGGGTTTCCACTTTTTGCCGCATAGAAAAAGTCTTCATTTCTGCCCACGCGTTCCAAACGTATCCCTGTTTTTTTCCAGCCCTGCAAATAGGCCAATTCCAGTGTCTGTATATTGCTTCCCGGACCCAGGCCCACTCCCAGTGGCTCTCCCCTGTGGGTGAAGCCGCGAAGTTGGGAATGGCTGTGCCAGGTGGCTCCGGCATTTCCCGAATAGCGTACCAGTCTGTTGATAGATTCCTGCTGCCGGGTCATCTCCCCCCGAATTTGGAAATGACCTTTCTCCATGGACCATATTTTGGTGAAGCCCGTTAAATAGGCCCTGGCATGTTCTGGATTGAGCATGAATTCCCGCCAATTCAAGGCATGGTCCCGCCGGCCATACTCAAAATAAAGCTCCGCCTGTACCTTCGGCAGCAGCCACCTGCCAAAAACCGCCACCTGTTGATCCCATTCTCCATTGGCGTTGTTGAAACCGTAATTTTCCTTGATCAAAGGCATGATTACCGGCACCAGGGCTCTAAAACCCGATGGCCTGTCCCTGTTATGAATCTGAAAAGTACGGGAAAAGCCAAGGGACAAACCACTCAGCCATTTGGGTGACCAGGTAAGGATCAGCGCATTCAGGTAACGGGCATCTTTGCGGTGTGGCCGGTAAAATTCCTGATTGAGGTTTTCGTCCTGTACAGGCTTATAGGCAGTACTCTGCAGCCTGCCAAACAACAGCTGTGTTTCGAAGGAACCAATAAATGTGGTAAGGGGAGCCTTGCTGCCCAGACTCAGGTGAGGAAATCCCGGTGCATGATGACTGAAAATAAGGGACTGGAATTGCCCCGGCCCCCACCAGATACTTTGGGTGCTCAGGCTTGCTTCCCAATTTCGCCAATGGGCCGCCAACTTGGATTGCCCCCATCCCAGGCGAAGCAAAGCTCCCTGATTGAAGCGCTCCGGAAAATTGAGGGTATTGGGATAGCGGAAGTAGGTAAGGTTGGTAGCCCGCCCGTAAATATCCGGGAAGCCATCAAAGGAGGAATTGGCAGCCAGTACGAGCTCCGGTTGAAAGCGGAATTCCAGCCAATTGTCCTTATTGTATTGTATGCCAGGATTCAACCAAAGCTGGGGGCCCCTGGCAGGTACGGTCAAATAAGGAAAGGCGCCATAGGGCCTGCTGCCTGAATGCCCCAAAGATGCCCTGAGAGGCAATAGTTTCCAATTTTCTTTAATTTCCCTGCCGGCCGCCAGGCTGTCTCCTTCCAGCAGATCTGCAAGGGGCAAAGCAAAGGGACGTATGGTAAAACTTGCCCGGTTATTGCCCTGATTCAGGAGTTGCGTCCTTCTGCCCACTTCTTCAAGCATGGGCTCTCCGGCAATCACCTGCGCCTGAAGCTGGTAGGAATTGACAGAAAGGAAAATCAATAAAAAGAATAGGGTTTGTCGCATTTGAGCCGAAAGATAAACTTTTTTGCAGAAAAAGCCGAAGAAAATATCCCGCCCTTTCCTTTAAATTTGTTGATAATGGGATGATGATGTGAGGATGTGATGATGTGGTGATGTGAGGATGTGATGATTTGATGATTTGATGATGTGGGGATATGATGATATGATGATGGGGTGATGTAGTGATATGATGATTTGGTGATGTGATGATGTGATGATAGGATGATGGGATGATAGGATGATGTGGTGATATGATGATGTGATGATGTGGTGATGTGAGGATTTGGTGATATGATGATATGATGATGGGGTGATGTGGGGATGTGAGTGGTATGGGGTGACTGGGCTTCGACAAGCTGCCTTCGACAAGCTCAGGCACCATAGGCATGGGAACCGGACTGAAAATCAGCCTGGAAAATCTGTGCTAATCTGTGGCCATCTGTGGTGAAAGGCGCTTACTACATCGGGCGCTCCTAACGGAGCTTTGGGGGTGTTGAATTTACTATGGAAATACCTTCATGGCGTTTCTGAAATGGCTTTACACAAAAACCAGTGCCGTAGGCACAAGCCATTTACCGGGTATCCTTGAGGCGATTGCCTATCCAGGTACTCCCATCGGGGATATTGCGGGTGACCACGGAGCCGGCACCCACCTTTACCCAGGCACCGATCTTCAAGCCTGGCAATACCGTGCTGCCAGCACCGATCAGGCTGCCCTCTCCTACCTCCACCCCGCCGCATAAAATGGCTCCGGGAGCAATGTGTACAAAATCCGATAGCCGGCATTCGTGATCCACAGTTGCCGCCGTATTGACGATGACCTGCTTTCCCAGCCATGAATCTACCTTGACAATGGCGCTTTCCATCACTACCGTCCCTGCTGCCAGGGTAGCCCGCTTGCTGAAAATAGCCGAAGGATGGATGATGCTGGCAAAAGTGGCCCTTTCCCTGAAGCGCAAATAGAGAGTTTTGCGCTGGCCGTTGTCCCCGACGGCTATAAACAGAGGCTGGTCAAAAATGAAATCCTCCGGAACAGGACCACGAACAGGTATCTCCATCAATCGCGAAATTCCGGGATCATCGTCAAAAATACCATGGACCCTGTCCGTGGAATCCAACAGATCAATGATCACCTTTGCATGACCGGATGCTCCGAAAATATACATTCAATTAGAAATTAGTGATTCAGGCACTTTGCCGGTTTCCGCTGAAGGGCACCACCGACAGCCTGCCTTCCGGATAGACATGCTCCTTGCTGATCAGGGGCCTGAAGGTCCAGGACAGTATTTTCAGGTCCAGCAGAAAAGAGCGATGACTAACGTACCAGGTGTCATAGCGGAATTTTTCCTCCCAACTCAGCCTATTCCGCCCTTTGACCTGGGCCAGTCCGGTAATGCCCGGTAAAACCTCATGTCTGCGGTTTTGTTCTTCGGAATACAAAGGCAGGTATTCGGGCAGCAAGGGCCTTGGGCCTACCAGACTCATTTCTCCGGTAAGTACGCAAAATAACTGTGGCAGCTCATCCAGGGAATTTTGTCTTAACCAGGAGCCAAACGGGGTCAGCCGCTGTTCATCCCTGAGTAGATTGCCCCTTTCATCCCTGGGTTCGGACATGGTCCGGAATTTCAGCAAGGTGAATGGCCTGCCGGCCTTCCCCGTGCGGGTTTGCATGAAAAACACCGGGCCCTCTTTCTTGTACCAAAGCAGGATCACCAAAGCTGCCATCAACGGCGAAAGTAGCACCAACAATACCAGTGCCACTAAAAAATCAAATATTCGTTTTCCCACCCTCATGACATTTTATCAGACACCTTCAGGCTGTCTTTGTGTAGTAAAAAAACCACTTCCAGTATCCGGTCCATGTTATCTGCCGTCAGCCCCGTACTGCTGGGCAAGCAAATGCCCTGAGAAAAAAGCTCGGAAGACACGCCCCTTCCGAAGAAAGGTGTATTCTTATATAAGGGCTGCAGGTGCATGGGCTTCCAAAGTAACCTGGACTCAATTTGCTGGTCTTCTAAGGCGGCCATCAGCTCTCTTGCAGAAAAACCTGTAAATAGGGGATCTATCAGCAGGGTCGTCAGCCAACGGTTGGAAAAATAACCATCCGGTTCTTTCAAAAAGCTGATACCGGAAAGCTCTTCCAGAGATTGCTGGTACCTCAGGAAAATAGCCCTTCTTTTTTGGATCCGATCTTCCAGACTTGCCAGCTGGGCCAGCCCTATACCGGCAGAAATATTGTTCATTTTATAATTAAATCCCAATTCGGAATGCTCGTAGTGGGGATAATCCAGTTTGGCCTGCGTGGAGAGATACCTGGCTTTTTTGGCCAGAAAACGACTGCCAGTGAGCAGTGCCCCCCCACTACCGGTGGTAATGATCTTGTTGCCGTTAAAAGAAAAAATGCCGAGATCACCGAAGGTTCCGGCATACTGCCGGTCGATGCGGGAGCCTACGGCTTCTGCCGCATCTTCAATGACCGGGATTTGGTACTTCTGGCTGATTTCCCTTATCCTATGCCAGTCGGCTGGCATTCCGAATAGGTTGACCACCACAATGGCTTTGGGCTTCTTGCCCAGCAGAAGCCGCTTTTTTATGGTTTCCTCCAGGATATCCGGACACATGTTCCATGTTTTCCGCTCACTGTCTATCAATAGGGGGCGGGCCCCCTGATACAGAATGGGATTGGTGGAAGCGATAAATGTAAAACTCTGACACAGTACCTCGTCTCCCGGACCAACACCCAAGAGGTGCAGGGCAAGGTGAATGGCGGAAGTACCGGAATTGATAGCCACCACATGAGCTGCCTCAAATTTGTCTGACAGCCCCTTCTCAAAGCCCGTAATAAACCTGCCGTGTGTAGCGATCTGCCCCTCCTCCATTGCGGCCATGACATGGGCCAATTCCGTTCCATGAAATTCGGGAAAAGACAAGTGAATCTTTTCTTTAAATTTTTCCATTCTTATCCTCAATTCGAGTATTGCCGATTAAAGATAAAAATATTTCTATTAAAATTAAATTATATTAAATCCAGAGAAAGCAACTTTTGATGGCGAATACTTTCTAAAATCAGATAATTTATTCGCCAAAAAAATCAAGTACTTTTTCCTATAGGCTTGTTGCATTTTCCTGATGGCTAAAAAAATTTCAGCCTTGGCAGCCGGCTGAATAACCGGTGAAATTTTTTTTAATTTTTTTCATATTTTTTTATGAGCCAGTAACGGAAGCCTAAAAAAGCCGGAATCACCAGTAATACGAAAGCCAGGGAAGGCATCCATTGAAAGCTTTCCAGACCTATGCCATAGATCCATATCCCGTTGATCAGCAACTGCAAACCCGCATAGGCCAGGGAGACCTGAACATGGGGAATGCCTGCCTCATTGGCCAGGTACTGGTACAGGTGACTGCGGTGGGGCTGGAAGATGTTTTCCCGGCGGATAAGGCGCAGCAAGAGTGTGATCACCGCATCCAGTCCGTAAATGGTAAAGAAAAACAAATAAGCGGGGTTTCCGCTCAGGAGTATGGTTTTGACCATCAGGTAGCCCAGGATCATGGCCATGCTGACGGATCCTACATCTCCGGCAAAACAACGGGCTTTTTTCCGAACATTAAACCAGGCAAAGGCCAGTGAGGCCAGGGCCAGCAGCAGCAGCAAGTCCCTTTCAGCGGACAATTCCGGAACCAGCGCAAAGCTCCCCAGGGACACCAGGGCATATAGCACGGTAATCCCGTTGATCCCGTCCATAAAGTTAAACAGGTTGGTCCAGCCGATCAGCATAAAGAACAGCAGGGGTATCCAGGCTCCCAGACTGGCTCCCTGCCCCAGATCCAGGAGCAGCAGGGCCGTGGCCAGAAAATGCGCACTGATGCGCGGCAGCTGGTGCAGGGGCCGGATATCGTCCAGCAGGCTGACACCACCTACCAAGAGGATGGCCAGGGCAAGCGGCCAGGAAGCTGCTCCCTGAGCCCAGGCCAGCAGGATGGCCAGGACAAAGACCATCCCGCCGCCACGTATGGTGCTGCGGCTATGGGAGGAACGTTCATTGGGCTTGTCAATGATCCGGTAGCGCTCAGCCAGCCGAAAATAAAGGAGCATGGCTCCCATAAAAAAGAAGAATACGATCAGGTAGTACATGGATTCAAAAAACACCAGCGCAAATGTAGCTATTTTTTGGGTAAATGGTCAATGGTTTGATGGTTTGATGATGTGGTGATGTGGTGATGTGGTGATGTGGTGATATGATGATGTGGTGATATGGGGATGTGGGGATGTGGGGATGTGATGTGATGATGATTGGATGATTTAGGCTGCCTGGGCTTTGACAGGCTGAATTCGACAAGCTGTCTTCGGCAAGCTGCCTTCGACAAGCTCAGGCACCTCAGGAATTGGAGTCGGACTGGAAATCAGCCTGAAAAGGCATGTTATGCTGATGGCCCGGATTCTTAACCCTTAACCACCACGGTTGAGTCCAAAACCAGCTATCCCGCCAAAATACCCGTTCTGGTTCCATCCAAGGCTGGAGCTATTCGCAGAACGAAGGCTCTTGGTGGTAGTGAACGCCAATTCTTTTCGTACTTTTGGCTCTTAAGAAACAGTTTATCCTATGGTTCTGCCTCCACTAATTCCATGCCTAATT
>NZ_JABURL010000102.1 GCF_014762705.1 Cyclobacterium sp. | reverse complement strand
GCCCTGATACCATCAAACAATGGAATCCATTGGGATTGCGGAATACCCTTAAAATGAGGGATAGTTTTTTCTACATCCTTTAGGTCGTACAATGGTTCAGCAGGATTATGTTTGGAATAGCCTTCTTTATTGGCACGTTCTGCTTCTTGTTCCTGAATTTTTGCACTATCATTCAATATGATTTTTGCGATGTCCAAGGTGGGATTGGTGCCGTAAATGGGCCCTTTGAAACCTTGCTTTACCAATCTCGGCAAATATCCTGTATGGTCCATATGGCCGTGGGTAAGCAAAACAGCGTCAATATCAGCAACATTAACGGGTGGATACTCCCAGTTTTTAAGGCGTAATTCCTTCAATCCCTGAAAAAGACCGCAGTCTATCAGTATCTTTCTATCTCCTGTGTCCACTAAATATTTTGAACCGGTTACTGTGCCTGCTGCACCTAAAAAGTGAATATTTATTTTATTGGTTTTCATCTTTATAGTATTTTTTTAGTGTCCACCACAGCAGGAAGATGTGTTTCCTTTACCTTGGTTAGATTTGCTCAATTCCACTATTTCTTTATATAGATTACGAGAATCCTCTTTAATAAAAAGAGCCAATTTCTTTATGGATTTAGGTTCAAAGTGTACCATTTCCAATAATATCTCAAGGGCTTCTTCAAGTAGTTTTGAGTCATCTTCCAATGCCTGGTAAAATGGTTCTAAATCTATGTTGCCCTGTTTTTGCAATTCTTCAGTTTTCATTTGTATTATTTTTAAAAATTAGTAATTATTCATTATTTGAATTAATGGGATCTACATAATTCTCTTGAATCTTCGAGTATCTTATTTTGCCTTAGCTTACTGATACCCATTTGTTCCAAAAAGTCTGGATTTTCGTGTAGCTCCTTGCAGAGTATGATGCCTTGATCCAATAATTTTGTTTTTTCAGCTTTGGTAAGTGTTGTTAAAGCGGTTAAGGGATGTAGCCCCGATTTATCTATTCTGTCCTTGAGACCATTTCCTTTTGGATAATCCCAACTGGTCATAAGCATTCCAACACATTTCCCGTACTGAATGGCATCGGTTGTGAAACGCGTATTGGTGTAAACCCCGCCTTTATGAAGTTTAGCCTCGTGACCTTTTTGGTGTTTCCATTGCTTTTCCACGTCCAAAAACCGTGAATGGATATATAATGGGATTTTTACATTGCAAAACCTGCCTTGGTCACTATGGTATTTACATTCAATCATATAATGTTTATTTCCTTTTTGCGCTATCACATCCACTTCGTGCTGAACGCAATTGCCTTGAACTATGACACCAACCTGTGTTGAAAATCCTTCGTGTGCCAATAGTTTGCCTACTAACTTTTCAAATGGGAAGCCAGAAGGGCCTAATTCCATCAGGGCTTTTTTGAGTTTGTATTTTGAAGCACTTACTCTCGACTTACCTTTTAGCATTTTAAATGCCATTTGATAGATTTTTTTGGTTGTCATTCCTTCTTCAATCTGCTCTTGCACCTTCCGGGCTATATCCTGAATAATATCCTCATCTGCCCGTGAACGCCGCAGGGAGTTGATGAGTTTGTTTACATCAAAGGCTTCGTACTCACCAGAGTATTTTTTTATTAAGACTGATTTATTCATTGTTACATTTTAATAGTCATTACTGGTAATTCGGAGTGATTGGTTACACCCTCTGCGATGCTTTTAGAGAATAAGCTTAAAAAGCCTGTACGTCCGTGAGTACACATTGCGATTAAATCGGCATTTTTATATCGTAAAAAATTGTTTATCCCTGTTTCTACGTCAGGTTCGTTATATACGTTCATTGAGAAGTTATCCAAATCCGGGAATTTTTTCAGGAACTCATTGATGGGGTTCAACCCTTGTTCTATACTGTTAAAATCGGTCTGAGTATTGACCCTCAATAAATGGATATGTGCACCGCATTTTTCAGCAATCGAAATAACCTGCTTAAATGCATCGCTTACATCTTGAAGAAAATCTGAAACAAAAACGATATCCTTAAAAGGAAAGGATACTTCTTCATCCTTGACTACAACAACCGGTACATCAGCTTTCCTAACAATTTTTTCTACGTTGCTTCCCATTAACTCACGTATACCGCCTCGGGTGCCACTACTTCCCGTAACTATAAAATCGTGATGGAAATGACCAGAATGTTCTAAAATATCTTTCTGTCCCGAATCAAATTGAAGAAAAGTTCGACATTTAAGACCTTCGTGCTCAGCCTTTTTTTCCAGTTCCCGCAATTTTGATTTAACGACTCCAATTTCCTTTAAAGTTTCGGGATACCTTTTTTCTTTTTGTTTATCCAGTTTTACCCAATCAACAGGGGTTTTCATCAAATGGAAAAAATGGATTTCGGAATTGTAAAGCTTTGCCATTTCAATTCCGAGTTCTTCTGCTTTATTGCAATTTTTTGAAAAGTCTGTTGGTACGAGTATGTTTTTCATAATATTTGTTTTTAACTATTAATTAATGCTAATTTCATTTCCAGAAGGTTTTTGTTTTTCAAAACAATCCAGATTATATATGGTTGTTTCTGCAATATTGGTCAATGCGGTTTTGGTTAAAAAAGCTTGATGGCTTGTAATTAGTACATTGTTGAAAGTCATTAAGCGTGCAATCACATCGTCTTGCAAAATGTCATCGGAATGGTCTTCAAAGAACAATCCTTCTTCTTCCTCATAAACATCCAGTCCTAAATACCCTATTTTTTTAGTTTTCAATCCTTCGATAACTGCCTTGGTGTCCACCAACCCACCACGACTTGTATTGATGAGCATTACTCCAGATTTCATTAGTGCTATATGCTCTTTATTTATTAAATGTTTTGTTGAAGCTTTTAATGGCACGTGCAGGCTTATTATATCTGCGTGCTTACAGAGCGTCGCACAATCTGAATAGATTACGCCATATTTATCAATTAGGTCTTTGCTTTCTTCTATATCCTGGGCAAGAATATTGCAGCCGAATCCGTGAAGTATTTTTACGAGTACAGACCCTATTTTTCCTGTTCCAATCACGCCAACGGTTTTCCCATTTAGGTCAAAACCAGTGAGACCGTTTAATGAAAAGTTTTGTTCGCGCACTCTATTGTGGGCTTTAATCAGTCTTCGGTTTAATGCAAGTATCAAAGCCATTGTATGTTCTGCAATGGCATAAGGTGAATAGGCTGGGACACGGGCCACTTTTATATTCAATTCAGCTGCTTTTTCTAAATCGACGTGATTGAAACCTGCCGAACGTAATGCGATAAATTTTATGCCTAGTTTGTGTAAAATATCCAAAACTTCCGAAGAGGCATCGTCATTTGAGAAAAGTGCTATGGCCTTTGAACCTTCTGCCAATAAGGCGGTTTCCTTTGTTAGCCTAAATTCCAGAAAATTCAATTGATGTTTTCCTTTATTAGCGTTTTCAATGGAAGGCTTATCGAATTTATGTGTGCTGTATATTGTTGTTTTCATAATTTATGTTCCAAATAGTTCTAAAAGTTCGTGCAATTCTTTATTGACCTGATGTTGCTTGACCACCTCATTAAAAGGGGTTAAGTGCAATTGATTGTTTAAAATCCCGATCATTACATTCTTTTTACTTTGTAAAAGCGATTTTACGGCTTCCACCCCAAGCCTTATGCCCAACATTCTATCCAAAGCAGAAGGATTTCCACCTCGCTGTATGTGGCCAAGCTTTGTTATGCGTAAATCGACATTGGGATTGACTTCCTTTATTTTTGAAGAAACAAGTTCGGCACCAATTTCGTCACCTTCAGAAACTACGATTAGAAAAGCATCCTCGCTATCGTAATTTTTCACCTTACCCAAAAGGTTAATAAAGTCCGTACCGCTCTCCGGAATTAATATGGCGTCCGCACCAACCATCAATCCAGAATGAATACCGATGTAACCCGAATCCCTTCCCATTACTTCAACAATGAACACACGGTTATGGGATTCGGCAGTATCCCTTATTTTATCAATATTTTCAATGGCTGTGTTAACTGCGGAATCAAAACCAAGGGTGTAATCCGTACCCGAAATATCGTTATCAATAGTTCCGGGAATCCCTATGAATGGGATATCGCATATCTCTGAAAAAGCAAGTAATCCTTTAAATGTACCATCACCACCAATGGCAATTAAAGCGTCTATTTTGTTTACATTTAGAGTTTGCAAGGCTTTTTTTCGACCTTCCAGTTCGAGAAAACGTTTGCTTCGGGCTGTCTTAAGGATAGTGCCACCCTTTTGGGTCAGTTTTTGTAATTCGTGTGATTTTAATTGAACCAAGTCACCGTCTATCAATCCTTCATATCCTTTTCGAAAGCCGCTTACGTTTATACCATTTACTTCAGCCGTTTTTGTAATGGCGTACAAGGCTGCATTCATCCCTGGACTATCACCTCCAGAGGTAAATACACCTATATGTTTTATAGTACTATCCATAGTTATAAAGCTTCTTTTTTAAGAATTTCAGTATTTTTTATACCATACAACCTATTAAAAACCATACAAGCTGTAAGGTCACCCATTACGTTTACAGCAGTCCTGAACATTCCCAACAATCTTTCTACACCAATGATAATGATGATGCCTTCGGCTGGAATACCGACACTTCACAAAACAGAAGCGAGTATCACCACACCACCTCCGGGAATGGCAGGTGTGCCGATTGAAGCAGCAACGATGGTTACAATGACCACAATAATATTGAGCAAACTCATTTCCAGTCCATAGGCTTGGCTATAAAAAGGGTTGTTATCGTTTGATAGAGTGCAGTACCATCCATATTGACGGTTGCGCCAATGGGAATGATAAAATTGCTAATGGTCTTGTCCACCTTTAGTTTTTCTTCGGCTGTTTGAAGAGAAAGTGGCATCACAGCGGCAGAGCTTGTGGTTGAAAAAGCCAATAATTGAACGTCCCTTATTTTTTTTAAGAAATGCATAGGGTTTGCTTTTCCAAGAAGCACAATTAGCCCTAAATAGAAAATTACTAAGAATAACAGACCGAGCAAGACGACACCCACATAGTAGGTGAGGCCAGATAGAGAACTCAAACCAACACTAGAGGTAAGCTGTGCAATAAGTCCGAAAACAGCAATAGGGACTAATAACATAGACCATTTTACCACCGTCATACAGACTTCCTGAATGGCACTTAGAAGCAGCTTTACTGGGCGCAGTAAATCATTTTCAAGAGATAGCACAGCTACACCAATAATGATTGTGAAAATCACAATACTTAACATTTCACCACTTACCATAGTTGCCAATGGATTTTCAGGAAGCAGGTTTGAGATGGCTTCTGGGATAGTTTCAATTCCGAAGGAAAGCTCGGGTTCATCAGTTGAAACTGCCGTAATTTCATTATGTTCTTTTAGTGATTGTTGATGAAGAAAGCGACCTGGTCTAAAAATTTGGGATAGTATAGTACCAATGCTAACCGAAACTATTGTTGTACCCAAAAAATACAGTAAAACACCACCGCCTAATTTTTTTAGACTATCCTTGTCATTACTGGCTATTCCTGTGATGATAGAAGCCACAATCAACGGAATCATAATCATTTGGACCAATTTTAAAAAAAGTACACCAGGCAATGCCAACCAGTTTCCTGCAATGTCTGCTGTTTCTTTAGAAATCCATCCATTTTGAGGACTTAAAAGCAAGCCAAAGCCAACACCCAAAAACAAGGCAAAGATTACTTTAAGCCATAGACGATTTTCTACCAATTTTATGAGGTAGTGGTTAAACGATTTAAGAGATTTTATTTCCGTATCGAACATTCTTTTTTTAATTAAGCAATACTTATTTTTTGGTCCAAATAGACGTCTTGTACAAATCTTAAGAGCTCAATCCCTTCAGTGAATGGTTTTTGAAAGGCTTTTCTTCCCATTATCAGCCCTGAACCTCCGGCTCTTTTATTGATGACGGCAGTTGTTATCGCCTCAACCAAATCAGATTCTCCTTTGGAACCGCCTCCTGAATTTATAAGTCCTATTTTTCCCATATAACAATTGGCAACTTGTAATCGACAAAGGTCTATGGGATGGTCTGTCGTCAACGTTTTATACATTTCATCATCATATTTTCCAAATCCTATTTCTTTAAACCCGAAATTATTGGTTGGTAATTTTTGTTTAATGATATCCGCTTGAATAGTTACGCCCAAATGATTGGCCTGCCCAGTAACATCGGCAGCTGCGTGGTAATCTTCTTTTTCGGTTTTAAAAGCTTCATTTCGTGTATAGCACCATAAAATGGTAGCCATACCCAGATTGTGAGCTTCTTCAAAAGCCTCAGCTATTTCTTTGAGTTGTCGGTTACTTTCCGCTGAACCAAAATAAATCGTAGCTCCTACGGCAATTGCTCCCATATCCCAAGCGGTTTTTACCTTACCAAAGAGCGTTTGGTCATATTTATTAGGATAGGTGAGTAACTCATTATGGTTAATCTTAACGATAAAAGGGATTTTATGGGCATATTTTCGGGCGTTCAAACCCAAAACCCCAAACGTGGACGCCACACCATTACAACCTGCCTCAAGGGCGAGTTTTATAATGTTCTCAGGGTCAAAATAATCTGGGTTTTTGTAGAATGAATATGCTGCGCTATGCTCAATGCCTTGGTCGACAGGGAGGATACTTAAATAACCAGTTCCTGCCAAATTTCCGTGATTGTATAACTGGGAAAGGCTACGAAGTACCTGTGGATTTCTGTTGCTATTTCCAAACACCTTATCTATACTATTCTTGCTTGGGGTCTGCAACTCATCTTTAGTTATTTTTTCACAAATGTGTTCCAAATAGAAAGATGCTTTTTCTCCTAAAAGTTCTACTATATTCTTGTCTGTTTTCATTTTGATAGTATTTAATAGATTCCTAAACTTTCATTTGTTTTGACTATGGATTTTGTACCATTTGTTTCAATTCCGGTAAGTGCTCTAATAGCATCTATGGTTTCTGGTATAACAATAGCTTGGTTATCGACTACATAAGCATAAAAAAGTTCGTCTCCCTGTACTTTCAGCATATCTTCCCAAAGAGCCACTTCATACATATCTCCCCAAGGTCTTCCCATATCCAGAAACATTTCCTTAATGGTGTTGTTAGAGACCAAGCCTTGGTCATATCGAATTAATTTAATACGGCTTGATGTTTTAAATGCATTTAGTACTTCTTCCTTTGTCGCCTGTTTTTTCAATTTCACATTCCAATAGTGCAGATGGCTTAAGGTTTGCGGTACTTTTACTGCTGCGGTGATGACATCCAGTTCTGGGTCAACACTTTTAGCATCCGGACCTTGATGGCTTGGGATATCTTTTTCGGGAACCATCGTATTCATAATACCACCCAAATGACTTTCCCAAGGGTCTGTAGCTCTTCTTAAAAGTGTACCTCTGGCATAATCCAATAAATCGGCTCTTTTTAAAGCGGTCAAGGTTCTTAAAATAGACGTAGTATTACACGAAACTACTCTTGTCGCATTCAAGTTTAGAGCTGATTTGTAATTATTTTCTGCACTAAAGGAATGGCCTGTTGTTTCGTGTTTTTCGCCTCCGTGTAGAATAAATTTGATGTTTTGCTCTTTATAAATTGCTACATTTTGAGCCGCAATCTTTTTAGGCGTACAGTCCACAACGAGATCTGATTTTTTCAACAGGTCGTGCATATCGCCTTTTACTGAAATACCTTCGGATTTCATTCTGTCTTCTGCTTCTTGAGTTGCTGCGTAGATATCGTACTTTTTTCTCACGGCATTTTGAATGCGCCAATCGCTTATGATATCACACACGCCCGAAAGCTTCATATCGTCCTGTAGATTGATGGCATCGGCCACCCTTTTTCCTATGACTCCGTATCCTATAACTGCTATTTCTTTCATATAAATTTTGTTTTAATTAGTTATTCTTCTGTATTATCGATTAATGATTTTGGCTTAAAATTTCTAATAATCAAGCGGTTGCTCTTTTCATAAGTGAAATAGCTAACCGCCCAATTAAAACCAACCATCAATCTATTTCTAAATCCACTTATGGACATCAAGTGAACAACGGACCACAGCAACCAGGCGAAATAGCCTGCAAATTTAAATTTGCCCAAATCGGCAACTGCCTTGCGTTTTCCTACAGTGGCCAAGGAGCCTTTGTCTTTATATTCGAAAGGTTGTGTGGGTTTATTATTTATGAGGTTTAATATAGAATTACCCAGATATTTTCCTTGTTGAATTGCTGCCTGCGCCACCTGTGGATGCCCTTTGGGTCTTTCTTCAGAAATAAGCGCAGCTATATCGCCTATGGCAAAAATGTTTTCGTAGCCTTCTACTTTTAAATTAGCATCGGTTTTAATCCGGTTGCCCCTGACTATGTGTTTTTCATCAATACCATTTGGGAATTGTCCTTTTACGCCAGCCGTCCAGATAAGGTTTTTAGCCAAAATGGTCTTACCACTTATGGTAGTGACTTCCTTTCCATCATAATTGCTTACAGCTTCATTTAATAATACCTTTACATTTAAATCCTCTAAATATTTGAGGGTTTTCGATGATGCCTTATCAGACATTGTGCTTAACAACTCATCAATGGCTTCTATTAAATAAATATTCATAATGGAAGAAGGGTACTCTGGGTAATCTTTGGGAAGGATGTATTTGCAAAACTCTGCCAAAGCTCCTGCCATTTCTACGCCTGCTGGACCACCACCTACTATTACAAAATTTGTCAGTGCGTCGCGTTCTTTATTATCACAAGTAATAGCTGCCTGTTCCAAATTTTGCAACATCATATGACGGATGTTGAGGGAATCGCGAATATCCTTCATCCCCAAACTATTTTCGGCTACAGAATCCATCCCAAAGAAATTGGTGGTCGTGCCAGTAGCCAACACTAAATAGTCATAAGAAACACTTCCCTTATTGGTCAATATAGTATTTGAATCAGGTTGAATTTCCACAACTTCTGCCAAACGAAAGAAAACATTTTTATAGCCATTGATTTGTTTTCTGAATGGAAATACTATGCTATCAGGTTCCAACGCACTCGTTGCCACTTGATATAATAAAGGTTGAAATTGATGGAAGTTATTTTTATCGAGTAAAACCACTTGAACTTCTTTGTGTTTCAGTTTTTCAACCAATGCCAAACCTGCAAATCCTCCACCAACGATAACCACACGAGGTAATTTAGTATCTGGAAGACAGATTTCATCTGTTATCTTACAGGTGGATTCCAACGGAATGCTATGTGTTTGCTTTTCTTTCATTTTTTATTTCTATCTCTTGCAATGAGTACTGAACATTTGGCATTTGTGGTCAAATATTGGGATACAGAGCCCAATACTAAGCGTGAAAGTGCACCGTGACCCTGAGAGCCTACTACGATTAAATCTGCACCCCAATCTTCTGCTTTTTCATAAATAGTACTTTTGGGCAGGCCACTAACAACACTTGTGGTTATGGAAAGTGCCTTGTTTTCGGCCTTGATTTTATCGAAAGCTTCTGAAACGATTTTGTTTCCCAATTTTTGAGCGTTACTTCTAATTTCTTCTATGTAATTTCCTATCCTGCCGCCCATAGTATGCAATCCCAGGCCGGTTGTTTTCGGAACTTCATAAACATTTATAATATGAATTTCACTATTTGAGGATAGGGTCATTTTTATAAGTTCGTGAATGGCTACTTTACTGAAATCTGAACCATCTATGGCCAATATATTTTCATAATTTGAATGTTTTAGTTGGTTGACATTTCTTTCGATTTTATAAGTTTTCTCCAATACAAGTGTTCATATAATCCAGACCAATACATACCAAAGGTGAAAGCGAACAGTAACTCTTCAATTGGGATTCCCAAAACAAGAATATGGGTCAGGTTGTCCAGATTCCAGTACAGCTCCACATATTGCGGATAAAACGGAAGGATGCTTCCGAAATAAATGAAGTACAGTATGGTAAACAAGATTCCTCCAACCCATATCTTTCCTTTTAAATCTGGGCGACAGTACAATGTTGCCAAACCACCAAAAAACATTGCAATGATGCCACAATAGATGTGGTTAAGCGTGGTGAAAAGACTAAATATGACGAATACAATGGCTGGAACAAAAAGTATATAAATATGTAGCTTATGTCTTTGGTGGCTCCGTTCGGTATGAGGCATATCTATATAGCCTTTTTTGAATATCAGATTATACAATACCGTCCCTATTCCGCCAATGGCAAAAGAGAAGATAAGGCTCTCAATATCAAAACCTGTTCTTTCCGCTAAATGGAATAAGGAAGGTGGCATCCAATATTCTGGTACAAATAATGGTTCTGTTAAACCAAAGGGCATCGTAATAAGGCTCATTTTGAGCATTTCTTTTCTATACCCCTTTTTTGACAAATAGATTATTGCCCAAAGAGCAAGAATTATAAGAGACCATATGAACCAGACATATTGCATAAATTTTATTTTACTCTCTTATTTTTTGACTTTTATTTGCGCATTATAAAAAGCCGCAATACAGGCACCTATTAGCCATCCTAAAATGAATATCTGTACTATTCCCAAACCAGCTTCCCATAGTGGCACATCCATCCTGATAATGCTTGTGGTATCTAAACCGTGCAATAGGCTGTTGAAAAAATCGATAGTGGCTTCTCGACCTGCTGTTGACATAACTATCATACAGCCTAAGTAAATTAGTGCCCCCGTAAGACCGAAAGCAAATCCGAGTTTTTTTACGTTTAATCGATACATAATTTTAAAGTTTTGAGTTAGTTGTCTGATTTTAATATCTTTTTTGATTCCTCAAATTCTTCCTTGGATATTTCGCCTTTTGCAAAGCGGTTTTTAAGAATATCCAGTGGGCTGTCCTTCTTTGTTTTTTGATAAGGAATATCTGCTGGGATAAAGAATATCCAAGCCAATAAAATAATCCATATAATCCACCATATTAGGTGCATACCTCCAAAATGTCCTTCGTAAAAATGCATAATTTTTGGTTTTAAGTTGTTGTTAATTTAATTCTGTAATTGTATAACCATTGAGCCCATCAAGTTGCTTTTGTAATTCGGCAACAGAAAGTGCTTCATTCATCGTGATAAGTGCAGCACCTTTTGGTGCCAAAAAGATCTCTGCTTTTTCTATATTGGGATGTTCTTCTAAAGTCTTTTTTACTCTTGATACACATCCACCGCAGCTGATTCCGCTTATTTGAAATTTTTGTTTCATCATTTAGTATTTAATGGTGATGATGCCCTTTGTGTTCATCTTTTGGTTCTGTTTTTGAAACATCTTTACCGTGTTCGTTTTCTCTTTGTCTATTCTGTGAATGATTGTGCCCACCGTGGCGATGTGAACCGTGAGGCATAAATAAGTGACAAGCAAACATAAAGAGGATGAAGATGAATAGAGACGAACTGCTTCCTATACCTAATGATGGTGCAAAAAAGATAAACAGTAATGGTAATCCACAACCGATGACCATCCATATCCAGTGATTATTTTTCATTGTTGTTTATTTTAAAAGTTAAAATTAATGATGCTCGGTATGCTCACCTTTGGTTGGACTATCCATATCGTCCATCTTGTCCATACCCTGCATATCCATTCCTTTTTCGCCCATCATCTTTGAGCAGGATTCCATACAGTCTTCGCTCATCATCCCTTTTTCGTGCATCATTTTCATCATAGTGCCCATCATTTTGCCGTCATTCATCATTCCGTCCATCATTGAGTGCATCATTGTACTGTCTTTCATCATCATTTGCATTCCTTCTCCTTGCATCATTGAGCTCATCATTTTTTTGTTCCCTGCATCATTTGCATTGCGTGTTGGTTGTCGTGCATACTTTCCATAAATTCGGTCATATAGTCGTGATTTTTGGAAATGGCATTAAAAACTTCTGTGCGAGTTTCAGGGTTTTCCATTAGTGCCTGAGTGTTTGTTTCTTGTTTGCAACTGTTTAAGCTTAAAAGCCCAACTGCCGATAAAACAATTAGTAGTGTTTTCATAATTTATTTTTTGAGTTAAACATTTATTTTAATTTTTATAAACCCATTCCCAACAATCTAAATGTTTATAGTTGAGGGAATGGATTATCAACTATTAATTCGCAGATTTTAAAAAGGTTATAATCTTTTTGAATTTCTTATATGTTATGTTTATTTTCAATATTATTAGATTTTTTTTATACGCCACTTCTTATTATTACCTTTAACTGCCACCAAATTTTCCGAAATCAATTTTGATGTGATGGCAGGTGGATTTTATCATTCTTATCTTTTGGCGAGACGTGAATGGCCAATTGCGTTAAATGGTCAATGGTATTACCATTCTCATCTATAACAAGCTCAAAATAATGGTAGTTTACCACGTCTTTTTTGAAAATGTCATTATAGCCAATGGTTTCTTTTTCAACTTTTAACACCAAGGCTTTGCCATATTGAAAGTTGTTGGCATTGAGGAATTGTGGAGTGATGACAGTTTTTCCAGTTTTATCGATATAGCCATAATAGAGCAAGCCATCTTTTTGGTTTGCAATCAGGCATTTTCCGTTACTGAATATAGGGTAGCTTGCATTGTCTGTTTTGGTTGCCACCAAATCATTCGAAAATCAACGATTAAATTTCCTTCTGGGTCAATAAAACCCCATTCGTTCCCTTTTTTAATGGCAGCGACGCCATTGCTAAAAGGCGAGATGTAGTCTAAATTTTCAAAGGTTTGTGCAATTCCTATAAAGGGAATTAATACTAATGTGATAAGTAGTTTTTTCATTTTGTTTAATTTAATTTGATGAAATTAACCATTGCCTTAAGCTTTTGTCTGCATAACTTTCGTTGATATCTATATAATTTCATCATAGAAATTCCGTTTCCAATTTCCTGTGTTTTTGTAATCGGTCATACTCATTCCCACCACTTCCTTAAACTGTCTAGACAGGTGGTTGACACTACTGTAGTCCAATAAATATCCTATATCTGAAAAGGAATGTTGTTTAAGCTGAATGAGCTCTTTGACTTTTTCTATTTTTAATTTGATAAAGTACTTTTCAATGGTTGTCTGTTGATTTGCTGAAAACAATCTGCTCAATGTCTTGTAATCTTTATGAAGTCTTGAAGCCAATAGTTCAGATGTTTTTACCTTAATATGTAACGGTAGCTCTTGCAATTGTTCTATTAGAATAATCTTGATTCTTTCTGTGAGCATTTCTTCTTCTTTTTGTACAATTTCAAAATCATTAGCGTGAAGCACAGTTGTAACAGCTTCGACAATTTCATTGCTGGTTTTTTTTGGTGCTTCTACCAATAACCTTCCTAATTCCAATGAAAGCACTGTAACTTCAAGTTCTTGTAATTCTTGTTTAATTACTTTTGAGCAGCGGTTACAGACCATATTCTTAATCCAAAATTCTTTTGGTTTGTTCATAGTATATAATGTATTGTCAATGAGTTTAGCTCAATGGTCTGATAGGTTTAGCCTAACAGGATTAATATTGTGTAGCGTTGTTGAGAATAGGGTACAACAAATGTTAGCCAGAAGTGAAATATTGGCTATAGAGGCAATGCAGATTAATTTTAACCTGCGAAGTAGAAAATCAAATTAAAAAGGACTCGTTGAGGATTACAAGGTCTGTGGATAGCAAAGGTGGCCTATAAGCCTTAAAAGAAACTGTGTTTTTCTCTAAACCTTCAAAAAGGTTGATATAAGAATAGACGAAGTTGTTTAAGAAAACTAAAGTTTCAATCTCTGAAATTGTATTGGCCTTCTTGAAGGTGTCATCTCCTTCTTTCAAGATGGTCTTATTATCGCAACAGTCTTTCTCTTGTATTGTAGTACATTGCTTGGAATTATTATCTTTTTTCTGTGCAGTCTCCATACAAGATTCTGCTTTACTAAAAAAAGCCAAATCCACCATTTTATTACAGCAAAAGTGCATATTTACCGTAAAGGATGTGGTGGAAAACAGTATAAAAACTGCTAAAAAGAAGGACAGTATTTTAGTAAAGAAAGATTTCACACTATAAAATTAATAAATTTTGATTAACATTTATGATTATCCGCAATCACACCAGTATAGGTAAATCGAAGCAATAATGAGTCTGTCAAATAGTTTTTGACCGAAATATCTTCGGTTGAGTTTGTAACAAAACTCATCCAGGTAGTTCTGCATCATTCCTTCGCTGATCATATGGTATGTCTGCAGGTGTTTCTTTAAGTTACTGATGGCAATATGAACCCATTTGAGGTTAAAATTGCCTTCTTTGGTCCCAGAGATTTCTCTGACATGAACTTCAATACAATCACTCAGGTCTGAGAAGGTGGTACTCTTATCTGTTTGAAGCACAGCCTTTGAATCAATGTAATCTTTGATTAAATCTTGTGCTGTTTTTGCCTCCAAGTTCTTTATCTTCTTCATTTTGAAGTATCTACAGCTCTTGTCAATTTTGCCCGACTCAAGATCTTCTAAAGGTGTGGATTCAGCCATGACAGCCACTTTTGACTGTTTTTGACTGCCTCTTCCTCGCTTGAGTTGGCTTCTGACCTTAGCCGTGGTGGCTTTTCCCACGTATGCCTCATCGTATTCTACCATGTCCTCAAGTCGATAGCGTTCATCTCGTTGTCCCATCACCACGCGGAGCTTGTGATACATCCTGAAAACCGGTTCGTAGCGCTTCATACCCAGTTGTCGCTGGAGTTCAGCTGCACTAAACCCTTTCTTGGTAGCGGTGATGAAAGTAATAGCCATCATCCAAGTCCTGATAGGTAAATTACTGCTCGGCATCACTGTACCGCTCCTGATACTGGTTCTGAATCCACAGGAAGCACATTGGAAGGAAAGCTTGTTTTCAAGCCAATAATGCTTGATTCCAGCACACTTCTTACAAATGATCCCCTGCTGGATTCTCTGTTCTTTGATGAATTCAATACAGGAAGCTTCGTCTGGAAACCGATTAATGAAATTGATAATATTCATGGCCAAAACCGTTTATTTTGACCTAATTTATAATGAGTTAAACCCTCAATAAAGCAATTGTCACCAACTGTCAATAAGAACTTATATGGTTACTGGTGACTTTGCGGACATACATATTAACATTAAAGGATTTTGGAAAATAAAATTCAACTGTTCAATTATTTTATAGAGGTGACCAGTTAATATCATATTAAGTCAGCAATATGGATTTTTTTCTTACTGACCATTCTGGTGATCAAATTGTGGAAGATCGTGTCCTTGCTCTGTGAGCGGTTGATTCTGTAGGAAAACTCACTTAGGTAGCGGGCTATATGCCTTTTGCTTACCCAGGAAAACGTCGTCCTTAACCACGATTTTACCTGATGGATCATGGTGTGAATTGCTTTAAAATTTAAGCCTAATTCACTGGGAGTCTGTTTGATGGTAAAGTCATTTTTGATAGGACGATACCCTTTCCATTCGTCTGTCTGAACTTGGGCACCCCTGTCGATGTGGCTCTCAAAGATGGGACGTAGTGATTTGGCTGAAAAATCCTTGATCTGTAAAGCATAAAACCGTTTGACTTTTCCTGCATCAGTAAGTTCTACCGCGCATACTACCTTCTTTTTCTTACCTCCATAGCTCCTTCCGGTATGTCCGGCTTCTTGGCCCCCTACTACGAATTCGTCCACATGAACTTCTCCCTTCATCGGATGATTTCCGCTCGATTTCATGGCCTCACGTACTTTATGCATGAAGCTCATGGCTGTTTTACGGTTAATGCCATACCGTTTGGCCATATACATCGCAGAGAGACTTTTGGTACTTGTGCTCATCTCAAAACAGATATAAAATGCCTTTACAAGACCAAATTTGACTTTATGGAAAAGGGTGCCTGCGCCAGCACTTTCTGTATCGCTACATTTATTGCAGGTACGTGCGTAATCCTTTCTGATCTGGCTACCCTGATGACCACACTTGCGACACGTAAATCCATCTTTCCACTTAAGTTCGGACAAATATTTCTTACAATCCAACTCGGTCTGGAACCTTCTACTGAACTCTATAAGCTCTTGTCCTTTGAAAAAATCCATTATCTGCTTGTTTAAAAGCATAAATATATGAAATTAAACGGTCATCTCTATTATTTTATTTGAATTAGGCATTTAATAAATGAATTCCTTATATGGATAAGGAGGCTTTGCTACCATCCTCTGCATTAAATTCTCAAAGAGTCCCTCTTTCATTTTATGACGGTTAAACCGGTAAGTGTACTCGTTGATATATGGCTGTAAGTTCATGACCGAATGGTGGGTGCCCCTAAGCCAGGCCTTGAACATCATAATCACCCGGTGCATCTGCTTGAAGTTCTCTCCCTTCTTTCCTGATTTTTCACGGGTCAGTTTCGGAAAATGGGCTTCCATTCCAGGCACTATCTCCGCACCCGTCATTGTGGAGCATTACCGATACGATAAGATGGTTTTCCGCTCCTTTTGCTATGGTCAGTTGCAGGTTTCCTGTAAACTCCAACTGCGCTATCTGATTGAAGAAATTTGTGTTCATCGTTTAAAGTTTTTTTAAAGGCTACCACCGAATAAGGCGGTAGCCTGTGATTATCTAATTAAGGTTCAGGATGTCCGCACCGTCCGTTGCAAAGGCATTACACCATTCAAAGGCTTTCTGCGATTTGAGTTGGGCAGTACCACCCAATACAATGCTCTGTAACTTGGCTTCCTCGTTCCTGTAATTGCGAACATTCTGATAGTAGCCTGTAACGGCATTATACGCCCCGAACAACGTGCCTTTGGTCGTGTCCATTTGCTGTGTGTCGCTTATCATGGCATAGGCGAAGGCATCATCCACGGTGTTTTTGAACACGGTGGAAATTTCATCTTCCGCACCTTTTTTGATAAGGTCAAGGGTTTCCTTGTTCGGGCAAAGTGCTAACTGGATGAGCTTTCTTACTTCTCGGTCGGTCACCTTTACCTTTGTCCATTCGTTGAAAATGCCTTCTAACTGGTTGCTCAACGTGTTTGCCAACCCCATTATCCTGTGGGCAATCTCGATACGCTGTTTTGCGCCTGAAGTGTGTTTGATTCGCACTACATTGGTCATATTGCGAAGCGAAGCATTCAGCGTATTTTGGCATACGATACGGATAGGTGTGAAAGCTGCCGTGATACTTCCGCTACCGTCATGCGAAGTGGTCAGGAAAATGTATTTTTCCGTCACGTCATCGCCATTTCCCACACGGATATAATCGGGCAGTTTGGCTGTGATAAATATGCGCTCCCCATTGCCCAACGCTCCTGCAGTTTCGTACAGGATACCTTCGCCACCGCCTACGATGGCATCAAAGAAATTAAAGGCTTCACGGTTCTGTACAATATGGTAATCTTTGCCCACTACGCCCAATACGACATTGTTGTCGGTGCGGATATTGGCGAAATAGTTGGGGGCTTCCAGTTCATTACTGCCTATCTCTATGCCATTAGCTGTTTCGATTATGCCCGAACCTTTGGTGAACAGGGGGGATTTTACTACCTCGTAATCTAACCCTGCATATTTGATAGCTTCCTCGCTTGTCGGGTACTGCTCCACGATTTGTCCCAAACCGTGCCACGCTTTCTGCTGTACGCTAAAGAATGAATAACGTCCTGTACGCTCGTTGAAATTCAGATTATGTGCCATGATATTTGAAATTTTGATGTTTGAAAATGAAATGAATACTGTTGTTAAAATGGAAGGTCGTCCTCCGTTCCCTGCACCGTTACCTTGTTGTTTTCGGGTTGCTGGGTAGCCTGTGTGGTTTCCGCTCTCTTACCGCCTCCATGCAATTTAATTTGTGAAGTATGGAAGTTCAGTCCTGCACGGGTTTCACCGTCTTTGCCCGTCCACGCCCTGGCGCTTACCCTGCCTGATAATTCTACCAATGTACCTTTGGTCAGTAGCCTTGCTACGCTTGAGGAAATCCAATAGGCGCAATCGAAATATGCGGTCTGTTCTACTCGCTCACCCTGTTTGTTTCGGTAGCTGTCGTTTACCGCTACCGAAAAGTTTACTACCTGCTTTTCGTTTGACAGGGTACGTACTTCCGCATCCCTTGTCAGTCTTCCGATGATGTTCATAATCGTACTGTTTTTAGAGTTTGACATTTTGTTACGTTCGCTTTTCCTCGTTCCCTGTTTCCTGTTGTGGTCTGCTCCGCTTCGCTTCGCATAAATTTTTCCAAAAGAAAAACCGGAAAAAAGAAAGCAGGTAACCGGAGTGGGCATGGCGCAAAACCAAAAGGAAACGGAATAATTGGAGGGGACCCCCCCGGGGAGGAAACCGTTTATGCCGTAGTCTTTTGGTTGGGCTTGCGCGGTGGCTGCCCACTACATCTTAGCTGCCTTTTTACCGGTTTCGTATTGGAAAATATTATTCTGACAATTTCCTTTTGGGTACTAATGATAGGGCTGTGAAAGCCCGGTGAACAGGGATTGGAAAAACGCAAACGGAAGACTGCGGCGGGGTTACGGTTTTCTATTTCCTGTTTCAGAGGTAGCCAGCAAGCTCTTTTGCAGTAGAGGGAATGTGCAGGGAAGCAAATGTGCTTGGGCTACAAAAAAGCTAAAACGAATGTGGAAATCTATTTAGCCAAATACTTCCTTTAATCGCCAATCACTGCATCATTCCAACGTCCGGGCTCCTTTGCCTATAACTTTCAGGATGAATGGCAATTGGAGGATAGCTTATGGAAGCAATAGCACAAAATATAAAAGTAACACCGGATAAAATCGTCAGTATGTTAAGGCAGCAGCAGATTGAAGTCAGCAAGGAAGAAGCTGCTAAGCTTCTGGCGTTCTTGAAGAAACTGGCAAAGATAACGGTAACAAAATACCTGGAATCGGATGAGCGTTGAAAGAGGAAAGAGAGCTGATCTATACGTCCGCGTAAGTACCGATGAACAGGCAGACAAGGGTTATTCACAGCGTAACCAGGAGGAAATGCTGCGAAAATACTGTGACAATCATTGGATTGAAATACGGAATATTGTCTATGAGGATCATTCTGCTAAATCCTTCAATAGACCTGAATGGAAAAAACTGCTTTCCTACCTTAAAAAACACCGGGGCAAAATCGATCTTGTCCTGTTCACCAAATGGGATCGGTTCAGCAGGAACGCAGGTGACGCTTATCAGATGATAAATGTTCTCCGTGATTTCGGGGTTGAACCACAGGCCATCGAACAACCGTTGGATCTATCCATTCCGGAGAACAAGATGATGCTTGCCTTTTATCTTGCCGCACCCGAGGTAGAAAATGACCGTCGCGCGCTCAACGTATTCTACGGCATGCGAAGGGCGAAGAAGGAAGGTCGTTATATGGGACTCGCTCCCGTAGGTTACAAAAACAAGATAGACCAGGGTGGACATAAGTACATTGCTCCCAAAGAACCGGATGCCACCATACTCTATTGGGCATTCGAAGAGTTGTCAAAGGGTGTATTCAATACCGAACAGGTCTGGAAAAATGCAAGGGAAAAAGGTTTGCAATGTAGTAAAAATGCGTTTTGGCAATTGATTCGAAATCCCGTGTACTGCGGAAAGATATTCCTGCCAAAGTTCAAGGATGAAGAAAGCCGGTTTATCCAGGGACAGCATCAGGCCATCATATCAGAAGAGTTGTTTGATAAGGTACAGGAGATATTGGACGGAAGAGGCAGGAAATATAGACCCAAGATCAATACCCGAAATGATTTTCCATTAAGAGGTTTCCTGATATGCCCGGTCTGCGGTAGCCTTCTCACCGCCAGTAGATCAAAGGGAAGGACAAATCATTACAGTTACTATCACTGCCGTAAGGGATGCCCTTACCGGATAAGGGTTGAAGAACTCCACCAGGTGTTTGAGGGGGAGTTGCGAAAGTTCATCCCCAGAAAAGAGATGTCGGCTATCTACCGAAAAATCATCGCGGAAGCGTACTATGAGCTTACCCAAAATGAGCAGAAAATAAAAAAGCAATTGTTACATCAGCTAAAGGATTACGAGAACAGGGTATCGCATATCCGTAACCTGCTGGCCATGCAGAAAATTGAACCAACCGATTATCTCGAAATCAAGCGGCAATACGACTCGGTCTTAACCGGATTGAAAGAAAAACTGGATAATATTTGCCGAAGCCTGCCCAAAATAGAATCCTTATTGGAAAAAGACATCATGGAATTAATGGCGTTGGACAGCATCTTTGAAGAAAGCAAAACAGAGGACAAAAGATCCCTTATACACACGATATACCCGCAAAAGCTGTTGTTTTACGGCACATTAGCCGAAGAGGTTAAACCCGATGACATCCTAACGCTTGCCTATCACTATAACACGGAAAAAACGAAATAAGGACAGGCTGATTTTTCCCGTTTTAAAACTACCGCAATCCATTTTCTATTCCAGGTCACTCATCTACAGGCAGCCCTAATTTTACTATTTAACAGTCTTTTACTTCGATTTTAATCGTTAAATTAGTAGCCATCGAGAGCCAAATGCAACCAATGAAGGACAAAGAACTTCATTGCACTCCGAAAGACTGGCTCTTCTTGCACTAAATTCGATTAGAGGTATGGGATATTTAGCGGATCTATATATTCGGGTAAGCACCGACGAACAGGCGGACAAAGGGTACTCTCAGCGGAACCAAGAGGAGATGTTGAGGAAATACTGCATCAACAACAAGATAGAAATCCGCAATGTGGTCTATGAGGACCATTCGGCGAAATCTTTCAACCGCCCAAGGTGGAAGGAATTGATACAAAGCTTAAAGAAGCGGAAGAATAGCGTTAATCTGGTACTGTTTACCAAATGGGATCGTTTCAGCCGTAATGCTGGGGATGCCTACCAGATGATTAATGTCCTTCGTCGCTTAGGCGTGGAACCGCAGGCAATTGAACAACCTTTGGATCTGGAGATTCCGGAAAACAAAATGATGCTGGCGTTTTATCTGGCTGCCCCGGAAGTGGAAAACGACCGCAGGGCATTGAACGTATTTTACGGCATGCGCCGGGCAAAGAAAGAAGGACGGTACATGGGACTGGCACCGGTGGCATACGTAAATAAATCGGATGAGTACGGCAAAAAATATATAGCACCTAAAGAACCGGATGCCGAAATCCTGAAATGGGCTTTTAACGAAGTTAACAAGGGAGTCTTTAACACGGAACAAGTCTGGAAGCAAGCGAGGACGAAAGGGCTTAAATGCAGCAAAAATGCTTTTTGGCAGGTGCTGAGGAATCCGCTTTATTGCGGAAAGCTATTCGTGCCGCCGTTTAAAGATGAGGAAGGATATTTTGTTAAGGCGCAGCACAAGCCAATCATCTCTGAGAGTTTGTTTAATGAGGTTCAGGATACATTGGACGGTAGAGGCAGAAATTACCGGACGAAGGTCGAGACAGTAGATGAATTCCCTTTTAGGGGATTTCTGGTATGCCCGGAATGTGAAAAGCTCCTGACGGCCAGCAAATCAAAAGGGAGATATCGTTATTACGCATATTACCACTGCAAGGGAGGCTGTAAACATCGTACAAATGCCGGAAAAGTGAACGATGCCATCCAAGCAGATTTGCTACGGTTTATCCCCGAAATTCAGGACAAGAAATTATATCAGGAGATAGTCACCAAGGATTACCTTGAACAGACAAGGGAAGTACAAACCGAAAAGAAAGAAATCCTCAATCAGATCAAAGACTATGAAAGTCGGCTTTCTCATGTAAGGGAGCTATTGGCCACACGGGAAATCGATGCTTCTGATTACCGGGAAATGAAAACAGAATACGGGGCAAAGATATCAGCTCTGGAATTGCAACTGACCAAGTTCAATCATGATATCGACAATGTGCAAACGCTTATTGAGCAGGGGTTGACAAAAATCAAAGCGATAGGCACATCGGTTAAAAATGGGAACCTTTCAGAGGTCAGAAAAGATATTGGTTCGATTTATCCCGAAAAAATCGTTTTTGACGGAAGCAAAGTTCGAACCAGAAGACGCAATGAATTCGTGAGTTATATTCAGTTGATTAATAGCGAATTAGGTAAAAATAAAAACGGGACAAAAATAGATTTTTCTACTTTGTCCCGTCAAGTCGGGGTGGCAGGATTCGAACCTGCGACCTCCTCGTCCCAAACGAGGCGCGATGACCGGGCTACGCTACACCCCGAACTACTCTTAGTTTGTTCCAAAAGCGATGGCAAAAGTAATTCTTTTTTCATCAAAACAAAAAGCAAAATAAGAAAATATGGCATTATTTTCTTATTTAGCCCAGAGCAAAATATACTCCCTTCTCACATATTGGGAAATAGGTTGCTCTTGAATATCTTAATAGCTATGGACAGCAGTATAATTCCGAATATCCTCCGCAACACATCCAGGCCTGTCTGCCCCAATTTTCGTTCCAGCCAGTTGGTGCTTTTGAGTACCACAAAGATAATGATCAGATTCAGGATGATCCCCACAGCAATATTGGCCTGAGAAAATTCCGCCTTGAGGGTCAATATGGTGGTCAGGGTACCAGCCCCGGCAATCAGCGGGAAGGCGATGGGCACTATGGAAGTACTGGTGGAGCCTGCCTCCGGATCTGGTTTGAAAATCTCTATGCCCAGAATCATTTCAGCCCCAAGGGCAAAAATGATCAGGGCCCCTGCAATGGCAAAATCCTCAACGCCAATTCCGAATAAGCTAAGTATAGATTTACCCAACAATAAAAATAAAACCATCAAAACTCCCGCTACAATAGTGGCCTTTCCACTTTGTATGTGACCCACCTTTTTCCGGAGATTGATCACAATGGGCACAGAACCCAAAATATCAATTACGGAAAAAAGAATCAGGGTAACAGAAAGAATTTCTCTGAAATCAAACATTAGGGTTTATCTTCAGTAGCTTTCCAAAAAACGGATCAAATTAGCAAACTCCTCATCAGTGATGGCCGGAAAATTGGCAATTCTAAAACTGGTAGGCTTTAGGGGACCATAACCACTCCCCATCTGCATGCCTTTGCTTTCAGCTGCCAATTTAATGCTTTTGATAAACGGTTCTTCACCTCCTACGCCCAAAACAGTTCGGCTTCTTGCTGCGGGATTGGTTACCAAAAAAGCCAGTTTGGCTGATTGATCCACCAGTTTTTCCAGGGCCTGCATCCTTTTTTCAGTCTTTTCCTGTATCTCCTGAATAAGTGCCATGTCCTGCAATACCCTGTTCAACAGGTAAATGCCCAGCACATTGGGGGTATAATGGGTTTGGTAATTGGCCGCATTTTCCAACATGAAATTCAGGCTGTTGTACCGACCATATTCGCCCTTATTTTTTGCCTTGGCAATGGCTTTGGGAGAGAGTACCAAAAGACCCAGCCCGGCTGGCAGGCCAAAGCATTTCTGTACGGAGGCATACCAGATATCGGCCAGTTTGAAATCAAGATAAATGCCTCCCATGGAGGAAGTGGTATCCACCGCCAGCATCTTATCGGGAAATTTACCAGCCAGGTCTGCGATGATTTTATTGCTTACCTGGGTAGCATTGGAGGTTTCGTTTTGGGTAATAGCAATAAGATCAAAAGCATCGGAAACTGCCAGGTCTGCTACTTCCAACACAGTATTTTTATCCAACTTCAGGGAGGTGGTTTCGGGAATGATATTTTGGGCGAAATCAAACCATTTTTTGCCAAAAGATCCTGAAAAGATATGGAATGAAGCCTGCTCTACCAGGGACTGGGATATGATTTCCCAGTTTTCGGTGGCACTCGAAGTAAACAACAGCCTGTAATCTGCGGGTATTTCCAGCCTTTGTTTCAACAAATTTTCAGTATCCCTGTACAAATCCATAAATACCGCACTGCGGTGGTTGGCACTGAGTATTCCCTGATTATAAGCGTCCTGAAAATATTCAGGTAATTTGTCAAAAACTTTAGATGGTCCCGGAGCAAATGTGAGCATAGCCATTATTGATTTTCTTTCTTTATAAAATATTGCAATCCCAATTCATAGCCCAGCAATCCCAGGCCGGCAATCATCCCCACACATTCTTTTGAGATAATGCTTTTGTGCCTGAATTCTTCTCTCTTATAGATATTGGAAATATGAACTTCCAATACGGGTGTCTGTATACCTGCAATGGCATCGGACAGGGCCACAGAGGTGTGGGTGTAGGCGCCTGCGTTTATTAAAATACCATCGTGATCAAAACCTACCTCATGAAGCCGGTTGACCAGCTCACCCTCCACATTACTCTGGTAATAAGAAAGTTTCAGATCAGGATATTTGCCGGTCAATTTTTCAAAATAATCTTCAAAAGAACTACTTCCATAAATTTCCGGCTCCCGCTTACCTAAAAGGTTGAGGTTGGGGCCGTTGATAATAGCGATTTTCAATTTTCTGTTGATTTTCTTGTCTGTAATTGGAAAGGCAAATGTAAGCAATCGTCAAATAACTAGTGGAGATAATCCATTGTTTTTAAGAAAATGAGGGCAAAATATCCGGGAAGGATTAATTTTACGGTATGACTTGGGAAAAGGAGATCAGAGCCTTTGGCTATTACCTGAAAATCGAGCGTTCGCTTCAAGACAATTCCATTTTGGCCTATCGGCAGGATGTGGAAAAGGTCGCGGCCTATCTGGAAAAAAACTTTCCCGACATTGCCCCTGAACAGGTGCAGCTCTATCACCTGAGGCAATTTGTGAATGCTTTGGCGGGGTTAAATATATCTGAATTTTCCCAGGCAAGAATCATCTCCGGTATCAAGGCTTTTTTCAAATACCTGATGTACGAGGATAAAATCCTGGACAACCCGGCCCTGCTTCTGGAGGCTCCAAAACTAACCCGGACCCTACCAGACACCCTGAGCTATATTGAAATCGAAAAACTGCTGGAAGCCATCCCCATGGGAGAGCCGGAAGGGCATCGCAACAGGGCCATGTTAGAGATGCTTTACAGCAGCGGGCTACGCGTTTCCGAACTGATTCATTTAAAAACCAGCCATTACTACCAGGATATCGGATTTTTGCGGGTAACAGGAAAAGGCAATAAGGAAAGGTTGGTTCCTGTAGGCAAGTCTGCTGCCAAATACCTGCGCCTTTACCTGGAGGAGGTCCGGGTGCATCAAAATATTGCCAAAGGCCATGAAGAGTATATTTTTTTAAACCGCAGAGGAAAAAAACTCTCCAGAGTTATGGTGTTTCTTATCATCAAAAAACTGGTAAAAGAGGCTGGGATACAGAAGAATGTAAGTCCACACACCTTCAGACATAGCTTTGCTACCCACCTGGTGGAGGGTGGTGCGGATCTCAGGGCGGTGCAGGAAATGTTGGGGCACGAAAGCATTACCACCACGGAAATCTATACCCACCTGGACCGGGATTACCTGCGGCAGGTTTTGAACGAATTTCTTCCAGGAAATAAAAATTAAGGTTTTAAAATAAAAGGAAAAGATAGTCAATTGATTTTAGGCATGTTTTTTGAAAACGGAAATTCAACATCAGAATCAGTCATAAAAAATGCCAAATCAGCATGAAAAATAAAGTCTTTTATTTCTTTGGATTACTCATCTGGTTACTAACCCTTCCCATGCCGGCAGATGCCCAGGAAAAACTCAATAAACTGGTACAGGAAAGAAAAATCCTTCACCAGGAATGGCAGGAATCTGAGAACCAGAAATCCGGGATTTTTGGTAATCGAACAAAAAAAGACATGATGGCCACCAATGAATGGATGGGACGCATCATTCACAAGGACAATCAGATCATGCAGGAGCTGGAAATGCTCAAAGACATTCAGACAACTACCATAGGCAACGAAAAAGAGGATTATAAATTCATTGCCCACAAAGCCGAAGCCGATATCGTCAAACTCAAAAGGGCCCTTCGCGAAAAGGATGCAGACATACAGGAGGAAAAAGAAAAAATACGAACCTACGAGTGGACTACCTTGATTTTTTTTCTAAGCAGTATGGTGCTTGGCTTTATGTATTACAGAAAAAAGCAAAAAGCATATTGAATTCCATCATTTTTGTTTTATAATCCGGGGGGTTTTGATAATTTCATTTTTTCAAACCCAACAAAGATATGAGCAAACTGATCATTAATAGTTTTGAAGACTTTCAACAATACATTGGTAAGGAGCTGGGGGTATCGGATTTTCACAAGGTGAATCAAGAACAGATCAACCTGTTTGCTGATGCCACTTTGGACCACCAATGGATCCATACCGATCCCGAAAAGGCCAAAGCGGAAGGTGCGTTTGGGGGCACCATTGCCCACGGATACCTTACCCTCTCCCTGGTACCTTTTTTATGGAACCAGATCGTACAGGTCAATAACCTCAAAATGATGGTCAATTATGGTATAGAGAACCTGAGATTTGCCAATCCTGTAAAAGTCAATGACGAGATCAGGATGAAAGCAAGCCTGGCCAATATCAGTGACCTCAGGGGTACCATCAAAACGGAAATGCAGGTGAAAATCGAGATCAAGGGAGAAAGAAAACCGGCACTTTCCGCTCACCTGATTTTTCTGTACCATTTCCTGTAAACTAAAATTTCCCGGACATTGCGATAAAAGTTTAAATAAAAACAGCACCTATGAGGTGCTGTCTTTATAATTATTAAAAACCTAATCTAAACTTATTCCAGTCTATTTCTTTCTTCAGTACTACCACTTCTTTGGGAAACTTTAAATTGTTCTCCCTGAGCAAATTTCCAGCGTAGGGTAAACCTCACACTTTGCATGCTGTTGTACTGTTGCACATCGGTGTTGATGCGGTGAAAATCAATATTACCCTTAAATCTCATGGTCCTGAAAATATCTGTCCCATTTACGGTAAGGCTTATCTTGTCATCAAGAAATGTTTTGGTTACCCCGGCATCCATCCAGCTCATGGCATCGATTTTTAATTGTCCGTCACGAAAAGGACTCCTGTAAATCCCTATCAACTCCACCTTGAATCCTTTTGGCAAGTTAATGTTGTGCTGGGTCCTGGCCATAAAGGAAAATTGTCTTTCATCCAGAAGCTCATCCCCTAATTGGGATTGAAAGGTATTGCCATTAAACTGCAACATATTGCTGCTGCTGTACCAATCTGCAAACTCAACCGGGAGGATGGCTCTCAGACTTAGGTTCTGCGTGCGGTCCAGGTTTTGCATCTGAATGCTGGTTTTTCTGGTATCATCGTCCTGCACCATGATCTGCCCAAATGCATTCTCTGTCTGAGAAAAAGACAGGGAAACCTGGTAAGCACTTTTGATGATATGATTCATTTCAAAATTATTGGCATATTGCGGCCTCAGTTGGGGATTTCCCTCCTCAGTGGTCAAAGGGTCAATGTAAAAAACGTAGGGGTTCAATTGCCTGTAATGGGGTCTGGTAATTCTGCGGTTAATATTGTAAACAATTTGATAATTGTCATTTACCTGGTGTTGCAGGTACATGCTGGGAAAAAGATTCAGGTACTCCTGGGTGTTTACCTGTGAAGAGGTAACGGAATTACCCTCTATTTCAGCATACTCTGCTCTTAATCCTGCCTGAAAATTCAATTTCTCGCTAATAGGCGCCTTGTAAGAGGTGTATGCTGCCAATACCTGTTCCTTGTAAATAAAATGGTTACTGTTGGGATCCCGGGTAAATTCCCCCTCTTCCACACTTTTGAAAATATCCAGCTGGTTATCAGAATTTACCCAACTTCCTTTAAGACCGGCCTCCAACTCCTTTCCTTCCCCCAGAGGCTTGGTAAAATCGGCCTTGGCAGTATAAATGGTATACAGCATTTCATTCCCTGTCCGGATCCGGTCTGAGGTCCCGGCCTCCGTATTTTCATTCACCCAGTAACTGTTGTTCAGCATACTCAGGCTGCTGGCATCCATTTGGGTATAGTCCAGGTCGGCTGTAATCTTGGTCCCAAGGGTATCCAGCTTGCCAATATAATGCAGGTTACCAAAGACCCTGAAATTGTCAGAATCTGAATCATTGAGTGCATTCAGGAAGTTCCTGTCTGTATTTTCCGGATTCGAAATATTGGTAAGGGAATTGCCATCTTCGGTACCCTTTTGACCGGATGCCTGCAGGTTGATTCCCACACTGTGTTGGTCATTGATACGGTAATCTGTCCCTCCTGAGAAAAACAAGTTGCTTCTTAATAGTTTCAATCTTGCCGTCTGATCAAACACTGACAGACCGTTTTCCAGCTGAAATCTCCTGAGGATATTCAGATCAATGAACCTCCCCCATTCATTATAATTCAGACTGGCATTGGAAGTCCACCTGTTCTTTTTGACATTCAAGGTAGCCCCTGCTGAGGGAGTATGCATGCCGTTGTACTGGCTTCCAATTTGTACATTTCCATTGGTGCCGTTTACATTGTTTTTCTTAAGTACCAGGTTGATCACACCAGCCGCTCCTTCGGCATCGTATTTTGCCGGGGGATTGTTGATCACCTCAATACTCAGAATATTGTCCGCTGGCATGGCCCGAAGAAAATTGGCCAGGTCTGTCGCACTCATATAGGTTTGCCGCTCATCTATCAACACAATAACACCTGTCCGGCCATTCAGGCTAATGTTACCATCGGCGTCTACAAACACTCCCGGAGACCGACCTACCACATCCAAAACCGTGTTTCCTTCAGCCATTACCGTACTTGCCACGTTGACGATGGTTTTGTCTGCCTGAATCAATACATTTGGCCTGGCGGCATTTACCGTCACTTCATCCAGTGCAGACATTTCCGCTGTTAATTGAATTTCAGCAAAGTCCTTTTTTAAACCGGATTTCAATAAGAACGGCTTACTTTTGTAAGGCGCAAAACCCAGGGTAGAAATACTAAGGAGTACCTCTTTTTCAGCATTTGTCTGCAAGTTAAAATGACCCATCTCATCGGAAATAGCAGCTGTAACCAAATCCTCTGACCCGGTCTCCAATAAAACAACATTGGAAAAAGGAAGTGGGTCTCCCCTTTCGTCAAGTACCGTTCCGGAAACGGTAGCCATCATCTCCTGGGCTGCCAGGTGGCTCAGTCCCAGTAAAAAGAAAAAAGAGGTGGCAAAAATAAGCTTTCTAAAGTTCATGGTCATTAACATTCATACGTTCTATGCCATGACATGGGAAAAAGGTGCCAAAATCAAAAAAATAACGTATCTATTTGTATTTCAATATTTTATGAATTTTTAAAAAAATCTGACTGTCTCAATACCGAACACTTTTATTGTTCGCTATCCGAACAAAAAAACCCTCCGGAAATTCCGGAGGGTTAGGTAAAGATGTTAAAGTAGCCTTAAATTATTTGGCTGCGGCATATCTTTTAGCCACTTCATCCCAATTCACCACATTCCAGAAAGCTGAAATGTAATCCGGCCTCCTGTTTTGATAATTCAGGTAATAAGCGTGTTCCCAAACATCTAATCCAAGGATTGGTGTACCTTTGGTTTCTGCGATATCCATCAGGGGGTTGTCCTGATTGGGGGTGGAACTTACCTGCAGTGCTCCATTACTCACGCTTAACCATGCCCAGCCTGAACCGAACCTGGTTGCGGCTGCATTGGAAAATTCCTCTTTAAACTTGTCAAAAGAGCCAAATTTTTTGTCGATGGCTGCTGCCAGTTCACCTGAAGGGGCTCCGCCTCCTTTTGGAGAGAGTACGGTCCAGAAAAGCGAATGGTTGAAATGTCCTCCGCCATTGTTTCTAACTGCTCCTGATGCAGAGGATATATTTTTCATGATTTCCTCAATGCTTTTAGAAGCCAGATCAGATCCTTTGACGGCATCATTAAGCTTGGTTACATAGGCATTGTGGTGCTTGCCATGATGGATTTCCATGGTCTTGGCATCAATATGTGGTTCCAATGCATTTTTTTCGTAAGGTAAACTTGGAAGTTCAAAAGCCATTATCTTAATTTTTTAAAGTTAAACATTAATTTTAGTTGATGGTATTGGGTTCATTCTAAAAACCTACCAATACAAACCAATGAACTTCAAAAATGGTTCTTTTATTCCTTTGAATCTCTAATTTCTGAGATTTTTGAAAAATGCCTGCAACAAATTCTTTGATTTATCCTCGAGAAGTCCCCTCGATGTTTTGGTTTTGGGATGAAGCAGGTTTGAACCCAAACGGGTAAACCCCTTTTTAGGGTCTTCTGCCCCAAAGTGCAATTCTCCCAATTGAGCCCAATAGGCTGCACCTGCGCACATGACACAAGGCTCCAGCGTGACATATAACCTGCATTCAGTAAGGTACTTGGATCCAAGGGTATTTGCGGCGGCGGTTATGGCCAGAATTTCCGCATGGGCGGTCACATCGGTGAGCTTTTCGGTTTGGTTATACGCTTTGGCAATGATCCGGTTCTTTACTACCATTACTGCCCCCACGGGAATTTCTCCCTCTTCGTAGGCAATTTGGGCCTGCTTCAAGGCCTCCTGCATCCAATATTCATGAGAAAAAATCTCCGGTTCAACCATTAAAAAATCATGTCAAAAATTTCTTTCCTTACCCCTTCATTGATAATAAGTGCTAAAATAAGGGAAACAATTAGCCCAATCCCTGCCTTAACCAAATCATTTTTTGCCAAGCGGTAAGCCCTGACCAAACGGGCCTTCCTTTTCTTTAGTTTTTTGGATTTGGCAAGCGCAATCGACAATTCCCTGCCTCCCAAAAGACCAATAAACACCCAGGTGGTACTCATGGGCATATTGCTGTAAGCCTTAAAATAAAAGAGAATAATGGCATAGACAAGATCCACAATAGTAGCTGCCCTGACATCAGTGACCCGTGTCTTCTCATTGACAATGCCCTGGATTTTATCCCCTTTCATGTAAAACAGCACCCCAAGACCCAGAAAAACAAATCCTGTATAGGCCGAAAACTCCCAAACATTGAGTTGTCTGGGAAGAAAAACTGCGATATTGGCAGCATCTTGCATGATCCACACGGCCCACAGGCAGCCGGAAGTGATCCATTGCAGGAAATACCAATAATTCTTGGGCTTGCCTTTGAGGTAATTGGTTACAAACTTTTCCAACACATACCAAACAATAATGGCCATGATAAAGGCCAGGAAATACCCGATAAAACTTTTTTGCATGACCCCCAAAATGGTGCCTGCCTTATAGGTAAATACATTCAGCAAAAGAAAAGTTGTGGAGACAGGCATCCTCAACCTGGTCATTACCAGCAATACGATAGGAGCGGCAATCTGAAGAAATACAAAACTTTGAGGCGCCTGGTCCAGACCATCGACCTGCAGTCGCTCGTAACTCACATCCCCATTATAAGTAAACCAACTGTAAGTAACAGTGCCGACAAAAATCAATCCCATAAACAACCAAAGGAAATACCATTTCCGGTTTTGATTGGAAGCAATGAAGGTACCTATGGTCTGTATGCTGTCATTGGCTATGGCAGAATAAGCGGCCAGCATAAAACCAAACCACATGGCTGCATAGGTATATGGGGTAATGATACCTGCCACCGAAACCAAAATACAGATGATCAGTAAAAAAGATTTTTCCTTTTTGGTGAAGTCAAAAAGTGAATAAGCTGCTTTTGATAAAGCATCCTGGTTTATGTTTTGATCTTTTAGTTTGGCCATATGTTGGTTTTGGCTAGCATTAAGGATGCAAATTAAACAAGAATTTCTAAGGAAGGTGTTACCAAATTGTTAAGTCCATCTCAATAGGTGCAAGAAAAGCATTCCCAATTCGTTTGCGAAAATGTCAACCCAGGCCAAAAATATAAAGATTTTATTTCTTACCCACTCAAACGGGCATTTTTTAAGCGATTCTACCTGAGCAACTTCTGTAATATTAATTTTAACATAAGTTTTACCTGAAAAGCGTGTAATTCTCTTTTCTCTATACGTATTTTGCAGCTTCAATTGGCCTCATCTATTTGCATTTTTAAATGACCATTACTCCCAAAGGCAATACTTATAAAAAAAATGTGATCCTTGCGGGCACGGTAGTCCTGGGTTTGCTGTTTTTTATGTTTTCCATTGACTTTTTGACTTATGCCCTGGCAAGGCTTAACAATGATGTGGCCAACACCCTGTTTATGGCTACCTTCAACCCTTTTGTGGGCCTGTTTATTGGTCTGTTGACGACAGCCCTGATCCAGTCGAGTTCTACGGTTTCTGCCATGGTAGTGGTATTGGTTGCTTCCGGCAACCTGAGCCTGGCACAGGCTGTCCCCTTGATCATGGGGGCAAATATTGGTACTACCCTTACCAGTACCCTGGTGGCTTTCGGATATATCATGAAAAAAAAATCCTTTCGAAAAGCACTCTCCGCCGGAGTTCTACATGATATATTCAATATCATTTCCGTAATTATACTTTTGCCCCTCGAAATCTATTTCGGCATCTTGAGTAAAATGGCTGCCTGGATCACCCATGGCATTGTCGGAGAAAGCCGGCTTTTGGATGGAGACGTGGCCTATCAGGGGTTTTTCCTCAGGCCACTAAGCATTTACCTTTCAGAAATATTACATTGGCCTTTGCTTTCCCTATTGACGGGAGTTTTGATCCTGGCAGGATCCATCCAAATGCTTTCCTCCCTGGCCTATAAATCACTGATTACGCCAAAATTCAAAAAGATTCGAAAACATATTTTCAATTTCCCTTTCCGCTCCTTTGCTTATGGCATGTTTATTACTGCTGCCGTACAGTCCAGTACCATTACCACTTCCCTTATGGTCACCGCTGTGGCAACCGGAAAAGTGGCATTGAGAAAGGTTTTTCCATTTATAATGGGTGCCAATTTAGGGACTACCATTACGGCTGTGATCGCCGCATTTTATAAAACAGAAGCAGCGATCAGCGTGGCCATTGTTCATGTCTTGTTCAATCTGATAGGCACCTTAATATTCCTACCCTTTCCCGGGCTCAGAGACATCCCTGTGAGGCTGGCAAGGAATTTTGGGAAAACAACGGCCAATACCCGGATAGTGGGCTTTGCCTATATACTGCTCACTTTTTTTGTCATCCCTTTCTTTTTGATCTATTTTAATCAAACAGAAACTAAACCAGATCCGGTAAATAAATCCCGACAACCTGTCATAAAAGAAATCACCCAATTTGAGACTGATCCGACAGGTACGCCTCCATTATCTGCGGACCACTACTGGTCCCAATCCGGTCAGCTCCGGCTTTTATCATTTCGAGTGCCTGCTCCAAGGTCTTGATACCACCACTCGCCTTAATGCCTACCTGACTGGGAAGACATTCCCGCATCAGTCTTACAGTGGCCGTCTTTGCCCCCTCAGGAGCAAAACCGGTAGAAGTTTTGACAAAGTCCACTCCTGCATCTCTGCAAATGTCGCATGCGTCTCGCAACTCCGCCTCATCCAGGTAGGCTGTTTCCACGATTACCTTCAGAAACTTCTCTTCATCGTGGCAGCAGTTGGCCAATTGAGCCAGTTCTATTTTAGGCCAGGTCATTCCGGACTTAAAAGCCGTAAGCGACCAGACCAAATCCAACTCATCCGCACCATCCCGAATGGCTTGCTGTGCCTCAAATACCTTGGTCTGTGTCATGCCATATCCAAATGGAAAACCTACAACTGTTACCACCTGAATATCTTCCGTTGCCAATTCCCGCTTGACTTTTTTTACCCAGAAAGGAGGTACACATACTCCCCTGAACTGGTATTTTCTGGCCTGGGCTATCAACCGGGTTATCGTTCGCTCATCCACCGACGGATGAAGGGCCGTGTGCTCAATATATCGATGTAAATTTTTCATTAATCACTCAAATTATAGATATTCGTATCTTTATGGAATATTTTATCCTCAGCCTGGGCTGGTTGTTTTTCTACATTAGCCATACTTTCCTGGCAAGTCTCAATATAAAAAGAAAAGTTAAAGCCTGGATGGGAATGGTATACAAATGGTACAGGTTCTGTTATAGCCTGTTTTCCACAATGGTTTTTTTTGCGCTTCTCCTTCTTGCCGGATCCATTGACCCCATTTGGCTATTGGTTTCCTCACCTTTAACAACCTACCTGGGCTTTATGCTGGCTACCTTTGGAACCATCATCGCCGTGAAAAGCATGAAGCATATTAAAACAAGCAGGTTTCTGGGATTAGAACCACATGATGACCTGAAAGCAAATGAACCACTGATTACTGAGGGTTGGTACAGTTACATGCGCCATCCCCTATATGCAGGTTTAATTCTTGTGTTTCTAGGTTATCTGCTGTACGTACCCAATCTGGCATCCCTCGTCCATTTACTGGCACTTTTGCTCTACCTGCCTTTTGGAATTTACTTTGAAGAAAAAAAACTTCTGGAACAATACGGTGAAGCCTATACCCGCTACCAAAACAAGGTGCCTCCACTTATCCCCCGATTTAAAAAATGAATGAACTTATACTATATTCCGTACTGCTATTGTTGGTATTGACTCACCTGGTATTGGCCAGCCTGTTGTACAGGAAAATCAATAAGAATACCCGGCTCAGCTTTCATGAAAAAAATGACTGGAGGCTTAAAGCCCTGATATTTCCTGCTTACTATTGGTTTCAATATAAAAAACACAAAGCCCGCCATTTATAGCGGGCTTTGATATGAAAACGGGGCTATTTTTAAATGGCCCAGGCTTTGTCTCCTTTTTTGTATTCCATACAAGGGTCATACCTACCAGGTGTCTCTATAAAACGCAAGGCCTGGGTAGCACCTATTTCTGAGGTAAAGTAACCCAGTAATGTCAAATCCTTGATCATCAGGATATATTTTGCCTCTTCGCTATTTTCAGCATTCTGATTCATTGCAGCCTTGTTGAGCTGGTTGAGAAAGGCTGTCCTCTCTTCTACCGAAGCTTCCATAAAGTCCTTTCCTGCTTCTGATTTAAAACTGCTTTTCAGGCTATTGAGCCCATTGATAAAGCTTTTTTGCTGCTCTTCCGTGTAAGTGTCTTTGACCATCATGGCCATGAAACCACCTATTCCCGCAGCCTTGGCCCCCGGAGTATCTGTGGTAGGGATAATGGCTTCTCCGATTTCATCCATATAGGCCAGTTCCTCCTCAGAGAAATCCAATCCCTCTATTTGCTTTTCGGGAGCACATCCGGTAAGGATCACATTGGCTCCTACCATGGTTCCACCCATCATGAGTACTACACTCTTCAAGGCCTCTCTTCTATTCATTACAGTCATCTTGTTTCTTTTTTTGGGTTTTACAAATTGCCTTTCTTCAATTCTTCCACTGCAAAGTTTGCTGCTCTGGCGGTCATGGCCATGTAAGTCAGGGAAGGATTCTGAGCTGCAGCTGATACCATGGCAGCCCCATCTGTAACGAATACATTTTTCGCATCCCAAACCTGGTTGTTGCCATTCAAGACAGAGGATTTGGGATCTCTTCCCATCCTTGCTGTACCCATTTCGTGTATGCCTTGTCCGAAAGTGTAGCCTCTGTCATAGGTAGATACATCTTTCACTCCGGCGGCTTCCAGCATTTCTGCGGCATCATTCATCATGTCTACCCGCATTTTCTTTTCGTTGTCACGGATTTCTGCATCCATTTCCAACACATACATGCCCCATTTGTCCTTCTCGGTTTTGCTGAGCTTTATGGTGTTGTCATGATAGGGAAGAATCTCGCCAAAGGCGGTCATACCCAGGGTCCAGGCTCCTGGTTCGGTCAACTCTGCTTTCAACGGTGCGCCAAAATCCAGTTCTGCAACCGTCCTGCTCCAGCCTTGTCTGCTGGCTCCTCCCTGGTAACCGAAGCCACGGACATAATCCCTGCTTTCACTACCTACATTCCGGTAGCGGGGTACATAAAAGCCTCCCGGCCTTCTGCCGAAATAATATTTATCCTCATAGCCCTCTACGGTGCCATTGGCTCCCAGACGAAAATGGTGATCCATCACATTGTGTCCCAACTCCCCGGAACTGCTGCCCAGCCCTTCTGGCCAGATATCTGTCGCAGACCGCATCAATACAGCCGTAGAATTAAAGGCTGAAGCACAAAGAAACACGATTTTGGCATCAAATTCATACGTTTCATTGGTCTCCCCATCGAGAACTTCTACTCCCGTAGCCTTTTTGTTGTCTTTGTCATACAATACCCTGGTAACAATGGACCATGGCCGGAGTGTGAGATTACCTGTGGCTTCCGCTGCCGGTAGGGTTGAGGACTGGGTGCTAAAGTAGCCTCCAAAGGGACAACCCAGCGAACATTTGTTCCTATACTGACAGCCCGGTCTTCCCGGAAGAGGCTGGGTGATATTGGCCACCCGGGCGTTGGTCATTACCCTGGATCCACCAAAGTGGTTCTTCAATCGCTCTGCCACATCCTTCTCTACACAGTTTAAAGGAATCGCCGGCATAAACTCTCCATCAGGTAAAATGTCCAGACCATCCTTGTTGCCGGAAATACCCGCAAATTTTTCTACATAACTGTACCAGGGTGCCAGGTCTTTGTATCTGATTGGCCAATCGACTGCAATTCCTTGTTTTGCATTGGCCTCAAAGTCTATATCTGCCCAACGGTAAGATTGCCGTCCCCAAAGCAGGGAACGCCCCCCAACCTGGTAGCCCCGGAACCAGGTAAATGGTTTTTTCTCGATGTATGGAGAATCGTCCTCGTGCGCCCACCAGTCCAGATTGAGTTCATTAAGCACATAATCCCTTCTCAGATTGGGATGATTTTCCAACATTTCAACGGTTCTCCTACCCCTGTGTGGTATTTCCCAGGGTGCTTTGGTTGCATTTTTATAATCCTGTACGTGTTTGACATCAGGTCCCCTCTCCAAAAGAAGGACTTTCATACCCTTCTCTGTCAGTTCTTTTGCTGCCCATCCGCCGCTGATTCCGGAACCAACGACAATAGCGTCATAACTTTGATTAGCCATATATATGAATTGTTTATTTTAGGTATTGCAATACTATTGATATTTTTAAAGAATTCGTATGATTTTATCCTTTTACTCTTTTCACTACAGCCTATTTATAAATACTCTAAATTACTTTTTCCCTTAACTATTATGTAGGTAACTCACTGGATTGCTGAATGTTTTTCTTATCCCGCCGCAGCGCATTGGCTTTCTTGAAGTCATTGTCCTTGAAAAAAACCACAAACAAAATGGTGACAAAGAACGCAATCCCAGAAGGGATCAACCAGATATTTTTCCATTGATGAACCCCGTCAGAAAAATACATATCGGACACAAATCCCGCTATCCAAAAGCCTATCAGCATGCCTATACCGTAAGTGGCCAGGGTGATCAGTCCCTGCGCTGCACTTTTATATTTGGGTCCTGCCTTGGAATCGGTATAAATCTGACCCGAAACAAAGAAGAAATCATAACAGATACCATGCAGGGCAATACCAATGATCAGCAAGTAAGTTCCTTCCCCTGCATCACCAAAAGCAAAAAACACATAGCGGACCACCCAGGCCAACATGCCCACCACCAAAGTGGTTTTTAAACCAAATTTCCTGAAAAAGAAGGGCATCAATAAAAGAAACAAAACTTCCGATACCTGTCCAATAGTCATTTTACCTGTAGGATTGGATAGGCCAACTTCTGACAAAAAGGGATTGGCATTCTGGTAATAAAAGGCCAGGGGAATACAAATCAAAACCGAGGATATAAAGAAAATAGCAAAATCCTTATCCTTTAATAGCTTCAGGGCATCCAAGCCCAGCAGTTCTGAAACAGACTGCTTTTCATTATTTTTTGCGGCAGGGGGCGTTGCCGGTAAGGTAAAAGCAAATAACCCCAGAACCAGTGAAGAAATGGAAGACATCAGGAAGGTATTTCGCAAAAGGCCCTCACCAATGGCCGCCGGACTGTCCCAAACAAAGAAAAAGCTGATCATCAAACCGGAAGCAATCCAACCAATGGTGCCCCAAACCCTGATACTGCTGAATTCCCTGGAAGGGTCTTTCATCTGGCTGAATGAAACGGAATTGGCCAAAGCCAGGGTTGGCATATAAATCAACATGTACAGAAAGACATAGGGGTAGAATGCAGCAAAACTGTCTGAAATAAACATCAGGTACATCAACACTGCTCCCAGCAAATGTAAAATACCGAGAATTTTTTCTGCATTGAAGTACCTGTCCGCTATCAGGCCGATGACAAAAGGAGCTATGATGGCCCCAAATGACTGGGTAGAAAAGGCAGCTGCCAGTTGTGCCCCACTAGCCTCCAGATTATTCCCCAGAAAAGTCCCCAAAGTAACATACCAGGATCCCCACACAAAAAACTCCAGAAACATCATCAGGGAAAGCTTAAATCGGTTGTTTGTCGTCATGTTTATTCAGGATTATGGTTTTTGCAGGGGGCAATCAGCCTTCAAACTATTGTGGGATTTATTTAAATTTAAGCCAATTTAATGTAAATTTATCATTTCGGAAAGTGAGAGAGGTATTCTCAGTCTGGCATTCGGGTGTTTTGCTCAAGCTGGAAATCATTGCATTTCTTTCACCCGAAAATAAATATAGAAGTTTAAATCGAACTAAAAAAACCAGTAAACCAAAGATCAGAATAATGAGCAAAAGAAAACTTAAAATGGGTATGATTGGTGGTGGACCCGGCTCTTTTATAGGGGCAGTCCATAGAATTTCCGCTGCCATGGATGGTATTATTGAACTGGCTGCAGGAGCTTTTAGCAGCAGTCCTGAAAAATCTGCCGAGACGGGCAAGGAACTCCTTTTGCCTGCCGAAAGGGTATATGGGTCCTATGATGAAATGTTTGCCAAAGAAAAGCAATTGCCTGAGGAAGAAAGAATCGATTTTGTCGCCATCGTTACTCCCAATCACGTACATTTTGATCCCACCAGAAAAGCCCTTGAGAATGGTTTCCATGTGGTATTGGATAAGCCCATGACTTTTAATTACGAAGAGGCCAAGGAACTCAATAAAATTATTGAAGATACAGGACTTTTATTTTGTCTGACCCATACCTATACTGGTTATCCTATGGTAAAAGAAGCCCGACACCTGATTGCAAGCGGAGTATTGGGAAAAATCAGGAAGGTCTATGTGGAATATCCTCAGGGCTGGCTTTGGACTACTTTGGAAAAGACGGATTACAAGCAGGCGATCTGGAGGACAGACCCCACAAAAAGTGGCATCGCCAATTGCATGGGAGATATTGGTACGCATGCCTTTAACCTGGCTGAATATGTGAGTGGCCTTAAGCTGACAAAGCTTTGCGCTGATTTAAATATAGTGGTGGAAGGCAGGACCCTGGATGATGATGGAGCGGTATTGCTGAAATTCGATAATGGGGCTTCAGGAGTTTTGATGGCAACTCAGATTGCTACCGGAGCAGAAAACAATATCAAAATCAGGGTGTTTGGAGATAAGGCCGGTCTGGAATGGGAACAGGACAATGCCAATTCCCTGATCGTAAGGCACCCGGAAGCTCCCGACCAGATTTACCGCACGGGAGGAAACATTCCTTACCTTTCTTCCTGGGCGATGGAAAATATCCGTACCCCTGGCGGACATCCGGAAGGTTACCTGGAGGCCTTTGCCAACTTGTACCGCAATTTTGCCAGAACATTGTATGCCAGGAAGAATGGAGAACAGCCTTTAAAGGAATGGGAAGACTTTCCGGGAGCCGAAGATGGACTCCGGGGCATGGCTTTTGTAGAACATGTTGTAAAGAGTGGGAAATCTAACGAAAAATGGACTAAATTTGAACTTTAAAAAACAAAGACCCTTATGAAAACCATTAAAGGACCAGCCTTATTTCTGGCGCAATTTGCAGATGATGTAGCACCTTTCAATAACCTGAAGGACATTTGTACCTGGGCAGCAAGTATTGGCTACAAAGCCGTACAGATCCCTACCTGGGATGCCCGGCTTATTGATCTGCAAAAAGCGGCTGAGGACATGAACTATGTCAAAGAAATCCAGGCTACCGTTAAGGCCGCCGGAGTGGAAATATCTGATTTTTCTACCCACCTCCAGGGGCAATTGGTGGCTGTACATCCAGCCTACAATGAATTGTTTGATGCTTTTGCACCGGCAGAGCTGGCAGGAAACCTCAAGGGAAAGCAGGAATGGGCCGTGCAGCAACTGATGTGGGCAGCCAAAGCTTCCAAAAATTTCGGTATGAACACCCATGCCACCTTTAGCGGTGCATTAATGTGGCATACTGTTTACCCCTGGCCGCAGCGCCCAGCCGGTCTGGTGGACACTGGATTTGAAGAATTGGCCAGAAGATGGCTTCCCATACTTGATGAATTTGATAAATACGGAGTGGATGTGTGTTATGAGTTGCATCCCGGAGAGGACCTGCACGATGGCGTTACCTTTGAGCTGTTTTTAGAAAAAGTTAATCACCACAAAAGGGCCAATATCCTGTATGATCCCAGCCATTTTGTTTTACAATGTCTGGATTACGTTGAATTTATTGACATTTACAAGGACAGGATCAAAATGTTTCATGTCAAGGATGCTGAATTCAACCCTACCGGCAGGCAAGGCGTGTACGGCGGCTATTCCAGCTGGGTGGAAAGGGCCGGAAGGTTCCGTTCTCTTGGAGACGGACAGGTAGATTTCAATGCCATTTTCAGCAAATTGTCTCAGTATGGTTTTGATGGCTGGGCAGTATTGGAATGGGAATGTGCTTTGAAACACCCTGAAAACGGTGCCATAGAAGGAGCCAAATTTATCAGCGATAAAATTATCCGGGTGACAGAGAAAACATTTGACGATTTTGCCTCCACCGGAGCTGATGAAGGATTGAATAAAAAAATATTAGGAATCAATTAATCTATCTATAACAAACAATGAAGTTAAATATCAAGCTAAGCCTGGCCATCCTTGCAAGTGCAATGATGGCTGTATCCTGCGGTGGCTCCGGTGGCGGAAGTTCCGAGTCTGAATCAACATCCAGTACCCCTCCACCTGCTCCCGAACCACCAAAAGAGGTGAACCTGGAAGAAAAGTACAAAGATGACCCCATTTTTATCAGAGGTGTGGAATTGATGCAGCAGAATGACTGCCCAAGTTGCCACATGATTGAAAGAAAAATAGTGGGTCCATCTTATGCCGATGTGGCCGCAAAATATGAGAGCACGGAAGAAAATGTAGAAATGCTTGCCGGCAGGGTCATTGCAGGGAATGTAGGTGAGTGGGGAGAAATCCCTATGCCTGCCCATCCGGCCTTGTCTGAAGATGATGCCAAAGACATGGTAAGGTACGTACTCTTGCTAAAAAAATAAATGATGCAAAAAACAACCCTATCATTAGCGGTTATGTCACTGGCAGTTTGGAGCTGTGGCCCATCTAGCCAGGAGAATACCGCTACTGAGGAAAATATCGAGGAGATTATTGTGACTGAAGAAGAATGGATCAGCCTTTTTGACGGCAACAGCCTTACTGGCTGGACAGGGTACGGCAAGGATCAACCCGGAGAAGCCTGGGAAGCAGCGGATGGTGTCCTATACTTTAATGCCCAAAAGAAAGAAGATGGTGCTAGCGCAGGAGATTTGGTCACCAAAGAAAGTTTTGGTGATTTCCACCTGGAGTTAGAATGGAAAATCTCTGAAAATGGCAATAGTGGCATCATGTTTCATGTACAGGATAATGGTGAATATGGGGCTCCCTATTTCACCGGACCCGAATACCAATTGCTGGACAATGATGGCCATCCTGATGGAAAAATAATCACTCATCGTACCGGTGACCTGTACGACCTGATCGAATCTACTGAGGAAGCTGCCAAACCTGTAGGGGAATGGAACAAATCAGAAATCAAAGTAGAAGATGGGCAACTGCAGTTTTTCCTGAATGGCGTAAAAACAGTGGAAACCACGCTATGGGATGATCAATGGAAAGCCATGGTGGCGGAAAGCAAGTTTGCCCAATGGGAAGATTTTGCTACCTTCAAGGAGGGTAAAATCGCCTTGCAGGACCATAATGACGATGTCTGGTTCAGGAATATCCGCATCAAAAGATTGTAATTTTAAATTTTTATAAGCATAAAAAAGCCGCTGTTTACAGCGGCTTTTTTTATATTCTGATAGCCAGAACAGCCTTGAGAATCTAGCGCATTTTTTCACATATGTGTAGAATAAAAACCTGAGTTTGATTCTAGATGAAGTACATTTTGCCAGTTTACATGCAAAAGCGAATCGCCATCTCCTTCGGATTTCTGTAAATAAGTTCCTCTGCTCCGGCGGAGTCAAGGGGATTTTTCGAACATCTTTAATTTCTATCAATTGGAATTTTTAGAAAGTTACCTGATAACCCCGCCCTGAAAAATCAGTGCAGGCTCCCCCATGGTACCTTAATAACCCCAATCGACATGACTGAGCAGGATCCTGTTCAAGGCTTGTTTAATTGTTTCCAATTGGGTAAATATTGGTCCATAAGCGATTTTAAGTTATGGTGCCTTTCCTGCAAATGGACCATTTCAGGGTGTACCTTTGTAGGCTATCCCTATAAAAACCGGTCCAAAAAACAGGGTGAAGAAATTAATTATTCTACATTGGAAAGTTTGTCGCCCTGGGTACTGAAAATGGCATCTTCCACCGAATCCTGAAAATTGATCAGGTTGAGTTGAACAGCTGCTTTTCCTTGTTTGCTGCTCAGGTTTACCTGCAGGGGAAGCCCTTTTACGCCAAATTGCCCAAATTGCTCCAGCTCATCCTGGGACTTTCCGGCACCTACCGTTTGGTAACTTAAGATTTGCATCATGCTGAGGGGTATATCTTTGGTGATCCACATCTCAGCTTTGTAATCGCTGCTTTCGGCAAGCACCTTTTCGCAGGAATAGCCTTCAATGGTCCTGGTTTCGCCCGTATAGGTGGGCTGGGCACTTGTTTTGGCTTCAACCTGGCCCTTGGCATGCTTTATCCCGGGCCAATACTTGTCATTCATCGGCAGCACATAACCCCCTTTCTGGCCTTTCATTTCGAATAAGGCCGTTATGCTGGCATCTGAAGGATGGAATACCATTCTCATATCGGGCTGACTCCCTTTGGCATGGATAATTATAGCGGTTTTTTCGCAGCCAAAATAAAAAGACATGGTATCTGCCCGTGTATTGCCGTTGGGGAAATTCTGACTGGCGACAAGGTCAAAACTTCCAACAAATGGTTCCAGGGCCGGAATTTGGGTATTGGGGACTGGGTTTTCGGTGGTCTTTTCGCTTTTGAGAAAGGAAAACTTGCCCGCTGCCTCTATTGATAATGTTGGACCCAGGGTAGTATGGCCAAATGAATGTAGGGATGTCGGAGCTATGGAAAAAAGGCAAAGAAGTGCTATATGGTATAGTCCGCTAGTCATGTTTAACAGGGAGAATGAGCATCATACCTGATGGAAGTATTTTGAATCAGGAAAACAGTTTACTAAAAATAAGCAGATTGGCTTACAAAAACAAATGGCTAGCCGATGACAATTACAACATATAAAGAGCTGATTTACAGAAAATTCACAATTGATTGTAAAAACGCAGGAAAAATGTTTTCTATTAGTGAACTTTTTGCCATCTTTAGGTGTGTTTAATATAATTACCCGCAAAACCTTATTGGCGTACGCTGAAAAGTATCCAGAAGCCAAATCTGCGCTCTTTGAGTGGTATCATGAAATCTTAAGATCCGATTTCAACAATTTTAATGAATTGAAAGCGGCTTATGGAAATGCGAGTTTGGTGGGTGATGACCGGGTTGTTTTCAATATCATGGGAAACCATTTCCGCCTGGTAGTTAGATTTGTTTTTGATTTCAGGGCGGTCCAAATCAAATGGTTTGGAACCCATAAGGAATACGATAATATTAATGTTAATACAGTGGACTATAAAAAAAGATGATATGGAGCTCCATGTAATTAAATCCGATCAGCAATACGAGCAGTACCTTGATTGGGTAGATGGGCTATTTGATAAGGGAATAAAACCTGATTCCCCTCAGGGCAAAAAGGTAGAAGTCTGCCTGCTATTGATCAAGGATTATGAGGACAGAAATTTTCCAATCCCTCTTCCTGACCCTATTGAGACCATTAAATTAAAAATGGAAGAATTGGGCCTAAAGAATAAAGACCTTATTGGCAAAGTGGGGAGCAAAAGTTATGTTTCCATGATTCTAAGCGGTAAAAAGCCTTTGACCCTGAACCTGGCCAGAATATTCCACAAAGAATTGAATATTCCTGCCGATATACTACTTTCCTAAGGGACATTTTCTTGACGGCTTGTCCTCCGAATCCTCCCACAAGCCAGCCCTGCTTCGGGATAAACTTCTCACCCGGGCAAAGCTTTAAACGAAAAAAACCTTGCTCCGAGGAACAAGGTTTTCAATTATGGTGATCCCGCTGGAGTTCCCCGACTTGGTCTCCTTAGGTCGACCGTCGGGGTAAACTTCTCACCCCATGAAATCTCTAAATAAAAAAAGATTGCATATTACTATACAACCTTTTCTAACTTGGTGATCCCGCTGGGGTTCGAACCCAGGACCCTAACATTAAAAGTGTTATGCTCTACCAGCTGAGCTACGGAATCAGAAAACAAATTTTAACAGGAAAACCTGTTGATTATTTCCAAAGAAAACTTGGTTTTGCGCCTCGCTTTCCCGTAATTGGACTGCAAATTTAACGGACTAGATTGATAATGCCAAATCTTAGATGGATCTTTATTGCTTTTTTGTTGCCTTTTTCCCTGCTTTCGCTTTATCAGGCTGATTGTCAGGCTCAGGCCTCCATGCCCCTTCAACGTGCAGACAGTTTGTTTTCGCAAAAGAAATACCAGGAAGCGCTGGAAATCTATGAAAACATCCTCCATGAGGAGGGTACCTATTCTCCGGCCATGCTGCTAAAAATGGGTTTTATTGCTGAAGGAATCGGGGATTTTGGACAGGCATCCCTCTATTTGTCCAAATACTATGAGCACAATCCCAATCCTGCCGTCATTGAAAAAATCAAATCTCTGACCAATCAGACCAGGTTGGAAGGGTATGAGGTGTCTGATCAAGCCAGGTTTTTGAGTGTTTTGGTGGACTATAAAACGGAAATTACGGGTGTCTTCGCCTTTTTACTCTTGCTATCACTGATCCTGATATTAGTGATGCGGGAAAAAAGATCTGTTTTTTACATTCCTGCCCTGATTTTTCTTGTTTTGGCCTTTATCAGCAATAATTTTATCCAAAAGCCGGAAATGGCCATTATTACAGGCAATACTGTTCTGATCATGGATCAACCATCTGCTGCCGGTAAACTGGTCAAACGGGTACAGGCAGGTCACCGCATTACCATTGGTTCCAGTCAGGACATGTGGTACCAAATCGAATGGGCTAATCGCAAAGCCTTTATCAGGAAAACTGATGTATCAAAAATTTAAAGGATCCAAATATTTGAAATGTCCGTTCATCTTGATTTTATGCTTGGAGGATTCAATTTCTTTCAAGATAGGAATGATTTTTTGAAAGTGTTGCATTAGGAAATCCAGGCGCTCTTCTTCATGGTTAATCGACAGCAGTGCATATTCCTCTGTTAATTTTAAGCCCACTTTATGGGCATAGGCAAAGGAATTCAAATCTGCCATCTCTCCCAGATTCAGCGGCTGCTCCATGAGATCATAAAGATTTTCTAATGCCCTGGAGAAGGCTTCCTTTTTTTCGATGGATGCTTTGGTTTTATCCAAAGGAATAATTTCCACCTTGCCTCCGGCATATAGTTTTCCTTCGAGGGGATTGTTAAAATCAAGAATTTTAAAAGTTTTCAGCCCTTTGGTTTTTATATCCATCCTTCCGTCTTCATACCTTTTGGTTACTTCCCGCACCATCATTTCCGTTCCCAGAGGCATCAGTTTGTCTATAAAGGTGCATATGCCAAAGCTTTCGTTATTCACCAGACATTCGCTGATGAGTTGCTTGTACCGAGGCTCAAATATGTGGAGATTGAGCTCTTCTCCAGGAAATGCGACTAATTTGAGGGGAAAAAGGGCCAATTCTTGCGTCATTATCAATCTGGTTTTTTGCTGCCAATCATGTGATGGTTCCATTCTTAACTCCGGATTTACATGATGGTTTTCGAATAGAACCGATTTGGTACAGGTTTGTCCGTAAAGACTAAAAAATAATAATTGATTGACAACTGGATAATTGAATGAACCTGATGGAGCAAAATCTGCCCTATTTCCCCGGTTAGTCTTTCAAAGCACTGTATGTTAGAAAAATGGAAAACGATTGAAGCATCAATTAATTTTCATCTTCGAGTTCTTCTTCCGCATCTACCATGGAAAGAATTTCTCCCGGAGACATATACAAGGTTCTGATTTTGGTTTTATAGCCCTCAGGCAATTTTTCATGATTCAACACAAAATTCTTGGTGGCAATGATTTTCTCTCCCAGTCCAGAGGCCACCGCATAACTGTCAGCAGCAATCTCAGCTTCACTGACAAAGCTTTTGGAAAGATAGTATTTGACACCAAATCCCAAAAGGTTGAAAGCACTTCTTTCCAGGTAGTCCTGTATGTGCCCAAGTTCATGACCAATCCATCCCAATAGAACTTCTTTGGGAAGGCTTTCGATTGGTACAGCCTCGTCTTCCAATGCCAGGTAGCGGCTGATCTTTATCCGGTAGCCACGTTCTTTTTTACTTGAAAATAAAAGGGAGCCGACTTTCGGTTGTGCCTGCATCACAGAGCCATGTATGTTTTTTTTGAACTGAAAGTCTATTTCTGTTTCAAAAAGATCTGGAAAATAGGATAAAGCTTCCAGTGTAATGTCGCGTATTTCAAGGGGGATACTCTTATTGGTGGAAAAACGCTCCAAATCGTCATTGGAAGTAGCTAGAACAGTGGGCTTGGCCATAGGCTCTTTTTTGTTGAATACCTCTATAGAATTGTAAATCAACAAAAAATTTATAGATAAAAACGCATTGAATATTAAATAAGTCATGTTTTGTGCTTCTTTTATCTTCTTAAAATACATAACCCAAGGCTCTAATCCAAAAAAAGTCAATGATAATATTTTGATTTTGCTTACATGATGCTGCCTTGTGCGTTTGCCGCCCTTCAAAGTACTTGTTTGCTGCCTCCGGTTTTTCTAAAAAGAAAAATCAACGTTGTTCTAAATCAGCTACCTTTCTGACTGGACTGGTAGAAAAAACAAAATGGCTTCGCCTTGTGCCGGTTAAAAGTTTAAATTCATCTGTTTATATTTTTTTCTAAAAGTCATGCCTTTCCCCTTCCGAAGGTTCCGGTATGCGGGAGAATATCGCACCTGTCTGCCGGTCTTTAGCCAGGTGTTTGAAAACATCCCATGCTGTGACTTTCTTGTCATACCGGTCTGCATCAGGCAGGCCTGGCTATTTGTGGCAATACATCTATCTGAGTATTTCCGGGATTGTTTTTAAGCCAGCAAGCAGTTGGTACCCCTGTAATTTCCTGAAAAAATACACCCCGCTTAACAGCATCAATACAGCACAAAAACCCATCATCCAAACCAACCCCTGGGAATAAAAACTCAGCCAACTCATGGCTTCCCAATCTCCGAATTGCTTGAATACCAAAATGCCGCAAGATCCCAGATAGCCGAAACTATCCACCAGGTACATTAAAAATCCAACATTTCCGGAATATTTAAAGGCTGCCAATAACCTGTCAAATAGCAGACAGTTAAAGGGAATATAGGCCATATAGATGCCGGTACCGGTAGCCACCATCCAGTAAAATGGATCCAACCAGCCCGAAAGCATGGAAAGGGTACTCAATACGGCCAAAATAAATCCTGAAATGATGATCAAATGGTAAAGAAACAAGGCTTTTAAATTGTTTTTAACCAGTACCAGCAAGCCCATCATCAGCAATAGCAGCAATGTGACAGGCACCTCGGTCTGTGTAAGCAGTTCCGGCGGAATTTCCACTTTCAGGTCCTTCCAGATCTCCACCACAAAATTGTCCCTGATATCCCGGAAAGCGGTTAGGATCATGTAGACCAATACCAACAAAATGATGCCTACCTTGAATTGACTGAAATAAGCCTTCCTTTCATTGCTGTTCATGGACCTTCTTTGGGTTTTCAAATCAATATCCCCATTGCTGGGGGCAGGAGTATGGTCCAGCAAAAAAACAGTCAAAACCAATAGGGGGACAAAAATAGCCCCTGTTAAAAAGGGCATCCAAAAGGGTCCTATTGACCAATACTCCAACAGGTACCTGCCAATAGATTTTACAAAGCCTGAAGAAAACACAAAACTGATGGCCAAAATACTTCCCATCATTTCAGTAAATTTTCTGCCTTCCAAATAATGAAATACCAGGCCCCAAATCAGTCCAAGCGGGAAGCCATTGATTAAAAAACAGCCTATATTGAAGGGGGCCGGCAGCAGGGCAAAACCCAGTAGACCCATCCAGGAGACCCCTATCAAGACAAGGATCAACCTGGCCCTGTGACTGGCATTCAGCTCTGAGATCATTTTGATACCATAAAACTTGCTGGCCATATAGCCAATGGTTTGCATCAATATCAACCAGACCTTAAGGTCAAGTCCCAACCATTCTTCTCCGGAAAATGTGGCAGCAGCAAAGGGTTTCCTAAAAGCATACATGCAGCTGTAGGTCAAAAAAGCCATTGATGCTGCAAACACACTCATTAAAAAGGGGTGGATCGCAGCCAGCTTCCTTTCCAGCAAAGGGATACGTTGCATGAGACTTAATCCTGTTGTGTAGCCATTTCTCGCTCCACCAGGGGCAGGATTTCGCTGAGGGCATGTACAACATGCGTAGGACCATGTGCCCTCAATTGTTCTTCGGTATATGCTCCGGTCGTCACTGCAATGCTCATCAGACAACCGGAATTTAATCCTTCATGGATATCCACTTCAGTATCTCCTATTTTGATCACTTCAAGTGGGTTTCCAATACCAAGGGCAGCCATCATTTTCAAAATCATGTCCGGATGAGGCCGCCCTTTTTTAACCTCATCGCTACATACCGTAATGTCAATCAGGGGATGCCCTTTCCAACCAATTCTGCTCAGGATGGTATCAGTGATATCCCGGCTAAAACCAGTATCCAGACCCACTTTGATCCCCATTTGTTGCAAAGACTCAAAAACTTCCAGGGCATCGGCCATTGGGGCTATGTCAGGGCTATGCTTGTAGAATTGTATCATTTCCGCCACAAAACTATCATGAATCTTGTCAATCAGTGCTTCTGTAACCTGCTCACCGGGTGAAATATGGTTTTGAAGCATTTCCCGGATGGCCAGCGGCTTGGGATAACCCATTTTTTCGTTTGCCTCTTCCAGGCTTACTTTTCTGTAGCCATGATTAAAAAAAGCTTTTTGAAAAGCCTGTGCTACATTGCTATGATCTTTAATGGTGGTTCCGGCCATGTCAAATACGGCCAGCTTGATGGGGTTTTTCATAAATGGAAAGCGTGGTAGCGCTATATTTTTGCTTGTCAAAATACCTAAAATATACCGGATATTAAAACGCTTACTTATCAAGCTTGTGTTAATTTTTAATTAAGCGGTATAGGCATTCATGCAGAATATGATTATTTTCAAAAAAAAATATTTCGATGATGACAAAATCGTCCTCCCAGCCAAAGATTGATGCGGTCTTTTCCTTGTATGAATCGTATGGCCATGCCGATTATATCGGTGAACCGGTATCTCAAATCGAACACATGTGCCAGGCAGCCCAGCTTGCAGAGCAGGAGGGGTATGGTGCTGAAGTGATTCTGGCAGCATTTTTCCATGACCTGGGCCATTTATTTGCCCAGGAAAAGGAATTGGAAGAAATGGATGGTTTTGGTGTAATGGACCACGAAAAGCTGGGAGCGGAATATTTGAGAGAACTGGGATTTCCTGAGTTGATTGCGCTTTTGGTGGAAAGCCATGTAGCGGCCAAGCGCTACCTAACCTATAAAAACCCCGAATACTTTAGAAAATTATCCGAAGCCAGCAAGGAAACCCTGAAGTTTCAGGGTGGTGTCATGACGGCAGCCGAAGCCCTGGCTTTTGAGGCAGATAAAAACCATCAGCTGATATTAAAAATGAGGGAGTGGGATGAAAAAGCCAAACTTACCGGCATACCACTTCCGGATCTGGAAAAATACAGGAAAATGGCAAAGGACCTTCTTGAAGGCCATGCCAATTCCTGAAAATGATAAGGGCTGAGAAAAGGTGGTAACCTGCTTAATCTTCTTTAGTCACCAAATCTTTCACACATTTTACCCAGGTATCCCGGGAGTTTAGACTGGGTACAAGGTCCCATTGCTCTCCCCCCAACTCCATAAACTGCTCTTTATATTCCTCACCAACTTCCACGGTGGTTTCCAAACAATCTGCTACAAAGGCCGGCGAAAAAACCAATACCTTTTTTACGCCCTTACCGGCCATTTCCTTTATCAGATCCTCTGTGTAAGGCTTGATCCAGGGATCCTTTCCCAAACGGGACTGAAAACAAGTGACTACTTTTTCTGGAGGAAGGTTTAATTTAGCGGAAATCAACCTGGTGGTATAAAAACACTGCGCCCGGTAGCAGAACTGGTTCTTTTTTGTGTAATTGCCACAGCAGTCGCCCAACTGGCAATAACCAGCTACTGAGCCTTTCCTGATCTGTCTTTCTGGCAATCCGTGATAGGAGAAAAGAAAGCGGTCGTATTCACCCTGGGCCATCATTTCCCTACCCAACTCGGCCCATGCTTCCAGAAACAGGGGATGTTCCACAAAATTGCTGATAAAGCGAATATTGGGAATGATCTGCCATTCCCGGGCCAGTTCCATAACCCTGTCTATTACCGATCCATTGGTAGCTGAGGCGTATTGGGGAAAAAGAGGCAAGACGATAATCTCTTTGACATTGGCCTTGTTCAATGCCTTTAATCCATCCGCTATGGAGGGTGACTGATAGCGCATGGCCATTTCCACCTGGTATCGGCTGCTGTCCAATAGGGGGATCAATTTTTCCTTTAAATCTACTGTATGAAACAAGAGGGGTGATCCTCTTTCCGTCCACAACTTGCGGTATTCCCCTGCCGACTTGGGTGCCCGGAAGGGGGCAATGATCAGGTTTACCAGCATCCAGCGGGGTATAAGGGGAATATCGATCACCCTGCCATCCATTAAAAATTCCCGGAGGTATTTCCGAACATCTGCGGTGGCAGTGCTGTCCGGCGTACCCAAATTGACCAATAAAATGCCTGTTTTGGCTTTATTTTTATTCATGAGTTGTTGCGAACCATTATTTCTTTTCAGTAAACCGAAATTACAAGCTTATGTTAGAAAATACCAGTAGAAGTTGGCATTTTAGTACAGATCCGCTCCTCCGGATTTTCAATCCTGTGGTCCGGATAAAGGGGATTTGTAATCCCCGTAGAATGGACCTCAGCAGGATTACAAATCCTGCATAATCTGAGGTCCGACATTGCAAATGTCGGACAGCGCGTTCTCGTACCGCTCTGCGGGATTTGTAATCCCGTGGCCAAGATAAAGGGGATTTGTAATCCCCATAACGTGAATTTTCACAATCCAGAACTTTTTTTATGCTTATATTGCTACTGCCAAAGACCAGTAAATAATGAAACTAGACAAAAAAGCTTTTGCCATCCAAAGTTTCGAGGAAGCTGCGGATCATCAAAAACAGTATAAAAACCTTTCGGAGGAAGAAAAAAGGGATGTCTTTCTTCACCTGATGCAAGCTGCCTATGGGTTTGTAGGTAGTGACTGGCCTAAGATGGATAAGGACTATTTTGAGGTAAGAAGTTTGATCAAAGATGGTAGCACTTCTTAATCTGTTTAATAATGATTTTAAAGACTTTATCGAAAGTCTGAACAAGTTTGATGTGGCGTATATCCTAATTGGAGGGTATGCAGTAGTTCTGCACGGTTATCACAGGACGACAGGAGATATGGATATTTGGGTAAAAGCAACAGAAGAAAATTATAGAAAACTTATTAAGGCATTTTCATTTTTTGGATTACCCACCAATGCCATACGTCTTGATCAATTTTTGAATAGTGACAGGTATGAAGTTTTTTCATTTGGAAGACCCCCTATGGCTATTGACATTGTGACTGCCATTCAAGGAGTTGAATTTGATGATGCCTATCCGAGTGTGAAAATTGTTAAAATTCAAAATATTGAAGTGAAACTCATAAACATTTCGGATTTGATAAAAACCAAAAAGGCTAGCGGTAGGTATAAGGATTTAGATGATCTTGAAAATTTAGATTTTAATGAAAGATAAAGCACTCAGCCAATACCTGATTTTATGTTTCCTGATTTTCTTAAGTGCAAAAGCAATGGCACAGGATTATCCCAGCATCCTCATTGCTTATTACTCCGGTTCAGGCAATACCCAAGCCATGGCTGAAGCTGTGGCGGAGGGAGTGGAACAAGTCGATAATGTCAGTTACACCATCAAACCCGTTGAGGAGGTGATCGAGGAGGAGGTCTTGAATGCCTCCGCCATCATTTTGGGTTCCCCTGTGTACAATGCCAATATGGCCCCTCAGGTGCAGGAATTTATCAATAGCTGGCCATTTGAAGGCAGGCCCTTAAAAAATAAGATCGGTGCCGTATTTGTCACGGGTGGCGGCTTTTCCCTTGGGGAAGAATCGGTGATGTTTGGCATGATCCGTGCGATGCTGGTTCACGGGATGCTGATCATAGGTGGAGCCGAAACAGAGGCAGCATTTGGAGCTTCGGCAATTACCGGGGAGGGTGATTATACGGGAAAAGAGGTGGATATCTTGTTTTTAAAAAAAGCTGAAGGACTGGGAAGAAGAGTGGCGGAGTTGGTATTGAAATTGGAAAGGTAGTCCCGAATGGATTTAGCTCTGCGGGATTAACAATCCCCATAAAGTTCAGGTCAGCAGGATTACAAATCCTGATCATCTGTCGTCCGACATTGCAAATGTCGAACATCACGTTCCCATGCTGCTCCGCGGGATTTGTAATCCCCGGTAACTGAATTAAACCCCCTTCAAGGCAGGTTAACGATCAACTTCATGCGAAATGATCCTTCTGTAACCCTTAATTCGGTATCGCCACGGCCTGTACTTGGAGTAATGGGACCAAAAAGGGTAGCTTCAAATGTACCTTCTATCAAATCAGTTCCGATGTGGGTCAATGTCAGGCTGCCATTGTCAGGAACGCTTATGGTCGGATAATTTTGCTGCAGCAGGGCAGCATTGTACATGTTTCCCTGTAAATCTGACCGGGTAAAAATCAGACTGGGCAAAAAAGAGCTTTCGTAAGCCCTGACCCCTTCCTGCAGCTGATAGGTCCTTTCTTCAAACACTTCCTCACTCCATAGGGCAATGCTGAAAAAGTTACTGGTGCCGGTACTTCCCTCCCCCAGGGCCTGGATCAGGGAGCTGAAAATACCCCCATTGGCATCATAGCTGAAAATCACAGCATGGTACTCCATCAACCTATACTCCACCCATTCCCCATTGATCTTAAATTTCATGAAATAGTCAGCCGCAGGTGCTGGATCCTCCGTTTTACTGCAAGATGTCAAGAGCTGAATGGAGGCCAGAAAGAAGACCAAGCCTATTTTTTTTAAAAACCTGTTCATCGTTTTTTATGAAAAATAGGGAGGATTTTTAAGCGAAGAAAGTAATAATGATTGACTAGTGGTTTCTATTGATTATTCGTTCGTGATTTATTAATAACTGCTATAAAAACGTTATTCCAACAATTATCTTTTTTAAAGCAGCAAGCGGAATGATGATAGGTTCTTTTTAGAAAACAGGGGATTTTTTACGCAAAAATGAAAATCACCTGTAACTCCAAACTTTTCCAAAGTTTAGAACTTTGGAAAAGTTAAGCCTGGATTTCCAAATCGATCGCAACCAAAATCCCTCCGCCACGGCGGAGGACTAGGGGGATTTTTTCGGTAACCTCCTAAAATATCAATTCGTTAATTGTTACTTGTCTTGAGATCTTTAACGATACCAGGCTTTACTGTCACAGCGAAAAATAACTTTTTAAAAAACGCAGCTATCGGGATGAGGATATGGGTTTTTATTATGCTGATTTTCACGTATTTAAAAAACTCGTCATCGATAGGCTTTGAATGTGGAAGCGGATGCGGTGGAAGCCATATAAAACGGGACTTTATCACCCTAGCTCCATAAAAGGTTTCACAGTGACGAAATAGCCGGTTTTAAAGACGTTATTAAACTGAAATCACGTTACAAAATAATTTCCCCTTTCAGTTGGTTATTGCTTTTGTCTGCATCTTTCGTATGGATAATCAACTTGTATTTGAGTTTCTTACCGGGTTGATTGGCCGTAATTTTTTCTCCTGAGGTATAAATCAATGATTTTCCTGCCTCCAGGGCAGAGGTATTGATCTCAAAACTCTGCATCTTTCCATTGACTTTAAAAAAAACCCGGTAGCTACCGGCAGGAGCAGTCTCTTCACCAGCATTTTTGACCGTAAACTTGAACTCCCTAAACCCTTCTTTTTCCACATCCAGATACACCTCATCCGCAATCAGGTCAAAGGATGGTTCTTCCTGGCCGTAAGCAGCAAACAGGGGTAAAATCAAAAAAATTAACGTGCGTAAAAACATACCCTTAGCAATTATTTGGTTGGCATAAAGATAAAAAAAGCCCGGAAGCTATAACAACCGGGCTTGATTTTTTTAGGAAAATAAATGATTTATTGTCCGGGAGGTGTAGCACTTGGCATGGAAGGGTCTGGTTGTCCACCAGTAGGTGCTTCGAGTCCCAACTTACTCAATACCAAATCTGTAAAAGGATCATTGTCCTTGGTATAAAGCAGCACGGGTGCCTGTCCTGCAGATTCTGAGAAAACATGGGTGTAGTTGTTTTCAGCTGCTACCGAATTGATGGCATTGTATACCTTGGTTTGCACGGGTTCAAGCAATTCCTGTAATTTCCGCTGATAGGAAGACTGTGCATCTTGTTGGAATTTTTGAATTTCCTGCTCCATGTTCTGCAGTTCTTGCTGCTTGGTTGCACGTGCTTCCTCGGTCATTGTTTGCGCTGCTTGCTGATAGGTTTGTACCTGCTGCTGAAAACTCTGAGTTTTGGTCTGGATTTGCTGACCCAACTGGTTGCTATAATCTTGGATATCAGCATCTATTTGCTCCATCTCCGGCATTAGGCTCATGATGTATTCTACATTGGTGTAACCGATCTTGATATCCTGTGCCTGGGCGACAAATCCAAAGCACAAGATGGCTATCGCTGATAAGATGATTCTTGCTTTCATAATTGTTAAACTTTGTTAATTTTGATTGTTTTCTTCTAAACCTAATTCTTCTATGATAAAATCCGAGTAATCATGTCTTGGATCTGTATAAATTATAGACGTGGGACTTGATGCCTTGTCGAATAAAATAGCCAACCCATTTCTTTTAGAAACCCGATCAATCGCATCGTATATGGTCGATTGCAGGGGTTGAAGCAATTCGGATTGTTTTTGATAAAGCTGACCATTTTCTCCAAATATCCTGTTATTGAAGGCCCTGGCCTCTTTTTGCTTCTCTCTGATCAGTTCCAGTCTTTCCTGGTACATTTCATCAGTGAGCAATACCTGTTCTCCCTGAAGGTCACTATACATCTGCTGAATCTCTTCTTCCAAATTTTGTGCCTCTTTTCTCCATTCCAGACTAAGCGCTTCCATTTCATCCTGTATCTTCTTGTAATCCGGATGTTTGTTCAGTATATACTCGGTATCTACATAGCCCATCTTCTGTCCCATAAGGGCCATTGGGAAAAGGGAAAGCAAAAGTAACAATTTCAGTGACTTTTCCATAATTATCTGAACTGTTGCCCGATGGTAAAGTGGAACATGCCTCCACTCGGTCCCGGATTCGGGTTTTGCAGGGTTGGGATCTCATCAAACCCATAACCCCAATCTATACCCAATAGACCAAAAGCGGGCATGAATATTCTGGCACCAAAGCCTGCTGATTTTTTCAGGTCATACGGATTGTAGTCTGCATAGTTGCCCCAGTTATTACCGGCCTCAGCAAAGCCCAGCAGGAAGATGGTGGCGGAAGGGTTTGGAGAGACCAAAAACCGCAACTCCATCACGTGCTTGTTGTACACCACACCGCCGTAGGGTATGGGTGCATTGGCCTGCCCTCTGAATTCCCTGCCCGGTGTAATGGACTGGTTTTCGTAACCCCTCAGACCAATGATTTCCTGGCCCAGGGCAAAGTTGTTCATGTTCATGCCATCCCCTCCCAGCACAAAGCGCTCCAGAGGAATGATGCCGATACGATCTCCATAAGAACCGACGAATCCAAGGTGTGTTCGGGCACTCAAGACCAGTTTGTTTGATCCGAATACAGGTGTGTACAATGAGGCATCAAACATCCACTTGTGGTATTCCAGCCATTGGTATTTTTCCTCATCCGGAGATTCCTGGTTAATTCCGGGATTCATGGAGGTGTATGGAGGTGTCATTGAGGCACTCAGCGTGATGTTGGAGCCAAACCTGGGATAAATGGGATTATCTATGTTGTTTCTGGCAATGGTGGTGTTCAGCGCAACACTTCTGGCAGTACCTGTATTGTAGCTCAGACCGAAGAAATTTCCATATTCGTCAAAATCGTACACCTGAAACTGCAGGCTATTACTGACCTGAAAGTAATCGTCTGGCCATGTCACCCTTTTGGCCAAACCTATGGTAGCCCCGGTAATTTTGAAAGAGCCCAATTCCTGACCGAAATTATTGCGGTTGAAGAAATCAATTTGCCGCTGTACGGAATGGTTGAAGCTAAAGCTCAGGGCATTCGGCTTTTTGCCTCCAAACCAGGGTTCGGTAAATGACATGCTGTAATTCTGGAAGCTACGGCCATTGGCCTGCACCCTTAGGGATACTTTTTGCCCATCACCGACAGGAAGGGGTCTCCACTTGGAGAAATCCTTGATATTCTTGATAGAGAAGTTATTGAAAGTCAATCCTACGGTTCCTACAAAACCAAACAAACCACCCCATCCTCCGGAAAGTTCAATCTGGTCATTGGGCCTTTCTTCCAGCTTAAAGGTGATGTCCACGGTGGCATCCTCAAAGTTTGGCCGCATGTCGGGTTCTATGTTTTCAGGGTTGAAGTAGCCGATTTGGGAAAGCTCACGGATAGTTCTTACCAGGGCACTTCTGTCAAATTTCTGGCCCGGAAGAATCCTGATTTCGCGCATGACCACATGGTCACTGGTCCGCTCATTTCCTTCTATGGAAACAGAATTTACGGTCACCTGCGGTCCTTCGAAGATCCGCAACTCAACGTCAATGGAATCAGCCTTTACGTTTACTTCGACATCGTCAATGGTGAAAAACAAGTATCCGTTATCCTGGTAAAGCGAACTGACATCATCCCCTCGTTGAGGATCGTAGTTCAGTCTTTTATCCATCTTTTCCTTGTTGTAGATGTCGCCTTTATAGATGCCCAGCTTTGCCTGTAATTCGGCGTCAGAGTGGATGTAATTTCCAGAAAAGGTAATGTTTCGATAGTAATATTGCTGCCCTTCCTCAATGTCTATGTCAATATTGATACGACTGTCATCGAATCGATAGATGCTATCCGAGAGGATCTCCGCATCCCGGTATCCCCGGCTGTTATAAAAATCAATGACTGAGTTTTTATCGTCCCGGTAGTCGCTACGGACAAACTTGGAACCATTAAAGAAATTAAGTTTAAAATTTTTGTTGATGTATTCCCTGACCTGGTCATCTGTCACAGGATTCCTTTTGGTGATGACATCTCCCAGGTTTTTGCCACTGAGGTTGAGGAAACGGGATATCAGGTCCTTAAAAATATATACCCTGGCGTGTTCATTCGTCCCCTTCATTTTTTTCTTGATCCGCGGAGCTGTGATATTTTCATTTCCGGATATACGGATTTCATTGATACGGACCTTGCTTTTTTTCTCCACATCGAAACGTAACTTCACACTATTGGGCAGGGTGGTATCCCTTTCCTGGATGACTTTTACTTCTGCATTGAGAAAGCCCTTATCTACAAAATACTCCCGGATATTTCTTTGGGCATTGTTCAGCACATCATCTCTCACGACCCTTCCACGGATATTGACTTTATCCTTCAGTTCGCCTACCTGGGTTTTGTTGATCCCTGAAAATTCCACCCGGCTAAAGCGGGGCCGTTCTGTCAGGTCCAGCAGCAAGTAGATGTCATCGCCTTCTATTTTGGTCACCAGGATTTTCACATCTCCTATGATCCCCTGCGCCCAAAGTTTTTTCAAAGCCCCGGAAATGGCATCACCCGGAACCGTAATTTCATCGTCCAACCGCAGTCCTGCCAGGGAAATAATGGCCGTTTCATCCAAAGTGCTCAACCCAACCGCCTCAATACCGGCAATCCGGTACGTTTTGGGATTGGAATAATCCAGATCTATAATATCTACCGGCTCCTGTCGGGTATACCGGCTTTGCCCCAATCTGATCTGGGCCTCTGCCACTCCGGTTAACAGCAGCAAATAGATAATCAATAAATGTTTTTTCATTTCGAACGATAATTTTTAATCCATTGTCCTCAGGACTTTTGGATTGAACCAACCCGGATAACCCGGATTTTAATGGTGCCTGACCTTAAAATGAAGGCTTTATTTGAGCACCTGTTTTCCCGAATCTTCTCTCCCTTTTTTGGAAAGCCAATATGGCTTCATGAAGGTGTTTTTTCCGAAAATCCGGCCACAATACTTCTGTAAAATACAACTCTGTATAGGCCAACTGCCACAACATAAAATTACTGATCCTGATTTCACCGCTGGTGCGGATCAGCAATTCCGGATCCGGAATTCCTGCGGTGTTCAAACAGGAAGCAATCATTTCCTGGTTGACATCGGCTTCAGCAATTTCACCACTGACTACTTTATTGACAATTTTCCTGACTGCCTGACTGATTTCCCATCGCCCACTGTAGCTTAATGCAAGCACTACTGTCATGCCGGTATTGGCTTTGGTCTCTTCCTTGCCCATTCTCAGGTGTTCTCTACAAGCCGGGGGAAGGCTATCCGTATCTCCTATAGTGGACAGGCGGATATTGTTTTTCATCATGGTGGGCACTTCATCGGTGATGGCCTGTACCAGAATTTCCATAAGCGCATCCACTTCTTCCTTTGGTCTGGACCAGTTTTCGGTAGAAAAGGCATACAGGGTGATGTATTTTACTCCCAGCTCCGCTGATCCTTCTATGGCATCCCTCACTGCAGCAATCGCATTGCGGTGCCCAAAGATCCGCATGGCACCTTTTTTCTGGGCCCAGCGTCCGTTGCCATCCATGATCACTGCAATATGTTTGGGAATTTTTCCCTTATCAATCGCTTCCTTCATTCAAATGTATTCTACTGATTGGAATTGAATTACAAAAATGACACTTCTTTTTCAAAAATTCTATCCTGAGGTCAATTATTGTACGGATAGCATTTAACCTGGTGGAAGGAATAGCTGAGCGTAACACCTAAAAAATAGTACCAATCCCTGTCGGAATGGTTGCCAAAGTTGATGGCTGCGGGGTCCAGTACCTGATCTCCTGTACCAGGATCGGTCCTGAACCGGGGGAAATAACTGGCATCGGAACTGATCTTGTCCAGATGATCGGAGAAGGTAGCCTTAGCTCCACCCTCTACGGATAAAAACAACCGGTCTTTCAATTTGTATTTGATACCCAATCCAAAGGGGATGAGGGCTGTGCCAACAGAGTAACTTCCTGGTTGAGGATCAGCCGAGTAGGATTGACCATTGCCGAAGAACATCCCATAACCCAAACCAAAAAACCCAAAAGGTGAAAACCTGGTATTGGATTGATGGCTCAGGTAATCCAGAAAGTGAAATTCCATGGTAGCTCCCAATTCAATCATCGTACCGTTGAAATGTGCACCTCTGGCCAGGGCTACCGGGTCTATCGGCCGGATACTGTCTGCAGCATTGAGTCTTGCTACGGAAATGCCAGCCCTTAAGCTCCAGGCATTGTCAAAATTTCGTCTGCCAAATAACGTTCCCTGAATTCCCAGTTGGGTCGGATCTATGGTCCGGATGATATCTCCGGTATAGCTGCCTGCTCCCAATCCGAGGCCTACCTCATATTGCTGACCATTAGAAGTGCTGACTACACCTAAAATGGCCAGTATTACGGAAAGACATCTTGTATAAAACCTGGTTTTGTTCAAGTCGCTGCAATTTATAAACTACCCAACGAATAAAAAACCCATCGCAGTATATGCCGGGTTAAATATTGTTAAAACTAATTTCTCATGTCATATCCCCAGTTCAATTTCTGCCTCAGGGTGTCAAAGAAGCTGTAATTGTGGAACTTAACCAGTCTGGCCACAAATTTTTCCTTTTTCACTTTTAAGGTTACCCTGGCATCAATGGGGGTGGATCGGGAATCTAAAGATACCAGAAATTTTTCGCTTCTCCCCTCAATTTTAAAGGAGATTTCGCTATCGTCTGAAACCACAATAGGCCTGACATTCAGGTTATGCGGACTAACTGGTGTGATCACGAAATTTTTGGCCAATGGGGATATCAAGGGGCCTCCACAGCTTAAGGAATAACCCGTGGAACCGGTAGGGGTAGAAACAATCAGACCATCGGCCCAATAACTGTTCAGGTAATCCCCATCAATATAGGTATGTACCGTAATCATAGAGGAGGTGTCCCGCTTGTGTATGGTAAATTCATTGAGGCCAAAATTCATCCCCCCAAAAAGAGGAATATTGGATTCCAGACAAACCAGGCTTCTGTCTTCCAGAGAATACCTGCCGCCCAGCAAGTCTGTTATGGCCAAATCGATTTCTTCTTTTGCAATGGTTGCCAGAAACCCCATCCTCCCGGTGTTGATGCCGAGTATGGGTGTCTGATGGGCGCCAATGAGGGAAATGGTATCCAATAGGGTCCCATCCCCTCCTATAGAAAGCACAAAATCCAATGAGGAAATAGGTTCATTAGCGTTTAGCAAAGGAGGCAAAGCATTTTTTTTTGCTCCTTTACCCATGCTTTGGTGGAGACTTTTGGTTATTACCACCCTGATCCCCTGCCTTTCTAAAGTTTGTATTAACTGCTGAATGTATGTTTGAAACTCCGGTAGGATATTTATGCCGTGAAGTAAAACGTTCATGTGGGTTTAGATATCTAAAAATCGCAATAAGTTGCCCAAACGGTCCTGCTCACTGGTGATTCCCCCTTCTTCTTCATAATGGTCGATGATTTTGTAACCAAAGCGCTCCAGGGTGGCTTTAATGTGCCGCAATTCCATCTGATCTATTTTAAGGGTGACCTTAATCTTACTGTCATCCAGGGGATCGGTGGAAATAAAACTGCTCAGTACTTTGGCATTTTCCGATTCCACTACCCTGGCAATATCATAAAGGCTGTAATCGGTCATAAACATGGACAAAACCAGCACGCCTCCGGGAGACTGAATGGAAATGGTATCTGTAAATGCCGTAATGGCATCTTCCTCGGAAACCACACCCAGGTATTTTTGGTCCTTATCCAGAACAGCCACCATACTCACCTGGTTTTCGGAGGCTATTCTCAGCACCTCATAAATGTGCTTCTCCATCTGAACCACGCAAGAGCTGGCAAGCAATTCTACCTCAGCTATGCTCAGGTCAGGATTATTGATCTCGTAGATGATTTCATCAGTGATAAAACCTTTGAAATTCCCTTTTTCCACCACAGGCAAAATATTAGTCCTGATCTCCTCCATCCAGGAAAGCGCCAGTCTCACCCTGTCCGTAAATTTCAGGGGTGGAATCAGATTATTGATAAAGTCATTTGCCCGCATATAGCTAAAGGTATTAAAAGGATTCGTAAAATAAAACGGCTTCTCGTCTTCCTTTGTTCAATTAGCATAAAATCGTCCTGATATTTGTGGAAAAGGCAGCAAATTTTTCCTAAATCTACCCTATTCCCCTATTCTGTAAGCAATTTGCTGCTATTTTCCTGCGCAAACAGCTCCACCCAGTTCCGGATAATTATTTCTCCGTATTGGGTGAGATGGGCCTCGGGATGGAATTGTAGTCCGATTACAGGTAGGCTTTTGTGACAAATGGCCATGACTTCACCCTGGTCTGTTTCCAAAACCACTTCCAGTTCAGGTGGAAGAGCAGTCAGTTCAAGGGAATGGTAACGGGTAACCTGAAACCTGTCCGGTACCTGCTGTAAAAAGGGTTGCGGTGATGTCTGATTAACCCAGGATACCTTGCCGTGCATGGGACGGATACTTCTTTGCAAACCGGCACCGAAAAGGGTACCAATGGCCTGATGCCCCAGGCAAACCCCCAATACCGGAACCTTATCAACATAGTATTCCAATATTTGCATCAGGTTGCCTGCCTCTTCGGGCCTACCTGGTCCGGGGGAAAGTACTAGCGCAGTAAATTCCAAATCAGACAAGGCAGGAAGCGGTACATCATTGCGAACCACCATGACTGCCTCCCCGGACCTTTTGAAATAATCTGCCAGGATATGGGAAAAAGAATCAAAATTGTCAATTAGAAGGATCACTACCTGCGTCGTTTACGAGTTCCTTAACGGTAGCTATGGCGGCGTCAATCACAGGGGTATAATCATCCAGAAGAGAAACCAAAGTAGGCGCTACCGGCACTACCAGTGGATACACTACTGCCCCCTCTTGCATTTCTTCCGGTACATCAAACTCAAATGAATGCGCTACCCAAATTAGTAAACTGATCATGATGGCCCATTTTGCAATGCCCAAAATACTTCCGGCAAAACTATCAAAGGTACCCAAAATGGTAAGGTTAAGGGCTTTTTTTACCAAATAGGCCAGAATCCGAATGGTGATGGTGACGGCTAAAAATATCAATATAAATGCCACAAATGGAAGCATAAAGGTCAGGCTTTCTACTCTATCTGCTAAAATTTCGGCTCCCCAATGCATAAAGCGAAACGCCAGAATAATGCCAATAAAGAAGGCCAGAATAGACAACAACCCTATAAACAGCCCCTGCTTGTAGCCGCTGAACGCCCCTACAGCGAGCATGCCCAATATGATGATGTCTATGGTACTCAAAACCGCCCTGTTTTTAGTTTAGCATTTCCTTTACTTTTTGGGAAATGACTTTTCCATCTGCCTTTCCTGCCAGTTTTTTGGTAGCTGCTCCCATGACCTTGCCCATATCCTTCGGCCCATCTGCCCCCGTTTCAGCGATAATGGCTTTCAATTCGGCCTCCAGTTCCGCTTCGCTCAACTGTTTGGGCAGGAATTCCTGAATGACCTGCAACTCGGAATTTTCCAGAGCGGCCAGGTCCTTGCGGTCCTGTTTCTCAAAAATCTCTATGGAGTCCTTGCGTTGCTTGGCGGCTTTGGTCAACAGCTGGATTTCCTCCGCCTCAGCCAAACCTTTCTCTCCGCTTCCCTTGGTTTCTTCCAGCATAATCAACGACTTAATGGCACGTAGCGCGCGCAATCTGTCCTTATCCTTAGCCAGCATGGCCTGTTTGATCTCTTTTTCTATGGTGATTTTTAAACTCATGGCTTTGAAATTTAGCTTTTTGGTACCTTTGCCTCTCTGATTTCAATTTAAAATTAAAAACGCCTTAACTTTAACGGTATTACCAATGTTGCAGCAATATATTTAATTTAGTGCAAAATTAGCTGATATTTGGAACATGACGAAATTAAGTGTTAACATAAATAAAATTGCGACCCTCAGGAATGCCCGTGGTGCCAATAACCCGGATGTGGTCAAAGTTGCCCTGGATGCCGAGCGCTTTGGAGCCCAGGGCATCACGGTTCACCCCAGACCGGATGAAAGGCACATTCGGTACGCTGATGTGATGGAACTGAAAGACAAGGTACAAACAGAGTTTAATATAGAAGGCTATCCCGATCAGCGGTATATGGAGATTATCCGGCTTGCGTGCCCGGCCCAGGCCACCCTGGTTCCTGATCCGCCTGAGGCCCTGACTTCCAATACCGGCTGGGACACCTTAAAGCACCAGGATATGCTCAGGGATATTATAGCAGAATTGCACGAATATGGGGTAAGAACATCCATTTTCATCAATCCCGAACCAAAATTCTTTGAAGCGGCGAAAGCCACCGGCACCGATCGGGTGGAGCTGTACACGGAACCCTATGCCAGCCTGTATCATCAGGATAAGGAAATGGCGGTGGCCCCTTATGTGGAAGTGGCTCATTTGGCCCGGGAGCTTAACCTTGGCATTAATGCCGGGCATGATCTGGACCTGCATAATTTGAAATTTCTGGCAGAAAAAATACCCTTTATGGATGAGGTATCCATCGGCCACGCCCTGGTTTGTGATGCCTTGTATTATGGCCTGGAAAACACCATCCAAATGTACCGGAGACAACTGGAAACTGAAAACTAAACACCAATGCAACTTAAGTTTAAAAAAAGCGGGCAAGGCAAGCCACTGATCATCCTTCACGGGCTGTTTGGCTCTGCGGATAATTGGATGGGAATTGCCAAAAGCCTGGAAGAAAACTATACCCTGTATCTCGTTGACCAGCGCAATCATGGTGATTCTCCGCATTCCGATGAATGGAACTACCAGGCAATGGCGGAGGATCTCAGGGAATTGCTGGATGCAGAAGGATTGGATCGCGTGTACCTGCTGGGCCATTCGATGGGAGGAAAAGCAGCCATGAAAATGGCCCTGATGTATCCGGAAAGGGTTGAAAAAATGGTCGTGGCAGATATCGCTCCCAGGCCTTACCCCGTTCATCACCAAACCATCCTGGAAGCCCTGAATGCAGTACATCCCGGAAAATTGGCTTCCAGAAAGGAAGCAGAAGATATATTGGCCAAATACATCAGCGAAAAGGGTATCCGGCAGTTTTTATTGAAAAACCTGACCAGAACGGAGGGGGCTTTTGCCTGGAAGATCAACCTGCCGGTGATCACGCAACAAATAGAAAATGTAGGTGAAGCCATCGATTCGGACAAGCCTTTTGAAAATCCCGTCTTGTTTATGGGAGGGGCCAATTCGGATTATATCAAAAGCAGTGACAAGGATGCTATAGAAAAACTTTTCCCTGACAACCGCATCATTCACATCAAAAATGCCGGGCACTGGTTGCATGCAGAGCAGCCAGATGCGGTAGTGGCTACTTTGAAAGCCTTTCTTGACGCTTAGGAAATCTCGCCATTGAAAAAAAGCAGTAAGCTTGGAAACGGGCCTCCGTATCCGTTCAGACTGCTGAAGGTGCGTAAGCTATTTTCTATAAGGTAAACTATTTAAAACCGCACCCTCGCTGTGACGACAGGACCCGTCATTGCGAGACCTAACATTTTTTAAAACGCAAAATTCGGGAAGATCAAGTGCTTTTTGTAATATATGGGAATCCTCCAGGCGAATATTTTTTAAATTCCTTTTCATTTGGTTACATTTAAAATATTCGCAAAAAAAGAACCATGAACGGGATTATTAAAAGCAGGGAACAGCTTAAAAAATGGAACATACGCAGCAGTACGCTAACCCTGGCCATCTACATCCTTTATGGGGTATTTTATCGCTTGGATCTGCCTTTATGGTATGAGTACTCCCTGATTGCCATTACCCTTTTTAACCTGGTGCTGGTAAGTATACTTCTTTACATCAGTTTGGTAAACAGGCAGCTGGTGGATCATTTAAAAACGGCTGTATTTTTAGGGATTTTTAGATTGGTAATCAACTTGGTATTGTTGATGCTGATTGTGAATAATAGCTTTTAACCTGAGTTCTCTCAGTGACGACCAAACCCGTCATCGGTAGCCCAAGTACTTCTGGTCCCTGAGCCTGCCGAAGGGAGCAATCTGAACCGGAGCGTAAAAACATGTCCATCGAAAAAAGACAGTAAAATCAGAAATGCGTCTGTTCCACCTTTTTTGCCAGATCCCAAAGCGGGAAAAAGTGCATATTTTTTTCTGGATGCGTGATTTTCAGGATCAGCAGAAGATCATTTTTTTTCTGAAGTATTCATTCGGGCAAATACTGTTTTTTGACCAATTATCCCCCGAATTTTCTCCACAAATAGAGCAATAAGGTCAACAACAAACTAAGCAGAATGCTGGTCCCAAGGGGAAAGTAGAAGGTGAAATTTTCTTTTTTGAATACCATATCTCCTGGAATGCCTTTAAAACCAGGAAATTTGGGCAGCCACCAGAGCAGCAATCCGGCTAGCAGTAACAGCAGTCCGACAAAAATAAGTACTTTTGCTAGCGAAGGCATTCCATTTTCCATAAACAAAAATAATGAAAGCTAAGGGAATATTATACCTGATACCAAATGTATTGGTGCTTGAAACCGGCCTTGATATGATGGCCCCTGTGGTCAAAAACGTAATTGCGGCCACCTCTTATTACCTGGTGGAGGATTTCCGGACTGTCAGAAGATACATCAGCAGCCTGAAACTGGGGCTGAATCTGGAAGAGATTCACATGGAAAAGCTGGACAAAAAAACGCCTGACCCTCAGGTAAGGAAACTCCTTGATCCTGTGTTGAAAGGACAGGATGCCGGGATTATTTCAGAAGCGGGTTGCCCGGGCATTGCCGATCCCGGGGCCAGGGCCGTGGCCTGGGCCCATCAGCTGGGCATCAGGGTGGTGCCCCTGCCCGGTCCCTCGTCTATGTTTCTGGCCCTGATGGGTTCCGGGTTCAATGGGCAGGCCTTTACCTTTCACGGGTACCTTCCCATTGACCGAAAAGCCAGGATACCCGTCATAAAGGAATTGGAAAAGACAGCCTTGCAGCAGGGAGTCACTCAGCTATTTATGGAAACTCCTTTCCGAAACAACCGCCTGCTGGAAGATTTGCTGGAGCAGCTGGATGCAAAGACCCTGCTTTGCATTGCCAGTGAACTTACCGGGGAGGGGGAGATGGTGCGTACCAGGAAGGTGGCGGACTGGCGCAAAGAAAAACCGGACCTACACAAGATTCCTGCGGTTTTTTTGATAGGGGGGAGTTAAATCAAAACAATAGGCAATGAACTCTGGCAGGAGCTACCATTTTTTCACATGCTGCGATCCGGGAAAAAAACAATGGCGGCCCGTAAATAAATATCGTTTTTTTGACGTGTAAGGATTGGCCATTGCAAATGGCCTTTTTGTTAGTATTTTCTGTTTACAATTTCGAAAATATAGGGACGAAGTTACAAACTTCGCCCAGCGCAGTAGATTGACCAACCTGCCTGGGTCCGATGAGTCCCGTAACGGGAAAGTAGGGTACCGAAAACAAAAAATCCGATTACAAGTTTCGTTTTAACATCCCTACAGTTTTAAAATTGCAGGGATAAAAATCATTTATTACCATTATTTATGGGAACTGATCAAACTATTTCCTTTACCTGGCTAAACCGTCTTTTAATGTCAGTGAATTAAAGGCTTTTGAACCAAATCCTGATACCGCTCAAAAATTTCACAACTGGTAAAGCTGCTCACAATTATCCTACCTTATTTTAAATCATACTCGAACAGCACATCCTCCTTAAAAAAAGAAATCCCATACAATTTTTTGAATTCCTTTTTTACCTTCCTCACCTGGCTGGCAGGAAAAAAGTGAGAGGATAAAAATTGAGGTAATGGTGTGGAGTTTTATCATGTAACAAGAATAAGCTGTAAGGGCTTTAAAATCAAATTTATGTGACGAAATCGACACGATTAAAATCATCATTAAACACACAGGGCAATGATGATTTTAATCGTCAAAGATTCCATGTGGCAACTTAAAGACAATTATAAACACATGAAATAGGCATTATTGGTGACTGAATCAGGGTCTTCCCCATAATTTCTTGCGATGAAGACCAAATCTTGACCGGAATTTTTACCGAAAAATAATGAGTTGGGGGTTATGGATGCCTGTTGACCAGACGAATGGTGTCGGAAAGCGGGCTCACGGCAGGAACCCATTTTTTGGAGCGAATTCCTTCATCGGCCTGGTTTTTAGGAAGTACTTCGCCTTCTTCCGTTATATAGACCGGCTCATTGGTATAGAACCATTTGATGCCTCTCTCAGTATGTTCAACGATCACCCCGCGTACCGCCTTGTCCATCCCCATTTCCTGTTGATCGATGGTAAACTTCGCTGCGGGCTCATCCCGCCCACTTTTCAAGGCATCGATGTCGTGGATGTAATGGTGCACCTGGTCTGTCAGGTATAGCCTTTTGTCCCTTTGGTCAACGGAAAAATAAAAAGCATCGCTTAGCAATTGGTTGGGTCCCTCTCCCTTTTTTCCAAACGGCCTGATAGACTTGTCTCTCAAATCAATTAGTTTGTAGGTATATTCCCGGTCCGGAAATTCATTGACCAGGATCAGGCCGTCAAAAAAAGTCATGTTGAACAGGTAGCTCAGTGGCTTTTCTCCTTCGGTTAATGCAACCGTTTCGCCAATCAACGCTACCAGCTCAGTTTTTGAAAAGTACCCCCTGAAGTTTGCACCAAGTGGAGGTTCTGAGCATGCAGTAAACAGGACGATGCCGACAATCAGGGAGGGCAACCCTGCCCGCGCCTTATGAGCGGCCCAATTCAGGAGTTGGCTTATGGTATTCACGCAGCGTATGATTTAGCGTAAGCGGCAGATAAGTAGCCTGATAGAATCTTCCTCAATATATAACTAAATCATTATAAATCAAACGAAATGGTTGGAAAGGGGCATTTTTAGCCGGAGGTTTTTGGTTCGTTTGCGGAAAACGAGTTGCTGCTATTGGGTGAAGTAGCTCACTTCAGCCTGCTGTCATCGCTGATGTAAAAAAAAAGCCGCTCAAAAGCCATTTGTAATTACTAAACGTGCACGTTTCAGGGAGGGGTATTAAACGATCGGTGCAAGGGATCCGGCATTATAATTGCCCCGCCGGCGTTATAAATAGGATAAAAGGGATATAGTTAAACCCCAGCCCAGGTCAATTCAGGGCTATGGAAAATAACTGCAACATCCCCGGCGTTTCCAATAAAAATTCAGTTTCCCGGCTTGATTCCTTATCCGAAATCCTTAATTTGTGAAATGTAAACCTGGAGGTGGACGTAGTCCGTATACATGCAACTCCTCTAATAAAACATGGCATTATAGTGGGGCTTCATGTAAAATCGCGAACGCACAAACAGGCACATTTGGTTTTGCTGATACACAAAGCCAACACTTAAAATCCAAAAGAGCCTGTTATTCGCCAAAACACTGACACAAAGAATTGGCTGAATTCTATCCAATTTGAGTGTTGAAGAATTAGTGTTCCAATTTGGGAAAAGCCTATGATTAGGGGTAAATTTGACAAATGTTCTACAGACGAAAAATAATACTAGGATTGATTGAACTGCTGGGTGGGGAAGTAGAAAAACTGCGTTTACAAAAACTGCTATTTCTTTACTCTGAGAAAAAGCCGCAAGCTGAATACGACTTTATACCTTACAAATATGGATGTTATTCATATTCGGCAAAAGCAGATGTTAATACTATGGTCAGAAAGGGCTATTTATCTGAGACGGAAAATAAGTACTCGAAAGAAGACAGATCAAACTACTGTCAGAAATTAAGACCAGCGGATGCAAGGCTATTGCAAGAAGTGGTTTCGGATTATGGACCAATGAGCAGTTATGCGCTGATCAAACACACCTATTTGAATTTTCCGTTTTATGCGATATACAGCACTATTGCTAATGATATATTGCCAGGACGCTTATATGATCCTGTTGAAAAAGCCATACCTAAAGTCAAAGAAACAACCTTGTTCACGATAGGCTATGAAGGCATTTCACTAGAAAAATACTTGCAAAAGCTAGTTAAAAACAATGTGAAGCTGTTGGTTGATGTCCGAAAAAATCCGCTCAGTATGAAATTTGGATTCAGTAAAACGCTGCTGAAAAAATATTGTAACAGCTTAAGCATTGAATATTTTCATATTCCTGAAGTAGGAATTAATTCAGATAAACGGCAGCAACTCGAATCACAAGCTGATTATGACAGGCTATTTGCCGAATACCGCAAGACTACGTTGTCAGAAACAAAAAATGCCCAGCAAGAAATTCTAAAGTTATTAGTGCAGTACAAGCGCATCGCGCTTACTTGTTTTGAAGCAAAGCCGTGTCAATGTCACCGTTCGCATTTAGCAGAATTCATTTCCAAATCTCCTGACTTCAAATATTCTTTAAGACATCTGTAAAAATGGCGGTAACTCGAGTTCTAATCACTGTAAAGACCTATCCAACCATTTCTTCAAAATATGATGAATTGGTTTGCACGGCAGGTTTTAAAGAAGACGGAACTTGGATAAGAATTTACCCAATACCCTTTCGACAACGGGCTTACACCGAGCAATACAAAAAATACGATTGGATTGAATTAGACTTGGTCAAAAACACAAGTGATTTTCGGCCTGAAAGCCATAGACCTGCTACTTTAGAAACAGAGATTAACCTTGTTGGGCATGTAGATACGGCTCAAAATTGGGAAGAGCGAAAGGGCTTATGTCTAGATAAGATTTACTACAACTTATCTGAACTCATCGCAGAAGCTAAAGACAAAAAAATTGGGACTTCTTTAGCAGTATTTAAACCTTCTCAGATTTTGGACTTCTATGCTGAGCCCGTAGATCGTGATTGGAGCTCCAAGCAAAAAGCTATTCTTGCTCAACAGAATCTCTTTGAAACGAGATTTGAAGTAGTTAGGAAGTTACCGTATAAGTTCAAGTTCCGCTTTCTAGACAACGAAGGGAAAGAGAGCAACATGATGATCGAAGATTGGGAAACGGGACAGCTTTTTTGGCGTCAACTTGCCAAATACGAAGGAAATGAGCAGAAAGCGATAGACGATGTGCGTAAGAAATATTTCGATGACTTTGCCATGACCAAAGACCTGTATTTCTTTTTAGGGACAACACAGAAAAACCATTACGTTTCGCACAATCCATTTATGATAATTGGGACTTTTCATCCAAAAATTGAGTCTCAAATGAAAATGTTCTAATGCCAATGTTAAATAGCCACACATATTGTCAAGCAGTTCAAAGCAATCCCACAATCCAAAGCTTGTCAAAGAGTGTGTCTATCCCAACGCTCGGACGAAAAAGAAAAAAAACACGAAAGCCCAACAATTGCTATAAAATATGCCCTTCGGGACACGTTTCATCGCGGGACCGCAATGCGCAATTGAATGAATATTCCAAGTATTTACCGGAAACCTTAGCTAATGATTAACTTACAATATTTGAAAAAAATACTGGTTTTATGGAGAACCAATTTAATTATTTTTACAATCCTATTAGACTAAAGATTCTCCAATTAACGGGAGTAGTTTTGCGGCTACTGGGTTTTATTTTTGTGGGAGCCTTTTTAAGTCAGTTGCTTTTGTCCGTATTTACTGGAACAAACCTTACTGATTCTGAAAGAATGATATTTGAAATGGAAGGCGAAACAGGTACAAGGTTTTTCTTATTACAAATGCAAGCACTCAATGCAATATTTGTATATTTTGTCTTGCCAATACTTTACGTATTTTTTTTCCAGAAGAATTTAAAGCCGATATTTGTGATTAGGAAAAAACGATTAGGAAGCTTTATTTTAATATCACTTTTCATTTTTTTAACTGCATTGCCATTCATATCTCAATTAATTGAATTTAATCAACAAATTCAACTACCTGAAAAATTATCTGCCCTACAAGAAGTTATTTTGAGAATGGAAGAACGTGCTCAAAAAGTTACGGACTTAATAGTGCTTTATGATTTCTGGTATGAGATAATTCCTATTTTATTTGTAATAGCTGTTTTAGCAGGTGTTGGAGAAGAATTACTGTTTCGGGGAGTCATACAGAACGAAATTTATGGAATTTTTAAAAATCCCCATGTTGCCATTTGGATATCAGCAGTTTTATTTAGTTTTATTCATTTTCAGTTTCAAGGATTTCTTCCAAGAGTGGTTTTGGGAGGGCTGTTAGGTTATTTGTATTACTGGTCAGGTAGCTTGCTAGTACCAATATTTATACATTTCGTAAACAATGTGCTCACCTTCGCTTTAATAAATTATGTGGTACGTCAGGATGAAACCATTTTAAACACAAGTACTTCACTAGGAATTACTGTAATATCAATTATAATATGCATAGTTCTAATTATTGCTTGCTACCGACTTTCTTTAAAGGTAAAAATGATGAGTTATGAGAAAATAGATTATTAAAAAAATAAACACTATGATCTTTTTCTATAGATAAACATGATGAAGAATACTAAACTACAAAAAGGCGCAATCGTGTAGACGGCCCCGCCAGATTCCTCTGACGGGGAGCGCCTCACACACCA
>NZ_JABURL010000032.1 GCF_014762705.1 Cyclobacterium sp. | reverse complement strand
ATTAAACGCATGTTTCCTTAATTCGTGTCATTTTTTATAAATGCCGTTCACTTGATCCAAAAGTACCAAAAGATCAAGACAAAAAAATCCTTCCCCCCGCAAACCTCCTGCGCTCCCCGGTTTTTTGTCAGCCAACCCGCTTTCCGTAATTAAAGGAGTTTGCGTTTAAAGCCTGGGGAAGCGGGTTTTTACCTTAGGATCCAGTACATGTTGTTTCTCTTTATTACTTCCAACTACTGTCAGGGTATCACCCATTTGCTTTGGAAAGGATTTGCCCCCAAAATTCGTACTTTTATATATTTGAACGCCGGTTATAAAGAAAAATCAGTTTTCGTGAGTTAGGGGTAGTTGCAGTAGTTTTAACAATTCACCGTCTCTGGAATAGATATCCCTTCTAATGTTTTCCTTGGACGCCCCATCTGACCAAAAAGTAAGGTACAGGATGATTACGGGTATTTTCTTTTTTAGGGTTACTGATTGTTCTTTGCCGCTTTCCATGGCATTTCTTATCCTTTCATCATTCCATAATGGTTGGTCGGAAAGCAACATTTGGGCGAGTTCAAAGGGTTTCTGAATACGGATACAACCTGAGCTTAAGGCCCTGTCTTCCCTGAAAAACAATTCTCTGGAGGGTGTATCGTGAATGTAAACGTTGTATTTATTGGGAAACATGAATTTCACCAATCCCAAAGCATTATGCCTTCCCGATGTCTGTCTTACCATGTAGGGAAAATTATTACGACTGATCCCGGACCAGTTGATAGCATTCGGGTCGATCTCCTTTCCCGAAAAATCCAGGATTTTCATGTTTTTGCCTGCCAGATAACCAATATCTTTTTTTACTGCCGGAATAACGTCATTGTTAAGAATAGTAGGTGGTACCGTCCATGTTGGGCTGAAGACAAGGTAGGACATTTCTGCATTGAATACAGGAGTCTTTCTATAGGATTGCCCAACAATCGCATTGGAATGTAATAGGGTGTCCCTTTCTCGAATATAATCCATGGAATAGTTGGCAATGTTTACAAGCACAAATTCCTGAAGTGTAGTGTCGGGAAGCCATCTAAGCCTTTCCATATTTACCATTGCCTTATCTATCAAAGCCTTTGGGGCTTGGTTCAGGGCTTCAATGGTTGCTTTTCCAAGTTTCCCATCCGGGAGTAGTCCATTCCTAAGCTGAAATCGTTTTACCCCTTCCATCATGAGGCTGTCGTAAACTTCAATTTCCCCCATATCCTGCGCATAGTTTTCCAGATCCTTCCAAAAGATCAGAATATCCCTGATAGCAGGAATCTGTGTAGCAGCTTGTCCCGGTTCAAGTGGTTTTTCGGGAACGGGATTTTTCCAATTTATGCCCGAGGAGGCTTGTTGCATTTCGTAGTACTTTTTTAAAGACTGTCTCATCCTCTGGTAAATTGGAAACTTTGGATGAAGACTAAAAAGCTGTTGGCGGACATTTTGCTTTGCCAGGGCCAGGTTTAGTTTTTCAAGCAGCCTGGGATCATCCTCTTTGGATTGAATATCCCAGATTCCCTTCAGGTGTTCGGGATGTACTTTTCCCTGGTACAAATGTTTGGCCAATAGGATAAACGCATCACTGAGTAAGATATCCATCTTGGCCAGCTCTTTTTCAGTAAGGGTTTCATTGGCCAGGGATTTTTCAAATAACACATTAAGTTGGTCCAGGTGATAATCTGCCGGCACCAGCCCATCAAACTTTGACTGCTGGATGAGCAGTCTTAATTCCAGTGCTTCGCAGGAAGGTTTTGATTCCTCCAGCCAGCCGGGCATAAATGCCCTTTCCGAGTAAAAGGTAAGCAGATAAGACCTGGAGTAAATCCTGCCGGCCTGAAATTCCATGCGAATTTGGGATTCATCTCCTTCCAATAATGCCCGTATTTCCATTGGCGTATCTTGATTGGATACTCCGCTAAATGCGGAAAAAGGAAAAAAAATAAGGAAAAAGAGAGTGCCCGGGATATTAAATAAATGGTGAAATGGAATATTCATGCCAATTGGTAGTTTTGAAATTCCCTCCCCAGATCCCATGCCTTCTTCAGCATGGCCAGAAAGCCATCCATTTCAGCCAAAGGGACCATATTTGGACCGTCGCTCAGGGCTTTGGAGGGATCAGGATGGGTTTCAATAAAAAAACCATCAACCCCTGCAGCTCCTGCTGCCCTTGCCAGGTAAGGGGCCATTTGTCTTTGTCCACCACTGCTACCTTGATTGCCTCCAGGCTGTTGCACACTGTGGGTCACATCAAAAACCACCGGTGCAAACTGTCTCATGATGGGTAAAGCCCGCATATCGACCACCAGATTGTGGTATCCCAAAGAGAACCCCCTCTCGGTCAGGCAAACCTGCTGGTTGCCGGTGGAGCGGATTTTGTCTACAGCATACTGCATGTCTTCCGGGGCCATGAATTGCCCTCTTTTTATTTTTATGGCCTTGCCTGTTTCTCCTGCTGCCAGTAACAAATCCGTTTGCCGGCATAAAAATGCGGGAATCTGTATCACATCCACTACTTCGGCCACAGCTTCCAGCTGATAGCTTTCATGCACATCGGTAACCAATGGTACCTTTAAGGTATTGCCAACTGTTTGCAATACCTCCAAGGAGCGGTCAAAACCAATGCCCCTGAATGATCCTCCTGAGGTGCGGTTGGCCTTGTCGAAGGAAGCCTTGAACACATAGCCAAAGCCGTTTTTTTGGGCGAAGGCCTTGACCTGCTCACCGATTTCCAAACATATATCAAGGCTCTCAACGGCGCAGGGACCGGAAAAAAGCACCGGTTTCCCTCCTCCCAGCTGGAGATCTTCACTGATTGACATACGGTGTATTTTCATTGCGATGATTTTAAATGGGTTGATAGGGATTCATATACTGATCTTCAGTCCCCCCTGAGCAAATAGGATAATATCTGCCAATTCCCGGAAGGCACCTTTTCCTCCTTTTGTAAGGGTAACGTAATCCACTTTGTCCCGGATGTAGCCCATGGCATCAGCAGGTGCGGCCGACAGGCCAACTTTGCCGAGCAATTCCAGGTCAATGAGGTCATCCCCTATATAGGCTACTTCAGAAGTAGAAATGGCCTTTTTTTCTATTATTTCTTTCAAGGTAGCCCATTTGTCCCGGACACCGTGATAATGAAAATCCACCTTCATTTGTTCACATCGAATCTGCGATACCTTCACATTCCTGCCGGAAAGGATGCCGGTTTGAATTCCCGACAATTTCAGGTAAGCAATGATCTGCCCGTCTTTGACCTGAAATTTTTTGTATTCCATTCCATTGTCATCCAGAATGATTCCTCCATCAGTCAGGACGCCATCCAGATCCGATACCAGAAGCTTGATCAGCTTTGCTTTTTGAAGCAAGGTTCCTGGAATGTGCTTGAACTGATCCATTATCTTTTGTTTTTCCACTGAATGGAATATAGATCCAATCTTCTTTGGGCCAGGTTCCTTACACTACCTGCTTTTCGCAGCTTGGTCAGCAAATCCAAGTCAACGTCAGCCACAATGGTGGTCTCCGTATTGAGTGAAGCCTCTGCGATGATGGCATCGTGAGGAAAGGAAAAGTCTGAGGGGGAATAGATGGCCGCTTGTGAATGTTGAATATCCATATTTTCCACCCTTGGCAAATTACCTACGGAACCGGTAATGGCCACATAACATTCATTTTCTATGGCCCTGGATTTCGCACAGGTGCTTACCCTAAGGTAGGCATTTTTTGTATCTGTCCAAAAGGGAACGAACAGGATGTCCATTTCTTTTTCGGCCAATATGCGGCTCAATTCAGGGAATTCAATGTCATAACAAATCAAAATCCCCACTTTACCTGCATCCGTATCAAAAACCTTAATCCCGTTTCCTCCCTGCAGGCCCCAGTAGGATTGTTCATCAGGAGTAATGTGCAACTTATATTGTTTGTCCATGGTGCCATCCCTTCTGCACAAATAACTCACATTACGCAATTTTTTCCCATCATATTCGGGCATACTTCCGGCGATGATGTTCACATTGTAGGAAAGGGCCAGGTCCCGCATGCGGTTTACAATTTCTTCTGTGTACTCGGCCAAATTCCTGATGGCTTCAGAAGCATCCATTTTGTTAAACTCAGCAAGCAGCGGCGCATTGAAAAACTCCGGAAACAAACAGAAATCAGACTTATAATCCGATACCGTATCGACAAAAAATTCCACCTGCTGCATCAGATCATCCACATCATTGAAACGCCTCATTTTCCATTGGACCAATCCAAGCCGGACGATGGTTTTTTTATTACCGATTAGTTTTTCCTCCTTCTCGTAATAGATGTTGATCCATTCCAGCAAGGTGGCATATGCCCTGGAGTCGGTGTCTTCCGGAAGGTATTTGGTGATTACCTTTCTCACATGAAATTCATTGGCCAGCTGAAAGGAAAGCACGGGGTCAAATATTTCCTTGTTTTTGACCAATTCAATGTATTTCCTGGGAGACATCTGGTCAGCATATTTGTTGTAGCCCGGTATCCTGCCTCCCGCAATAATAGACCTGAGGTTCAGGTTTTCGCAAAGCTCCTTCCTGGCATCATATAGCCTTCTCCCCAATCGAAGCCCCCTGTACTCCTTGTCTACAAAGACATCTGTACCGTATAGGGTATCCCCTTCTTCATCATGGGTATCAAATTTGCCGTAGCCGGTGATTTGGTCATAGGTGTGGTTGTCTCCATATTTGGCATAATCCACAATCAGACTCAGGGCCACAGCGACCACTTTTCCATTGTCTTCCAGACAAATCTGCCCTTCCGGAAAAGCATTCAGTTGGTTCTTGAATTCCTCCTTGGTCCAGGTCATTCCCTGGGTTTTGTAGGCGGAAACCATGATTTCACGGATATCATTGAAATCGGAATGTTTGATATTCCTGAGTTTGAGTCGGTGTTCGAGTTCTTCTTTTTGTTTACTCATAACGTAAAATTAATTACAAATTTATCTAAATTGATGGCTAATGATGAATACCCAGCCGAATTTATCGGTCTTTTTTCAACATCTGAACAAAGCGAGAGGACTGTGGTTTTAAGGATCGAATGTAATGAAAGGTCCTTTAATGACTGTCAAAAAAAATACATATATTGAAAATCGTCAAATACCTGCTTGCGGACAAAAACCCTAAAACTGCAGCCTGAAAAATATGAAGGAAATAATTAAAGATATAAAAAATGGTGATTTCGAGGCCTTTTTAGGGCATTTCAACGATCTGTTGAACCTGAAACTTTTGATGCTGGGGGAGACCAAATTAACCCTGGGTTTGTTTATCAGTCTCGTCGTGGCTATTTTTTTACTTTTTTTTATTGCCGAATTGGCCAGAAAATTTTTAGCCAACAAAGTGCTGACACGCTACAAACTGGAAGTTGGCGTCAGGCAATCCATTGCCACTATATTTAAATATGTACTGATCATTTTTGGCTTGGTGACCATCCTCCAAAACAGCAATGTGGACCTGAGTGCTCTGGGGATTTTGGCGGGAGCCATAGGGGTAGGGATTGGCTTTGGACTGCAGAATATCACGAATAATTTTATCAGTGGCCTTATCATCCTGTTTGAGAGGCCCATCAAGGTAGGTGACCGGATAGAAGTCGATGATGTTTACGGGGATGTGATCAAAATCTCCGCCAGGTCTACCATGGTACTGACCAACGATAATATTTCCATTATTGTACCCAACAGCCAGTTTATCGATAATGCGGTGATCAACTGGTCGCATAATGACAGGAATATCCGGTTCAATATCCCCGTGGGCGTTTCCTACCGGGAAGACCCGGCAAAGATCAAAAGAATTCTACTTGAGGTGGTCAAAGCCAATGAGGGGGTGCTTAAATTCCCGGAACCTGATGTGCTGTTTGAGCAATATAACGACAGTAGCATTGATTTTAACCTCAGGGTTTGGACCTCTCAATATATCAATAAACCCAAAGTATTAAAAAGCCAGTTGTATTATGAGATCTTCAAAAGGTTTGGTGAGGAAAAGGTAGAAATTCCTTTTCCGCAGAGAGATCTTCACATTCGATCTGGCCTGGAGAAATTTACTCCTTCCTAATTTTTTTTATTATTGCCTTTTATTTTATATTTAGGCTTTAAAACCCAAGGGGTTACATGGGTGGGATATAGGTGAAGTTTTTTATGCATAAATTCTTTTTGTTTGCAGTATTTTTTTTGCTGTTTCTTTCAACAGAGATACTGGCCCAAAGCATGTATAGGTTCAGGTTTGAAGAACCCTGGTCATTCTCCCTGCAAGCAGGACCTTCCCAATATTTCGGAGATTTGTATGCTTTATGGCAGTATAGTGAAGGGATACAGCCTGATTACAATGGCGCTATGAGTGCCAGGTACACATTCGGCACCAACCTTAAAGCCAGGGTAGACCTTACTTATTACCAAATATCAGGTCAGGATGTCAAAGCAGATCCGAGAAGTGGCCGTATTCCGAGAGATTTAAATTTTAGAAGCAGAAACTGGGAAGCAGCATTTTTGGTTGAATATTATTACAAGCCTGTAAAAGTTTACAACATCACCCGTGAATTCATCAACCCCTATGTGTTTTTTGGAGTAGGAGCGAGTACCAGTAATCCAAGGACCCTTTACCGGGAGGAATGGGTCGATTTGAGGCCTTTGAGAACGGAGAATGAACTTTATGCAAATAGGGTGATGGTGTTTCCCATGGGATTGGGGATGAAATACAAGGTAAATGTGTACATGGATTTTTTCATCGAGGGAAATTACCGCTTTACCCTTTCGGACTATATGGATGATATCAGTACTTTTAATATTTCAGGATATTATGAGGAGCTGATTGCAGATTATGTTTCGGGGGAAAATCCCGACAGGCTCAGGCTGTCCGTGAGACAACCCAGGTACCTGCTGCCCAATGGGGAGCCTAATGTTGAACTGATCAGAAACAGCAGGGGAGCTCCCCGCAGAGGTAGTGGTGACCCTCGGTTGGATGAGCCCGAGGCCAGGTATGACGGCTATTTTACCTTGAATTTTGGGGCTGAAATTTACTTTTCTCAGGATATCTGGGACAACTGGATTTTCAGGTACAGGGGAAGGGGTTTCAGGTTCTGGTAGATAGGTTCAAGTCAAGCCTGAAGCTATTGCTGATCTACTGCGACTTTTTAGCGATTTTTTCTTAACAAGGAGTATTAGATAACCATCTCATGTCTTATCTCAAAACTCAATTCCCCTTATTCAGGCGTTGCTAAGTCAGCAGGTAAAATTGAATCTCTTTGCTTTTGGCGATATTTCTGTGGTTAAGACCACTATCTAAAGTGAATACCGATATTTTTTATAATTTTGAAGTTGAATCTAACTTACAAATAGACCGATACAGCAAATGTCTGATTATAATTTTCGTGCCATTGAAAAAAAGTGGCAGGGCCGCTGGGAGCAATCCAGGCTTTTTAATGCCAGAGTTGATACCGATAAACCAAAATTTTATTCTTTGGACATGTTTCCTTACCCCTCAGGAGCAGGGCTTCATGTAGGGCATCCACTGGGCTACATTGCTTCCGATATCGTTACCCGGTACAAAAGGTTGAAGGGCTTTAATGTTTTGCATCCCATGGGTTACGATTCTTTCGGACTTCCCGCAGAGCAATATGCCATTCAGACAGGGCAGCATCCGGCCATTACCACCGAAAAAAACATCGCGAGATATACAGAGCAACTGAAAAATATAGGTTTCGCATTTGACTGGGAAAAGGAGGTAAGGACCTCTGACCCGGATTACTACCGCTGGACCCAGTGGATTTTCATGCAACTTTTTGACAGCTATTATGACCTGGATGCGGATAAGGCCATGCCCATCAGTCACCTGGTCTCGATTTTTGAAAAAGAAGGTAGTCAGGGAGTTCGCGCCGTTTGCGATGAAAACCCATCTTCCTTCAGCCAGGTAGACTGGCAGGGCTTTTCGGAAGCAGCACAACAAAAAATATTGTTGCAGTACCGGCTGACTTTCCTGGCAGAAACCACGGTCAACTGGTGTGCGGCCCTGGGCACCGTGCTTTCCAATGATGAAGTCAAGGACGGCTACTCAGAAAGAGGCGGCCATCCGGTGGAAAGGAAGCGCATGATGCAGTGGAGCATGCGGATCACTGCCTATGCTGAGCGGCTACTCAGAGGCCTGGACAAGCTGGAATGGCCGGAGCCTGTAAAGGAGATGCAGCGGAACTGGATTGGAAGGTCCGTAGGAGCAGAAATGGTATTCGATATTGCAGGACATCCGGATAAAATCAAAGTATTCACTACAAGGATAGATACCATTTACGGGGTAACCTACCTGGCTTTGGCACCGGAGCATGAGCTGGTAGGACAATTGATCACCGATGAGCAGCGGGAAGCTGCCGAGTCTTACGTAGCCCAGGCCAAAAACCGTTCCGAAAGAGATAGGATGGCTGATGTGAAGACCATTTCGGGCGCATTTACCGGAAGCTACGCCACCAACCCTTTTAACGGGGAACAGATCCCCATCTGGATTGCAGATTATGTTTTGGCCGGATATGGTACCGGTGCCGTGATGGCCGTGCCAGCACATGATGAGCGGGATTATAATTTTGCCAAACACTTTGGCCTGGAAATCAGGCAGGTGATTGAAGGCAGCATGGAAGAGGGTTCTTTTCCCGGAAAAGGCGGCACCATTATGAATTCCGGATTTATCAGCGGTCTGGAAATGCAGGCGGCCATGGACAAGGCCATCGCCTTTCTGGAAGAAAAAGGAATAGGAAAGGGCAAGATTCAATATAAAATGAGGGATGCCATCTTTACCCGGCAACGGTACTGGGGGGAACCCTTGCCCGTGTATTTTAAAGAGGGATTGCCCTACCTGATAGCTGAAAAGGATTTGCCCCTCAGGTTGCCTGAGGTGGACAAGTACCTGCCCACCGAAGATGGGGCACCACCGCTGGGAAGGGCCAAAGATTGGACCTATTCCACTGAAGAGGGGTCTTTTCCTCTGGAAATGAGTACCATGCCTGGCTGGGCTGGGTCGAGTTGGTATTTTTTCAGGTACATGGATGCCAAAAACCAGGAGGTCTTTGTCAGCCCCGAGGCGGCAGATTATTGGGGAGCGGTAGACCTGTATATTGGTGGCGCAGAGCATGCTACCGGGCATTTGTTGTATTCCAGGTTCTGGACCAAGTTTCTCTATGACCGTGGCCTGGTGCCCATAGCCGAGCCATTCCAGAAGATGATCAACCAGGGCATGATTCAGGGCAGGTCCAATTTTGTGTACCGGAAAAAAGGCAGCAATACCTTTATCAGCCATGGATTGATCGGGGACCATGAGGTGATCCCCATGCATGTGGATGTCAATATCGTCCACAACGATCATTTGGACCTGGAGGCATTCAAACAATGGCGGCCTGATCTGGCTGACGCTGCATTTCTGCTGGAGGACGGAAAGTATGTCTGTGGTGCCGAAGTGGAGAAAATGTCCAAATCCAAATACAATGTGGTCAATCCTGACGATGTGATCGAAAGCTATGGGGCGGATACCCTGCGCCTGTACGAGATGTTTCTGGGCCCGCTGGAGCAGTTCAAGCCCTGGAATACCAATGGGATAGATGGGGTTTTCAAATTTTTGAAGAAATTGTGGCGGCTTTTCCACGACCAGAACGGAAATTGGCAGGTGAGTGAGGAGAAGGCCTCCAAAGAGGCCTTGAAAGCCCTTCACAAGACCATTCAAAAAGTAGAGGAAGATGTGGAACGCCATGCCTTCAATACATCGGTTTCTTCCTTTATGATCTGTGTCAATGAGCTGTCTGCACTCAAGTGCAGGCAAAGGGAAGTTTTGGAGCCCCTGTTGGTCATCCTTTCCCCTTATGCGCCCCATATAGCGGAAGAGCTTTGGGAGAGGCTGGGCCATGCCCAATCCATCATACATGAGCGTTATCCACAGGCGGAGGAGCAATACCTTACAGAGGAGAGTCATGAATACCCTGTATCCATCAATGGCAAAATGCGGGCAAAGATCAAGCTGTCGCTGAGCCTTTCCAGGCCCGAAATCGAAGCAGCTGCTTTGAAGCACGAGGACCTGCAAAAATGGATTGCCGGCAAAACACCCAAAAAAGTAATCGTAGTCCCCGGCAAGATTGTGAATATCGTGCTGTGATGGTTTTTGGTGGGGTGGAAATGGTGTTTGTTTAAAATGGTTAACCGAAAAGGGAGGTTGATGGGGGATGTGCAGCAAGGAACTGTTGTATGTCCCTTATTATGTCCCTTATAATTTAGGGATTATATAAAGGTTGTAGCACCTTTTAAAAGAACACCTAATAACTACCAAGCAACTTTTTAAATTTAGAAAGATCACGTATTTTTTTATCCAAATGAATACAATAAAATTTGATATTGCAGATTATTTAGACAGCAAGGAAATGATTGTCGAATACCTGAATTCTGTTTTAGGGGAAGGGAATCATGATGCTGTGATTGAAGCACT
>NZ_JABURL010000024.1 GCF_014762705.1 Cyclobacterium sp. | reverse complement strand
TTTCTATGATACCTGCCGTGGTCATAGGTTTGCTTTTTGAGGAGCAGCTGGAACAACTTTTTGGAGGTAAGGTAGTTTTCGTTGGATTTATGCTATTGGTTACGGCAATACTTCTTTTTCTGGCTGACAGAGCAAAAAATACCGGGAAGCCGGTTTCTTTTTCACATTCGGTCATCATTGGCTTGGCGCAGGCAGTGGCCATGTTGCCCGGAATTTCCCGGTCCGGAGCCACCATTTCTACTTCCGTCTTATTGGGTATTGATAAAAACAGGGCAGCGAGATTTTCCTTTCTCATGGTAGTCCCACTGATTTTGGGTAAAATAGGAAAAGATATATTAGATGGTGCGCTTACCTACCAAAACGAACAATTTACCACCATGCTTGTGGCATTTATCGCGGCATTTATTGCGGGCTTACTTGCCTGTACCTGGATGATTCAACTGGTAAGGAAGAGTAAGCTGAGTTATTTTTCTGTTTATTGTTTGGTCGTTGGCCTATTGGCCATATCATCAGTATGGTTTTAATGGACAGGCCGGAAAAACCATATGGAGCTGTATTTCTGGTGGACAAACCTTATCAATGGACTTCATTTGATGTGGTAAAAAAAATCAGAAATGCCCTGAAAGTAAAAAAGGTGGGGCATGCCGGGACCCTGGACCCATTGGCAACCGGCTTATTGATCATCTGTGCAGGAAAGGAAACAAAAAATATAGAAAAATATCAGGCGAGGGAGAAGGAATATGAGGGCTCTTTTGTACTTGGTAAAACCACTGAATCTTTCGACCTGGAAAGAGAAGTAAAGCAAATAGCCGATCCTTCCCACTTAGAAAAAGAGGAGATTATACAGGCTGCCCAATCCCTGACAGGTGACATCATGCAAATCCCCCCCCATCATTCTGCCATCAGGAAAGATGGAAAAAGGGTATATGAATCAGCCAGAAAAGGCATTGAAGTTAAATTGGATCCCCGGCCGGTAACTGTAAAAACCTTTGAAATAACCGGTATTGATTTGCCTGAAATCCATTTTAAAATTGTTTGTTCCAAAGGAACTTATATCCGAAGCATTGCAAGGGATCTGGGAGAGCTGCTTGGGGTGGGTGCCTATCTTTCTGCATTAAAAAGGACAGCCATCGGAGAGTTCAGGCTGGAAAATGCCTGGAAACTGGAATTACTGATAGACAAAATTAAAAGTGAGCAGCATGAAAATTTATAAATCTCTTGCTGATTTACCCAATTTTAAAAACCCGGTAGTAACTATTGGAACCTTTGACGGTGTACACCTTGGACACCAAAAAATTCTCAAAAGATTGCAGGACATTGCCCATACCATTCAGGGAGAAACCGTATTGGTTTCCTTTTGGCCCCATCCCAGAATGGTTTTATCTCCTGAAAATCACGGCATACAATTGCTAAATACATTTTCGGAAAAAACAGTTTTGCTGGAGCATTTCGGAATTGATCATTTGATCAGCATTCCATTCACCCCTGAATTTGCAGCACTTACATCGGATGAATTTATCCAGGGAATATTGGTCCAAAAGATTAAAACCAGAAAACTGGTAATAGGGTATGACCACCGGTTTGGCAAAGGCAGGGCTGGAAGTTTTGAACATTTAAAAGCCCAACAAGAAAAATACAATTTTGATCTTGAAGAGATCCCCCGTCAGGATATTGATGATATTGGCATTAGCAGTACAAAAATAAGAAAAGCCCTGAACAAGGGCAACATCGCCATTGCCAATGAGTTTTTAGGGAGGCCTTACCAACTGGAAGGAACCGTAGTTCAGGGGGATAAAATCGGTCGTTCCATGGGATTCCCCACGGCCAATATAAAAGTGGAGGAACCGGATAAACTGATTCCGGCAGATGGGGCTTATCTGGTAACTGTTGAAATAGGAAATGAAAGCTTTGATGGTATGCTGAATATAGGCAACAGACCTACAGTAAGCGGAGCCAAAAAAAGTATAGAAGTCCATATACTCCACTTTCAAAAGGAAATTTATGGTGAGAACATTCGGGTCTTTCTTCTTGACTTTTTGAGGGCACAAAAAAAATTCGCAAATTTAGAGGACCTGAAAGCCCAACTAGAAAAGGACCGGCAAGTTGCAGGGGATTTTTTTGATAAAAGAAAAAGGGATACGCATGATAGATAAAAGGGTAGCCAATGCTTCGGAAGCCACAAGCGATATCGCTGACGGGGCAGTATTGTTATTGGGTGGTTTTGGTCTTTGCGGGATACCGGAGGCTTCCATTCAAGCCCTTATCCATCGCCATCTGAAGAACCTGACATGCATATCCAATAATGCCGGAGTGGATGATTTTGGAATCGGCCTTTTATTGAAAAAAAGAATGATCAGAAAGTTAATTGCCAGCTATGTTGGAGAGAATGAAGAATTCGAAAAACAATATACCGCAGGAGAACTTGAATTGGAACTTATTCCACAGGGAACCCTTGCTGAGCGAATAAGGGCAGGAGGTGCCGGTATTCCCGCATTTTTCACCCCTGCAGGAATAGGGTCTGATGTGGCCAAAGGCAAGGAAATCAGGGAGTTTGATGGCAGGTTATATTTATTGGAAAGATGGATCAAAGCAGATTTTGCCTTGATTAAGGCCTGGAAAGGAGATACGGCAGGTAACCTGATTTACAGGGGTACTGCCAGAAACTTCAATCCCCTGATGGCTGCTGCCGGTAAAATCACCATTGCCGAAGTGGAGGAATTGGTGCCTGCTGGTGAATTGGACCCCAATCACATCCATACTCCGGGAATTTACGTGCAGCGTATATTTCAGGGAGAAATCTATGAAAAAAGAATTGAAAACGTCACTGTTTCCGCCTAATCCTCCCTACAAATGCTAAGCAAAACCCAAATCGCCCAGAGGATAGCCAAAGAGATCAAAAACGGCCAGTACATCAATTTAGGTATTGGTATCCCTACGCTGGTAGCCAATCATATCCCTGACCACCTGCAGGTAGTCTTGCAATCAGAAAATGGCTTGCTCGGCATAGGCCCTTTTCCAAAATCGGACAACACCGATCCAGACCTGGTCAATGCCGGCAAAGAGACGATCACCATGGTCAAAGGCTCTTCTTTGTTCGATTCCGCCGAAGCATTTGCCATGATCAGGGGAGGCCATATAGATATTGCAATCCTGGGTGCCCTTGAAGTATCGGAAAATGGGGATATCAGCAATTGGAAAATTTCTTCCGGATTAATTAAAGGCGTTGGAGGTGCTTTGGATTTGGTGGCCTCAGAAGCAAAGCTTTTTGTAGCCATGCACCATTGCCACAAAGACGGGAGTTCCAAATTATTAAAGGATTGCAAATTGCCCATTACCGGAGTAAAATGTGTTCATAAAATTTTCACCGATCTCGGTGTATTCAGTATCCTTCCGGAAGGAGGATTTAAACTACTTGAAAGGGCGCCGGGAGTAATGTTGGATGAAATCAGAAGTAAAACAGAAGGCAAATTGGTGATTAAGGGAGAAATTCCGGAAATGGAAAGTTTTGATTTGGGTTGATGCTGACTGTTTATTGTTTTATAATTGTTTCTTGATGGCCACCCCGATAAGTCGGGGCAGGCAATGGAATCTTTGACGATTATAATAATCATTGCCTTGAATATTTATTGATGATTTTAATCGTGTCGATTTCATCATTCTTTGTTAGTTTTGCCTCCTCAAAACAAAAAAAATGAAAAAATCCGAAATCAAATTTGCAGTATCCCTGGACGATAAAAATTTGCCCAAAAGCATAGAATGGGATGCCTCAGATAAAGAAGCTGAGGGTATGGAATCAACCAGAAGTATCAGTCTGAACGTCTGGGACAACCTCAATCAAAGCACCTTGAGGATTGACTTGTGGACCGATGACATGTCTGTTGCCGAAATGAAGCGTTTTTACATCGATATTCTGGGTGGCATGGGCCAAACCATCTTGAACAGCACCGGTGATGAATATTTTTCTGAAGAAATAAAATCCCTCTGTGACCGGCTGGTAACCCATGTCAATGAGGAAAATAAATCCAAATAAATTTCAAACTTATGGCCCATTTTAACATGGGCTTTTTTTTATATCCTGCCTATCCAAACAGGTAATTTTTTTTATTCTTTCCCCCCTTGCAGATCCAAAAGGTTTGATTGGTTCGTAAGTGATTGACGGAAACCATTTAGTGGTGCTCATCCCGTAGCTAAGCCTTGGTTTACTATAAAAATGAGTCATGCTAAAGGTTTGCTTCAATAATTTATTAACCAATAACCAACAGTATCATGTCAAAAACCAGTAAATCAAATGTGGAAACCCCTTTGGTTTCCCGACTTAATGGTTCACGAAGATCTTTTATCAAATACGGAGGAGCCACACTTGCGGCCTCCGGATTGTTGATTTCAGGTTGTGAACACCTGGAGCAAATTCTCCCAGACAAGGGAATGGGTAAACCCGAAGGTCACCCACGTACGGTAAATCTGGGCAGGGGTGACACAGGGATTTTGAACTATGCCTATGCACTTGAACAGCTTGAGGCTGCATTTTACATTGAAGTGGTCAACATGCCTTACAATGGTATATCTGATGAAGAAATGGTGATCATGGAGGATTTACGGAAGCATGAAGTAGCCCATAGAGATTTCTTAAAGGCAGCCTTAGGTGATAAGGCCATTATTTCCCTGACTTTCGACTTCAGTACGGTGGATTTTTCCAACCGGCATAGTGTCTTAAGTACTGCAAAAACCTTTGAAGATCTTGGCGTTGCTGCTTACAATGGTGCTGGGAGGCTATTTGAAAGTGCTGATTTGCTTTTGATTGCCGGGAAAATTGTTTCTGTAGAGGGAAGACACGCAGCAGCTATCAGAAGTGTTTTGGACGAGGATTCCAGGTCATTTGCAGGAAGCGATGTCATCGATGGCAATGGATTGGACAGGGCGTTTAAACCCGGGAAAGTCCTGGAAGCAGCATCCCCGTTTATCCTTAACAAAATAAATGCAAATCAATTACCAAAATCTTAAAACGGAGGAAGCAATCATGAACATATTTAAATTATTAAAAAATTATGATGTGAAGCCTGAAGGAATAGAAAACTTCATATCAAGAAGAGATGCCTTTGAAAAACTGGTTGGATTAGGTAAAAAAGCGGCATTTGCTGCAATACCACTTTCACTTGCCGGTGTAGCAGCAAATAACAAGGCTTCTGCCCAATCTGCGACTTCGGAAGATCTGGCTGATGTGCTTAATTTTGCATTGACACTGGAATACCTGGAAGCGGAATTTTATACAATGGGATTAGATACAAATGGTCTTATTCCTGCCGGTAAGGACCATTCTATTATTGAGTTGATCAAATTTCATGAGGTCCACCATGTAGACTTACTGAAAATTGTCATCGATTCACTGGGAGCCACTCCGGTTTCCAAACCCGATTTCGATTTTACCGCCGGAGGAGCCTTTAATCCTTTTGGGGATTACCAACAGTTTTTGGCTTTAGCACAAGCTTTTGAAGATACAGGCGTCCGGGCTTACAAGGGGCAGGCGGGGAACTTAATTTCTAATGGAGACTTATTGACCGCTGCGCTGCAGATTCATTCCGTGGAGGCCAGACATGCATCAGAAGTGAGGAGACTTAGGGGTTTGAAAGGCTGGATTCTTCAGGACCAGAGAGGTGAAGGCATGCCCGCACAAACACAGGCTGTGTATAATGGCGAGGACAATGTGGTGCAAGGAGGAGTAGATGTTACCACAGTTAGCCTTGTTGGTGCAGATGGGGTGACAGAATCCTTTGATGAGCCTCTTAATAAGAATGAAGTACTTACTATAGCTGGTTTATTTATAGTCTGAATCCGCTAATCCGGACCTGCATCAGAAAGGTTTTTTTATACCATCCATGGTCTGGATTTGACCTGGTACTGAAACAGGTCTGCAGATTTTAGAACCAAATAAATGCCTGAAATAGATACAGGAGTAATTATCCACATCGGATGAATTGCTCCTGTTTTTTTTATTCGCACTAATCGCATTTTCATTAAAACCCCACCAAACCCAGCAGCTATTCATTGGAATAATGGTGCAAATAAATTAAATTTTCATTACCTTAAATTAAAATTAACCGTTTAAAAATAAAACGCAGTTTCATCATTTATCTATGAAGTATCAATACCAATTCTAAAATATAAATAATGATTATAAAATTTTGACTGACAAATTAACGCATTTTGCTAACCTAAACCCAAACAAATCATGAGCATATCTATAAAGGCATATAGATTATCCTTCTGGATGGCAATACTGGGTTATTTCCTTTTTAATGCTCAGACCAACGGCCAGAATACCGTATCCATTTCAGGAAAAGTATTTGAATCCGAAACCAATGAGCCTTTAATCGGGGTCAATATTTTGGTTAAGGGTAAAGTTATTGGAACCATTACAGATGTGAATGGTAACTACATCCTTACTGTCAGCCAACCCCCACCACTGACTTTGATATTTTCCATGATTGGCTTTGCCAGTAAGGAAGTCGAAATAACGGATAATGAGGTAAACGGGCTACAGGTAATTCTGGAAGAACAAACCATGTTGGGTCAGGAGGTGGTAGTCTCGGCTTCCAGGGTGGAAGAAAGTATTCTGCAATCACCGGTAACGATTGAAAAAATGGATATCCTGGATATCCGGGAAACAGCCAGCGATACGTATTATAAAGCAATTGCTAACCTGAAAGGGGTGGATGTGACCAGCACATCCATAAATTTTCAAATTTTAAACGCAAGAGGTTTTAATTCTACCGGCAATACCCGTTTTGTACAATTGACAGACGGAATGGACACCCAGGCCCCTGCCCTGAATTTTCCTATAGGTAACCTCAATGGCCCATCTGAACTGGATGTGGAAAGTGTGGAATTCATTCCCGGAGCTTCCTCAGCTCTTTATGGGCCCAATGCATTTAATGGAATTCTCCTGATAAACAGCAAAAGTCCCTTTGAATACCAGGGATTAAGTGCCTTTTACAAGCAGGGCATAAACCATGTTGCTGGAAGGGCAGGTGAGCCGGCTTCTCCTCAACCCATGTTTGAAGGATCCCTCCGCTATGCCCAGGCATTCAACAATAAATTTGCCTTTAAGGTAAGTGCGACATTTATGGAAGCGGAAGACTGGTATGGAACCGACCAAACGGATCTCAATGCCGGAGCACAGGGGGATTTGTCATTTAATCCGGGTGAAAACAGGGTCCATGTTTTTGGAGATGAGGTTTCCAACAATATAGGTCTGCTAAGAAATGTCGGCGCCATACAACAGCAAGCCAATGCTTTTGGACTGGGTAGTTATATTGCCAGTATTCCAGATCAGGTGGTTTCGCGAACAGGATATGACGAGCGGGATCTGGTCGATTACGGGGCAAAAAACTACAAAGTAAGCGGTGCACTTCATTACCGGCTAAATGACAAGGCAGAATTGTCCTATACCCTGAATTATGGTTCCGGGACATCTGTATATACCGGGGCTCAACGCTACTCATTAAACAATTTCAATATTACCCAACACAAACTGGAGCTAAAAACAGACAATTATTTTTTGCGGGGATACACGACCAGGGAAAATTCGGGAGACTCCTACATTGCCGATCTGACAGGAGTGAATATCAATGATGAATGGAAGGGAAATGCCCAATGGTTTGGGGAATATACCTTGAATTACATGGGTGCCCTGGCCTTGCAGCAAGTCGCTCCGGGAACCTTGGGTTCCATTGAGCAGCAAGCAGAGGCACATCGCTTCGCCAGGACTCAGGCAGATCAAGGCAGATACCTGCCCGGAACGAGCGAATTTCAAAATTCGGAACGAAATATCAGGGCTGATTTTATTCCCCAGGGTTCTTTGTTCAATGACCGGTCCAGAATGTATATGGCAGAAGGCCAATATGATTTTAAGAATGAAATTGATTTCATAGACCTTCAGGTAGGTGCTTCCTACCGGATTTATGACTTGAGGTCCAATGGAACCATTTTTGCAGACGTGGAGGGAAATGATATTTCTGTTACGGAATTCGGAGGTTATACCCAGGCTTCAAAACGAATGTTGGACGAAAAACTAAAGATCACCGGATCTGTCAGGTATGACAAGAATGAAAATTTTGAAGGACAGTTTAGTCCAAGAATTTCCGGGGTATTTACAGAAGGGAACAGTAATTTCAGACTTTCTTATCAGACAGGATTCCGTATGCCCACTACCCAGGCCCAACACATCGATTTAAATGTGGTGTCAGCCAGGTTGATTTCAGGGCTACCTTACTACAGGGAAAAATACAATGTATTTGAAAATGCTTTTTCCCTGGCCTCCGTACAACAGTATTCAGAAGCTGTGGCTGCAGGTGCTAGTCCGGTGTCAGCAGCTGCCACCAATCTTTTGGAACAAGTTGAGGATTTACCTGCATTAAGGCCCGAACAAGTCAACTCCATCGAAATAGGTTATAAGGGTTTGCTTGCCGACAACCGGCTATTGATTGACATGGCTTATTATTACAATATATATAACGATTTTATTTCTCAAACAGCGATTAGAAAAGCACCTGGCCCTGTTTATCCAGGTGCCTCCCCAGCCACAGACCAGGGAGCCATCAATGCTGTCAATGCCCCTACCCTATTGACTCCTGTAACAATCCCCGGCCAGGAAAACACCTTCCAAACCTATACCAATATTGTAGACAGTGAAGTCAGGGCCCATGGTGCTGTTATTGGTATCACCTATAACTTGCCCAATAATTACACCATAGGTGGAAACTACAACTTTAACCGTTTGATCACTGCATTTGAGGAGGGTTTCCTTTCAGAATTCAATACTCCCGAACACAAGTACAATATCAATTTCGGGAATAGAAAAGTCGCTAAAAACATGGGATTCAACCTGAGCTACAGGTACCAAACGGCATTTCGCTGGGAATCCTCTTTTGCAAGGGGAGATGTGCCAGAGGTACACAATGTAGACGCACAGGTATCCTACAAGCTGAGAAGTCTTAAATCTGTGGTAAAACTGGGCGGTTCAAACATCTTCAACAACAGGTATTTCCTGAATTTTGGGGGCCCCACTATTGGTGCCATTTACTACCTATCCATAACCTTTGATGAGTTGTTAAATTAAACCCTGAAAAAATGCATCGAAATATACAGTACCTTTCTTTAATGCTCTTTTTGTTATTGGGAGCTTGTGATGGATTTTATGATTTCCCGGAGCCAACTGGTCCTATTCCCGATCCCGGACAGGCCGATTTCAGCAAAGTTATTGCTATTGGCAGCTCGGTTACCGCAGGAGTAATGGATGGAGCTTTATACAATCGCGGTCAACAAAATTCCTTTGTTGCCATTTTGGCCGAACAGCTCAAAAAAGTCGGAGGAGGGGATTTTAACCTGCCTGATGTGAATGCAGAAGTGGGCGCTTATGTGTTGAGTCCTCCGGGAAGCAACCTGGGACGGCTGATACTCCGGGTCGATCCCAATTCCGGAACCGTAATCCCTGCCCCTATTGTGCCGGGAAATCCCCTGCTTCCCTTTGAAGGAAACCGGGCTGAGATCAATAACTTTGGGGTAAATGGGGTGAATCTCGCAGCGGCATTATCTCCTCAAACAGGAAACATCAATACCCCCGACCATCCCCTGTTTAACTTGCATTATGCACGTTTTGCCAGTAATCCGGGATCTTCTACATTGATTGGGGATGCTTCTGCCGCTTTGGCTGACGGAGGGACATTTTTTGTATTCTGGTTGGGAAAAAACGATGTTCTCCCCTACGCCCTTCAGGGAGGTGCCAATGACATGTTGTTAACCAGTGATGAAGATTTTGAGCAACTGTACAATACGGCTCTGAACAGCATGCTACAGGCCAATCCCCAGTCAAAAGGCGCCGTTGGAAATATCCCTGATTTGAATACCCTTCCCTTTTTCAGCACCTTGAGTTGGAATGCTCTGCCCCTGAACCAGGCTTTTGCCATTTTGGCAAACGGGGCTTTTGCAGATTACAATCAGGCACTGAATCAGGCACAACAGGAAGGGCTGCTTTCAGCGGAAGAAACAAACATGCGCACCATTAATTTCCAGGCTGGTCTAAATGGGTTTGTCATGGAAGACAAAACCCTGACCGACCTCAGTGGTATGGGAATCCCTTCCATTCGTCTGAGCCGGCAAAATGACAAAGTAGCTTTAACACTGGCAACCGTGCTGGGCCAAACGGTAGGGGGTAACCAAACATCCATCATAGGAGTTACCGTTCCAGTAGGTGATGAATTTGTCCTTTTGCCTCAGGAACAGGTTTTTTTGGAAGAAAAAATCAATACCTTTAACGGCATCATTCAAGCAGCAGTAGCTGCTCAAAACGAAAGATTGGTACTGGTAGATGTCAATGACTTTTTAGACAAGGTGGCTTCCGGTAGCATCAATGCAGGATCAGTACCTTTGGCCAATTCCATAATCCCTCCCAATGGCGGGTTTTCCGTAGATGGGGTGCATACCAATGCCAGGGCAAATGCCTTTCTGGCCAATTACTTTATAGATGCGCTGCAAGCAAAGTGGGGAAGCAGCATTCCAAAAGTTAATCCAAATGCCTTTATTGGCAATGATCTTCCGAGGTAACCTGACAAACCCAATGGACCAGACAGCAGCCATTATCCTATCTGCAGGAAATTCCAGCAGGTTGGGAAATCCAAAACAACTTCTGAAATACGAGGGAAAGACTTTAATTGAAAGGGCCATCCTTACTGCTCAAAATGCAAATTTTTTTCCCATAATTGTGGTAACCGGTGCCTACAAAAATGAAATAGAGCAGCAAATCAGTCATTTAGGAACTGTGATCGTTGAGAATCCAGATTGGAAGCTGGGAATGGGCACTTCTGTGAGTCTTGGGATAAAAATGCTTCAAAAATCAGCGAATGCGAAGCAGGCAGTCATTATGTTGTCCGATCAGCCCTTTGTTGAGAAAAAGCACCTGGATGAGCTGATAAGGGTAAAAAACCAACATGAAAAGAAGATAGTTGCCTCCCTGTATAAAAACAGGCTTGGAGTCCCGGTCTTATTTGATCAAAGCTGTTTTGCCAGCCTTGAAAAACTTAAAGGGCCCGAAGGTGCCAGAAAAATTATCAATTCGGAAGACGATCAAAGTGCTTCGGTACCATTTGACCTTGGAAAGGTAGACATTGATACCCAAAAAGACTATGAAGCCTTGCTAGCTGGTAATATGGCCCATTTTGATTGATTCAGGCCCACTTTTTAATGGAATGACCTTTAAAGGCATAAAACATCAGGTAAAGATAGCAGGGGACCAGTACCCAGTATGCTTCTCTAAGTCCGATTTCATCGGCAAAATAGCCATAAATCATCGGTAAAATAGCATTTCCGCAAAGCCCCATTATCAAAATGGAAGCCCCCAGTTTGGTGAATTTGCCCAGACCATCCAAAGCCAGTGGCCAAATCCCTGCCCAAACCAATGAATTGGCCAATCCAAGAAGTACCACAAACCAAATGGAGATATCCACCTGCATGCCCAAAAAATTTACTCCTCCCTGTATCCATAAGATAGCAAAAGTAAAAATCAAGCCCATAGTGGTGAATGCTTTCAATACAGTGACCTGAGAAAGAAACCTGGGAATGACAATAATTCCGAAAATATAACCGGCAATCATCGCCGCAAGTGTGTAGGATGGAAAAACCTTGGCATCCAATAATGAGATGTCCATAGAGATGGCGTAACTCATGATAGTATCGATGGCGATCACCTGTGTACCCACATGAAGGAAAATGGCCAGTGCTCCTAAAATCAAGTGGGGAAACTGCAGGATATAGGACTTATTGGCATTGGCCTTGGAAACTGTTTCCGTTTCATTCTCCGTATTGATCTCTGGTAAAGGTGAAATCCTGACCAAAATACCCAAAATAACCAAGACTGTCCCCACGATGGCGTAGGGAATGATCACCCTACTGATCAACTCATCCAGGAATATGTTTTTTTCCAGTTCACCCATTGCAGGCAGTTGAGAAATGATCTCATCATCTGAAACCCTAAGTATCACAGCAGCAAAAATTAAAGGTGCCAATATCCCGGCTCCCTTGTTCAAAATGCCCATGATGCTGATCCGCTGCGCCGCACTTTCCTTTGGTCCAAGAATGGTTATGTAGGGGTTAGCTGCCGTTTGCAAGACCGCCAATCCGGCACCTATCATAAACAAGCCCAAAAGGAACAATTCATAAGTTCTACCCATGGCAGCAGGCACGAAAACGAAAGCCCCCAGAGCCATGACCCAAAAACCAACCATCATCCCTTTTTTAAATCCTACATTTTTCAACAAGTAAGAGGCTGGAACGGAGAAAATGAAGTAGGAAATATAAAATGCAAAAGCAACCAGATAAGACTGAAAATTATTCAGTTCACAGGCAATTTTAAAATAAGGGATCAAAATTGCATTGACCCAGGAAACAAATCCAAAAATAAAAAACAAACCACCAATTATGGCTATGGATATATAGGTTTGTTTTGGGTTTAATGAACCAATTTCAACGGTCTGGGTCTTCTGCATTTTCTCTTCAAGTGATCAATTATAAGATACCTTATGACTTAAAAGCGAAGCCGAAGCTTCATCCAGGTAAAGGGAACAATCAGGATGCTCCTGAAGAATACTGGCCGGAAATTCAGGACTTACCTTATTTTCCAGACAGGATTTTACAGCCTGTGCTTTTCTTTCATCCGGAACAGAACAAATGATTTGTTTTGACTTCATGATTTGCTGGATAGACATACTGATGGCTTGTTTTGGTACTGCCTCCAGGTCAGGAAACCAACCTTCGCCCAATTGCTGTTTACGGCAGGCCTCATCGAGATCTACCACCAGATAAGGCACTTCGGTAGAAAAATCAGCAGGAGGGTCATTGAATGCCAAATGTCCGTTTTCTCCAATACCCACCAGTGCCACATCTATGGGTTGTGCTAAAATCAGCTTTCCCAATCGCTCTGTTTCTTCCTGTGGATCTTTTTCTCCATCAATCAGGTGATAGGCCTTTAACTGCTTCACTTCATCCAAAAACCTTTCCTTAAGGTATTTCCGGAAACTGGCCGGGTGGGTCATGGGCAATCCCAGATATTCATCCAGATGAAACATGGTTACTTTGCTCCAGTCTATTTCCTGATGGGTCAATAAAGTTTTGATCGTTTCAAATTGGCTGGTTCCTGTAGCAAGAATAATATTGGCAGATCCTTTTTTACTAATGGCTGAAAGTATGGCCTCAGCAGCATGATCTCCTGCCAATTTGCCCAAATCTCGCGGATTTTTTCGCTTATAAATTTTCATTCAAATGGTTTATTGATGGTAATAAATCTTAAAAGTGGTGGAAAAAGCGGGCAAAAGCAAAAGCTTTTATAGGATTGGCTGTTTTTCCCTTCCGGTTCTTTGATTAACCCGTCAAAATATTGGTATTTCCGCCTTTGCTCAATTCCACATCTACAGGCTGATTGTTTCTCCAGGCACCTCTTGTAAAATCGGGTACATCAATGTTTTCACTTCTATTGGAAACAGACCATTCACTCAAAGGGGCGATAGCGCTCCAGCTAGCAGCATCATATACATCCATATCCAGAGGGATGCCGTTTCTCAGGCAATCTATCAAACGCCAATCCATCAAAAAATCCATACCACCATGGCCGCCAATTTGTTTGGCAAGTTCACCGATTTTCTTTACAATGGGAGGATAAAAACCTTCTTCCAATTCCTTCATGGCTTCTTGAGACAACCAGCCTTCATGACCGGTTGATATTTTGCCCGGTTCGGGATATTTTTGAGCATAGGCTTTTGTGCCACTGATGGTATGCAGCCTGGAATAGGGCCTGGGAGAAGTGACATCATGTTGCAACATAATGGTTCGACCCCGATACGTTTTAATAGTTGTGGTATTCATATTGCCCCGAAAGCTTTTTCCCGCAAATTCCTTGTAAAAATCGTCCTCAGCGGCAAGTGCTTTGGCTTTTTCTCCCATCATGAAATCATTGCTTGAAACGGCAACCAGATAATCCATCTGATCACCCCGGTTGATATTCATGATCTGGGCTACAGGGCCCAAACCATGGGTGGGGTAAAGGTTTCCGTTGCGCAGGTTTTGCTTTAGCCGCCACATATCGTAATACTTGGTTTTGGAAAAATTACCCTCCAGAATATCGTGAATATAAGCCCCTTCTCCGTGAATGATCTCCCCAAAATAACCTTGCCTGGCAAGATTTAGGGTGAGCAATTCAAAAAAATCGTAGCAGGTATTTTCCAGCATCATGCAATGTTTTTTGGTTTTTTCGGAAGTTTCTACCAGCTGCCAGCATTCTTCCAGGCTTATGGCTGCAGGAACTTCCGTAGCCGCATGTTTGCCCTGCTCCATGGCGTATACCGCCATAGGTGCATGCAGGTACCAGGGAGTAGCGATATAGATCAGGTCTAAATCCTCTGATTCACACATTTTCTTCCAGGCCTCTTCTGAGCCGGTATAGACTGCAGGTTTATGGGGGGTATCTTTTATTCTGTCTTTGACATGTGCTATTCTTTCCGGCCTGAGATCACACAAAGCTTTGATCTCTACCCCTTCGATTTTGCTCATTCGCACCACAGCTCCTGGCCCCCGGTTTCCAAGACCTACAAATCCTATCCTTACTTTTTCCAAGGGTGGCGCTGCAAAACCACTCATATTGAAATTGGCTAAAGCCGCCCTTTTCTTCATAGGGGCAGCCTTTACTTCTGAAGACCAGCCAGATAAACCCGCCAAGCCAAGCAAACTTCCAACTTTTAGAAAATCTCTTCTATTCTTTTTCATCTTGACAATTAACACATATTTACAAAAACCAACCATTGGCACTTCATACCAGTATCCAATGGAAGGAATAAAAATACTTTTTAAATTCAGAAAAATAAAATATATTGGAAGCAAACCTTTAAATCAAAGGTGATTTACAAGTAAAAACCCATTTTACCTAATATATTAATCATGAATAAAACCACTCAAGAAGGCCTCAAAAAAGATCCTGAACTGGAGTCCCCTATTTCTGCAGACCCAACAAAATCCAGGCGATTACTATCCATTGATGCCCTGAGAGGCTTCGATATGTTGCTGATTGCAGGAGGAGGTACATTTCTGGTCTTGTTAAAAGGTAAAACTGGAATAGCGGCGCTGGACTGGATAGCAGATCAACTTACCCATCCTGAGTGGAACGGTTTTACTTTTTATGATTTTATCTTTCCCTTATTTTTATTCATTGCCGGGGTTTCCCTGACTTTTTCATTGAATAAGGGCAGATCTATGGGTTTTTCGAAATTCAACCTCTACAGGAAAACATTTATCAGAATGCTGATTTTGATTTTATTAGGCATTCTCTATAAAAATGCCCCCATCCCCTTTTTCGAGCCGGATCAGATAAGGTTGGGCAGTGTACTGGGCAGGATTGGATTGGCTACTTTTGTATCTACCCTTTTGTTTTTAAACCTTGACTTTACCAAACGACTTGTCACAGGATTGGGCATACTGTTGTTGTATTATGCGGCTTTGTATTTAATCCCAGTACCTGGTTATGGCGCAGGAGACCTGAGTATAGAAGGAAACCTGGTAGGCTGGTTTGACAGGACTTTCCTTCCGGGAAGAATGTTACAGGGGAACTATGACGAATTGGGAATTTTAACCCAAATACCAGCCTTATGCCTTACCCTCTTTGGAACACTGGCCGGGGAAATTCTGGGTAAAGCCTGGCTGGATAACCGAAAAATTAAATACCTTGCCCTGGCGGGAATTTTGGGAATCGCTGTCGGTTTACTCTGGAGCCTGCACTTCCCGATCAACAAACACCTTTGGACTAGCTCTTTTATCCTTCTGACTTCAGGAATGGCTTTCTTGTTTCTATTGATGTTTTATTTGGTCATTGATGTTTGGAAAATCAGAAAGTGGGCCTTTTTTTTCCAGGTTATCGGTCTGAATTCACTGACAGTTTACTTTGCCTACAGCTTTATCAATTTCAATTACACCAGCACCAAATTATTTGGTGGCCTATATGCCCCACTACCAGAGGATTGGCATCCCGTATTTCAGGCATTTGGTGCATTTATGCTGGTTTGGATTTTTCTTTATATCCTTTATCGCCTTAAAATATTTGTTAAAGTGTAAGTCATTAAACTGCCTTTGCCATGGCGGAAGCAATTTGCATCAAAGCATGGGTTTCCTCATCGGAAAATTCGTAAGGATCCTTTTTGGCTATGCCAAGTGTGCCATAGAGAACCCCATCCAAGAGCATGGGAGCGGTAATGGCTCCTTCCACCTTGGTGTCTTTGGCTCCCGGCCGTACAACTCCCGAGGCATCAGTTTGCAGGTTACATACCTGCACAGCTTCTTTTCTTTCGGCGGCAATACCCGCCATCCCTTTCCCCACAGGGATCTGGGACATTTTTGGCAATAAAAAATCCGGTATACCTACCTGGGCCTTTAATTCCAAAAGATCACTTTCTTTGCCCAACACATGCAACGTGCCCGTTACACAATCAAATGCTGCAAGCGTTTCTTCCAACCAATGCTGCCAATCGGGATCAGGACTGGTTTTAATTAAATCTATGAGTGTTTTGGCCTTCATATATGACAAATTTCTTTGGTGAATAAATATCTGCTACAATAAGGAATTACTACTTACATTTTCAGGTTATATTTGCGACAAGAAAAAACAAAAATCCGGCAAATGCAATTGTTTTTTGAAGAACACATCAGTGGAGAATCTTTTGAGTTGGAAGGAAAGGAATCCAATCATTTGGTAAAGGTTTTAAGAAAAAATATTGGGGATACTGTCCTTTTCACCAATGGCAAGGGGTCATTCTTTACTTGTATGGTTGAGGACAACCATCCCAAGAGATGTAAATTAAAGATTATCGCCCAGGATTTCTCCCCTTTGGAAAAATTCCATATTCATTTGGCCATAGCTCCAACAAAGAATCTGGACCGCATGGAGTGGATGCTGGAAAAAATCACAGAGATAGGCTTCAATGAGATAACCTTTCTCAAAACCAACCACATTGAAAGAAGCCAGGTCAATTTTGATCGCCTGACCAAAAAACTGATTGCTGCCTGCAAGCAAAGCTTTAAAGCATGGCTGCCTGTATTGAATGAAATTACTGAATTTGAAGATTTTATTTCAGACAGCGCTTTTACCAACCACGAACGATACATCGCCTATCTGGACAAGGAAAACACCAAACATTTGTTCCATTTGGCCGAACCCAATCAATCCTATCTGGTTTTGGTTGGCCCGGAGGGTGATTTCAGTCCCGGAGAAGTAGCTATGGCCCTGGAAAAAGGCTTTAAACCTTGTTCGCTGGGCAAGCATCGGTTGAGAACAGAAACAGCCGGACTAGCTGTGGTGCATACCCTTAATTTACTTCATGTTTAAAAATAAAATCAGTTTTCTGGCAAACGGCTCTCTCTGGAGATATTATTGCCCAAAAAAGGCATCATAGTAGGCAAGGGCCTTGTCGAGGTCCTCAGGTACATCTATGGCCACGGCCTGGTGATTGGTCTTCACCATTTTGATCTTATATCCATTTTCGAGCAACCTCAACTGTTCCAACATTTCTGTTTTTTCCAATGTGGATTTCTCCCATCCCGTGAATGCCATTAACAATTCCTTTTTATAGGCGTAAATCCCAATATGCCTGTAATATTCAGGGGTGCTATTTTCATTCCGTTGAAAAGGAACTGCTGAGCGACTGAAATAAAGGGAAAAATTATTTGCATCAACCACCACCTTGACGATGTTTGGGTTTTGAATGAGCTCATGCCCTTTAATTGAACTCATCAATGAGGCTACTTTTACCTGGGGATCAGCAAAAACGGCTATCAAATCCGAAAGAGAACTTTTGTCTTGAAAGGGTTCATCACCTTGAACGTTTACAATGATATCTGCCTCAATGGATTCTGCTGCTTCGGCAATCCTGTCCGAACCACTTTCATGCTCTTTTCGGCTAAAAAACACTTTACCACCTTCATTTACTACCGCCCTGGCAATGTCCTTATGATCAGTTACCACCATGACCTCATCAAAAACACCGGTTGCCAGGGTACTGAGGTAAGTTCTTGCAATCAAAGGTTTTCCCCTTAAATCTGACAAAAGCTTGGCTGGGAACCTGGTAGCCCCAAATCTTGCAGGAATTAATGCAATGGTCTTCATTTATTGGAAATACTGTTTTAACTTTAACGGTTACCAGCTTCAATCGAAAAATTGGTTTTGTTCTTCCGGAAGCCGTAAAATATTGAGTTGTAAAACTAATGAAAATTACTTCAAAATAGGGAAATAAGCTTTGGTATTACCGGAATGTACCCAAGCTGAAAAAAAATGTCTTATGAAAAATCATGTAAAAAGCCTTTGGCTGATGTCCTTGCTCCTGGTTTTATCCTTCCAACTTACTTTTGGGCAGGAGCAAGCCGATTATGTGGTACAGAATTACGAGAAAAAAGAATATACTATCCCCATGCGGGATGGTACCCTGCTGCATACGGTGGTTTACAGCCCCTTGGATACCTCCAAAACTTATCCGATGTTAATGCAAAGAACCCCTTACAGTGCAGGACCTTACGGAGAAGGAAACCTGAAAAACAGCCTGGGGCCTTCCCCTTTTCTGATGAAAGACGGGTATATATTTGTCTATCAGGACGTTCGTGGAAGGTGGATGTCTGAAGGAAGCTATGACAATATGCGGCCCACTTTGAACGAAAGAAGCGGTAATCCGCATGATATCGACGAAAGCACAGATACCTATGATACCATAGAATGGTTGTTGGCCAATGTGGACAACCACAATGGCAAAGTGGGTCAATGGGGCATCAGTTACCCCGGATTTTACAGTGCTGCGGCCTTGCCCTATGCCCATCCCAATCTTAAGGCTGTATCTCCCCAGGCACCAATAGGAGACTTCTATTTTGACGATTTTCACCACAATGGCGCTTATTTCCTAAGTTATTGGTTGGCCACTTCCGTATTTGGTTATCAAAAGGAAGAGCCGACGACAGAAGCCTGGTACGACATGGTCAATCCCGGTACCAATGATGGATATCAATTTTTCATGGATATGGGACCATTAAAGAATGCTGACAAATACTATGGTGCCGACAATTTCTTTTGGCAGCAATTGAAAAACAATCCGGACTACAATGAATTCTGGCAAAAAAGAAGCATTATTCCGCATTTGAAGGATGTCTCACCCGCTGTGATGGTCGTTGGAGGCTGGTTTGATGCAGAAGATTTATATGGCCCTTTGAATATTTACAAGACCATAGAAAAAAATAATCCCGATACGTACAACAGCCTGGTAATGGGTCCCTGGTCGCACGGAGACTGGTCAAGAGAAACGGGTTCGCAAGTAATATCCAATATGTATTTTGGGGATTCCATCTCCACCTGGTACCAAAAAGAGGTGGAACGGGAATTTTTCCATCATTTTCTTAAAGCCGAATCAACAGGTAAGCCTGGGTTGCCTGAAGCTTATATGTTTGATACGGGATTGAATAAATGGGAAGCATTTCAAGAATGGCCGCCAAAGGAAAGTGAGTGGAAAAGCTTTTACTTTCAGCAAAATGGAGGGCTTTCCACGGAAAAACCTGAGGGAAACAGGTTTTCGTCCTTTGAATCAGACCCTGCCAATCCCGTACCTTACAGCCAGGATATCAAAATTACATTTACCCCCCGGAAATATATGGCCGACGATCAGCGCTTTGCGGCAAGGAGACCCGATGTATTGACCTTCGAAACCCCGGTATTGGAAGAGGACCTGACACTTGCAGGAGAAATCATGGCCCAATTAAAAGTCGCGACCTCCCAGACAGATGCTGATTGGGTTGTGAAGCTCATTGATGTTTTTCCGGGAGATTATCCCAACCACCCATATGTTCTGGATGGAGTAGACATGGGGAATTACCACCTAATGGTACGATCTGAGGTAATCAGAGGCAGGTACAGGGAAAGTTTTGAAAAACCAAGTCCCTTTATTCCCGACCAAATTACCGATGTAGACTTTCAATTACAGGATGTTTATCATACCTTTAAGAAAGGACACAAAATACAGATTCAGGTTCAAAGTACCTGGTTTCCATTAATAGACAGAAATCCTCAGAAATATGTGGATAATATCTTTGAAGCCTCAGAAGAAGATTTTGTTAAAGCCTTGCATAAAGTATTTCACACGGGAAATTTTCCGAGTAAAATAAATGTTATGGTATTGCCAAAAGAATAATATAAACGAAAAAGTATATGAAAACCAAAGAAAAAGAAATAGTAACCTTAAAAAGGTCACTGCTCATGGATACGGAAAATAAACTCAACAAGCAGGTAGAAATGGAGGGGAAATCTTCCGCTTATTATCTTTCTATGGCTTCATGGGCTGAGATGCAGGGATTTTCCAATTCTGCCAGCTTTCTCTATGACCATGCGGAAGAAGAGCGGGGTCACATGTTAAAATTGTTCCGGTATATCAACGAGGCAGGAGGACATGCCATCCAACCAGAAATCACCAATATCCGGCAACATTTTAATTCTCTCAGGGAGGTCTTTGAACTTATCCTTGAGCATGAAATTGCAGTGACGAAATCCATCAATAGCATTGTCGACCATTGTTTCAACGTAAAAGATTTTGCAACCTTTAGCTTTATGCAATGGTTTGTTACCGAGCAAAGGGAAGAAGAGACATTAGCCAGAAGAGCCCTGGAGATTTTTGAAATCATTGGTGAGGAAGGCATTGGACTATGGACAATTGATCAGGAAATGGGTAAATTGCATTCCGCCACAGCAACCAAGGAATAGCACAAAAAATTTATTCTCTCAACAGAAGCCCTTCAAGATCAAATTTCTTGAAGGGTTTTTTATTAAGGAACATCTTCCAATCGAGAATTGGTTTATGGCTTAATTTTTGAGTAATTTATTTTATTCTTATCAATTAATCCTTATATTTCCTTTGACAATAAACCCTACACTCATGAAAAAATTATTTTCCATTTGGATGGTTTTATTTTTCCTGATAGCAGGCTTGGGTTTTTCCCAGATCCCCGATACCATTGAAGTAGAACCCTTTCCTGAAAAATCGAAAAAAACAACCTCTCAGAAAGAACTGGAGGGTTTATGGGAATTGAGTTATATCTATGATAAATTCAAGCCATTTGATGAGCTCTTTCCTGATAAAAAACCTACCCTTTATTTTGACACTGTCAATAAAACAGCCTTTGGCCACACGGGTTGTAATATTTTCAGCATCCTCACCTACCTGGAAGGAAACGGTATTGATGTGCTGGGGTTCATGGGAATGACAGAAAAGTTGTGTGAAGGAAATGGGGAAGACATTTTTCTTACGGTCTTAAAATCAGCTCATACTTTTGATATAGATGAGGAAGGAACGCTTTCCTTTTCCTGCGGTAATTTAGAAATCATGAAAATGAAAAAACTGGAGGATGATAATAACAATCCCTTTGAAATACCAAAGATTATGGCCTGGATTCCAGTGGGATTTTAACCTAAATCTAAAAGATTAACACCTACCCTATTTTTTTTTCTGGTCAGAACCAATACATCATTATTATTTTTCAGTTCTATTCAATTCCCATTTTCCAAGGATTTAGCCTTCAATACCAGGTTAGTCCTGAATTCATACAAACTGGCCTCCAGGCCCACTGGATAAATATGTGGATTGATCAATCTTTTGTGTGTTTTATCAAAAGCAGCCAACCTGTCCTGAGTTCTTTGCCTGATTTGATGGATAGCTGGTCTGTGATATACTTTTTCTCCTTTTGAAAAAATAGGTTTTAGCAAAATCTCAGCTTCCGCATTCTCCACAGATATCTTTTTCCTCCTGGTTGGATCGTTTGGATCAATGATCGTAACCTTGTGTCCCTGGTCTACCCCTTCTAAATAAATCATGTCCGCAATGGCTTTTCCCTGGGTGGTGAACCTTAATACATTATGATAACCGGGGATATTTATTTTTATCGATTGCTGGGACAACTTGATCTTCGGAATCCATTCCTCATCAGCATTTTTCAAGGCAGAAAGCTTGTAAACAGCCCCCAAGGCAGGCTGATCGAAAGCGGTCACCAACTTGGTACCTACGCCCCAGATGTCTATGGCCGCTTCCTGCATTTTAAGTGAGGTAATGATGTGTTCATCGAGATCATTACTCGCAACAATTTTCACTTCGGGGAATCCAGACTTATCCAACATTTCCCTGGCCATAATACTGAAATAGGCCAAATCTCCCGAATCAATACGAATCCCCTTCAGTTGTTTTCCCTTTTCTCTCAACCTTTGGGCAATGACTATGGCATTCCTTACACCCTGTGTAATGTCATAAGTGTCTACCAACAATATGGTATCGTCGGGAAAGGTGGCTGCATATGCTTCGAAGGCTTCCATTTCATTGTCGAATGACATGATCCAGCTATGGGCATGGGTGCCAGAAACCGGAATATCAAAAAGTTTACCTGCCATTACATTGGAGGTAGAAGAACAACCTCCTATGTAAGAAGCCCTGCTTGCTGCCAGTGCCCCGTCTATGCCCTGAGCTCTCCTTAATCCAAATTCCATCACAGGATCCCCATTGGCAGCCAGTACAATCCTTGCCGCCTTTGTGGCAATCAAAGTCTGGAAATTAATGATATTCAGTAAAGGTGTTTCCAGAAGTTGGCACTGGATCAATGGTCCCTTTACCCTTACAATGGGCATATTGGGAAAAACCACCTCTCCTTCCTCAACCGCATCTACATCACAACTAAAAGTAAGGTTTTTTAAATAGGTAATAAATTCAGGATCGAATTCCCTGTTTCCTTTGGCATCCGTCATATCTGCCAGATAAGCCAGATCCTGATCCGTAAACTTCATGTTCCGGCAATAATCAATGACATAATCCAATCCTGCGGCAATGGTAAAACCACTTTGAAAGGGATTTTTCCTGAAAAAAAGATTGAAAACTGCTTCTTCCTCTGCTTTTCCAGATTTCCAATAGGCATATGCCATGGTAAACTGGTAAAAATCAGTCAATAAGGTCAGTGAACTTTGGTAAAGATCTTTTGTGATTTTCATAAAAATAGTATTGTGAAGCTCAAATTTACAGGTTTCAACGGCTTAATCCATCATTTAACTCTTAATTTATCCTACCTCTTCTCGAATTGAACAAATTCATGATCACTCCTGAAAGTACCAGCAACATGCCACCATATGTCCAGATATTGTAGGTTTCATTGAAAAGAACAAAACCAAAACCCAGGGCATAGATGATCCCAATGTAATTCAAGCTGGCCACTTTAGCCAAATTGGCATTTTGATAGGCCATGGTCATGAAATATTGCGCAAATTGGGTCAAGATGCCAATCAAAAGCAACAACAGCCAATCCCAACCTTCAGGTGTAATCCAAAAATAATAGCTCAAAACACCGGCAATAGGAATGGTCACTAGAGGAAAATAAAAAACGATAACCAGGGGATGTTCGGTATTTTTTAATTTTCTGATCACATTATATGCCAGACCTGAGAACAGGGCCGAGGTTACACCAATTCCCAAAAATAAAGGATCAATCCGGGAATCAAATCCTTCAATCATCAGAACCCCTGAAAAAGCAATGGCAAAGTAAAAAAACTGAATGGGTCTTACTTTTTCATTAACTATAAAAATCCCTAAAATACTGGTGAAAATTGGACCTAAATATTGAATGGTTACTGCACTGGCCAGTGGGATGTTTTGCAGGGTATAAAAAAATGTAATCAATCCTATGGACCCCACTGCTCCTCTCGTGATCAATAATTTTTTATTGTTGCCCAAAACCGGAACCCCTTGTCTTTTCAAAATCAAAAAACTGAAAATAAAGCTGAAAACAGATCTGAAAAGTATGATTTCGATGGCGGGAATATGAGGTAAAAACTTGACCGTCACATTCATAAGGGCGAAAAAAAAACTTGCCAACAACATGTGTCGGACACTTTCATTACTCAAAACAGATTATTTTATCACGAAAAGAAAATTTCCTATTAAAAGCAACATTAGAAAAAATTGGTTCCTGAACCGCAATAAAATGCCCTTTTTACAAACTTAATTTTGTAACGGTTGTTAAACAATAAAAAAAATGGGATTAAAGAAAGGAAAAAAAGCACCAGACTTCACTTTACCTTCCACCTCAGGAACTGATTTTAAACTTTCCAGGGATCTTTTTGGCAAAGCCTGTGTAATTTATTTTTATCCGAAGGATTTTACCGGGGGATGCACCGCTCAGGCATGTGAGTTCAGGGATCAATTTGCCGATTTTAAAGACCTGGATCTACCAGTTATAGGAATCAGCAAAGACGATATCGCCACTCATTTGCGATTTAAAAAAGCAAATAACCTACCCTTTGAATTGCTATCAGATACATCAGGTGAAGTATGCAAAAAATATGATGCCCTGGTTCCTCTTATTGGAATTCCCAAGAGGGTTACTTACCTATTGGACAAAGGACATGTTATAAAGGACGTATTCCAGGACATGCTCAATGCCAAAGCTCATATTCAGAAAATGCTGGCTAATTATTAATAAAAAAGGGGCTTAATAAAGCCCCTTTTTTATTGTTTGTATTCGATTCTGCCTAAACAGATGGAAGTTTCCATCCATTATTATAATCGGCTTTGATCATCTTATTGGCCTTTCCATTGGTAAATTTGCCTTTATCGGCTTCCCAGTAGATTTTCTCTCCCAATTTATAGGAAACGTTACCCATATGTGCATTTATAGCTGCTATGGACCCCGTTTTGATACCACAATTTAGCATGGTAGGATCATTGGCTTTTATGGATTCTACAAAGTTTTTGCAATGAATCCGCTGTGCATTACCTTCTGGTTTGACAAGCTCCATGGATTCAATTTTCTCCTTGCGTTCCCCATTTACATTTTCTGTCTCGGCGATTACCTTCCAACCTCCGCGGTTGACCACCAAGGTAGCGTTATTCCCAATAAAGGCGATACCTTCGGTTGTGCCATAGTTACCTCCATCAATTCCAGTAGCATGCTCCCAAAGCATATTAAAACCATCATATTCATAGACGGTCTGCAAGGTGTCCGGGGTTTCGGAGGCATCATCCGGATAGGCAAGTTTACCTCCTGAGGCCATGACGGATTTGGGAGCACTCACTCCCATGGCGTGAAGGGCGATGTCTATCTCATGTACGCCCCAGTCTGTCATCAGGCCACCAGCGTAATCCCAAAACCAACGGAAATTAAAATGAAATCTATTGGCATTGAATGGTCTGTCCGGTGCAGGACCCAGCCACATCTTGTAATCCACTCCGGCAGGTGGCTGACTATCCGGAACCACAGGAACAGGTTTCATCCAGCCCTGATAAGCCCAGGTCTTGACAAGTCTGATATTCCCAAGTTTACCTGATTTGACCATATTGATGGCCTGCTCGTATTGCGAACCACTTCTTTGCCATTGTCCAACCTGAACCAGTTTTCCATACCGCTCGGCTGCCTTTACCATCAGATTGCACTCTTCAATGCTATTGGCCAGGGGTTTTTCTGTATAGGCATGTTTGCCGGCAGAAAGACTGTCCACCAGGTTTAAACAATGCCAGTGGTCTGGAGTGCCGATAATGACCGCATCAATATCCGGATCTTCCAGCATTTGCCTGTAATCCTTGTATTGCTTTGGTTTTTTACCCCTGAGTTGATTGACATCGGCTGTCCTCTGATCAAGTACATTCTGGTCTACATCCGCAAGGGCTACGCAATTGACTTCTGGTAATAGCAGGTGGCTGTTCATGTTAGACCAGCCCATTCCCTTGCAGCCGATCAATCCAAAATTAATCTGCTCATTGGCAGCAACTTTGGTCTTCAAGGCATCCATATGTGCAGCCGTAACCAGGTTGGGAAGGGCTGCCGCACCCACAGATGCCAGTAATGATTTTTGAATAAATTTTCTCCTTGACTTCATGGTTTTTTGATTTTTCTACCGGGTAGGATCAATCTAATTTTCGTGCCCAAATATTTCTGAAACTTACCGGATTACTGTGGTCTTGTATATGGAACGGAAGCTGCTCCGGATGGGCTACATAATTGGGGATGCCAATATATTCGGTAGGACCTTTAAGTTCTACATTGTTTTGGACCAAAATCCCATTGTGAAAAACAGTGATCCTAGCAGGAGAGATCAACATGCCATTGCTGTTAAATCTGGGAGCGGTAAAAACAGCATCGTAGGTATTCCACTCACCGGGAGGCCTCATGGCATTGACCAAAGGAGGATGCTGCTTGTAAATACTTGCGGCCTGACCATTGGAATAGGTTTTGTTATCGTAAGAATCCAGGATTTGTAGTTCATACTTTCCCATAAAGAAAAAGCCGGAATTGCCTCTGCCCTGCCCATTTCCGGATACTTCGCTGGGAGACCTCCATTCGATATGTACCTGAACATCTCCAAATACTTCCTTGGACTTGATACCTCCTGTTTTGGGGGCTACGGTAAGGATACCATTCTCTACTTTCCATTTGGGGAAACTTCCGTCCCGATCACTTACCCATGCATTGAGGTCATTCCCTCCGAAAAGCACAATGGCATCTGCCGGAGGAAGGTGGTTTTCATTTCCCGGAGTCACCGGTTTTACCACCGGTTCATAAAACTCCGTTGCCTCGGGTGGTAATTTTGGTTGATTTTGTTGGGCCAGAACAGCAGTAGAGAAAAATACCCCGGAAAGAAGGGCCAGGCTATAACATTTAATTTTCATCGGTTTTTTTAAGTTTATGGTTTTGAAGTATTCAAAATAAGTGAATTGTACCAAATAAACCCGCATCCGAATGGATAAATTTTAGCATTGATGAAAATATAGGGAAGATATGTCAGGAAAGGAGGCTACTTTACCAATCCAAAACCTTCCGTTAGGGAATCAGGTTTTAAAGCAAGGAAGATATGCTTACTTTCGTGCATCAATTGAAATTCAAAAACCGCCTCAAAAAATCATACCCTTCACATGAATAACCGACAGCTTTTTTTATCCCATTTGGCTCAGACCACAGATTTCCCCCTGATGATAGAAATCGAAAAAGCAGAAGGCGTATTCCTGTACGGTCCTGATGGTAAATCTTACCTTGACCTGATTTCAGGGATCGGAGTGAGTAACGTGGGCCACCGGCACCCGCATATACTGGCTGCTATTCAGGAGCAACTGGATAAATACCTTCATTTAATGGTCTATGGTGAGTATGTTCAACAACCACAGGCTTTGTTGGCAGAAGCCTTGGTCAAAACACTGCCTCAGCCACTGGATAATGTTTACCTGGTCAATAGCGGGAGTGAAGCTGTGGAAGGGGCACTGAAACTGGCAAAAAGATATACCAACCGACGAGAAATAATTTCATGTGTCAATGCCTACCACGGATCATCACATGGTGCCTTATCCGTAGGAGGAAATGAAATCTTTAAACGAGCCTACCGTCCACTATTGCCAGGCATCAGCCATATTGAGTATGGAGAATTGGAACACCTTGAAAAAATCACCGCCGAAACAGCGGCTGTGATCATAGAAACCATTCAGGGAGAAGCTGGGATCCGGGTAGGCAGCAAAACGTATTTCAAAGCTCTGAGACAAAGGTGTACCGAAACAGGTGCGCTTTTGATCCTGGATGAAATCCAGGCCGGGTTTGGGAGAACCGGCAAATTCTGGGCTTTTGAACATTTTGATATACAACCTGATATTTTGGTTTGCGCCAAGGGAATGGGTGGCGGCATGCCCATAGGAGCTTTCATATCTTCCCGGGAAATCATGTCCGTTTTAAAAAACAACCCACTTCTGGGGCATATAACCACATTTGGTGGTCACCCCGTCAGTGCTGCTGCCTCTCTGGCCACCATACAGGTCATTCATGAGGAAAAGCTAACCGCTCAGGTAGCACAAAAAGCACTTTTGTTCAGAGAGCTACTGGATCATCCAAAAATCACTGGTATAAGAAACAAAGGATTAATGATGGCCCTGTCCTTCGACTCTTTTGAGGTGCTTAAACCAATCATTGACCGTTGCATCGCCAATGGGGTAATCACCGACTGGTTTCTTTTTTGTGACAATGCCATGCGCATTGCCCCACCACTTACCATCAGTGAAGAAGAAATCAGGCTGGCCTGTTCTCGGATTATAGCATCAATCCATTAGGTAAAGAAACCATTATGGAGTCTTGCTGGTTATCAGCATGTAGAAAAATTGAATATAATGGAAAATAAACAGCAACGATTGGTCAGTGATGAAGAATGGAAAAAAAAGTTAGATCCTGAATCCTATCGTGTATTAAGGCAAAAAGGAACTGAGAGGGCGTTCACAGGTGAATATTATCTTAATAAGGAAACCGGCATATATGAATGCAAGGGATGTGGGAACGAAATCTTTCACAGTAAAGACAAGTATGATAGCGGATGTGGCTGGCCCAGTTTTACGCATCCGGTTTCAGAAGATGCCATCATTGTAACCATGGATTATTCTCACGGGATGGTGAGAGAAGAAATATGTTGTGCTGCTTGCGGTGGGCACCTGGGGCATCGTTTTCCGGATGGCCCTGATGATAAAGGCGGAATCAGGTATTGCATCAATTCAGTGTCCCTGGATTTCAAGAAAATTGAATAGTACATAAATATAAAAATGAAGCCTTGTTTTTCAATTATTTTTTAGTTTTGCATCATTATTGATAAGGCTTTACAACTGATCATCAAATTGAAAACAGCACCATGATAATGAAAATCAGCTATTTTTTATTCGCAGCGCTAATGGGAGTTAATTTCTCCCTACAAGCCCAGGTAGAAACATCCGGTACTTCCTCTTTGGATAGTGGTACCATAGCAGAACAATTTGAATACCTGAAAAATACTTCTTCGAATTACCAGGAATATAAAGTGGTAAGCAGGAGCCAACTGGATAAAATTGAATCCAATATTCTGGACTCCATTAATTCCTACCAAAGCAGCGTTCAGGAATTAAAGCAAGAGCTGAATCAAAATAAAGAACAGATCAATGCTTTAAATGAAAAACTAAGTGACACCGCCGCTGATTATGATCAGGCCGTAGCAGAGAGAGACAGTTTCACCTTTTTTGGAATGCTCCTTCATAAGGACTATTATAATAATTTGGTTTGGGGAATCATCATCTTACTTGTGCTTGTGTTGATTATCTCTTTTTTCCGTTTTAAGAGAGGCCACAGGATTACCGCAGAAACCCAACAAACCCTGGAGGATTTGCGGGAGGAATTTGAACAGCACCGAAGGAATACCCTGGAAAGAGAAAGAAAACTCAACAGGCAGTTGGTGGATGCGCTAAACAACAAAGACACATGAGAACAATTGCCATAGACATGGATGGCGTATTGGCAGACGTTTACCGGCAGTTTATAGACATGCATTTCCGGGATACCGGAGAAAGGTTAAACCTGGAGGAACTAAAGGGATTGACAGAGAATGAGGCCTTTCCTTATTTATATACACATGTAAATTCAAAAGGTTTTTTCAAAAATGCACCATTAATTCCCGGGGCAAAAAAAGCATTGGAAAATCTCAATGCTAAATACCGTTTATTTATTGTCTCCGCTGCCACAGAATTTCCCTTGAGCCTGACAGAAAAACAAGCCTGGCTCAATTTGCATTTTCCCTTTATCAGCTGGAAACAAATGGTCTTCTGCGGTTCAAAGGAAATCATTCAGACAGATATCATGATTGATGACCATTTCAAAAATCTGGATACTTTTTCAGGTGAAAGTTATCTTTTTACCCAACCTCATAATGCATTAACCTCTCCTGGTAAACACAAACGGGTTCATTCCTGGGCAGAAGTGGAAAATATTTTATTGCATCACTCTTATTTGTCAGAAACAGAATGATAAAGCGGGTGACCTACAGGCCTTTGCCATTGGTTTTTCTATTTCTTTTTGTATCCTGTTTTTCTCCAAAGGAAAATACTGATATCACCTTTATGTATAATCCTAAGCTTAAAACCATTCATCCTTCCGACAGCTGGAAGGGTAATCCCATGAACTCAAAGGGGGAATTCACCAACTTGTACCAGCCATTCGACTCAAGTTTTGGAGATTTATGGAAATGGCAAACATCCCCGAACCCACAAAAAGAAGAAAAGAAAGCCGAAACAAGGACACTGGAATGGAATAAACAGGCAGTTATTCCCAAGGATGGAAAAGATTTTCTGATCTGGCTGGGCCATGCAAGCTTTTTAATCCAGCTCAATGGACAGGTAATTTTAACTGATCCGGTTTTATTTGATAATTTTTTTTTAAAAAGAGAAAGCCCACTTCCTTTTCCAGTAGAAAACCTTCCTCCCATTGATTACCTGTTGATTTCTCATAACCACAGGGACCACTGTGACAAAAAGAGCATTCAATTTCTGTCTGAAAATAATCCTGATATGAAAATTTTAACCGGACTGAAATTGGGTGAAGTCATACAGGATTGGACCCGGGGCCAGGAAATTCAGGAGGCAGGCTGGTACCAACAGTACCAAACAGCTGATTTGACCATTACTTACCTTCCCAGCAGACATTGGTCCCGCCGCTGGCTTTGGGATTTAAACGAAAATTTATGGGGAGGTTTCCACATAGCCCATGCTGATAAAACAGTTTATTTCATGGGAGATAGTGGTTTTGGAAAACATTTTGAAGATATCCGGCAGATCATGGGAAATCCAGAATACTGTCTGATGGGCGTTGGAGCTTATAAACCGGAATGGTTCATGTCTCAGGCACACATTAGTCCTCAAGATGCCATAAAAGCCTTTAATATACTTAAGGGGAAATATTTTATCCCTATGCATTATGGTACATTTGACCTTTCAGACGAACCAATAATGGAGCCATGGGATATATTAAACAGCAATCAAAAGGAAATCAACGGAAAACTTTTAGCTCCCATTCTGGGTAATAATTTGTTTCAATGAGACAATACCTTTCTATTGAGAAATAGCTGAACGAGGGCAAAACATTACAATTGTGGGCAAAGAAGCGGAGATAACATGATTGCCCTCCACTACTTAGCTGTTCACAATTTTATAAAATATAAATAGAAAAGATGACGCAAAAGCTTACTTCGCCAGTTTGACATCAATGGCACTCAATCCTTTTGGCGTTTTTTCTGTCTCAAAAGTAACCTGGTCATTTTCTCTAACATCGTCAACCAATCCCTTGACGTGAACAAAAACACTGTCCTGAGACTCCAGGTCCTTGATAAAACCGTAGCCTTTGGATTCGTTAAAGAAAGTTACTTTTCCTTTCCTTCTCAGGTCTTCCGGATCTACGGGTGCCTGCTTGGATACGCTTACTTCTATATCCTCCAACTCTATTTTCTTTTTCTTTACCGTAGGATCAGGTGGAGTTGAGGTAATATTGCCTTCTTCATCTACATAGGCAATCATGTCATCCAGATCACCCCCCTTATTGGATGTGGATTTTCTGGCCTCTTTTTTTTCTTCCTTCTCTTTCTTCTTCCTTAATCTTTTCTTTTCTTTTTCCTTTTTATTGAAAGTTTCTTTCGATTTTGCCATAAATTAATTTTTGTTGAAACGTTTAATTATACCTAAATACAACATCATTTACCCGGAAAAGGTTGCCCATAGCACCAAACCTTCATTCCATTAGAAGGTTTTGAAACTGAAGAAAAAAATCAAAAACAAATGGTCTCCCGGTTCCGGATAATATGGCTTTGTTTTTTTAAGCAGGTACAAATTTGATTAAAATAATGGATTATTCCTATTTGAAATCTTTAATATATTTCACCCAGCAAGGCTAAATCGATTTTAGCCTTGCTGTAGTTTGTGAAAGTATTGATGCATTATACCCCATTTTTTAACTCCGAAATGACAAAGTGAAGCCCAGCAAATCCGGGCCACATTTTTAATTTTCGTCCGGCCATGCGGTTTCAATCCCCTGGGTGCGAAGAAAATTTTGAAAGTCTGTTAACAAAGACCGATCGGCCCTGACAGTTGCCGGTAGTACTTCTTTATTCAATACAAAAGGAACAAGCATGCCAACGGCTTCACCTATGCTCCATTCTACCGGATGCAAACGGTAACAGCCATTGGTAATATGGGTGGTACCAATGTTTTTATTGGCTGGAAGCAGGTTTTCTGTCTTTTGTGGGATTAGCGCTCCAAGCGGAATTTGAAAAGGCAGGGATCCAAAATCAATATAATTATCTCCTCCACTGCTGGGGTGCAGGTCAATATGGTAGTATCCTATGCCCACACTATCAAAAAAATCGGCCGATTTAAGGTTCTCTCCCGATAATCCTGAAACCTGAGCCCGCTGCTCTGCGCCTACATGTTCCTCTAATACCGTAAACATGGATTTGATCCTTCTTGATTCTCTTACATAAGGGTACTTGGCCAAACCATCTGCTGTGCCCATGATGTCATTTCTTAACCTCAACCCAGGCCAACCTTTACCTCCATCCGGTCTTGGAGCTTCTGTTTGTAACCAGTAAAGAAGGGAAAGACTTTGCTGCTTTCCGGCCTGCACATGCTTGTTAAACTCAGACTCACTGACATCAATGATATTTCCGGAAACATAATCATTTTGGGGCCAGTTGACAATAGTGGCATCTCCCTGGTAGAAACCATGTTTGAAATTGTCCTGATGCAGGATTCTCCTGTACAACATCAGGTTCAGGTTATCCCCTGTTTTGATCCCTTCAGGATGAAAACCAAGTTCTTTAGGCTCCAGGTTTCGTGGATTACTGTAATTGAGTTCCAGCATCTTTCCTGCCCAGGGGGGATTCATTTGGGGTCTGAAATTCTTCCAGTAATCATAATCTTCCGGTTTGGGAATGGTCCAGTCTTCGCCCTTTACATAATCAATGGCAAAGCAAACCGTAAATGCCTGGTTATTTTCTGGCCTGTGAACGGGTCCTGCATGCAATTCACCCGTATCAGCGCTGGATTCACTCCCTGTAACATAGTCGGTACCCGTCAGCGGAAGCAATTCCCCAAGTTCCGTGGCATCTACAAAATAGCGGCCTTTTAATACACAATCATACCCGGAATTTAAATCCTTGGCTTTCAGCTCTTCAACCCTGTTACCGGTAACAGCGGCTGCCCTTACTTTATGCTCTTTTAGGATGAGGATTTTTCTGGCACTTTCATAGGCTGAGAACATTTCTTCCAAAACCCTGTGAGCTACTTTTGGCTCATGACATAGTCTGGATACGGAGCCATTTCCCGGATTTAAACGGTCGTTGGCTGCTGCTTCATCCGTTAATGGGTAGTGCCTTCGGTAATAGTGCCTTATATTATCCCGGAATTTCCGATACAAAACGGGTGCACCATGTGTTTCAATCCATTGGTGCTCATCAGGAGGAACGCCCTGCTGGGAAAGCTGCCCCCCTATCCAATCCGTTTCCTCGGTTAAAATTACAGTCAGCCCGTTTCTCAATGCTGCAAAAGCGGCTGCACAACCACCCAAGCCTGCTCCTGCAATGACCAGATCAGCCTCGAAAACCTTCCCGTTTTCATGGATTTTCACTCTTTTTTGATGCTCCCTTCCTGTGGATGGCATGCCCATAAGTGAAGTGGAAACCACTGTCCCTCCACCCAATGCTACCTTTCCGATAAAATCTCGTCTTTTCATATGATTATCATTTGCTTTTCAATGGCCGTTTGGCATCTCGCATGCTTAATAAACCCCTAAGGGAGTCGCATGCTTCATGCTCGATTTCCTGTTTTTGATGATTCTTGGTTCCAAAGCGAGGTTCAATTACAGTTTCTCCAGGGTCTTCCAAACTTGAAACAATCCCCTTGGCACATGAAAACAACCTTTCCATTTACCACCTTTTAAGGGTAACTGCACCTTACCATAACGGTCCAAATAACCGTACCACTCCGGATAATCGGGATCTTTAAAGTGATTCCAGGTATAATCATGCACTTTTTCAAACCAGTGCAGACATTGTTCATTGCCCGTCATGGCATAGCCCTTGGCCAAAAACACCAGGGTTTCCAAATGTACCCACCATAATTTTTGATTCCATTCCAGTTTTTCAGGAGGGTAACCTTTACTATCCAGGAAATAATAAATCCCCCCATAGGTTTCATCCCATCCGTATTCCAAGGTCTTCAAACCACAGGCCACTGCCTTATCTCTCAGATCAACATCGCCATATCGATGTGAAAGATCCAGCATAAACCACATGGCTTCGATGGCATGACCGGGACTGCTCAGTCTTCCTTCAAAAGAATCTGAAAAACTACCATCTTCGAATACGTTTTCCAATATCAGGCCTGATTCTTTTTGATAAAACACTCCCATGACCTCCCGGATTACTCCGGAAGCCATTTCATCTACCCTTTCATCACCTAACAAATGCTCCATTTCCAAAGTGAGATTACTCAAAATCATGGGCAAAGCAAAGCTTTTCAGGTTTCTGGTACCCGGATAGGTTTTATTGTATTTTCCCTTAGGATTATCTCTGCGTCTTAGTATATTTTCAAAGGTATTCAGGGCAAGTTCAGCATATTCCTCCCTGGGATCAATTTTGTAATAGGCTGCAAATGCCATTGCGGCAAAGCAATCGGAAAAGATGTTGTAAGGTTGTACCAGAGGATGTCCTTTTTGGTTTAGGGAAAAGAAAAAATTGCCCTCCTTATCCATTCCATTCTTTTTTAAAAAAGAGAGCCCCAACCCGGCCATTTCCAACCAATCCGGATGCTTTTCCACCGTTTCATACAACCTGGCAAACATCCACACCTGCCTGGCCTGTAACCAAACAAACTTATCCGTGTCATAAACCTTACCTTCCCGGTCAAGGCAGGTGAAATAGCCCCCATAGGTTTGGTCCTTGCTGTGCTCCATCCAGAAGGGAATGATGTTGTCCAGCAACTCATTCTTGTATAAATCCAGGTATTTTTTCATGTCTATATCATTGTTTTTCAAAGGTCATAACTTGCCCCGTACAGATGGTTCCGGATTAACGGGAGTCTCGCTTCTACCTACCGGCAGCAGGTGCTTTATACCCATAACTCTGTGTCTCACCTCCGGTATGCTGGATTTCATCAAATTTTAAATTTTATCGGTATCGGTCCCCAACCAATATGCTTCGATATCTTCCAGGCTTTTCCCGGCTGTTTCAGGAATTTTCTTCCAAATAATGTACATATAAGGCAAACACATGATGGCGAAGAAAAGAAAAGTCCCTGACGGACCCAAATTTTCCAAAAACCAGGGAGTGAGCTGCCCCACCAGGTAAGTGCCAACCCATAAGGAAAATCCAGCAATGGACATGGCCAGACCACGGATTTTGTTGGGGTACATTTCAGAAAGCAAAACAAAAATGACAGCCGAAATGGAGATGGCAGTACAGAAAATATATACCAAAAACAAAACCAACAGGACCATTGATGTCCAGCCCAGAGATTCACCATAAGTGAAATAGATGCTAATCATCAGCAGGCTGATAACCATACCACTTACGCCAAAATAAACCAATTGCTTTCTCCCAACCTTGTCTATGATTAGCAATGCCAAAATTGTAGTCATTACATTGACCAGGCCCACCATCACCTGATAATACAAAGCATCTCCACCGGATAAACCACTTTGCTCAAAAATTCCCGGACCGTAATACAACACCGCATTCACACCCATAAACTGGCCCAGGATAGCAATGGCCATTCCATACAACACAGGTTTCAATATCTTCGGATTTTTCAACAAGCCCCAATGGGTGGCGGTAGTCTTTGCGGCCTGTTCCTTTACCTCCACTATTTTTTGCATTGCCAGTTCCCTGCTTTCATACAATTGCTTAAATACTTTCTCAGCATCCGCATTTCTTTCATGAATTACCAACCACCTTGGACTTTCTGGGATAGCGAATAAAATCAGCAGAAACAAAAGGGCAGGAAGCAATTCCATCCCCAACATACCTCTCCATACTTCCTGGTGAATAATCAAATGAAGCAAGGTGTTTTCGCTGAAAAAATCTGAAGCTGACCACTTTAACAATTGGTAATTCACCAGATAGGCACCTAGAAAGCCTACAGTAATGGCCAGTTGGTAAAGCGCTACCAGACTTCCCCTGAATTTTGATGGGGCCACCTCTGAAATATACATGGGAGAAACAATTGAAACCATGCCTATTCCTGCTCCACCAATAATCCTGTATATGACCAAAGCCTCAAAACTATGGGTGATGGCACAGCCCAGAGCAGAAACAGCGAACAACAGCGCTGACAATATCATGACTTTTTTTCTGCCCCATTGATCAGACAATCTGCCCGCTATTGCTACCCCCAGGATAGATCCAAGCAGCGCACAGCCCACATACCAGCCTTGCTCCAGTGCATTTAGATCAAATTGCAGGCTAACTTGCCCAATGGTTCCGGAGATCACCGCCGTATCATAGCCAAAAAGAAAACCTCCAACAGCCGCTGTAAGGGATAGAAAAAAAATATACAGAATAGGTTTTTTTTGGTTCATGGGCTTAAGACAAATCACAATATTCCAATGTTTGTTGGAATAAAATTCTCGGAAACACAAAAATAGAAGGTAATCTCAAATAAAGCATAAAGTTTTCAATACTTAGTCTGCATCTAATCCAAAAAGCTTTGGGATAGACCAGGGTTTTTGAGGATCATAGCTAAGGTTTCCATTGGTGATACCAAGAGGAGAAGGGAAATTATTGTGATACAACTGACCCGTACCCAATCCCTGTGGAAGGTCCGTTTGTAAAGAAGAGGCAAACTGGGCAATGGCATTGAGACCAATATTGCTTTCTAATGCAGAAGTCATCCACCAGCCTGTACCTGCATTCCCGGCAATGGAAATCCATTCCTCTGTAGCCATTATTCCACCCAGCAATGATGGTTTCAGGATCAGGTAACTTGGTTTTACCTGTTCGATCAGAGCTTCTTTATCTTTTATATTTGACACAGCTATCAGTTCTTCGTCCAATGCAATAGGCACAGGGGAGTGTCTACATAAATAAGCCATTTCTGTGGTATTTCCGGGTTTTATCGGCTGTTCTATACTATGGATACCAAATTGACTCAATTGATTCAATTTTTCCATGGCCTCGTCCAATCCAAAAGCACCATTTGCATCCACCCTCAGGGAAACATCCTGTTCCGAATAACGATTACGTACCATTTCCAGTAAGCTGCATTCCAAATCAAAATCCATCGCCCCTATCTTCATTTTGATGCAATTATATCCTTCCCTAAGTTTTTGATCAATTTGCCGCTTCATGAAATCTTTGTCCCCCATCCAGATCAACCCGTTAATGGGAACAGGTTTTTGGTGATCATAAAATCCACAGGAAAAAATCTTTTTCCTGCCTCCATGAATTAAATCCAGGAATGCCGTTTCCAGACCAAACCGAAGACTTGGAAAACGACCAATTTGGGGTAAGTCCCGAATGGCTTGCAATATTTTCTGCCTATCTAAAGTAAAAGACAGGTCTTCAACTTTTTGAATAATAGGTTTGGTTTTTGGTATAAAATCAGTGTGGTCATCCAGGCTTAATCCCCTGAGGGGACCGGCTTCACCAAAACCTGAAATCCCCGGGAAAGCATCAGAAAAAATATGTATAATAAAGGTTTCCTTTTCCTTTAAAACGCCCCTGCTCGTTCCCGCTTCAAATTTAAAATTTAAAGTATAAGGCTTGATCTGTACTTTTATTTTAAAATTTTCTTTCATTTTCCTGAGATTTTCACCCTGATAATAATTTAAAAATTGTCAATCCTTTTTCATAAAAGCGTATAACATTTTTTCATGACCTAGAGTCTAAACAGGACCATTTCTTACCCTAATCCTCAACCTGACTGATTATCAAGTACCCCCCTCAAGTCCAAAATATTTGATTCCATTGCTTCAAAGATGGCTAATTTCACTGGAATTTCAGGATATTAATAATCCTAATTCTGCATCCCAAAATGAATTTCCCGGAGCGCATTTATGCAAAAGAAAACAAATAGAGAATCTTCAATTGCCGTGAAAGGCCTATATTTGTCCGGAATTTAAGATCAAAACCATTGCCGGAAAATGCTGCTGCAAAACCCTCCAAAACTTCAGGACTATCTTTATGAATTGCCCGAGGAACTCATTGCCAAATTCCCTCTCGAAAAAAGAGATGCTTCACGACTCTTGCATTTTGAGAAGGAACATATAAGCCATCATCAATTCTCCGAGTTACCTGCGCTTCTTCCCCCAAATAGCCATTTGTTTTTTAACGACACCAAAGTCATACCTGCAAGGTTAATATTTAAAAAGCCAACAGGGTCTACCATAGAGGTATTCCTTTTGAACCCCATTGCCCCATCCAACCTGATCCAACAGAGTATGGAGAGCTCAAGCCCCGTGGTATGGAATTGCATGATCGGAAATCTGAAAAGATGGAAAGAGGGCGAAAAGCTACAAGGAGAAATAGAACTTGAAGGTCTTCATTATACCATTCAGGCAATCTTGGTAGACAAAGAAAGTAAATCCGTTCAATTCAGTTGGACTCCTGCCGAATTGTCCTTTGCCAGTCTGGTTGAAGCCTGCGGGGAAGTTCCTTTACCACCTTATTTAAATAGAAAAGCGATTGATTCAGATAAATTAAGGTATCAAACAATATATTCCAAAATGGAGGGAGCTGTGGCTGCTCCTACAGCAGGTTTACATTTTACAAACACCAGCATAGAAGAAATCAACAAAAAAGGAATTTCAATCAATTACCTTACCCTCCACGTGGGGGCAGGAACTTTTCGGCCTATCAAACATGAAAATGTCACCGAACATCCCATGCATTGTGAACAAATGGTTTTTTCAAAAAAAAATGTACAACAGCTACATGATGCCGGAGGAAATATTGTTGCAGTAGGAACTACCTCCATGCGCTCAATGGAAAGCCTATACTGGTTTGGAGTAAAACTTTTAAATAAAGAAAAACCAGATTTTTTCGTTGAGAAATTATATCCTTACCAGCCACACCGGGAACTACCTTCAAAATCGAAAAGTTTTGAAGCTGTTTTGAATCACATGCAAACCAATCGATTAGAACAACTAGTTGGATCTACCGAAATATTTATTTTTCCTGGGTATTCATTCAAAGTATGTAATGGTTTAATCACCAATTTTCACCAACCTGGCTCTACCTTAATGCTACTTATCGCGGCATTCACCAAAAGGCACTGGAGAGAAATATACCAGCAAGCCGTTGAAAAGAGATACCGTTTCTTAAGTTATGGAGACAGTAGTTTGTTGTGGCACGATAAAATCATTTTTGACGAAAACCTGTCCGAATGAGATTTCGTTTTAGTCAAAACCATTACTTCCCAATTTGTTTACCCCATTGATAAGCGTTTGATAATAGGTACGGCCGACAGGAACTTTTTGGTTGTTTACACTTACCTCTTTAGGGGATATGGTGTTAATTTCATTAAGATTAACAATAAAGGATTTATGTATCCTGAGGAAGTTTTCAATTGGAAGCATTTCCTCAAATTCCTTTAAAATATTCCTCAAAGAATAACTTTTTTCTCTGGTAACCAAAGTCGTATAATTGCCATCTCCCTTAAGATAAATAATATTCTCGTATTTGACCTTTGTCAAACAGCCTTTATCACGGATAAAAATGGCATTTTTTATCAGCAAATCTTTCGATTCGTTTCTCTCCCCAAATAAACCATTCATTGAATGATCTGCTATTTCCTGTATATTCTCTTTCATTCCCATAATTGTCTTTCAATCTTATAAATATTATTCTTTAAACCCGAAGAACAATCAAATGTTTGTCGTTATTCGAAAATATTTTTCCAGCCTTTTATCGGGTATCTCGAATAATACCTTAATCTTCATTTGAATTTAAAAAAAAACATAGAACCATCTATTTCAATTGGTTATAAATATTTATAGAAGTAACAAGGCAATCTTAAAATAATTGGGAACCAATTGAGGCTGCAACATTAAGGGTATTTTGGATCAAAGACCAAGCATAATACCTGACCCCAATGGGGTAATTTATGATCAGGTTTCTAATTTCAACCAATTTCCCATTGATGTCCTAGGATTAAAACCCATAATATACATTTGGAATCCCACGCCACGGTTTACAAATATGGCCCACTAATCCCGAAAACTGATCCCCTGATAAAATCAACCGATATAGATAAAGTGTTGGCCTTCACCAATTGGCAGAATTACCAAACGGCTTGATTATCTTGAAATTTCAGCCTCTCCTGATAACTGGTACAGATGAAACCGATTTTCTCTTCTGGTTTGTGGTTGATCAACGCTACGCCTTTCTTAAAGAATTAGAATATGGGGAAAATGAGAAAAATCACCAATATGGAAGATACTACCGGAAGATTGGCTATATCGATTCAATTTTTCCTTTAAAACGAGTATACACCATCCGATAAATGAATTTTTCAATTCTGTTTTCAGCAATTCATACTTGTTATTATACCTTTTGTTTTTTTGTCCTCTCTTTTTTATTTATATTAGAGCAATGCTTTTAAAATAAATACAAACAAATTATGTTGAATTTTATTAAAAAACAATAGTTAATTGTTCTTTTTATCATGTCTGGGCTCTTTTTATTTAGCTGCTCTTCAGAAGATGATTCACCTACTGCCTGCTCTGTTCAATGGGCGACTGAATTAAGTGATGAAATCAACGCCCTGCAACAAGCAGCGATCGCCCATGGTCAAACACAAACTGCCAGCAGTTGTGAAAATTTAAGAACCGCCGCCAGGGCCTATTTGGATGAATTAAGACCTTATGGAAATTGCCAGGCACTTACCGGACAAACCAGAACAGATTGGCAAAATGCTGTTGAAGAGGCAGAGCAGCAAATTGATGATTTGGATTGCGACCAGGATTTTAATTAAACAAGTAATTCTTTTAAAATAACTTCTCCAAAATTCTTTCCATGAAGGAGGAGTTATTTACTTTTTTCTTTTCTTTAAACTCTACCGTGAAAGCTTTAAAAATAAGGGCGAATATTTCTGAAGAGCTTTGATCAGGGTATAATCCCCTATCTAATTTATCCATCAACTCCTCTGCCTTCCACTGCTTGTCAATGGCATTGATTATGAATTGATCTTTAAAACCAATGCCCAATGTGACTATGGATATTACCCTAAAATTTCTGGCATCAAAAAGCAACCTGAAAGAAATTTGGCCATTTGGATGTTCCCAATAAAAATTTTGCGTACCCTTTCCCCAATTAGTGGAAAAATCCCCGTAAATAGACCAGGTCAACCCCATCAGCTTATAATGAATAAAATTTACCGGTCTTTTTCTGACATCTAATTTATCTTTAAAAAAGCTTATTGTTCCTAAATCAGGGTAAAAAGCGTGTTCACTCAAATCCCCTCCATCTTTTTTTTCAGAAGACAAATTATGTCCCATCACATAAACATCCTTCACCGATGTAACCCTACAGGATTTATCTACAAAGAAAGTACTTCCTGAATAAAAATCTGTGTCCCTTAAATAAGAAAACTCCGGGAAATGTCCGGAAGGATGCAGGGCCAATGTACAATCATATTCCTTCCCTTCAGTCAATCGGAATCCTGAAATATTGCCCGATTGGTCAAGCAAGTATTTTTCTACTTGCTGATCAAACAGGACCGTTATGCCATTATTTTTTAGATGTTTGGCTAAAAGACAGGCCTCTTCACCAGGAAGAAATCCTTCGGCCAGATAATTGCTTTTACAAACCAAATATGTCTTTATTCCAAAAACAGATAATCTTTCTGCCATGGCAAGGGCAGGAAAATCATTCCCTTCAATGACCGCAACATTATTAACATCTTTGATCCAGGAACTAAATTCACAACTGGAATGATACTTTTTAATGTGTTTAAGCTTATGGTTAAGCAAGGCTTTAGGCCGATTTTCGTTGACCAAAATCAATGAATCGTACTGAAGGGCTCCCTTTTGGCAAAATATTTTTTTCGCGTTAAAATCAATACTTTCCACCTTTGAAAAAACAAAAAAAACACCCTTCTGATCCGCACATTCACCAGGATCAATTTGATTAATCTTCAGCTTTAGTTTCGTCAAACTACACAAGCACTGGAGAAAAAACAGGTCTGTCCAATCCTGTCCTATAATGGTTATATTCCCAACTAATGGCTTTTTTTCCAGTTTCAAAAGATAGTCTGCAACGGTGCTTCCTGCTCCTATCAGTACTGTATGTGTTGGATTAATTTGGTGTGAACAATTTTCCATTTAACTTGATCCTGACTGATGCTACATTTAAAAAGTACCTACTTACTTCAGTACTGATTTTTCAAGAATCAGGCCAAAATTAAAACGACCATCTTTAACTGTTAAAAATTCTTATAGCCTAAGCTTCCTCTCCCAAAATTTTAGAAGGCTTCATAGGAGCTTTTCTCCTTAAACCAAACCCCTCAATAGCAAATTTTTTTAGGTGAATTTCCATATCTTCAATACTATCAGTCAGCAAAAACAAGTCAAGATCAACGCTGCTTATGGTACCTACTTCAGCCATGGCCTTTAAGTGCTCATATAGATGAGCATGAAAATCCTTACCCATTAACACCACCGGGAATCTTTTCATTACCTGGGTTTGAATCAGTGTCAATGCCTCAAAAAATTCATCCAATGTACCAAAACCACCAGGAAGTACAATAAACGCATAACTGTATTTGGAAAGAAGGACTTTTCTAACAAAGAAATACTTAAAATTCATGAATTTATCTAAATATACATTAGGGTATTGTTCAAATGGCAAAATAATATTGCACCCCACAGATTTTCCGCCAGCCATCTTAGCACCCTTATTGGCTGCTTCCATAATTCCTGGTCCCCCACCGGTCATGACAGTAAATCCCATATGACTCGCAACTCTCCCTACATTCAACCCTAATTCATAGTATTTATCACCTGGCTCGAAACGGGCTGACCCGAAAACCGTTACACATGGCCCAACAAAATGAAGCATTCTGAATCCACGGATGAATTCCAAGAGCACCTTTAAAGTAAATTTAAAATCCAGATACCTGCTTTGAGGACCAGCCATAAAAGCCTCTTCCTCAGGATTGATTAATGGATTGCTTGTTTTTTCGGGTTCTTTCATCATGGTTAAGGATCGATCCAAGTGTAAATTAAACTTTGTATTGCCACTATAGGCGATCAAATAAACAAAAAAAAATAGAAATTTAATCAAGCAACTATTCAATAAGGAGAAAATTAGATTATATTTAAATTCTGCTTGATGATTCGCCCAAACCTGTTCTAACCTATTCTATGATAAAACGAATACTTTTTATTTTTTTCCTCCTGACGCAGGCTCAGATACTGTTCGCTCAAACAAACTTTATCAACCGGTATGAACAAATCATTCAATCCTATCCTGAAATTCATACTGGTACGCAATACATAGAACAAAGAAGATCTCTCGATGGTCATCCTTACTACTCAACATCAAAAATGGAAAATGGGACTTTGACTATCAGCGGCTTCGTTTTTGAAAACATTCCCGTTCAATATGATATATGGGATGATCTGATCCTATCCTTTTCCAGTGCTTTCAAGCAAAAAATGATCATGAATCACGCAAAAATTGATGGTATTGTACTAAGTGACGGTACCATCTTCACAAAGAAGTCCCAACCAGAAGGTTTTATTTTTCATAAAAATGGTTTTTACCGGGAAATTATCGAAGGCCAAACCGGACTATATTGCAAGCACCGCAAACAAAGGAAACAAGAAACTTCAACGGCGGAACTTATCAGAAGCTATGAAGAAGTTGAAAAGTATTTTTTTGAAATCAAAGGGCAACTGGTGGCCGTTCCTGCCAAAAGAAAGATTTTTCCACTGCTGGAATTAAATAAGAGATCGGCCAAGCAACAGTTAAGAAAAAATGGGCTGCGTTATCGGAAAAACAGGGAAGCCTATTTAAAAACCCTGGTCTACCTGTCGAATGAGGAGGAATGAAAATGAATAAAAGCATATTTTCCGGTATTTTGCTTTTTATAGCTACTACTTCTCTTCTTTTCTCCCAGACGCCGGAAGGGGAGCGGATTAGCGGAATCTTTTCAGGTTTGGATTTTGGCCGTTTTGCCCAGATGGTAGAGGATAAATCATCTTTTAGGTTTTTCTTTAAATCCGATGATGTCAAAGAAATAATCGTCAATGTAAACGCCTATGAAAGTCCAATTGAGGACTTGCTAAGAGAGATATTACAACCCGCAGGTGTTTTTTTCACCATAGATCAACAAAATAGAATTTTTCTCAGTAGGGACAGACCATTGGAAGTGAATCTGCCAGCTGGTTTTTTCCGAATCCAGGCAGAGATGGAAGAAAACGGGAAGAGCATAAGCCCTTCAGCTGAAAGCGTAAACCGGGATTTTGCCAAAAACCGCTTATGGGAAGTGGGAGATGGCCATTCTAATTCACGAGGCGCAAATGGTACAATTAGTGGTAAGGTAACAAGTTTTGAGTCGGGCGAACCCATAATCGGAGCATTGGTTTACACATCAGGTCAGGAAGCCCGGTCCATTTCTGACGAGTCTGGTAACTATGTCATTACCTTGCCCAAAGGCCGGCATACACTTATTTTCCAAAACTTCGGGGCTTACCAGGAACAGCGCCAAATCAATTTGTCAGGTGATGGACGGCTCGATGTTGCTATGGATGACAATATCATCTCCCTGTCCGAAGTTACAGTTACTTCTGAAAAATCCGCCAATATTGAAAGACCTGAAATGGGCCTTGCCAACATTACTGTCCAATCACTAAAAAAACTGCCGGCAGTCCTGGGTGAAGTAGATGTTTTAAGAGCTGTGCTGACCTTACCGGGTGTGAAGACGGTGGGCGAAGCCAGTGCTGGATTTAATGTACGTGGTGGCGCAGCAGATCAAAACCTGATTTTATACAATGAGGCTACCATCTACAATCCCACCCACCTTTTTGGGATGTTTTCTGCCTTTAACCCCGATATGATTGAAAGTGTAGACCTATACAAAGCTGGTATTCCCGTGCAATTTGGAGGAAGGCTTTCTTCTGTCCTGGATGTGAAAAGCAAATTCGGCAATAAGGAAAAAATTCAGGGCGGAGGAGGAATCGGGTTGATGACCAGCCGATTGTATCTGGAGGGGCCTCTGTCAGAAAATACCACCTTTGCCATTGGCGGCAGGGGAACCTATTCCAATTGGTTATTTGGTTTCCTGGATGAGGATTCGGAATTCAGGGACAGCAGGGCATCTTTTCATGATTTAAATCTAAATTTCAAACATTCTCCAAACCCAAACAATGAATTCAGCCTTTCCGCTTACCGGAGTCAGGATGCATTTCGTTTTGACATGGATACTGCTTTCCATTACCAAAATCTAAACATCAATTTGGGTTGGACACATTATTTCAATGACAAACTGGAAGGACATTTCCACCTGGGCCATGATCAATATGGCTTTGGCATTTTAAGTGAACAGGATCCACTCAATGCTTTTCGTTTCGGTTTTGCCATGGACCAAAGCAGCTGGAAAAACCACTTTACCTATGAGCTCAGCGACAAACACCGGCTTAGCTTTGGCATGAATCATATATTTTATAACCTCAATCCGGGCAAACAGACTCCACAGGGCCCGGAATCTATTGTTTTAAATGAAAGGGTAAACAGGGAAAAAGCCCTTGAATCAGCATTTTACATCGGGGATGAATTTGAAGTGAACCCAAAATTGCTGATAAACTATGGAATGAGGTATGTTATTTACAATTACCTGGGCCCAAACACCATCAACGAATACCCCTTCAATACCATCAGGACCGAGGACACCAAAATTGGAGAGCGTGCCTACGAGGCAGGGGAAATCATCAATACCTATCAGGGACCCGAAGTAAGGATTTCTGCCAGGTATGCCATAGACAATTTCACCTCTGTCAAAGCAGGTTTCAATACCATGAGGCAGCACTTACACATGTTGACCAATACGGCAGCTATCGCCCCTACCGACACCTGGAAACTGAGCGATCCCTACCTGATGCCACAGACTGGAAGGCAGTTTGCCATAGGCTATTTTAAAAATTTCAAAAACAATATCATTGAAACTTCCGCAGAAGTCTATTACCGAAATATGCAAAACCTGGTTGATTTCAGAAGTGGGGCAACCCTGATCCTGAACAATGACCTGGAGCAGGATGTGCTCAATACCCGTGGCCGGGCCTATGGCATTGAACTGATGGCAAAGAAAACCCAGGGCAAGTTAAATGGATGGATCAGTTATACCTATTCAAGATCCTTGCTGGAAACCAATCCCAACGAAAGAGGAGAAAAAGTCAACTCGGGGAAATTGTACCCAAGTAATTTTGATCAACCCCATGATATCATGCTGGCAGGAAATTTTGAATTTACCAAAAGGATCAATACCTCCCTCAATGCCAATTACAGTACAGGCAGGCCTATTACCTATCCCGTGGCAAAATTCAATTACAATGGCTCAGAACGGGTATTTTATTCGGATAGAAATGCCTACCGCATCCCTGATTATTTCAGAGTGGACCTTTCTTTTAATATTGAAGGAAACCATAAAATCCGTAAGCTGGCCCATGCCTCCTGGTCTTTGGGTATTTACAATATTCTTGGCAGGGCTAACCCTTATTCGGTTTATTTCTCTCCAGTGAATGGGACGATTCAAGGATACCAGTTATCCATTTTTGCCAGACCCATCCCTTTTATCACCTATAATTTCAAGTTTTAATGGATGTCCTGCTGAGTAAAACATCATGGTATATTATTGGGATCCTCCTGTTGAGCAATGTAGGATGCCGGGAGCCTTTTTTTCCGGAGATCAGTGATTTCGATCAAAATATATTGGTCGTTGAAGGATATATAGAAGTAGGAGGAGGCACTACCCAAATTAGCCTCAGCAACACCTCATCCATATATGATGCGGATGCGGATTCTCCCAGTCCTCGCGGGGAAATCATGATTCAGGGAGAAAGGGAAGGTCGGTGGTTGCTCCAAGCTATGGGAAATGGACAATACCAGCTAACTGAAAACCTGCCGGAAAACCAAAACTATACCTTAAGCATAGCACTGGATAATGGGAATAGGTATACCACAGACCCGATCCGGCCAATGTTCAGTCCTGAATTTGACATCAGTTTTACCAATCAGGAAGGCGATGTTCAGTTGTATACCAATACCCGTGGAGATGATCAGAACGAGTTTTTTCTATGGGTCTATGATGAAACCTGGATGTACCGTACCCCTTACATTTCCTATTATACCTACGATGAGATAAGTGGCAATATGGACTTTCTTGACCAGGCAGATTTGACCTATCAATGTTGGAATTTTGATCGATCCAGAAGGATTATTCTGGAATCTTCAGCCAGGTATGAAAACTATCAGATTTTTCAAAAAGAATTGTTAACCATAGACAGTCTCTCCGAAAAGCTGGGAATCCGATACCGGATCAGCGCCAGGCAATATGTACTGGACAGGGAGGCCTATGTATTTTGGGAAGGCCTTCGCAGGAATTCAGATGATATTGGAAGCATTTTTAGTCCTTTGCCTTCTGCTGTAAACAGTAATATCTACCATACCGAAGATCCTGATATCCCGGTAATAGGATATATATCAGCGGGTATTTCCAGGGAGAAAGAAATGTATATCAGCCGGGATGAAGTAAGCCCCTGGCGGACCGAAATTAGGGATTATCAGGGCTGCCAGATCGACACAGTATCCATTGCAGAGTATGAAGAGAAGTTTGGAAGGAGTAATTATGTCCCTTTATATGAAGATTGTGAAACCTTTCCCTGCTCAGGATTTTTCGCATCTACCCAGGAATGCACCGATTGCAGATTGAGAGGAGGAACCACAGCAAAACCTGATTATTGGAAAGATGAATAAAAAGAATAAAAGCATACAGGTTTTCAGGAACAAAGTCTTTGGCATGGCTACCGGAATGGTGTTATCCATGGTATTTCCATTGCTGGCCCAAAAGGTAGGTGCCATTCCAAAGGAGGATATTGCCGTGCAACTGTCCAATAGGGTTGTATTAACGGAAGAACTGCTTTGGATGGACATCAAGGTATGGGTACAAAATGAGCCCAGTCCTTCAAAAGTAATCTACATGGAACTATTGGATAGGGAGGGTGTACCTGTAATTCAGGATATGGCCAATTTAAATAAGGGAAGAAGCCAGGCATATCTGGAAATTCCTCCCACCATTAATTCAGACCATTACCTGCTCAGGGTGTATACCAGGATCAGCCCATTTACTTCTGGAAGCAAAGGAGTATTTCAGGATATCATTACGATTATCAATCCCGAGAAACCACCAACAATCAGCGATAAACCCCGGACTGTTACCAATAAGGAATTGGAAAACCCTGCCTTTACGGGAAGTATTGAAAACAGTTCTTCGGATCAAATCAAACTCACCTTACCTACAGCCTCATGGCTCTCGGTTGTCATTCGGAAGGCCAACCCGACCCTTCAACCGGAAATAGCCCTGGATTTCGACAAAATGTATAGACGAATCAACTCAAATAGCCCGCTAATACCTGAGCTTTACGGTCATATCATCAAAGGAAGGGTGCTGGACAATACCGTGGATCCGGAAGGCTTTTATTACCTTACGGCTCATGGCAAACAATTTCATTTTTTTATCAGCAGACCGGACAGTACGGGTACCTGCTATTTTGAAACCGGTAATTTCAAGCATTATGAGTATGTGGTGGTCCAGGCTTCAACGGCTGAGCGGGAAGTAAACTTTATTCTGGATTCCCCTTTTTGGGAAGCAAGGCCTGATGAAAGCTTTGACCTTCCTGAATTGATCATGAGTCCGAAAGACAGGGAATTCCTGGAAGAACGCTTATTGGCAAGAGCCAGCCATCAGTATTACCTGGCTCCGGAAAAAGTAGCCCGGGATTCCATTCCTTTTCAGTTTGTAACAGATTTCAGCTACCTGCTGGACGACTACAACCGTTTTGAAGACATGGCCACGGTGATCAGGGAATACGTCCCTACGGTGCTGGTAAGAAGCCAGAACAGGACGACCATTTTCAAGAACTTCAATCTCCCATTTGATGAGGTATTTCAGGAAAACCCACTGCTATTGATAGATGGCATGCCTGTTTTTGAAAGCGATGATTTTGCCAAATTCAATCCCAAAAATATCCGGAAGATGGACATTATCAACAGGAATTTTTATATCAAGGACCACAGCTTCAATGGATTGGTTAGCCTGAGTTCCTATGAAAATGATTTTGGACGTTTTGATTTACCTGCGAAGGCATTGTTTATCGAATACAGTGGTGTTCAACAAAACAAAAAATTTAGAACAGAAATAGGACAAGAGGAAAAGGAATTGCATCTACCAGATTTTCGAAACATACTATACTGGAGTAATGGAAACGAAGCCGGCCCTGAACTGTATTTTACCCCATCCTCGCTTAAAGGACCCTTCATCATGAACCTTCAATATAGGGATAGTCTGGAAAACAGCTGGGAAAAGGAAAATTACCTGATCGATTTGGAATAATACCCAGTTGTGGTGATAAAAATCACAGGTTCGGTATTTAAAAAGCTGCATTTTTATGGTATCAAATAAACAAAAATACCATGAACGAAGAAGATATAATGACCATGCCCAGGATCGGCGATCAGGCTCCGGATTTTGAAGCCATGACCACTACGGGCCCCATGAAGTTTTCAGAATACATCAAAGACAGCTGGACCATACTGTTCTCCCACCCGGCTGATTTCACGCCCGTTTGCACCACAGAAATGAGTGGATTTGCCCTGGAACAAAATTTCTTTGATGAGAAGAAAACCAAGTTGGTGGGATTGAGTATCGATTCTATCCATTCCCACATCGCCTGGGTCAATAATGTCAAAAAGAACACAGGTGTCTTGTTTGAGTTTCCCATCATCTCAGACATTGACATGAAAGTATCCAAAAAATACGGCATGCTACAGCCGGGCGAAAGTGAGACCGCTGCTGTTCGGGCTGTGTTTTTCATCGACCCTAACGGGAAAATAAGATTGATAATGTACTATCCTTTGAATGTAGGAAGGAATATGGATGAAATTAAAAGGTCGCTTGTGGCTTTACAAACGGCTGACAAATACAAAGTGGCCATGCCCCTAGATTGGAGAGAGGGAGATAAAGTCATTGTTCCCCCGCCAAAAACAGTAGCTGAAATGCAGGAACGTGAAAGCAGTGATTTGGAAATGGTAGATTTCTACCTGGCCAAAAAAAGCATATTAAATCAATCAACCATAAAGTGAACAGGCAGGCCTGAAAAATGGCTTGCCTGTTTAATTAAATATGCCCTTGTTTTCCAAAAAAAATTCAGCTACAAATTGATTCACTTATCTAAGGGTTGCAAACCCTGATTATCTGGATCCGACATGGCAAATGTCGAATAGCACGATTTTTTACCAGGACAAAATCTTTAAATCAGGCAAATGCTTAAAATGGACATCACGGGTAACTAATGGTAAACTGTGTTCTTGGGCAATTGCAGCTATCCAAATATCATTTTCTGGAATAGGTGTAAATCAATAACGATATTGGTATCGAGCAAGCAGGGTTCATTTCCAGTCTTCTTCATGGATGCTTTCACAACAGGATGCTATTGTTTTCTCCATTTCTTCCCCTTCTTCCTTAGTCAAAACCCCTAAAAGATCATAAACAGATGGCTGCCGGACTTCTTTCTGCTTTTCCTTTTTCAATAAAGATTCCAGCTTACCAATGATCTTTTCATCACTAACCGATAACAGATCCTGTATAAAATTTAGTTTTCTGGTAGATACGTCCATTCTTTTTACGGATTTATTCTAGTGATGTAAATATAACATTTTTTTGGTTATACTTAGTTTCCTTAATTCGTTCCCTCCTAGCAGAGGAATCCCAGCCATCCGGACAATGAGTGCTGGCCAGGCTCAGGCAATTCCGGCTACAAATACTAACAGTTTTACTTTTCCCCAAGCATACCCAGCTCAAAATCCACACGTCTCGCCTTCCTTTTATCATACAAGTCATCAAAAACCTCTTTTCTCAATGCGCTATCGCCGGATTTTTTGTGCCATAGCTCCTCCCCTGTCAGGACAATGCCTGCCTCATGGAAATCCAGCAACTGATCATAAGGCCCCCTGCTTCCCATCAGCTTTACCAGGATGGGTGCCATCTCGATCATGACAAACAAAAAAATTATCATCCAGTTGGCCCAATAAATGGCCGTATTTTTTAGCGTCAAATCCCTGAAAGCCTGTAACCGGGCTGCCAACCCATCATACGCATCCAGGGAGACCATCTGATTTTGGAATTCCTGTTCCTTCAATGCATTGATTCTGCTGATTTCCGCTTCCAGATCCTCAATCCTGCCCTCGTTCAGCTTCTGGGTATATTGGTAATCCTGCTCTGCCTGATCCAGTTGTTTTTCTTTCTTCTCAGCATTGATGCCTATGCCCGCAAGCCCGGTGGTTCCTTCCGTTTTTACGCCAAATCTTTCCTGATCGTACTCCACCTGCTTCTGGTTCCGAAAATCCTCCTTGGCGGCAATCCCGGCCCTGAGGCTTTCAATTTGACTTTCCAGATCATTGATTTCCGGATACCCTGCTGCTATTTTTTCCCTGCTATCTTCGATTGTAGCCAGACGCTGTTCATCCAGTTCTCTGTTGATTTCCTTTTCAAAAATCCGTAGCTCCAATGGTTTGGCAATAACCAGCGCAATCAGCAAAGCCAATACCAGGCGGGGAAGGGCTTGTTTGAATTCCGGAAAAAATTGATCCTGCTTTTTTAGGGTAGAAACAATATACCGGTCTAAATTGAAAATCATCAAAGCCCAGATCAAAGCAATACCTAAAATCACCCAAAAAGAGGAAAAAACTGTAGATAAAGCATAACTTACAGACAGGCCTGCAAAAATAGCCGTAAACAAGACCGTGGCGCCTATCCCCATAAACCGGTTGATACTTGCGGGACACCTGCGGACCAATGGCGGGTAAGCTCCGGAACAAAAAATCAGGAATTTTTCGAAATTATTCATGAATAGATAAATGTTTAGCAGAATTCATTTCAAAACGCATACCATGTCTGCTTGTGTATAGATTTGAGAAAAACAATTGTCATTCAAAAACGAATTAAAACCATAAATTATTGAAAATCATATTATTATAATTAATTTTTCTGATAAATGACTGGAATTTCCGGATTGAATCATGCTATGGATGGTAAATTTTTATCCCCAAATCGATTCAAAACTCAGTTCTGTCCGCTTATTGTGTCCGCTTTTGAGGCAGTACAATTTGTTATCTGGTTTTAATATTCAAATTATTATAGTAGTTTAGACCTGAATTATAAACCAAGCCATGAAAAATTTCTTCTATTTATTCCTGCTGTATTTTATTAGCAACTCCCTGGCATTTGCCCAAGACCCTACCCGGTTTTCTGATCAGGTAAGTCAAATCTCCAAAGATTATCCGGTTTCCGATTACCAATCTTCAGTCGTTTTTACGGGTAGTTCCACTATCCGCATGTGGAAAAGTTTGCAGCAGGATTTTCCGGGAGAAAAAATCGTCAATACGGGTTTTGGCGGCTCTCAGGCAAGTGACTTGCTGCATTATCTGGAGGAGCTTGTGTTGGACTACAAGCCGGAAAAGGTATTTATATATGAGGGAGATAACGATATATCTGCAGGTAAGTCCACAGAAGAAATCATCACTACTTATAACCTGATCGTAGAACAAATTGAAAATGAGTCGCCAAATACCGAAATCGTCCTGATCAGCGCCAAGCCCAGTGTGGCCCGATGGAATCTGGCTGATGAATACATTGCACTTAATGCAGCCATGAAAAAGTATGCTCGTGGAAAGAAAAAAGTAAAGTATGCTGATCTGTGGAAGCCGATGTTGAATTCAGAAAAAAAACCAATGGAAGATATTTTTTTAAAGGACAACCTGCACATGAACGAGAAGGGATATGCCATTTGGGCCAAAACCATCAGTAAATTTTTGTAATACATACGTGAACTCAATTTAAAAACTACCTTAAAACAGGCTTTATCGTCACTTCGAAACCTACCGTCATCGCGAGCACAGCGAAGCGATCTGAACCGGAGCATGATCATAAGGCAATCGAAGAGAAAGGACAGTAAGATCAGCAACGCATACACCTATAACTACAGACTGCCAGGGGTGCCAGGTCATTTTGATCCATTCGACCGAATCCAGTTCTACCGAAGACGTAAATAAAAGCATTTTTAAAAAAGTGGAGTCCAATTAAAAACGAAGAATAATATTCAATTAAGCAAAGAGCGCAGGACCGACAAAAAACCGGGGGTGCGGCAGGTTTGTGGGGAGAAGGATTTTTTTGTCTTGATTTTTTGGTACTTTTTGATCAAGCAAAAAGTACAATAGAAACAAGCTAAAATACCATAAATAACCTTTGACTCACCATTATCGATTTAAAAATGAGAAGTTTATATTTCCATATAATGTAAAAAACTTAACGTCATCCCGATTTCTGCGTTTTATAAAATGTTAATTCTACCGATGACGTTTTTTAAGCTGCTTTCTTTAAGGTATAACTTTTGAAAAATTATGACAAAAAGAAGTACTACATTTTGAATATGCAAAGTGGCTTGGGTAGACATCTGTAATGATTTTAACAAAAGTAACTACTTACGAATAGATATTTAGGACGTTACCGAAAAAATCCCCTCCCGACTTTGGTCGGGACAGGCTCTGCCCTCCGCCGCGGCGGAGAGATTTTGGTTGCGATCGATTTGGAAATCTAGCCTTAACTTTTCCAAAGTTCTAAACTTTGGAAAAGTTTGGAGTTACACGATCGCCGTGTTTTTTAAAAGGGTATTTTTCACTCTGAAATCAAATGCCTGGTATCTGTGAAGATTTCAAAATAAGTAACAATTGACGAATCGATATTTTAAGATGTTACCGAAAAAATCCCCCCCCGAGTCTGGTCGGAACAGGCACTGCCCTCCGCTGCAACAGAAAGATTTTGTGCAATTTGGATATTTTACTTTCTTTTTTTGTAACCAATTCTATAAACCTTATCTAGATTCGAGCTCAAGTTATTAGATTAGGTAAACCTCACCTTATTCACCTTCCTGGAATCCCCTTTCAATTGCAAGAAACCATTGGTCTTTGATTTTGTATCATTAACTTTGTAGGGAAATTAACAATTAGGTAATATTCAATTAATATATGCTTAATCTTACCACCCTTTGCACTATCCGAAACTTTGTACTCCCCTATCTGAAAAAGCAGCCGATTTACTTTTTAGAAATTAATATTCGGCTGGCATGAAATATAAAAATTGGTTGTATTTCTTTGTGTGGCTTCCCCACTTTGCGCTTGCTTTTCATGGAGAAAACGATTCTATCCCGGAACAGACTGTTCGCTATGGCTCCCGGGGATTTCAATTTTCCTCCGCAGATGGCAAATACCAGCTCAATTTTGGCGGCAGGCTTCAGTTTCGTTTTGCCACACCGAGTGACCAGGATCCAATCACGTATGACGATTTTTTTGAGCAGAAACAAAACCTGTTTAAAATAAACCGGGCCAGACTTAAGGTAGGTGGACATGCCTACCAGCCCTGGCTTAAATATTATTTTGAATACGAACTTGGTGCTTCAAGGTTACTGGATTTCCGGGTAATGGTAGAAAAATGGCCCTGGCTGAGTTTTAAAGTAGGGCAATGGAAATCCGAATACACCCGGGAGAGGGTAATATCCAGTGGCAATCAACAAATGATGGAGCGCTCTATCATCAACAGACCCTTTACCCTGGACAGGCAGCAGGGTGTCACATTATATGGCAGATGGGATGGCGGCGGATTGGCAGATTTCAATTATCACCTGATGGTGTTGACCGGTACCGGGATAGGTGCCAGGAACAACGACGACCAGAATTTGATGTATTCCGGCCGCCTTCAGTGGAACATCCTGGGAGATGGCGTAGCGATGTCTGGATCCGCATTAACCCATCACCAAAAACCGGTAGCGTCGCTGGCCTGGGCAGGGGCCACCAATACCAGTCAATATACTCGCTATTCCTCTCAGGGGGGAGGGCAACTTGTGGGGTTCGAAGGGAGCAATCCCGGGCAATATCAAATCGACCAATACCTGCTGGAAAGTACATTGAAGTACAAAAGCTTTAGCTGGCACAGCGAATTTCACCGCAAAAGCATCTTTGACAATCAATTGCAGGAATTGACAAAATTGCAGGGATGGTTTGTGCAGGGTGGTTTTATTCTCAATCCACATGCGAGGGATAAAAATAAGCCCCTGCTCGAATTGGCTTCCCGTTATGCCTTTTACCAACCAAACAGCGCCCTGGAAATGAACAATGAGGAGGAAATTTCTTTGGCTTTCAACTGTTTCTTCAATGGCCACCAAAACAAACTTACTGCCGATATCACCCATTTTGATTTTGAGCAAAAATCAGTAAACCGTGAGGCGAGCGGCTGGCGCTTCAGGATACAGTATGATTTTTCATTTTAACAGCCTAAAACCAGTTCCGGATTTGGATAAAAGGCCGGCAGTCTGTTTATTTGCATAAATTTCAGGTGACTGATTTATAAAGAAGAGGTGAGAGAACAGGCTCAGTGAACCTCTGGCAACCTTCCGGGAACAGGAAAGGTGCCAATACCTGCCCAATAGGGACCGATAAATTAGGCTTTATGACGCAATATTCAGTATTTCAAACTCCCCTTAGATTTTCCAATCCGAACAGCTTAATTTCCCGTCAGGTCTTTACGCATGACTGGCAGGGATTTGCTATATCTTGTAATCCAGAAAAAACCATTCATGTCAGATAAAAATTTTGAAACCCAGGCCGTCCGTATCAATGCTTCCTCTTCCGATCAAAGGGAACATTCCGCTCCGATTTACCTGAGCTCCAGTTTTGTTTTTGATTCCGCAGAGCAAGCAAGGCAAATGTTTGCCGATGAGATTCCAGGTAACATTTACTCCCGTTATGCCAACCCCAATACCAGTGACCTGATCCAAAAAGTATGTGCTGCCGAAGGAACAGAAAACGGGGTTTGCACCGCCTCGGGGATGGCAGCGATGTTTGGCAGCATGGCGGCGCTGCTGCAACAAGGTGATCATATTTTGGCGGCAAGGTCCCTTTTTGGCTCTACCCATCAATTATTGACAAGGGTTTTCCCGAAATGGGGCATTTCCCACACCTATGGTGATATAGCCGACATAGCCAATTGGGAAAAACTACTCCGCTCCAATACCAAAATGATATTTATCGAAACCCCTTCCAATCCGGGGTTGGAGATAATTGACCTTGAATTCATTGCCAATTTCGCCAATGCCCACAACCTGATCCTGGTAGTGGACAACTGTTTTGCTACCCCCTATCTGCAGCAGCCCGCCAGATGGGGCGCACATATCGTTACCCACAGTGCTACCAAATTTATCGATGGACAGGGAAGGGTGCTCGGAGGTCTTATCCTGGGCAAAAAGGAGTTGATTGATGAGGTACAATTTTTCATGCGGCATACCGGGCCATCGCTTTCCCCATTCAATGCATGGGTGCTGGCCAAGAGCATGGAAACTCTAGCGGTCCGTATGGACCGGCATTGTGAAAATGCCTTAAAAATAGCTCAGTATTTTGAAGGTAATGCGGAAGTAGAAATGGTGAAATATCCCTTTCTCCCCTCCCATCCCCAATACCAGCTGGCAAAAAAGCAAATGCGACATGGAGGAGGTATCATCACACTCACCCTTAAGGGAGGCTTGGCCAGAGCCAAAAGATTCATTGATCAATTGCAAATGATAACAGTAACGGCTAATCTTGGCGACAGTAGGAGCATCATCACCCATCCCGCCTCTACCACCCATAGTAAACTCAGCGAGGAAGAAAGGGAAAGAGTGGGCATTCTTAACGGTTTGGTAAGGCTGTCCGTTGGCTTGGAACATGTGGACGATATCATTCTGGATATTGAACGGGCACTGGAAGGGTCAAAAACATAACATTGGCAGTGGCTCCAACATATCAACAATAAATGGGGAGAGCGCTCATAAGTCACTCCAAAATAGCTTTGGGATTAGCTCTGAAGTGACACTAAGCGAGAATACCTTTGACAAGCTTGCCGTGTACGTCCGTTAAACGGTACCGCCTGCCCTGGTGTTTGAATGTCAGTTTCTCATGGTCCACCCCAAGCAGGTGTAAAAGGGTAGCCTGAAAGTCGTGGACATGAACAGGGTCACGGACCACATTGTATCCCAGATCATCAGTTTCGCCATAGGAGATGCCCTTTCTTACCCCAGCACCGGCCATCCACATGGTGAAGCAATTGGGATGATGGTCACGGCCGTAATTCTCCGGGCTAAGCCTGCCCTGGGAGTAGCTGGTCCGGCCAAACTCCCCGCCCCAAATCACCAGGGTATCCTCCAGCATACCCCGCTGCTTCAGGTCACGAATCAGGGCGGCTGTCGGCATGTCCATGCTTTGCGACATCGTTTGAATGTCTTTGGGCAGGTTACCATGTTGATCCCAACCTTTGTGGTATAGCTGAATAAACTTTACATCCTTTTCGGCCAGTTTTCTCGCCAGCAGACAATTGGCAGCATAAGTTCCCGGCCGGTGGACATCGGGCCCGTACATATCCGTAATGTGCTTTGGCTCATCAGAGATATTCATGGTTTCCGGAACAGAGGTCTGCATGCGGTAAGCCATCTCGTACTGGGCGATTTTGGCGTTGATTTCCGCATCCTGTGATTGGGCATATTCCAAATCGTATAGCTTTTTCAAATGGTCCAGGTAATTTCGTCGGTCCCTGCCGGAAATACCCGGTGGATCATTCAGGTACAGGACCGGGTCTTTGCCCGAACGAAACTGAACGCCCTGATGCAAGCTGGGTAAGAAACCATTGCCCCATAACCGGCTGTAAACCGGTTGCGCACCTTGTTTCCCCTGTGAAAGCAAAACACAAAATGCCGGAAGATTTTCATTTTCCGACCCCAGCCCATAACTCACCCAGGAGCCAATAGAAGGTCTGCCAGGTTGCTGGGAGCCTGTCTGAAAAAAGGTGATTGCCGGATCATGGTTGATTGCCTCTGTAAACATGGATTTGATCATACAAATCTCATCTGTTATCCCGGCAATGTGCGGCAAAAGCTCGCTTACCCAGGCACCAGAGGCACCATGTTGTTTAAAATCATAGACCGAACCTACCATGGGAATGGATTTCTGGCCGGCAGTCATTCCGGTAAGTCGCTGTCCCTGCCGTACGCTATCCGGCAATTGCTCCCCATTCCTTTTTATCAGTTCCGGCTTATAATCAAACAACTCCAACTGTGAAGGACCACCACTTTGAAACAAATAAATAACCCGTTTGACTTTGGGAGTAAAGTGTGTACCCAGCGGATCATTCAATGCTTCGATACTGTTCGCTTTCAGATCCAAAGGACCAATCAGGGAAGAAAGGGCCAATCCACCCAAACCTAAACCTGTTTTACTCAAAAATTCCCTTCGCGAATAGCTGTTGGTATGTTGGCATAAGTAATCCATGCTGCTTTTTTATTTTTTGGTATAAAATTCGTAGTGGTTGAACAACAGGCTTGCAACCATGGTCATGGCAGCAGTTTTTTCAGCTGGAATTCGGGAATCTACCGGATACTCTCCCACAGCCAGTAAATCGCGAGCTGCAGGCAAATCATTTCCAAAACGCTCCAATTCGGAGAGGTACATACTGCTCAGCACGGCTAATTCCTCCCTGTCGGGATCTCTGCCCAAGGAATTCCTTACACCCACCACCAACTGCTGCTCCAATTCATCAGATTGAAGCATCTTCTCTGCGAGTACCCGGGCTGCCTCGACTACCTGCGGATCGTTCATAAGCACCAGCGGCTGCAACGGGGTATTGGTTTCCTGCCGGGACACCTGGCACTCCTCCCGGTTAGGTACATCGAAAGTGGTCATTGCAGGCGGTGGGGCTGTACGCCGAATAAACGTATACATGCTCCTTCGGTATAAATCTTCACCAGTATCCTGTTCATAATTGTACAGGAAATAAGAAAATTCGCCTTTTTCTTCCCAAAGACCTGGGGGCTGATAAGGTTTCACGCTGGGGCCTCCAATCTGGTGCACCAATAGGCCACTGGATTTTAGGTAATTGTCCCGTATAAACTCACCCTGCAACCGGCTCCGTGGAGCCCTTGCCAACAGCACATTGTCCGGATCCTTTTCCAACAAGGGCTCGGTAGGCGCTGAGGACTGCCTGTAAGTCGCGGACATTACCATCTTTTTTATCAGGTATTTTACATCCCACCCATTCTCTATAAAGTCCACAGCCAACCAATCCAGCAATTCGGGATGACTGGGCATTTGCCCCTGGCTACCAAAATCATCCACAGTGGGCACGATACCCCTGCCAAAAATACGGTACCAGTACCGGTTTACTGTTACTCTGGCTACCAGGGGATTTTCCGGACTGGTAAGCCATTTGGCAAGACCCAAACGATTATTTGGCCATTCAGGAGAGAATCCTGAAATCACTTCGGGCACGGCCGGCTGCACCTCCTCTCCCGGCGCATCATAAGCACCTCGTTCCAACAAAAAAGTCTTCCGTGGCGATGCCCTTTCCTGCATGACCATCACCTCCTCTATTCCTTCCATCAATTTCAACTTATACGCCCGCCAATAGGAAAGAGAATCCCTAATTCCTTCCAGCGCGGCATTGTCCCAATAGTTACTGTGAACAAGCGCCGCAGGCTTACCAGAAATCGCTTTTCCTGCGTCTTCAGAAAAAACCCAGGCCACTTCCCACTCACTCAGTGCGCGGTCATAAATCCTTAAATCCGAAAAACTTCCGGTATAAATCCCGTCATCCCCGCTAAAAACCCGGTAACTTCTGGCAAGGCGCAGTGCTTTTTTCACTACAGTGTAACTTGTATTAACGGGAAGAATGCTTTTGTACAAATTGTCCTTTTCGACCTTATTTTCCGATTCCTTTCCATTAATAAAAATTCTTAGGCCGCTGCCTTTTCCTGATCCATCATAGGTGAATGCAACATGGGTCCATTTTTTAGATGGCAGCTTCAGACCACTACTAACGTGAAGTGCATTGTGCGGAAGTGCATGGATTAATTGGACGTTAACTTGATTTAAACTATCCAGGTACAATTCATAGCCTCTCCAATACGTATTTTTATTACCAATATTTCCCAGAATAAACCGATAGGGCTCAATGGTTTCCGGATTGATCCATATGCTGTACGAAAAGCCCTGGTCCATTTCGAAGAGCCCGGTTTCCGGAATTTCAATGATATCATAATCGGCCTTGAAACGCAAGCCACCTTTTTCGGGGGAGGGACCGGAAACCGGTTCGGGATTGCCGGACACCCTGGCTTCCAAATGCTTGTCCAGGGAGCTTGTCAATTCATTTTCATGGGTAGCCAGGGGAAATCGGGCAACCAATCCTTTTTCCAGGGTTTTGGGCGGCACATTCCTTGTGGTTTCAGGTATTTGACTGGCCAACGCTGTTTTCTGCCTGGATTCCAAAGCCAGGATTTTTTGTTTGATCCGGGCAATTTCCTGGTCTGTTTTTTCGTCGGAAAAAAGCATCATAGGGCCGGCGTTTTTGTCGTCACCGGTCATGCCCACTTCGTCTATATTGTTATAAAAAGCCGCCAAACTAAAATAATCCCTCTGGGAAAGCGGGTCGAATTTATGATCGTGGCATTTTGCGCATTCCATGGTCAGGCCCAAAAAAGCCTTGGCAGTGGTCTCAGACCGGTCAAAAACATATTCCAAGCGGTACTCCTCATCAATGATTCCCCCTTCAGCTGTCATTTGATGGTTCCGGTTAAAAGCTGTTGCCAACACTTGTTCCTTTGTCTGCTCCGGCATCATGTCTCCTGCTATTTGCCATTGGATAAACTGGTCATAAGGCATATTTGAACGGAAAGCTTCTATAACCCAATCCCTCCAGGGCCACATCATCCGGATACCATCCGCATGTAATCCGTGTGAATCTGCATAACGGGCCACATCCAACCAGTCGAGGGCCATCCGTTCGGCATAGGCATCTGAAGCAATTAATTCATCCACTATCTCTTCATAGGTATCGGGAGAGGGATTTTTGACATATCGTTCCACCATCTCCCAGTCGGGAGGTAGTCCGGTAAGGTCGAAAGCCAACCTTCGAACGAGGGTAGTTGCTTTTGCCTGGGGTGAAGGTGATATTCCTTCCTTGTCCAATCTGTCCAGAATAAAGGCGTCCAGTTCATTCCTGATCCAGGCTGGATTTTCTGGAACTGGAGGCGGTACTTTTTCGGGTGCAAGATAGGCCCAATGGTCCTGGTACTCGGCTCCCTGCTCGATCCAGCGAATCAGAATCGCTTTTTCCTGATCCGACAAGGACAGGTTGGATTCAGGAGGCGGCATTCTAAGAAAAGGGTCATCTGCTAAAATGCGGTGAAAAACTTCACTGCTTCCGGGTTTTCCGGGAGAAATGGCTTTTTCCATCCATCGGTCCTGCAGGGTTTTGTACGCGCCCTCCTCTGTATCCAACCGTAACCCTGCCTCGCGTGTATTGGGATCCGGACCATGACAGGAAAAGCAACGGTCGGACAAAATGGGTTTCACATGCAGGTTGTAGGAGATTTGCTCCGGAATATTTTTCTCTTCGAGACGAACAGCCTCAGGTACATTTGGGCTGCAAGCCAAATGTAAAAACGCACAAATAAGTGGTGCGAAAAAAAGCAACCATTTATTGCGAAATAAACCAACGATAGAAAACATGCAGGATATATTGGTACACCTGCTAAAATAAGAAAAAGTTTGGTGCCTGGGTAAGATTATAAATAATTTTATTTGTAATCACCCAATTCCCCCTACTATCCTTATGTCAAGTCATGCCTGAACCTACGCGTAATCAACTGGGATCTTTCAGCTACATCAATCGTTCAAAACACCAAAAATAGCTATATTATTTTTGGTGTTTTGACCTGTTTTAAAATCCAATAAGGCTTTTCCCCTCGTTCAAACGTTGACATGAGACTGGAAGCCAACCTTTTTTATTCCAACCCGGCTTCTTCAGACAACTTCACTGGTTTGTCGTTTTCCAGCTGGGTACTAACCACAAAATAGGGGCCTGTGATGACCTCCTGGCCTTCCTGCAAGCCTTCCAAAATTTCTATGTTCTCAAAATCAGAAATACCGGTCTTCACTTCCTGAATCCTGGCAACTTCACCATCTTTCAAAAAAACCAACTCTTTCAGGTTTCCTTCCAGCGGCCCGGAAGTAAATGTTTGGTTTGCCCTGGTGGTCACCGCAGCCAGAGGAATGGAGAGCACATTTTCTTTTCTTTCTGTAATGATTTCCACACTAGCTGTCATCCCAGGTCTGAAGGGAAAAGGATTATCATTGGTAATCAATTCCTTGTACGAGTCATTTAAAATCCTTATCCTGACTTCAAATTCAGTAACTGCATCGGCACTGGCTTTTTCATTGGCAGAATTGGCTATGGCCGTGACAACTCCAGAGAATTTTTTCCCACTAAAAGCATAGGAATCTACATCAATCAAAGTAGTATCGTGCATACTGATACGAACAATGTCATTTTCATTTACGTTTACCCTCACTTCCATGCGGGATAAATCCGCTATCCTAAGCATCTCCGTACCTGCCATTTGTGCGGTCCCTACTACCCTTTCGCCCTTTTCTACCAGTAAGCTGGAAACCGTTCCATCTGTGGGTGAGTAAACATTGGTCAAACGGAGGTTTTCAGAAGCTTCCTCCACCGAAGCTTGCGCACTTTTAACAATATATTCAGCTGCCAGGACCGTTTGCCTTGCTGCTTCCAGGTCATTTTCGGCAGTCAGGAAATCAGCTTTGGCTTGTTCGAAATCAGCATCCGATATAACTTTATCCTCATAAAGCTTACTGTTCCGGTTAAAAGCCAATTCTGCCCGGTTAAATTGCGCCTCAGAACGCTTCAAGGTGGCTTTGGATTGTGCCAAATTGGCCATTTGTTGGTTGAGGTTGGCCTGTGCCCTGTCCAGGGCTGAAATGAAATTATCAGGTCGTATTTTAACCAAGAGATCCCCAACACTTACAGAATCACCTTCATTGACGTTCAGTTCTATGATCTCACCGGCCACATCAGGGCTCATTTTCACCTCTGTTTCCGGTTGAACCACACCTGATGCACTCACTTTTTCTACAATTGCTTTTTTGGACACCTTTCCCACCTCCACCGCTATCGGTTTTTCGCCACCCACCCATCCGGCATTTTTGGCGACGACTGTAAAAATCACCAATACAGCCACAACTGCCAATAAGATAAAAATTAATTTATTTGACTTTTTCTTTGCCATTATTATATCTGATTAAAGTGAAAGTGGGTTTCCTAAATAAAAATCAAGAACTTTTGTGCGGAATACATATTCATATTTGGCAGTTACCAAATCTGCCTGTGCATTGAAGAGATTGTTTTGGGCAACTTGAAAATCTACGGCATTGATTGCCCCCACCTCAAATCTTTGTTGGGCCATACGGAAAGCTTCCTGCAGGGCTTCTACCCGCAGCAGCGAACTCCGGTACGATTGCTTTGCTGCATAGGCAGCAGTATAGGCCGTTTCTATTTCCTGTCGTAAAAGGTTTTTGGTTTCGGTTTCCTGGATTTCACTTAGCCGCTTCTGCACCCTTGCTCTTTGTATCCCGGCCCTGTTCCTGAAATTAGAAAATACCGGAATGCTTAATTGCACATTGGCAGATTGAGAAAGGTTGTTTTCAAATTGACTCAGAATTGGATCTACAGTGCCAAAATTGGCTTGATCAACGTAGTTTGAAAACACATTGGCACTTAAATTAAGGCTTGGGGCAAAGGCCCCTTTGGCGATGCGAACACCAAGTTCCGCTGCCTCTACCCCCAATTCCGCTGCCTCCACTTGCGGGAGGTAACCAGATGCCACGCTGTAGATGTGTTCAACTCCTCTATTATCAATTTCCAACCCCTCCACTTCCAGTTCAGGAACAATGATGTCAAATTCATCGGTAAAAGGCAACTGGAGTGACTGGGAAAGATTTAATCTGGCAATTCTCAGGTTGTTTTCCGCATTAATTACCTCTAACTCATTAGTAGCCATTTGTGCCTGCAGGTCGAGTTGGTCTGCGATGGGTATGGAGCCTGCCTGGACCAATCTGCTAGTCCTTTCCAATTGGTCCCTGCTGGTTTGCAATTGTGAATTGGCAATATTCAACTGCTCCTTTGAAAAAGCCACATTGATAAATAAATTGATGGCATTTAGTGAGATATCATTCCTGCTGGCTTCAACATTAAGTCTGCTGGTCTTTGTATTGATTTCCGCTTGTTTGATACTGTTACTAATCTGCCCGCCTGCAAATAGGGGTACATTTGAACTTCCTGAAATGTTGACATTCCCTATCCTTCTGGTTTCAAAATCGTTGGTCACCGGGTTAATGGACCTGCCCCAACGGTACCCAGAAGATGCCCCCATCGAAAAAGAGGGTAAACGTTGCCCCTGAGTCTCCAAAAGACCTGCTTCTGCATTCAGGAGATTCAGTTCAGCTCTTTTGAGATCCAAATTGTTTTCCAAGGCTATAGCCACACTTTGCTCAAGTGTTAATTTGCCTGTTGTTGCCTGCCCAAACCCTTCTATAGACAAACAGCAGGCACAAAAAATAAAACCCAAAACATTTTTCATAAATTAAGCGAATTTGAAAGATAAGGGAAGGATTTCAATTATAAAGTTAGTAAAACTTTACATGATTACTCAAATTTGGTGCTAAAGGAATAATTTTCACCAAGTAAACATCTAATCGAAGAATTATCAACTAATAGCCTTATTTTTTAATTAATTTTAACGTGGTAAGGAAAAAGTTAAAAAAAAATTGTTCGTTTTCGAACATATTACTGTACGATTATGAGACAATATATATTGAACCCTAATGGCGTTTATGAACATATTGATACCATACCTGCCAACAGGGCATTTCTTTTTGGAGATGGTATTTTTGAAACGATGGTGTATTCGGAGGGAGAAATCCGATTTTGGAAAGATCATTTTGAAAGGTTATCAGCTGGAATACAATGTCTGAAAATCCAACCATTTACCTATCCCAATATTCACCTGGTAAATGACCTGGTCAAAAATCTTCCGGGAGATCAGTCCACCTACAGGATAAGGTGGAATATCTACAGAAGCGGAATGGGAAAATATAGCCCAACTGAAAATGGACATGCGGAGTGGCTGATGTTAACAGACTTTCAACCTGCTCCAAAGGTTAAAAAAGAGGCTTATTTCTGTGCTTCCATCAAAATTCCACCTTCACCTTGGGCCAATTGCAAAACCTTAAATGCCCTGCCCTATGTAATGGCAAACCAGGAAAGAATGGATAAGCAAATGGATGAGGTTATCCTGATGGACGTAAACGGATGTATATCCGAAGCAGGGAGTTCCAATTTGTTTTGGGTAAAAAATGGGATTTTCTTTACCCCATCGCTGGAAAATTATTGTATAGCAGGTGTTGGAAGAAAACAAATCCTGCAAAAAATAAAAGAGATGGGAAAAGATTGTCAGATTGGCTCCTTTTATCCCAAAGACCTCTTAAACGCAGATCAGGTTTTTGTAAGCAATATTGCCGGCATCAGCTACATTGAAAAAATAGCAGGCCGACAATTCGATTGTCAGCCAATTGACGAAATTGATTCCATTTTTAAAATGCCCTGAATATTTTTTAAATCCTAAACAGATACGGCTGCTTTGATGTGGGGATGAGGGTCATAATTTATCAATTTGATATCCTCATAGGTAAAGGAGAATATGTCCTTAACCTCAGGGTTAAGCTCCACCCGGGGCAATGGCCTGCAATCCCTGCTCAATTGCATCCTTGCCTGTTCCAGGTGATTGTTATACAGGTGAGCATCTCCAAAGGTATGGATGAATTCACCGGGTTTGAGGTCACATACCTGGGCAACCATCATCAAAAACAAGGCATAGGAAGCAATGTTAAAGGGCACCCCTAAAAACACATCTGCGCTTCTCTGGTACAATTGGCAGGAAAGGCGTCCATCAGCTACATAAAATTGAAAAAGCAAGTGACATGGTGGAAGGGCCATTTGATCTACATCCGCCACATTCCAGGCACTCACTATCAGGCGCCGGGAATTGGGATTGGTTTTGATCTGATGGATCAGGTTTTTGATCTGATCGATTTCCCCTCCCTTTCCATCGGGCCAGTGCCGCCACTGGTAGCCATAAACGGGTCCAAGATCTCCCTTATCATCAGCCCACTCATCCCAAATGGAAACTTTGTTTTCCTTCAGGTAAGCAATATTGGTATCTCCATTGAGAAACCAAAGCAGTTCGTGAAAAATGGATCGGGTATGGCATTTTTTGGTAGTGACCAGAGGAAACCCTTCTGACAAATCAAAACGCATCTGATAACCAAAAACGCTTCTTGTCCCTGTTCCTGTCCTGTCTCCCTTTTGAATACCATTATCCAGGATATGTTGTAACAGTTGATGGTATTGCTTCATTGTAAAATCGATTAACTGTAATGTGCTTTATAATAATGGAGGTATTCACCTGAGGTCACTCCTTTTAACCAGGACTCATTTTCCAAATACCAATCTACGGTTTTTTCAATTCCTACTTCAAAGGTAAGGCTTGGTTCCCATCCCAGTTCAGCATTGATCTTTTTAGCATCAATGGCATAGCGAAGGTCATGACCCGCCCTGTCCTTCACGAAGGTGATTAATTTGGCTGACTCACCTGCTGGCCGGCCCAATTTCTCATCCATGATTTTGCACAGCAATTCTACAATCGCGAGGTTTTTCCATTCATTAAAGCCCCCAATATTGTAGGTCTCGCCAGGTAAACCGCTATGAAATACCTCATCTATGGCGCTTGCATGGTCTTCCACATACAGCCAGTCTCTGACATTTTCCCCTTTTCCATACACCGGCAAAGGCTTTTTCTCCTTTATATTATGGATACAAAGCGGTATGAGTTTCTCCGGAAACTGGTTGGGACCATAATTATTGGAACAATTGGAAATGACTGTTTTCATCCCATAGGTATTGGCATAGGCCCTTACAAAATGATCTGAAGAAGCCTTTGAAGCTGAATAGGGAGATTGGGGGGCATAAGGGGTGTCTTCCGTAAAGTACCCTCCATTATCCAGGGAACCATATACCTCGTCTGTAGAAACATGGTAAAAAAGGTGGTTATCCAGGTCTTTCCAGAAATTTCTGGCTGTATTTAACAAGTTTACCGTACCCATCACATTGGTTTTGACGAAGGCAAGGGGATCCGAAATGGAACGGTCCACATGAGATTCAGCAGCCAAATGGATCACATCTGTAATCTGAAAGTCATTGAAGACCTTTTCCAATAACTTCTCTTCATTGATGTCTACCTTGGAAAAAACATAATTGTCCTTGTCCTCTATATCCTTCAGATTTTCCAGATTTCCGGCGTAGGTAAGGCAATCGAGATTAATGATCCGGTATTCCGGATATTTATTCACAAAAAGTCTGACAACATGGGAGCCAATAAAACCAGCCCCACCAGTAATCAAAATCGATTTTTTCATAGGTTTTAAAATTAAAATGACTGGACTTTACAAAAGTCCTAAAGCTTTCACAAAGCCCAAAATAATTCAGGCCTTAAAACGATTCAAAAATTTATTCAACCATCCTCGTTTATTCCTTTGTTCTACCTCGTAGTACCCATCGCCATACCTGTTTTTCTTCATATAGGAGTAATTATAGCCATACCCGTAATTGTACCCTCCAAAATCATAGGTATCCCCTCCGCTTTTCAAACCGTTAAAAATAGCATAAAAATTTCTAATCTGGTCATTGGCATACAAATCATTGATCATCAAAAGGTGATTTTTATGCGTGAAATCATGCCTTACGATGTACAGGTTTACATCTGAAAACCGAAGAAGATCCATCGTTTCAGACACCAATCCTACCGGGGGGCAATCCATTACGATAATATCAAACTCCTCTTCCAGCCTTTCTAAGAAAACTCCCATTTTATCTTTCAACAACAGCTCGGCAGGATTCGGAGGTACCGGACCAGAAGGCACCACAGAAAGGTTTTCAAATTTTGTAGCGATGATAATATCTTCTGCTTTATCCTTATCCACGAGAAAAGTCGATAAACCTCTTTTATTAGAGATTTCCAGGTAATTGGAAAGTTTGGGTTTCCTGAGGTCAAGTCCAATGATACAGGTTCTTTTGCCACTAAGCGCCATTGCTGAAGCCAGGTTGAGGCTGATATAGGTTTTTCCTTCTCCCGAAATACTGGAGGTGACCAGGATTTTTTTACATTTCTTCTCACTGGCAATGTAAAACAGGGCAGATCTCAAAGACCTGAAAGATTCGGATGAAAGTGATCTGGGATGCTCGGCTACCAGCAAATTTGTTTCTTTGTCACTATATCCAATGGTTCCCAGCAAAGGGATTTTCAGCATGTTTTTCAATTGAATCTGATCCATGATCCGGTTGTTCAGATAATGAAAAACCAACAAAAAGCCAAGAGGCAGAAAAAATCCAAGCCCTATGGCATAGGAATAATTTTGCGTTTTCTTTGGGAAAATCAGCACTCCCCTTTTGGCATAATCCACGATGCTGTTGTCCGGCACATTGGATGCTTTTGCAATTCCTGCCTCAGCCCGCTTTTCCAATAAATAGGTGTACAGGTTTTCCCTAAGCTTAAATTCCCGGAAAATATTGGAATAACTGGATTCCGCTTGAGGAAGCTTGGAAAACTGTCTGTCAAATCCACTCAATTTCTCTTGATACTCTCTTTTTTTACTCTTTGTATTGGCAATTAAATTTTCGATATTTTCAAAAATATTTTCCTTTAAACGCTCAATTTGCTGATCCAGGGCGGCTACATCCGGATGGGTTTCGCGGACGACAGCCAGCAGTTTTCTTCTGTCCAGAGAAAGGGCAACCAGGTTTTTTATCAATTCTCCCAATATACCGTCTGAGATGCCTATGACCGATGGAGAAACGATCTCTTCGTAGGAGCCCGTTTTGCTGATCAAGTAATCCTTCAGGGTATTGTAATAAGCCAATTCGAAGTCAATGGACTGTATACTTTCCTCCAATTGTTGTATGTTGTTCAAAACTCCTCCAAATTCTGCATTGACATCCAACAATTTATTTTCTACTTTAAAATATTGCATCCGGGATTCCACTGAGTTCAGGGAGTCTTCTACAATAAACAACTGCTCCTCAATGAATTTCAGGGCATTTTCTGAAATTCTGTTTTTTTCACGTAAATCATACTCCAGAAAGGCATCCATCAAAGCATTGACATAATCACTACCTTTATCCACTATTTTGGTGACCATGCTTACCTCAAGGACCGACCCGTAATTGACCAGGGGCCTTACCTTTACAGCGCCGGCATATTGGTCTATCAACGCTTGCGGGGGATGAAGCAGAAATTCATATTCATCGTATTGCCGCATGATGTCTACCAAATGGATGGTGAATTTTGCCCTCCCCTCATTGACTTCCTTGCCAAAATAATATTCCTTTCCAAAGAATGCCTGTTCCTCTTCCGCATAAGGATAGCTCATGAAAAATTGGTCCAAAAACATATTTTCGCCAGGCAGCAATTTGAAGGTGGAATCCGAAAGAATATGGATCCTTACTTTTTTATTGTCCAATTGGGGATGGCTCCAATCCACATCCACTTTGATGGGGCTGTTGTTATAAAGTTCAATTTCCTTGATGTTGGTAGAGGCAAAATAACTGACATCGAAGTGAAGCCTACTCAAAGCCTCTTCGGCAAGGTTTTTTGAGGAAAAAAGCAAAATATCATTGGTGAGGTTTTCTGTTCCGGAAAAAATATTGGACCGGTCTAAAATCCTAACCTCCGGTGAAGCATTGCTTTTGATCATCATGCTGCCTTTTACTTCATATCTTTCCACTGTATACCGGTGGAACAGGAAAACGGCAAACAATCCCAAAACAATACAAAAAACATACAAAGGCCAGTACCGGAAGTATTTGATGATATAATACTTGATATCAATCGGCTTTTCCTGCTCTTCAAATTGAGATAGATCCAAGTTTTCCATTTTCAAAAAATTCCAGAGGTAATCCCATAAATAAACATCATCGCCGTAATAATGGAGATCCCCAGTTGAAGGCTTGAGGAAATATTTTCTCCAGAACCAATTTGCCGGATCTTCATGGGTTGCAAATATAAAACATCATTTGGCTGAATGAAATAATAAGGAGAGGCCAGCAATTGCCGGTCGTTCAAATTAATTTGGTGAATTTTCATGCCTCCATCGTACTGCCTGATCAGAAAAAGTTCATTTTTCCTTGCCAGAATACTGGATTCCCCAGCCATGGAGATGGCATCAAAAATGGTAGCCCTGTTTTTGAGAATGACTTTAGGTCCGACACTCTGAAACTCCCCTAAAGTGGTAAACCTAATCCCTCCTATCCTTAACCTGACCTCTACATCTTCTTTAAAATAAACATTGATGGCTTCCTGGACCTTGTCCCTGGCCATTTCCTCTGTCAAGCCGGATAATTTGATTTGGCCCAGTACTGGCATTCTTACATAACCGTCCTTATCCAGGGAATAGCCTGAAAAATAAAATATATCCATGGCTCCTCCACCACCTCCTCCGGCTCTTCCTCCCCTGGCGGCTGTGGCACCCTGGTATTCAAAAGCTCTCAACAATTCTTCATTGGGCGAAGCAAAATCAATATCTATGATATCGAAAGGCTGTAACACATATTCATAATCTACTTCTGCATAAGGAATAAATTCATCCAGGGCAATGGGCTCATTTCCCTTGATATTCTGCAGGTAGTTGATCCTCTTGTTACTGATACAGGAAGTGATAAACAAAGAAAACAGCACAATGGAAATCAACCTCATTTGATAAAAATTCAATTTATATGCGCTCAAAATTAATTAAATATGGACGTTTAGAAAATTAAAGCCTGCAATTAATTTAATCGACATTATTTTCTGTCCAACAAACGCTTATATGCATTCAAAATTTCGGAATGGACCTTTTTCCTATCAAAATCAAGCCTCACCCGTTCATACATCCTTTCGGCAAAGCCTTGCATCACCGTCCTTTTTACAAAAGCAAACTCCATTGCTTCCTTCAATGCCGCTACCTGTGCAACGGGAAAAACCAAAGCCGTTTTCATGTGAACGGCCAACTCTTTGTTACCGGCTATATCAGAGCAAATTACCGGACAACACATGGCACCAGCCTCCAGTAAGACATTCGGAAAACCTTCTCTGTGGGAAGGATGTACCAATACATCAGACAATGCCAGGTAATACGCCACATGATCCGTCCAGGGTACATGGACAATTTTTGGGTGGTCACTGATTTGATTGATGGTCTTTTTTTCCAGTGGGTTAAGGTCTTGCTCAAAATCTCCAAGCAATACCAGTTTTGACCGGTTCACAATTTTGGATTGGATAAAGGCTTCCACCAGGTTGGCAATACCTTTGTCCTTCACCAACCTACCCACAGCCAAAATCAGGAATTCATCATCTCCTGGGGTAAGTCTCATAGTTGCTGCAACCAAATGGTTTTCCTGTAGGTTGTTCCTGTTGAAAACGCTTAAATCCACTCCATTGGATGAACCATGCCCAATAACTTTCACCTTGGCCGGATCTACTAATTTTTCTTTGATAATAAAGTCTTTCAGGGATTGTGCATTGGGCCATACTTCATGGGCAAAACGAAAGGTTAGCTTCTCCATGAAAACCAAGAGCCTCTTTTGGCCTTTTGACCTGGAAACATAAGGCAAACCAGCCAGGGTATGAATGCGCACAGGGACTCCGGATAGCCATCCTGCTATCATGCTTAATAAGCCCGCTTTTGGTGTATGGCTGTGGACGATGTCCGGTTTTTCCTTTTTAAACAATTGGTACAGGAGCCAAATACAATACAAATCCTTAAACGGAGTGATTTTACGGGTAAAAGGAATAATCTCCTTTCGGATATTTTTTTCACTTTTTAAAACATCATGCCATTCTTTTCCTTCTGAGCTGACCATCAACACCTCAAACCCTGCCGCTGACATGAAATGCATCTGTTGCCTGAGCAAAAGTTTTAAGGAAAGAGGAACGGTAGTTATCCTGATTAATTTTGGCATTCAGCTGTTTTGTTAATTAAAAGTGCAAATATACCTTTTAAATCGGTAAAAATTTTAAATAATCTCTCCGGGATAAAGACGAATTCATCTTAACAAACGAGCTGTAAAACCCAAAAGTATAACTAATAAGCCATTTAATTTAAAAAATACATCATGGAGTTATTACGGATTTGTATCCATCTACAGTCCTACTTTTTTCTTCACGCCATTCCCCTTCATAATCCAATATCTTTATTTCAGTTGTATTTTCTGGTAAAGGTAGCATTCTTGTAGATTGAGAGAGAAATCCGTAACCATGATGCAATTCCCTTCTGATCGTCTCGTCATCACTTGTATGAGGCAAAGGGCAAAGTCATCCGGTTCCGGAAAAACTGACCGTCGTTGTTCCATGTTATTGGTGTCCAAAAACACAAAGACTGTCCCTGGTTTGTCCTGCTATTTCAAACATTTCTTTCCCTGCTTCCATTTACTGTACCAGTGACTTCGCTTCCCTGTCATTTGAAAAGGAAGGCAAATCAAACCACCAGAGATGGCTGAAACATCACGAAATTTCCTTTCTCCCTGATTCAGATAAAGGCTGTTGGGCACTCCCTTGCCTGCATAAAACAAATCCGGGAGGCATTTTTTGAAATCTCCCACACCTACACGTGCACCGTTATAAATAAACTCCTCGGTCAGGATATTGAAGTAACCGGTTTCGAGGATGGAATTGGTAAAATCAATCCCGATCTACTAAGAAGGAAGCAGCCGGAATGGTTTTGATTATCCATGATGGCAGGAGGATAAATTGCAAAGTGGTATCCTACAGGCCAAAATTCGTAAACAAATTCAACATGACGGCACATGAATCAAATTTGGGAGATCCGTATCTATTCACCTAAAATCTTTCCCATAAAAAAAGGTGAGGGTTAAACCTCACCTTTTAAATTATTCAATACTATTTAAAATCAATCAAAAGCAGGGTCCTGAGTAAGTGTAGGAGAACCGTCTCTAAAGGACCTTTCAATTGCTTCCAAAGGAACAGGGAAATATTCATGAACGCCTTTTTCAAAGGAAGCATTACCAAGATAAGTTCTCTTTGTTGCCTCTTCTTCCAGGTATTCATTCATGGTTTCTGCTGCGATTCCCCAACGTTGTAAGTCAAAAAACCTGTGACCTTCCATAGCGAATTCCAATCTTGTTTCCATTCTAACGGCCTTTCTGGCTACGTCTTCATCTGTCCAGGGTTGATCATAGGTAGAAATTACATAATTGGCAGCTGGTTCTCCTTCTACAATCGTAAAATCATTTCTTTCAGCTCCCTGTATGGCATTCGGAACAAATCCTGCTGGATTTGCAGCTCTTTCCCTGATGATATTGACCAATTCCCGGGCTCTTTCCAGATTGCCCAATTCCACTTCTGCTTCAGCCAGCCATAGTATTACCATGCCTAAACGCATTATCCTGTAATTATTGGCAGACAATCGTGGGTTGGCGCCAATACCGAAGAACTCTGGTTCAGCTACATGCTTTTTCGGAGAATAGGGACCTGCATAGTTTTGATCCCGGATAAAGTCACTGCCATGAATTTTATATCCTTTATAGAGAATATCCCTGCGACCTACAGTATGATCCAACCTGGGGTCCAACGGACCATCATAGGCGTCAAAGGGATCATTCCAAGCCAAACCCTGATCGTTTGGCACATCTACTTCATTGAAGGTATCCAACAAAGGCAAACCATCAGCAGATGTTTTGTAGGCATTTACCAGGTTCTGTGATGGCTGATAAAAGCCGCAACATCCCCAAGGATCCGTGTAAGGATAGTTCAAGGTAGTACCCTCATTGGCTGCAGCGGTGGTGGCACTGGAAATCGAAAACTGGATTTCAAATATGGACTCTTCATTGTTTCTTCTTCCTACCAGAAAATTCTCTTCGAAAGTAGGCGTTAAAGTGAAGGGACCATTGTTTACAATATCATCCAAAAGCGTTTTGGCCTCCTGCAACACAGCCGTATTGGCTACTCCGGTAGATTGATCCCATCCCTGAAACATTTTAGCTTTGGCAAGGAAAGCCTGAGCTGCCCATTTGGTAGGCCGACCCGGATCCGATTGAACTTCGGGCAGAACGTTCATTGCAGCTTCAAAATCCGCCTCGATATCCGGCCAGATTTCACTATCGTTGGGCACCTTACTACTTTCCAAATCAGATAGCTCGAAGGTTTCATCATCGATATAAGGAACCCTCTCCCACATTTTTCTGGCTTCCATGTGAAAAAAGCCCCTCAAAAACCTGGCTTCTGCTATTATCTGGGATCTTCGAGCATCAGTGACATCTTCAGCCTCCTTTAAGGTATTCAAAACATCATTGGTTCTCGCTACCCCTTTGTAAACGGCTCTCCACTTATTCCTCAAATGGAGATTGGTGGGTTGAAAGTCAAATGCTTCCAAAAAGGACTGTTCCGGCTGATCTCCGGCATCTGTTCCCTTGTATGCATCATCGGATACCACACCACCATAAACCCAGTTGTCAATGGTTCCGTTCCAACCGGATTGTCCGTCAAGACCGTAGCCATCTATCATGGCATAGGCACCTAATAAAATTCCTTCCACACCTTGCGCATTCTCAAGGCCCACGGTACTAAACTGTCCTTGGGGAATTGTTTCAAGAAATTCCTCCTGGCAGGAAGTCGTCATCACTCCCGTTACCAAAGCAGCAGTTGCTATTTTAAAATATATTCTTTTCATATGATTGCTTCTTTAAGTTTTGGTTGATTAAAACGTAACATTAACTCCCAAAATCAAGTTTCTGGATACTGGCATGTAACCACCGTCAAACCCAACTGTATTGTTACTCCCAGTTTGGATCTCCGGATTTGTGCCGGTGTATTTGGTCAAAGTAAAGAGATTCTGTCCCTGAAAATAAATGGAAGCTCTGCTCATCCCCAGATTACTCAAAGTAGTTTCTGGTAAATTATAAGTTAGCTGTGCATTTCTCAACCTGAAATAGGATCCATCTTCCACAAAATAACTGGAAGGACGGCTACTGATTTGGTCGTTGGCATCCATGATAGGAAGGGTTCCATCCGTATTGTTTGGTTGCCAGGCATCATACAATGCTGCTTTTGACTTGTTACCCTGGAACGTATTGAAATCAGTCCAGTAATTGATGTAGTTAAAGATATCATTTCCTACAGAACCATTTCCAAACAAGGTAAGGTCCCAATTTCTGTAACCCAAGTTTAGGTTGATACCGTAAACGAAGTCCGGATGAGGGTTTCCAATTATGGTCCTGTCTCCATCTGTGATAACACCATCCCCGTTTACATCTTCAACTTTAAACTTACCTACTGCATTGTAGGAACCATAGGCCGGATGGGCATTTACCTCCTCCTGTGTTTGGAAGATACCAAGGTTGTTATAACCAAAGAAAGAAGAAATTGGGTATCCAGACTGCGTGATGGTTACGGAAGGCACCCTTGTAGAGGCACCGAAAAGAACATTATCCTCATTTTCAGCTAAATTGTCCACGTTGTTTCTATACATGGAATAATTTGCGGAAATACCGTATCTCAATTCTCCTCCAAGGGCAGTGTCGTCCAACCCTATATTAAGGTCAATTCCTTTATTGGTCATTTGTCCCACATTGAAGAAAGGTGGGGTTGCATCACCATGACCATAACTAATAGGTATTTCAAACAACATATCGGATGTCACTCTGTTCCAAACATCCAATTCAAAAAAGTATTTCCCATTCAGGAATTCTACATCAAGTCCCAGGTTGTTGGAAGTTGTTGATTCCCATCTGGCATTTGGATTACCAAATCGCAGGGCATCAAATCCCAATTCAGGAGAAGAAGAAGATCCATCGATAGGATAACCCGCATTGAAAATATTCGTTCTGTAAGTGGTATAGGCGTTATAATCACCAATCAGCTGGTTACCTGTTTTACCCCACCCATACCTCAATTTCATGTCGGATACAAAAGGTAGTGCCTCTGCAACGGCTGCCTCATCAGATAATCTCCAACCTAAACTGAAGGCCGGAAAGGTGGCGTTTCGGGAGGCAGCAAGGAACCTGGATGAACCGTCATTTCTCAGGATAAACTGCACCAGGTATTTGCCATCATAAGAATAGTTTAACTTTCCAAATTGAGAATACAATCTGTAGTCACTTACTACCCTGCCAAAGTTAGTAGCGGTATTGGGATCACCCAGATCCAAATAAGAAATTACAGGTACGGTTTCGAAAGCAAATCGCTGTCTGGCGGCACCAAAAATTTCTCCAAATTCTTTGATCGACTCAATACCCAAATAGGCATCAAAAGCATGGACTTCATTAAAAGTCTTGGTATAACTGATGGTATTGGTCCATACCCACTGATAAGAATACTCGTTTTCAGAAGTTGAACTGTTTACAAAGTTACCTTCCACATATTCGGGTTGTGGCCTTCCAATATATAAGGCACGCCTGTTATTGGCATCTATCCCGAAACTGGATCTTACATTAATATTATCAGTCAGATCTATTTGTGCGTATACATTACCAAAAGCCCTTAAGGAAAGGTTTCTGTTGTCTTTGGCTCTACCCAAAACCGCAACTGGGTTGAAGTTATTACCCAGGTTGGCACCTCTACTTCCTGCGTAGTTACCCATAATGTCATAAACTGGAAGCAATGGGTGTTGCAAGGAGGAACTAAATACTGCATTTTGTTCTGCATTGTTACCAGCAGATCCATTTCCGAATCCACCTTTTCGATTGCCTACCGTTACAGAAAGGTTTTCTCCTACAGTTAATCGATTATTTAATGCTTTAAATTCGGTATTGGCACGAACTGAATACCTGTCATAACCAATATCGTTTACGATCCCTTCCTGATTGAAATAGTTTAGAGAAAGTGCATATCTTCCATTCTCTGTTCCTCCATTTGCAGTAATCTGATAACTTTGAATGGGTGCAGATCTGGTTGTTTCTGCCCACCAGTCGGTATCTGCAGCTCTGGTAATTGGATAAATATTTCCAGGCTCCAAAGCATATAAACTCGGATCTACTCCCGGGTCACCTTCCATGGCTCCACTGGGAAACACATAATCAGGAATACTTACCTCACCATTTGGTCCCCAGGAATACTGGCCATGACTTGGTGTTCTTCCCGCATATACATTGGCCAAATATAAATACTCACCTAATTCGCGGGCATTCAGTGGATCAGGACCCCTTTCTGCGGTCTGAGATCCGTAGAATGCATCAAAAGAAATGGAAGGTTTACCTACTTTACCTCTTTTAGTAGTAATGATAATTACCCCGTTTGCAGCTCTTGAACCGTAAATGGATGCAGCAGAAGCATCTTTCAAAATCTGAATAGATTCGATATCATTTGGATTCAGATTGCCTTGATTTTGGGTAGGTACGCCATCAATCACATATAAAGGATCATTGTTGTTAATCGTACCAAAACCCCTGATCCTTACTGTTGCTCCTCCTCCCGGAGTGGCATCATTGACAATAGTCACACCAGCTGCTCTACCCTGCAATTGCTGTGCAAAGGTGGTAGCAGGTATAGACAGTAATTCTTCCGAATCAACGGAAGTTACCGCACCGGTAATCTCCCTCCTGGATTGAGAACCATAGCCAGTCACCACAACTTCATCCAGACCACTGACGCCTTGTTCCAGTTGAACATCAATTGTGGTTCTGCTTCCAACGACTTCTTCCAAATTGGTAAATCCCAAAAAGGAAAAAACCAAAGTTGCCTCCTGATTGGGTACAGTTATGGTGTATTCACCATCTAAATTCGTAACGGTACCATTTGCAGTACCCTTAACCAAAACCGCGGCACCCGGTAATGGATCTCCTAAATCATCCGAAACAGTACCTGTTACTTCTATCTGGGCAAAAACGGCAGCCGTATTTACCATAAGAACCAACAGTGCCATACTGCATAACTTGTAAATTTTTGACATAAGCAAATTATTGAGTTTAAGGTGTAAAATTAAATTGGTTTAAAATTGAAATCATTTTTCAAATAGATTGAATCAAAACCCGGTTAAGATTACTTGATTAAACCAACGATATTTTTCAAAGAAATAACATTGATTTTAAAATCGATAATCAGAAAGTTGTGAGAAAATCTAAATAAAGGATATTTTTATTGGAACTGATGCTTTACAGCATTTGAGGAAAGAGGCACATTCCAAAAAGTAAGGAGTAGAATGATTTTTCATAATTGGTTTAGTTTAGGTTTATTAATTAACATGTATCGGTAAAATCAA
>NZ_JABURL010000028.1 GCF_014762705.1 Cyclobacterium sp. | reverse complement strand
TTTACTTCTTTATTATACTCCAGAGAATCGAAAATATCTAAACCAGTATACTCAGTAATTTCTGAATTGTTAATAATCTCTTGTTTATAGGGCATTTCTCCGCACCCTATATCTAACAAATTACCCTTTAAATACACAGCATTTGTTATTAAAAATTGGAAAATAGATTTTTTTATATAAAACCTATCAACATTTCCAAAATTCATTTCTCTTGGATTAAAATCAATCATTTTTCTGAAAAATAATTATCAAATTCCTTCCTTTTACAAGGGAACTTCTATACCAATAGGAGATAATATTAAAGACCGTATTAGGAAGTATTTTTCTAACTTTTTTTAATAAATAAAATTTAAAATATCTAATACTCCATTTATCACTATCAGGCAGATTCAAAATATAATTCAATTCATACTGAGACAAGGGCTCAAACCGAAGGTGCAGCATTTTAAAGCCAAAAAGATCACCCACTTTTGCTAATGAGTCACCAGTCCATAATCCCATGTGATGAGGAGGCAAATTTAACGTATGAAGTTTTTCGAATACGTATAAATAAGGATTATTATTCGGCACAGATATTATAAGTTTACCCTCGTCTTTTAGTAATTTTCTCGTATGTTTAAAAAACAATGAGATGTCTTGAATATGCTCCAATACTTGAAATAAAGCTATGGTATCGTATTTAAAATCTTCACTGCTAAAAGAGAAAAAATCAGTGTTAATAACTTGGAATTTCCGATCGTCCGGTTTTGCTGCTTCTTCCCTATTAAATTCCAACCCAGTTGCAACAACACCCATTTTTGAAAGTTCTTTTAGAAAAGACGAATTTCCAGAACCAATTTCCAACCAGTTTTCGCCCTCAGTAGCATAATTTAGTGCAATTTTATGTTCCCATCTTTCATGATAATAATTAATCTTCTTACTACTTAGATCTTTATAAAAGAATTCATCTCCGATAATATAAAAAGGATAAAAAAATCTATACTTTGTTTTAATACACTCATAGATTTCTACGAAATCAAGTCCTTCAAAATAAGACGATATATCAACATTAAAATCATCTCTGTACTTGCTAATTACCTGATTCGTTGCAATTTTCTCAATAAATTTTACAGGGTAATCTTTGTTCACAGGATTTATCACAATACTTTCCATTTTCCCTTCTCAACATATTTTGCAACTCCTGGTTGCCAATAATAGTCCCGAAGGGCTTCCATTACTTCAACTTTAAAATGGCAAACGTCGGAGATAGTATCAATCTTTATTTTAGAAAAACTATCCGCATAATGTATTTTTAAATAATAGTCACCAGGATACAATCTCAAATTGTTAATTTCTGAAATGATTTTTAAATCACCTGAATTAGTTTCAAAATTATGTTCTGTTCCTAAAAATAACTCGTGGAAAACTGGATTTTCAAATTCATCAAATACTTGATAAGAAATAGCTGGTTTGAAACCAGTTTGAGGTAAGTTTACCACAATTTCAACTGAAAACTTTTGACCAAATCTGTGTATATTGTTAGGTTCTGAGGTTTTTAAAGAAACGCTGACAATCCCTTCACCTGACTCGTTTCTATATTCAACTGATTTTGTTTTTTTTAAACCCAGATATTTACTGATCCCATCCTCAGTTTTGCCCTTAAAAATCAATTCTCCGGAATCCAAAATAATAGCTTTATTGGTCAATGAGGAAACTGCTTGAATATTATGACTCACAAATAACACTGTTCTTCCTTCATTTTTGCTAATATCATTCATTTTCCCCAAACATTTTTTCTGAAACTCCGCATCTCCCACGGCCAAGACTTCATCTACTACCAATATTTCAGCGTCCAGGTGGGCTGCCACCGCAAAGGCTAGACGAACATACATCCCGGAGGAATATCGCTTTACCGGCGTCTCCAAATATTTTTCAACGCCAGCAAAATCTACGATTTCATCCAATCGTCGATGTATTTCCTTTTTCCGCATGCCTAATATTACGCCATTGAGAAAAATATTTTCCTTTCCAGATAATTCAGGATGAAATCCCGTGCCTACCTCCAAGAGCGAGCTTACCCTGCCCTTCATCCTGATACTGCCTCGGGTTGGAGATGTTACTCGGGATAAAAGTTTAAGAAGTGTGGATTTACCAGCGCCGTTATTCCCAATAATACCAAATGCCTCTCCTTGTTGAACCGTAAAGTTTATATTTCTTAAGCTCCACACAACATTACTTTCTCCCTTTATCCTACGATCATTGATTTCGCCTATTTTAAGAAATGGATCTTCTTGCCTCAACACTTTTGTCATCCACCACCGCTGAAAATCTCCTGAAATGGTTTGAGTACCATATTGTCCTAATTGATAAGCTTTATAAAGATTATCTACTTCAATTGCCGTAGCCATATTTAGATGGTATCTATAAAATTCTTCTCTGCTTTATTAAATATTAATACTCCAAAAACTAGTATTATTAGAGTAAATAATATCACATAAATCAAATTATTAATCGAAAAATATCCTTCTCCCAAAAAGCCATAACGAAAAGCCTCTATAATACCAGTCATGGGATTTAATGATACCCATTTTTCGTATTTTTCAGGAACCGAGGATAATGGGTAAATTACCGTCGTAGCGTACATTAGAAGTTGCATCCCAAAGCCTACTAAAAAAGCCAAATCCCTGTATTTGGTAGTGAGCGATGTGACCATTAAACCCATACCTAAACCAAGAAATGCCATTAAAATAACAAGAAATGGAAATAAGAAAACAGCGTATGTTAAATGAATGGGTGCCTCTTGAAAATAAAAATATATCCAGGTTATTGCAAAAAGTAAAAACTGAACACCAAACCTTACGAGATTACCTGCAACAATACTGAGCGGTACTACCATCCTGGGGAAATACACCTTACCGAAAACCGGTGCATTGTCCCTGAATACAGTACTGGTCTTAATCAAGCAATCAGAAAAGTAATTCCATGCGGTTATGCCAGATAAATAAAATAAAAACTGTGGCAACCCGTCCGTACTTAATCCAGCCAAATTACCAAAAACGAACACATAGACAAAAGTGGTAAACAAAGGCTGAATGAAAAACCATAAAGGCCCTAAAACTGTCTGTTTATAAAAAGAGACAATATCCCTTCGTACCAATAAAGCAAACAAATCCCGGTATTTCCAGACATCCAATAGCGGGATATCGAATAACCGCCTATCAGGGGTCAAACAAATGTCCCAGTGTTCATGCTCCTTTCTCTGAATCATACTGCGAAATCAATGATAAATAAAAATTTTCTTGTTCGATAATCAATTTACGAATATCAAATTTCTCCAAAGCCAGCGCGTGGGCCTTTCCCGCCATTTCTTCTGCTTCATGATAATGTGCTAACAGGTATTCGGTTTTTTCCAATAAAGAATCAGAATCCCCCTTTTTACAGATAAGTGCATTATAACCATCTTTCAAGTTTTCAAGAATTGGAACAATATCACTGGCAATAATTGGGATTTTGGCTAGCATCGCTTCTATTACTACACCTGGTGAACCCTCATAATGTGAAGGAAACCAAAAAATATCTGAATTTTGCAGTAACCGAGGTATATCGTCTCTCCTACCCAAAAAGAGTACACGATGCCCAATGCCCGCTTTCGTTGATTCTTGTTTGTAGTACTCCAAATCAAACCCATCTCCAGCAACAACAAAAAAAACGTTTTCTTCTATTAGAAGTAATTTTTGAAATGCTTCTATCATTTCATCAAATCCTTTTGATTTTATTACTCTAGAAGTGGAAATGATTATCATCGAGGGAGAAGGAATTTGAGGAAATACTGTATTTCTATTACTAGATTTATCTCTAGCAAAAAGAGAGGTATTCCTTCCATTGGGTATAACTATAAATTTATCTCTCGGCTGTTTTAAGTATTTCATATTTGGAAATACGATCGCTTCAGAAACTGAAATAAACTTATCAACTCGTCCAGCTGTGGCTCTATTCAACAATTTATATAGGTTAAGTTTTAACCGTTCCCTTGGGGAAACTAATTTATAACGATCAATACCATACGTGTCACTTATAATGGAACCAACCAAAGGAATATTAAATTTGAAGAGTCCAAGTCTCGATATGATCTCGGATTTAAAATTTGTAGCGTGTACCAAAGCTGGATCTTCTTCTTTAAGCAATTGTTTGAATTTTAAAACCGCCTTCCTAAATCCGAATCTTTTTTTTATTTGAAAAAATACTAGCCTTATACCCGCCTCTTCAAATTGAGTTTTTAGACCCTGCTGCGCATCATAAACCACGCAAACCAAAACTTCAAAAGTTTTCAAATTTTTAGCAACCTCCAAAACGGACAATTCTGCCCCTCCTACTGAAATGGTATCAATCAAAAAAATAATCTTTTTCACCAAAAATTGCTTATATTTTTCTTAGTTTGACGCAATAACTTAAATAAGGCAGGGAAATAAAATTGCAAATAATACCTTCCATTCATTATGAACTCCTCCTTCTTCAATAAATCTAGGTATTCTTTCAAATACGGATAGGGAGCCGCTTTGCTGACCATTTCTCCAGCGATAGATAGTAGGTAACGTTTTCTGGCTGCTGAATCTACACTTTCCGACTTATACTGTTGAAAAAACCAAAGACAATCTCTATAATTAATTTCTCTATTAGTGCTTTCACTCCAATCGACAATTACCTCCATGCCATCATAATACTTCCATTCACAAAAATCACCAACCCTAATGAAAAAATCGTAGTCTTCATGATGAGTAAGGCATTCATTGAATTTGCTTTTTTTTGCTATCCAGGCCTTAACAACCAGAGAGGGCGTTGGAATGAATGAATTATTTTTTAAAACAAAATCAAACAAACTTTCACCAATTTCCAAAGACCTTGAAAATCGGGGATGAAGACCGTCTTTTCTCTTAATTTCAGCGCCTGAATAAACAGCTTCTGCCTGTGTGTCTTGAATAAAATTACAAATATTTTCGAGCCTATTTGGCAACCAATAGTCATCGGAATCCAAAAAAGCAATAAATTGACCTCTTCCTATTTCAATCCCAATATTTCTACATGTACTTGGTCCCTTGAGTCTTGTTTTTTCTCGGCTTAACAAACGAATTCTTGGTTCCGAAGCAATTATCCCGGTGATGAAGGATATAATATTATCAATGGACCCATCATCAACAATAAGTAATTCCCAATCTTTATAGCTTTGATTCTTAACCGATTCTATAGCTCTTTCCAAAAGGTAAGTCCGGTTAAAGGTAGGGATAACAATGGAAAAAAAAGGAATATCCAATTTAATTTAATATTGCTATTTAATAGTTTTACTTTAATAAAAGGTGTCTATTTTCCTAATCTATCAACTCTCAGAAAGCCCATATTGATTAATTCATACTATATAGCATCAAAATCTGAAATTTAAATCAAATAATCTAAATAAGAATTAACAAATAATGCACAGTTATTTCAACTGCCTGTTAAGTTTATCGAAAGAATCTATTGTTGTTTGTAAATTAATATAATAGCTCCTTACCATAGAATAGAATACTTCTATTTGCAAACGTTTCTCAAACCCTCCATTTTTCAAATAAGATAAGATTGCTAAAACCATTTTTTTTAAATTTTCTAAATGCTTTTTACGTAAATATTTCTTAAACATTTTAGTATTTGAAAACCGTTTAAATTTATAGGATTCAAGTATCGGAAAGTTTGAAGCTTGAGATTTTCTTAAATTAACGATATATTTTTTTGTTAATCTCCTATACTCTATAGCATGGTAAAAAAATAAACTAGACTCATACCAAAGTTCATACCCGATTTCTTGAACTGCAAGACATAGTTCAATATCTCCTCCCGAAATAAGATTTGAATCCCCTTTCCTACATGTTAGCGTGGTAAAATAGCCTAATTTAATTAATTTATCCAAAGCGCTTTTTCTAAAAAAACATCCGGCTCCATAAAGTCCTACAAAATTTGGAATTCTTCCGTTTTTTTTGCCTTGTGGGCCAATTGCAAGCGTTTTCCGTAAAGGTATCAACCAATCAGGAAAATCCATATTTTCAGGAACCAAGCCATTTCCACCTAGAGCACCAACCTTTTCGTGGTCTTCAAGTAGCTGATAACCAACTTGAAGATAGTTAGGAAAAAGATAATTATCATCATCACAAATAAGCACGTACTCATATTTAATATTCCTAAATCCAACCCATAAAGCAAAATTCTTCCCTGGGGTATCGCATGTCAAAACGGTGGAATTCGACCAATTTTCCAGGTATTCCATTACAAATTCTTCCGTACCATCCGTAGAAGCATTATCAACTACTACCAATTCCCATGGTTGATCAAATACTAGGTTTTGGATGTAATCCAAGGTTTTGATAAGCCGGCTTTTCCCATTATAAGTACAAATAACTATGGAAACTCCTTTCACTTAATGAGCAGGTTTTTAATAATGAATTATTTTTTAACTTTTTATTTGACACCAAGTTTAATCCATCCCTTAAAGTAAGCCCAAATTGTAGGGTGATAATACAATTTACTTTCCGAGGCACCACCCATAGTTTGAATTCCATTATCGAAATAATCGTTAATAACCTTTTTTAAAAGTTTTGTGCCTTCTCCTAATTGCTGAATAGAATACGTAGTGAAATTATCTTTAATGGTAGGCTTAATTTTAGCTTGAGCAACAATCCCTCCTGTGTCTATTCCAGTATCAATTAAATGAACTGTAACTCCACAGTTTTCCAAATCTCTTTGGAGCAATGCCCAGTAGCCACCGTGAACTCCCCTATATTTGGGTGTAATACCCGCATGCGTATTTAGCATCGGACAGCCTGCTGCTTGGATTACTTTTCCTGAGAGAATACGGGTTCCATTTACAATAATTAATTCCGGTTTTAGATGTTTTATCAATTGGACGGTTTCCTCATCATTAACCGAATTTACATGGTATGCATGATCTTTTTGAATCTCACTTTCGTCTAAAGCATATTTTCTAACTAATTCATTTTTCCTTCTCTTGGAATTAAGAATTAAAAATTTAATTACTAATCCCTGAAATAGCAATTGACCAAAGACCTTCCAAATGCCCATTCTTTTAACTCTTCTCTTTAAAAAAATACTCAGATTTTCCTTTTTTTCCAAAATCACCTGATCCAATCCAAAATTTTGTCTTAAATAATTGTAAACTACTCTTGTGGAGAAACTATAATTACCAAGTAGCAATATTTTTCGAGTCTTTTCTGGAATTATCCCCATAAATTCCCCCATGGTTTTACACTGAAACCCATAATTTGTGTTTAATAATCGATAATGAGCCAGGATTTTTTCTAATAAAGCAATATTTTCAGTTTGATTTATACCAAAATTATGCGGGTGCCACCATAAGTGGAATGTTCTTCCGTTTTTGGCTGCATAGGTCATCGCACCCTTTATCCTTCGAAGTTTAATTTTATCGAGAAAAGCTAGATTTGGATGGTATGGTCTTAATAATCGACTAGAAGGTACGTTTATTGGAGTCGAATTTAAAATCTGCCCATCTGCATATACATGATAACCAAAGATATTAAAGTAGGCGTCCGCAAGACGTAAAATCCTTTTAAAAAGAGAATCATTCTTTCCTGATCCATGATCAAAAACCCAGGATTTTTCATTCCCTCTAAAAACCTGAATTCCCAATTCACTACAAATTCCCAGATATTCTTCATTGTATTGATTTCTAGGAAATACGATCGAAATTAAATCAATTCCTTTTTTCATGGAAACCTCTTTCCAGGAAAGAAGATCGGCTTTAAATTGTTCTAGAGTTTGCCCTTCTTCAAGACAATAAAAATGAGAAAAAGTGTGAGTGCAAATTTCATTTTCAGGGTATTTTTGGATCAAATCAACTAAGGAAGCCCCATAATGATAGGGATCCTCTTTCTCAGATTCTCCAATATCATCCAAATACCCTGCATAAGGTGAAAGAGAAAGGTCTGTATAAGTAGGAAGACTACTTGGAAGTAATCTTTTTAGTTGGTCTTTATTATCTAAAAATAAAAAACCAACAGTTGCGACAGTAGCTCTTACCTTAAACTTTCTAAAAGTTTTTAAAATTTTCGGCAAAGCTTTGCGTGCCCCTAAAATATTGGCCCCATATGAGCCAATGTTTTTTTTGTCATGAACGCCCCACATCAATTCGAAATCAATTGATATTACAAATTTGCCTTTTCTTTCCAAATGAATTTTCTTATTAAGCCTCCCGTTAATTCGGGTTATCGCTTTCTTTTAAACCCTGAATATTTTTAAATAAATTACCATTGGATTGTTTTATAAAATTAGTATAAATAAAACCAAACCCTTTCACCACAGCCAGTACATGTCTTGAAACCAAATGGGGAGAAGAAAACTCATCCACAAATCTGCCCAGGAAATGGGCGAGGCGGCCGGGCTGGTGCCTGCCAATATCTTCGGTAATATGGGGTAGCTTGTGGCGGGGAAGGATTTCTATAAAGCCCGCTGACAAGGCCGTGGGAATCAACATATGAGAGCCGTGTACACCAATCACCAAATGGCTTTGCCGGTAAATCTCATTCCACTCCCGCTCCACGGACAGGTCAATCTGCTCCACCCGCCTATCCTGCAAGCCGCTGCCCAATCTCCCCTGCTTTCCCAGGCCGGTCACAATAAAATTGGCGTCTGGCAAAACTTTGCGGATTTTCTGGAAAAGCCTTCCCATCAAACGTGCCTGCTGGTAGCAAAACAGACCTCTCAGCAGGGATAAGCCCCCAAACTTAATGGATGCCTTGTGCAATAAATCCAAAAGGCGACTATTCAGCCAAAACCGATCGTTTCTCCAGATAAAGGTCAATTGTACCGGCAAGCGCCCAAAGTCGGCTAAATCGAATGGTTTGGCCTGCAAAATTTTACCAAAATTTAGCTGCTCCTGATCCACATGCACGGGTACCACACTGAGGGTCACCCTATCAAATCGTTTAAACTGTTCCTTGACCCAGGAATCCAGGTGCTTCACCCCTTTATCTATTTCCTGCAAGGGCAGGTCTACAGCCCAGATCTCCACCATTTCATCATTTATCAACCAACTGCACCGGGCCGGTAACAATACCGCCAGGGTATTGGTGGGGAATTTCTTTTTCAGCAGATAAACATTCCAAATCTTGGTAAAAACATGGCCAAAGCAGGAATCCAGGCAATTGACCAGCAGCAGCTCCCTCCCTTTTTGTACCTGAAACAAATTTATTTCTGCTTCTCTCTCGGGTTTTTCCTGCAGGGATTTTATCAGGGGAAGGGCCATCCAGGTTCCTTTTTCCAGGTTGTATTGGGCATATTTCCCATCCTGACTGAAGGTCACCGGATAAAGTGCTGCGTGGCCAATGGGTAGCGAAGCGTAATAATCAAACCCGCAATCGTTACAGCGGTGTTCAGCCAAAACATGCGTACCCTGGAAATAGACCTTACCCGAGCCCTCGCTAGTTGAACTGCAACGAGGACAAATTGCAGAAAGGGATTGGGCATTAGGGTAAATATCAATCAATGCTTACCATTTCCGGATGCCCCATTGATTAAGCTTGTATGCCAGCAATGTTTTTCTTCTCGACCAGGTAGAAGAAGCACTTTCTGCCAAAGTATAGGGCAATTCAGGTTGAAAAACCAAAGCCACATATGACAAATTTGAGGGAGACAAGATCAAATGCTGACATAAAGATAAGGAAATGCAATCCAATAAGGCCTGCTCACCTAAAAACAACCCATTCATCTCCCCCCCATGATCATGAATGCCTTTTTTGCCTTCAGAACGGAAAAAATCATGGGCTATTATTTTATCTGGATAAAGCATCTTCAATTTTTCTAAAAAATTGGCATCATCTGTGGCCACAAATAATTTGTCAAACGTGGAAATTCTTGTTTCTATTTTCTTCATGTACACCTCATCGGCTGCGGGTTGAATCTCGGTATAATGATCTGTTCTCCTGCCATGGATACCCAATATCCTAAATGATTTAAAAGCCTCTTTGATAGCTCTTATTTTTACTTGCAACTGATCCTGAAACCGGACTTCTGATTGAAATATACAGTTTAACTGCCGTAGAAAATTACGGTTCCAAATTCTTAGAGGATGAGTCTCATAACGGAGGTTGTAAACCGGAACATATCCCGGATCAGGTATCTTTGGCACCACTAACCTTTCCCAAAAATTGGTATTCTCTTTTTTTACAGGATCACTGTAGGCGTAACAGACGTTGGAAAAATCCACTGTATAAGGTATTCCAATTTTTTTTGCGAAAGCCATTCCATAGAGGACTTGAAGAAATAGGGAAAAAAAACCACGCTCACACCGCCCTTCCGGATGTGCTTTACAGAGAAATTCATTGCCAAAACAGGTAATGATGTAGCATGCGTTTTTTTCCAGCAATTTCTGTTTTCTGTATGAACTGATGGAGGAGCGTTTAGGCATTCCTCCTGCTGTTTTGCCAGTCATATACCCTCTCCAACTGCCGCCAGGCACCCGTGCTTATGTTGTAATGGGAATGGAGAAAAGGAATGGCCCCAAAACTTTCCTTCCAGCGGAAAAGGTCCCTGTTGATTTTTTTTCCCTCACATTCATTGGAATGCCCAAAATCCAGGTATTTCCTGCCTTCTGCCTGGGAGGTGCAGAGATAATGGATCAGCAAATCCAGCGCATGCAGCTTCCTGCCTGCTTCGTTGGTGGCCAGATACTGGGTATGCAAACAATTCGGCGTAAAAAAAATAGTGGCTCCGGCCAGAGCAATACCGTTTTGGTAAACCATGAATTGCCTGATATTTTCAGGATGATGGTCCTTTAAAAAGCGCATCTGTTCCCCGCTATGGGTGGGCTTTTTTTGATACCGGTTTTCCAAATTAGGTACGAGTAGCTCTTCCCAAAAAACAGCAAGATCATCATCCTCCCGAATTTCCAATCCTGCTTGAGAAGCCTGACGAATATTGGCCTTCCTTCCTTTGTGTTTGACCTTTATTGGCAATTTTATGGCCAGCGACAATTCCATTTGGTGGGTTTCGGCCTTAACCAAATGCATGATATAAGGCAGGGACTCTTTTGATTCTTTACTGTAGAAAGAAGGAGTTGCCTTGATCTGTAACCTTTCAACTCCCTGCCCTTCATAGTACCGAAGCAGCTGTAGATACAATTGCAATTCCTGGTCAAAGGAACAGGGCCTGTATATCAGCCCCGCATAACCGAGTCCCTGGTGGGAAAAAACCTCCCGGTCTTCCCTGTGGGCGGGAAAAACCGCCTCCGGGAAGTTGTCTTTATAGATAATCAGTGACGCATCCCTAAAACGGCCTTCATGATAAGCCAAAAAGCTTCTTTGGTGCATCAATGTGGCATTGGAAGCCTGCTCCAGTACCCTTTCCCAGTCTGCTTTTAATCCCGGATCAAATACTTTAACTTTCCAGCGCAAATGGTTTCTTTCAATAATCAGTGGATGTCCGGGGAATTTTTCAGACCGGGTCTCCAATGGGCAATCAAGGTTTCCTTTACAGGTTGGAAGCCAGCGCTTTTATAAAAGTTCATTGCCCGGTTATTGGCCTTTTGGGTAGAAAGACCGATTTGCGCAAAACCCAAGGCATGCACCTCCTGCAATACCCTGTTCATCAATTTTCGGCCGATCCCCTTTCCTTGTTCGCTGCCTTTTACCGCAAATAGATCCACATATCCTCGGCCCTGCAACAAACGGAAAGTGATAAAGCCCAATAATTCCCCGGCTTTTCTGGCCACGATTACCCGGTGTTTCTGGGATTTGATCGTTTCCCACCAGGTGCTGTACAATTTTTCATATTCCTGATTGGCCAGCAGTGGGTCTTGTCTGAACCTGGACCACTGTCCGCTGCTAAGCACCAATTCCCTTAGCTGCTCCTGGTCTGCTAAACTCAAGGCACCGGAAGCCTCTCTTTCAAATAGCTGTATTTCATCCCGATCTTCATCCGCGGGATACAGATCCGTTTTTTGAATGATTTTTACCCAGTCGACTCTGGTACTGATCGGAGACCAGCCACCCATCCTTACCAGTCCGGGTTTACCCATCACATAGATCAGGTCAAAGTTGCTGGCCTGATCCTTAATGGCTTCCATCCGGGCAATGGCCTTGTCCAATTGCAACTTCCCTACCCTATAGCCAAACAAAGCAGTATCAAAAGGTAAAAATTGTATCATTTTAGGTTTTTTGGTCAATAATATAAAGGGGCCGGTTTTTGACGCCTTCAAAGGTCTTTCCTACATACAAGCCTACCATCCCCATGGTCATCAGGACAAGTCCGGACAATACCCATAGTGAAACGATCAGGCTTGCATATCCAGGTACCACAATCAATCCCGAAAAATAACGAATCAGCGTAACCAAAGCAAAAATAAAGCCTATAGAAGCAATAAAAACCCCCAGTTTAATTGTAAGGCGCAGGGGTTTATCAGAATAGGCCAACAAGGCATTTAAGTCAAGGTGAAACCTGGACCGAAAACCATACCCTGATTGTAGTACTGCTGATTTTCCATGTTCCACATTATAATATCCCTGTCTGAAACCCACCCACTGAACCTGAGCCGGGAAATAACGGATAGCCTCCCTCATCTCTGAAATGGCCTGAATGACTTTCCGGTGATAAATGCCAAAATTGCCTACGGCGGGATCCAGTCTGGTTCCGGTCATGTACCTGAAAAACCGGTAAAAAATCGCCGAAAAGGCGATTTTCAAATGCTGGTCCTTTCTATTGGTTCTTCGGGCCATGACCACATCATAACCAAGTCTGGCTTTACTCAGTAAATGGGGAATCTCCTCCACTAAATCCTGCAGGTCTGCATCCATGACCACCGTCCATTTTCCCCGGGCAGCGTCCAGGCCTGCAGCAATGGCATGGTGCTGGCCAAAATTCCTACTCAGGCGAATTCCACTTACCTCAGCAAATGTATCGGCAGCGGCACATATCAATTCCCAACTCCGGTCACTGCTATGGTCATCTACCAAAATCAGTTCGACCTCCGTACTGATACCTGCAAGAATTAACCGCAACCGGGTAATCAAGGCCTCCAGGGAACTGTCGGACTGGTACACCGGCACTACTACTGACAAGTATTTATTGCCTTCTTGAGTCATACCAGGTTCCTTTCAAAAACTACCAGGCCACTGAGCATGGGTTGAGGCTCTTTTTCCAGCACTACCACCCGAAGTTTTCTGTTGATTTTATCTTCTGTTTTTCGTATCAGAAATTGAAGGTATTCCAGGTTTATATTTTCGGCTATGAGGGTGAGTTCAATGGTACCGGTGTCTTTACCTTCTGCATAATCACCCCGGATAATGGCTTTCTGAACATTCCCAAGGTTGGAGACCACCTGATCGAGCAGGTGGTCAAAACCCAGGTATTTGCTGACAATGCTTCTGATTTCCTTGTAGAGTGGATGAGAAACATTGGCCTGGTAACTTTTTGTCTTGCCATTGGCTTTCCACTGCAACAATCCTGCTTCAGATAGCCTGTTTAATTCTATCCTGACAGAATTGGTAGACTCATTGAATTCCTCCGCCAAACCCCGCAAATAGCCTCGGTTTCCGGCATTGGAAAAGAACTTGACCAATAATTTGATCCTGGTTTTTGAAGTAATCAAGGAATCCAGCAAGGAGCTATCAGGAAGAAGAAAATAAACAAATTAAAAATTTAAAATGCATTAATTTAGAAGTAAAAAACATTAATATCTGTATCCAAAATTGATGCACCTGTCGCCTTTCACAGCTTCGCCACGTAATCCACATGGTAAGAGTAACAAAATTACTCGAAGGATTTGTATTACCAAATTTTATCCATTTTTTTAATCCAATTTTTATAACAAGGTATAGGGTATTATAGTCAGGAATCTAATCCGGAGCGACCGAACCCGTCATTGTGAGCCCCAACGCTCCTGGTCCCTGAGCCTGTCGAAGGGAGCAATCTGAATCGGAGCGGAGGTAAAGGGTTAATTGGTTTTGAGGCTTTTGGGGAATTGAAAAGGGCATTTTGACAGGATGCCTTATTTTGCGCCCAACCTTGGTTGTTAAGGGTTAAAGGGCTCGTTACTGGCCAGGTTTTTTTGCGCTGTTAATTTGTCATTTTTGCCGGATTCAGGCGTGGTGGTTAAGGGGTAAGGTGCCTGCTACTCGGGATTTGCAATCCCCAAAACGCACCCGGAACGGGTTTGAGGTTTGGTCAATCATTGACGATCCCGTTGGCAGGATTACAAATCCTGCGTTATCTGGGTTCGGGATTTCAAATCCCAAACAGCCGCTCTGCGGAATTTGTAATTCCGTAGGTCAGATAAAAGGGGATTTGCAATCCCCTGATTCCCGCAATTGCTTTGACCGGTTTTGAATCGTCGAGGTTCCCGTCAGCAGGATTGCAAATCCTGCATTACCTGGGTTCGACATAGCAAATGTCGAACAGCCCGCAAATATCCGGTAAAAAAATAAACATTGACCATTATTGTCTGCATTAAGGCACTGAATAAGAAAAGCAAATCCAGGCAAAAGCAGGGATGGTATGCATGTATCACCCGCAGAAAAGGTCCTTACGATTGAAAAATACAAAAGTACCTTCTATCTTTAAGGCTAATCTTTTAAAATAAACCTAATATCATGGAAAAAATTAAAGTAGCGGTAGTCGGTACCGGATTTATTGGTCCTGCCCATATTGAAGCCCTGAGAAGAAACCCCAACATTGAAGTAGCTGCCCTTTGTGAAGTGAACGAGGAACTGGCCAAAGCAAAAGCCGCCCAACTGGGTATAGCCAAAGCCATGCTTTTTGAGGATATGCTTAAGGATACTTCCATCAGGGCTGTCCATATCTGTACACCCAATTTCCTGCATTATGCCCAATCCAAAGCCGTACTGGAGGCGGGTAAGCATGTGGTCTGCGAAAAGCCTCTGGCCACCAAAATAGAGGAAGCAGAGGAACTGGTCAAGCTGGCCAAAAAATCGGGACTGGTCAACGCAGTTCATTTTAACCTGCGCTATTATCCCATGGTAAGGCAGATGAAGACCATGCGGGAAAGTGGAGAGCTGGGAGATATCTACAGCATTATGGGTTCCTACCTTCAGGATTGGTTGTTTCTTCAAACGGATTACAACTGGAGGCTGGAGCCGGACAAATCCGGTGATTCCAGGGCCATTGCGGATATTGGATCCCATTTACTGGATCTCACTGAATACGTTACCGGTTTAAAAATCACCGAAGTGATGGCAGATTTTTCCACGGTACATAAAACCCGGCTAAAACCCCTGAAGGCCATAGAAACCTATAGTGGCAAAATGCTACAGGAATCGGATTATGAGGAAGTGCCTATCAATACGGAAGACCACGCCACCGTCATGCTGCGTTTTGACAACGGCCACAAAGGCTCTGTTACGGTAAGCCAGGTAAACGCCGGAAGAAAAAACAGGTTAAACATAGAAATAGCCGGTTCTAAAGCCAATTTCGAATGGTGCAGTGAAAAGCCCAACGAACTTTGGATAGGAAAACGGGAAACTGCCAACCAGCAGCTGATGAAGGATCCTGCACTCTTTACACCAGAAGCGGCAAAACTGATCGGCTTTCCCGGAGGACACAACGAAGGGTTTCCGGATACCTCCAAGCAGATGTTTAAGGAGGTCTATGCAGCCATCAATGAAGGAAAACAACCTGAAAATCCCTCTTATCCAACTTTCGAAGATGGGCACAGGGAATTGTTGATTTGTGAACGCATCATTGAGAGCCATAAAAAACAAGCCTGGGTGAAAATTTAACAGTTCGGTATAAACCCAAAGCTGGATTAAGCCGTTATTAAATTGTTTTTAAACCAAATGAAAAACCAAAATGAAAACATCAACCATTAAAATGCTTGGACTCTCGGGATTACTGATGATGTCAGTCCTATTCCTTTCAAAGGGTCAGACCCCTGCCAGTCCTCCAAAAACGGCAGAAGGAACCATAAACGGAGCCGAAATAACTGTCAATTACAGTAGCCCGGGTGTAAAAGGCCGGGAGATTTTTGGTGGATTGGTTGAACTGGGAAAAGTATGGAGAGCAGGAGCCAATGAGGCCACTCTTTTTGAAACGAGCAAGGACATCAAGGTAGGCGGAGAGACCCTTCCTGCCGGAAAGTACAGCTTTTTCATCATTCCCAATGAAGGTAGCAGCACCTTTATTTTCAACAAGCAAACCGGTCAATGGGGTACGCAGTACGATGAAAGCCAGGATGCCCTCAGGGTAAATGTTCCCTCACAGCAAACCAGTTCTCTGACAGAAAATCTGACCTATGAGATCCATGACGACGGAATGCTTGTCAAATGGGAATATGGCCAGGCCAAAGTAGATATACAATAATATTTTAAAGCAGCCGGAATCCCCGGCTGCCTTTTTATTTTTTTATCTTTACCCTTTCCAATAATCGTTTCCCACCAGTGAAGGCTTTCCCCAAATTACCCATTCTGGAGGTCATTCCGGATTTAAAACAGCATCTCCAACAAAACCCCACCCTGCTGCTCCACGCCCCTCCCGGAGCAGGAAAAAGCACGCTCTTGCCCCTGACCTTGCTGGATGAAGACTGGCTTGGCGACAAAAAAATATTGATGCTGGAACCGCGGAAACTGGCCGCCAAAAGCATCGCCCAGAGAATGGCCCATCTACTGGGGGAAACACCAGGTCAGCGCATCGGCTACAGGGTGAGGTTTGACAGCTGTGTAGGCGAAAAAACCAAAATAGAAGTCATCACCGAAGGCATTTTAACCAGGATGATGCAGCAAGACAATGCCGTTGAAAATGTAGGGCTGGTCATTTTTGATGAATTCCATGAAAGGAGCATTCATGCCGACCTTGGTCTGGCCCTGTGCAGGGAAGTCCAGCAAATCCTGCGGCCCGACCTCAAACTGCTGATCATGTCCGCCACCCTGGATAGTGAAGTCTTGGCAGCTCAGCTTGACTGTCCACTGGTTGCCAGTAAAGGAAAGGAATTCCCCGTAACCATTCATTACAGGCCGGGGACGGACCTGTTTAATTTACCGGATAACATCCGGGAAGTGATAGGAGAAGCCATGGCTGCCCATCCGGGGGATATGCTTGCATTTCTTCCTGGACAGGGAGAGATCAAAAAAACGGCCGCAATGGTAAAAGCTCGCTTTCCCGGACTGGCAGTTTACACCTTATATGGACAAATGGCTTTTGGCCGGCAGCAAGCCGCCCTACTCCCCGATCCGGAGGGTAGAAGAAAAATCGTGCTCGCCACAGCCATAGCAGAAACCAGCCTTACCATAGAGGGAATTCAGATCGTGGTCGATGGGGGTTTTATGCGCACAGTTACCTTCAATCCCAATTCAGGACTCAACAGGTTGACCACACTTCCCCTCACACAAGATACTGCCACCCAGAGGGCGGGGCGAGCCGGCAGGATTGGTCCCGGACATTGCTACCGGTTATGGTCTAAAGCAAGCCAGGAAAAACTGCTCCCTTTCAGGCAACCAGAAATCCTGGAAACTGACCTGGCTTCCCTGGCATTGGAACTTCACAAATGGGGCATCAACGATTATCAACACCTGCAATGGATCAGTCCTCCACCCCAGGGACATTGGCAGCAGGCCGTATCCTCGCTTGAGCACCTGGGGGCTATTGAAAATGGAAGGATTACTCCCCATGGCTTGGCCTTACATGCCATTCCCGCCCATCCCAGAATTGCCCATCTTTTGGTTTACAGTCAGGAGATCGGGCAGGAAAGTCTGGCCACCGATCTGGCAGCTTTGCTGGAAGAAAAAGATCCCCTTCCTCCTTCTCTGGGTTTGGATATCAATCTGAGAATTGAGGGATTAAGAAGATACAGGCAATCTTCCGGCAAGCAAAAGGCTTTTAGTAAAATTGAGAAAGTCGCACAAGCCTACCGGAGAATCCTGGGGGCTCCTGTCTCCAATGAACCTGTAGACCCCTACATGACAGGTATTTTGCTGGCCCAGGCATTTCCAGAAAGGATTGCTTCTGCAAGGCCGGGAAATCAGGCCCATTTTCACCTGGCCAATGGAAAAATAGCCGCCATGGACCGAAAGGATGACTTGGCCCGGGAGCCCTGGATTGCCATTGCTCAGCTTCACGAAGGAACAGGAGTGGGGAAAATTTTTCTGGCCTCGGTGCTATCCCCCCAGGATTTGAAGCCCATGATCAAAATAAAGCCCCGTATATACTGGGACGAGCAGGAGGAAATGGTCCTGGCAGTAGAGGAATGGAAAATCGGCCAGATTCTACTTCAAAAGAAAAGAATAGCCTCCCCTGACAAGACTGAGGTTATGCAGGCTATTTTAGAAATGTTAAAAAATTACGGCAAAAAGTGGCTGAAATTCGACGATAAGGTGGAGCAATGGCAAAACCGGATCCTGAGCCTGCGGGTATGGAACGGGCCGGATTACTGGCCGGACGTGAGTACGACACAGCTGTTGAAAACGGTAGATAGCTGGCTGGCCCCTTACCTGAGGGAGGTAAAATCCGGTCAGGAGCTTTCCAGGCTACCTTTAGAGGAAATTTTACAAAACAGCCTCAGTTATACGCAGCAACAGGAACTCAATAAATTGGCTCCGGAAAAAATACAGCTGCCAAGTGGATCATCTGCAAGGGTTTCCTATTTTTCCTCCGGAGAGCCACCCGTCCTTGCGGCCAGGTTACAGGAGCTTTTTGGCTGGAGTCATACCCCAAGAATCAATGAGAACAAAACTCCATTGCTGGTACATCTCTTGTCACCCGGGTTTAAACCGGTACAGGTCACCCGTGATCTGGAGAATTTCTGGAATCAAACGTACCATGAGGTAAAGAAAGAACTGAAACGAAGGTACCCCAAACACCACTGGCCGGATGATCCCTGGAAAGCTCAGGCCGTTAGCGGAGTCAAAAGGAGGAAATAAGGAGATTACAGAAATGCGACTCATCCTGAAAAACCAAGAAAGGCTTTTGGTTTAGTTGTTGATTTCCGAAAAAAAATCTGTGCTATTCTTTGTCAATCTGTGGTGAGACATTTTGTTTACCTGGCATGTTCGTTTTTGTATTATTTGCGGAAAAATCCCCCTTGTTTCCCCCTTAGATAGGGGGATTGGATTTATCAAAGTTGGAAATTCACGTTTCCTGTTTTGCATCTGGTCTGACCATTTGTTGAATGCAATGTAAAACCTTGCTCTCTGCAACAAGCTCCGTAGGAGCGGCCGATATAATAACCATGGGGTTAAGCCCATGGTTAATGGCCAACCATCTACCTCAGAGTGCCGTAGGCATGGCCCATATCCTTTGCCCCATTAATGATTAATCCTGAGTTTTGGAGTAAATATAAAGGAATGCTTCAACCCGATTATCATTTGTGAAGCAGCTTGGATCCGCCTACCGCTTACGTTATCAGGGATGCAAACCCTGTTTTTCTGGATTCGACATTGCAAATGTCGGATAGCACAGTCCCTGAAGAGGGCTTTTTATTAACTTACCTGGTTTGAAGTTCCTTTGGCAAATGGGTACCCATTCTATCCGAAAAAAATCTGTGCTAATCTGTGTCCATCTGTGGTGAATCAGTTTGTTTATTTCCAATCGGTTAGTCTACTTAACCAAACCTTATCAATTATTTAACAGGTCGGGCAGGAAAAGTTCCTAACTTGGATAGCTGTAAACCCGGATGATTGGCTTACAGAACCATTATTCTGAAGGCTTTTCAACCTTCGGATTTGAAACCTGTTGCTGATTTTCGTACCTTACACATGCTATCTATCAATCAAACCCCAGAATAAATGAAAAACCTGCTTTTCTCGCTAAGCCTGATTTTGGCCTTTCAAATCACACTGGCACAGGAGTACCGCGTCTACAAGGCTCCAACCTTTCGGGAGGAATGGAGCAAACCCTCCGATTACCCTGACCGCGTTGTACTGAATTTCGGGGAGGATCCTGCCAGCCAGGCCAGCGTCACCTGGAGAACAGATACCAGCATTGAAAAAGCCTTTGCGGAAATTGCCAAAGCTGACGGAGCCCCAAAATTCTGGAGAAATGCCCGGACTTTTGAAGCAAAGACCGAATTATTGGATGCTACCCCCATAGAGGTAGCCAATGTACAGGCGCATTATCATTCGGTTAGTTTTAAGGACTTAAACCCTGACACCATCTATGCCTACCGGGTGGGGGACGGGGAATCCTGGACCGAGTGGATACAATTCACCACGGCTTCCAGAGAAGAAGACAAACCCTTTGCCTTCCTTTATGTAGGTGATACGCAGAACTATATCCTGGAACTTTGGGCCAGGCTGATACGGGAAGGCTACCGAAAGGCACCAGATGCCAAATTCATCATCCATGCAGGTGATCTGGTCAATGTGGCGCACAGAGAAACCGAATGGCATGAATGGTTTACAGCCGGAGGTTTTATCCACAGCATGGTACCTTCTGTTGTCACTCCAGGAAACCATGAATACCGCAGTATCCCTGAGCTGGACGGAGAGGATGCAGATCGCCGCCTGTCGGTACAATGGAGGCCTCAATTTACATTGCCTGAAAATGGGCCAGAAAGTGTGGCTGCATTGGATGAAACGGTCTATTATATGGATTACCAAAACACGAGGATTATTGTGCTGAATAGCAATGTATTTCAGGCAGAGCAAATCCCCTGGCTGGAGAAGGTCTTGTCAGAGAATCCAAAGAAATGGACCATTGTCACTTATCACCATCCTTTATTTTCAGCTTCAGAGGGCAGGGAAAACACCAGGCTCAGAGAAGCCTGGAAACCACTATTTGACAAATACCAGGTGGATCTGGCCTTGCAGGGACACGACCACAGCTATGCACGGGGAAGGGTCTCTCCGGAAGACAATGTGATGGATGGCGTCAATGCCAGAGACAAAACAGGAACCGTATATGTGGTTTCTGTGAGCGGGGGGAAAATGTACGGCCTGAGAAAGAATGCCTGGGAGGATTATGAAGCCGAAAGGGATCGCGCTGCAGAAAACACCCAACTTTTTCAGGTCATCAACATTGAAGGAGATAAGCTGAGTTTTGAATCATACACGGCCATTGGAGAACTCTATGATGCTTTTGATCTGGAAAAGCAGGAAGATGGCACCAATAAATTTATCGAAAGAAAATCCGAAGCGGTAGAGGAAAAAAGGTTTTCCAACACCATTCCCTACGAAGATCCCCTCCCGGGAAATCTAGAATCGATCCTGCTCTCAAAGTATCCCGGGCATGAAATCACCCGGGTGTCTGCAAGAAGAGAAGGTGAAATATTGCATTTCAATGTTCGCCTGGAAAAAGATGGGGAAAGGAAAGAACTCAGCATTGACGAGAATGGAAATATCAGTGAATAAGGGTTTGCTGAATTACTTTACATTTGTGAGATAGAAATCCCCCTATTCCCCTGTAGGGGGATTTCATTTTTTCGAGGTTGGCTATTACGTTTCTGGTCTTGAATCTGATTTAACCACTTGAAGTTTCCCACTCAGCCTCAATTTACCATTTCAGCAAATCCCTCTTTTTAAGGGGGCAAGGGGGATTTTGACGATAATAACAAGTTTTTATCAGTTGGATTTTTATTGGTAACTAAAATATCTGTGCTAATCTTTGTCCATCTATAGTGAAACATTTTGTTCATATTTGATCCTCGCTGCAAAAAGCTCCGTAGGAGCGGCCGATGTAGTAACCATGGGGTTCAGCCCATGGTTAATGGCCAACCGTCTACCTCAGAGTGCCGTAGGCAAGGCCCATATCCTTTGCCCATTAATGTTTAAATCCTCAATTTTGGAGTAAATATAACGGAATGTTTCAACCTGATACCCATTTGTGAAACAACTGGGGTCCACCGATCGCGCCAGTTATCAGGGTTGCAAACCCTGTTTATCTGGATTCGACATTGCAAATGTCGAATAGCACGGCTCCTGAAGAGGGCTTTTTATTTACTAACCTGGTTTTCAGTTCCTTTGGCTGATGGGTTCCCATTCTTGCCGAAAAAAATCTGTGCAAATCTGCGTCCATCTGTGGTGAAACATTTTGTTTACCTGGCAGGTACGGGTTCTTAATATTTGCGTAAAAATCCCCCTTGATCCCCCTTTCGTAAGGGGGAGTTTGGATTTTCAAAGTTGGAAGATCGTAACTGGTTTTGCGTTAGTCCTGACTGTTTGGAGGATTTCCAGTAAACTCACCATTTTTTACCACTCATTCTCCTGTATTGGCAGGAATTCTATCATTCCTCAGGTAACGCAAAAGCCACATAAGCATCTCCGGCAGGGGTGCCCAGGCGATTGGCCCCTCCGGCAGCGATCACCACATATTGCCTGCCTTCCACCTCATACACCGAAGGAACTGCGTAACCTCCGGCGGGTAATTGGTATTCCCACAACACTTCTCCCGTATCTGCATCAAAAGCCCGGAACATTTCATCGGCGGAACCTCCAATGAATACTATCCCGCCGGCCGTAGCCACACAACCCCCAAAATTCTGCGTACCAGTAGGGGCTACTCCCCTTTCCTTTAGCTCGGGATATTCTCCCAGGGGCACCTTCCATTTGATGGATTGGGTTTTTAAATCTATCGCATTCAGCGTGCCCCAGGGAGGCCTGCTCGCAGGAAAACCTTCCTCATCTGTGAAAATACGGAAACCCTGCAAAACATAGCGGTCCAAAGGCGCTTCAATGGCTACCTGCTCCTGATTAGAAGTACTGGATTCTACTTCCAGCAAGTAATCCAAAAGTGCCTCTAACTCGGGTGCACCAAAGCCACTAAAAGCAGGCATCACCCCATTTCCCCCGGTAATGATTGTCCTGGCTGATTCCCTATTGTGTCTGTCCTTTAAACCGGTAAGTGGCGGATAAGCCTCACCTAATCCCTGCCGGTCAGCTCCGTGGCAATTGGCACAGTTGGACAGGTAAATGCGCTGACCCGGACTTAAACTATTGAAAGCCCCTTCTTCCTGATTTTCTGACAGGCTCCTCAATTGCAAAATCATGGGAATTTCATTGGCGTTGACATAGATCATCTGATTGACAGGATCATAGGACAATCCTCCCCATAACATGCCTCCCCTGGTGGCCGGAAACGTCAGGGTACCCTCCAGGCTTGGTGGGGTATAAAAACCCTCATTGCGGTATTTTTTAAATTCTGTCCCCGCATATTCGGCTGCGGCTTCAGAAATGTTGGTCAAATAGGTGCTGTCCAGTCCCTGTGGTACAATGGTAATGCCCTGATCAAACTTTTGGGTTGGGTGGGCGACTTCCCCGGGAACATAAGAAGGGGGAACAGCCTTTTCCTGCACCTCCATCAATGGCTCTCCGGTAATGCGATCCAGCAGGATCAGCTCACCCATTTTACTGGGTTGTACCAGGGCATGAACGGTCTTTCCGTCCATTGGGAAGTCCACCAGGCTGGGCGCACAAGGCAAATCATAATCCCATACATCATGGATTACTGCCTGATAATGCCATTGCCGCTTTCCGGTACCGGCATCCAGCGCAATAATGGAATTGGCAAACAAGTTTTCTCCCAACCTGTTTGCCCCATAAAAATCGTAGGTGGGGGAACCGGTGGATACAAAGACCCATCCCCTTTCCTCATCCAGGCTCATGCCTCCCCAGTTATTGGTACCGCCATAGTTTTCGTCCTCCACCCATCTCCAGGTATCGTGGCCGTATTCTCCTTCCTGGGGAATGGTATGGAATATCCATTGGAATGAACCCGTTTTGGCCGAATAGGCCCTGATATGGCCGGGTGAGGCATTGTAACCCTCTCCGGTAGCAGATCCGATGATCAAAAGGTCCTTGAAAATGATTCCCGGAGTGTTTAGCGAAATAGAAAGAGATTCGGGGTCTTTGCCCAAATCCTTCCTTAAATCCAGCTTTCCACCTTCCCCGAACTCCTCCACCAATTTCCCGGTTTCGGCATTCAGCGCAAACAACCAATGACCTACGGGCATAAAAATCCGGGTTTTGCCCCCATCGGTAAAAGCCGTTACTCCCCTGTTGACACCACCCGATACTCCAAATGCCTCAGGGTCAAAACGCCACAGTTCTTTTCCAGTCGATGCTTCCAAAGCAATTAAATCCAATTGGGGAGAGGTCACGTACATGGTGTTGCCAAGAATAATGGGGTTGCATTCCATGGGGGTGCGTTCCCTCTTATCTCCGGTGTGGAAAGTCCAGGCCGGCTGGAGCAGGTGTACATTATCTTTGTTGATGGTTTGCAAACCGGAATATTGTACAGCGCTTTTAGACCCCCTGTAGTGTTCCCAGGTCTGATGGGTATCTTCCTGCTTACCGGTGGAACAGCCCAGAGCAATCAGGGCCAAAATCAGGATTAGAACGCTTTTCACGGGCATAGTATTCATAATATTTTAATTTAGTGACCAAAACCAAATGCACCTATTTTTATCATCAGGGTCAGGGAGCAGCATTTAAGTCGATTGGATAACATAAAATGAATGCCTTCCTTTCCTTTTTCCGGCAATCCGGGTAATTAGCCCCATCAATGTCAGGGTTGATTCGCTGATTGGATTTTTTCTTCGAAGGGCCATTCCGGATCCTCCACCCTTGACTCCTCCATCAGGGCCTTCATTTCAGCTACCAGTTCCGGATGCGCTTCACTCAGGTCATTTTCTTCACCGGGATCGCTTTCCAGGTCAAATAAAAGGATGTCTTCATTGCCTTCGAAAACATTCAATTTTATCCCCTTCCATTTGCCTTTTCGTATGGCCTGCTTGCCACCCTGCTCGTGAAATTCCCAGTACAAGTGATCATGTGATTCCTGTTCGCCTTCTCCCAATAGCGTAGGCAAAAACGATATGCCATCCACATTTTTTTCCAATTCAACACCAATCAGATCAGCAAAAGTGGGCAAAATGTCCCAAAAAGCACTGATATGATCCGTTTGGCTTCCCGCCTTTACTTTTGCAGGCCAGCTGGCAATCATGGGCACGTGAATGCCCCCTTCATGCAAATCCCGCTTGTAACCCTGAAAAGGACCATTACTGTCAAAAAAATCCGGATCCGCCCCGCCTTCCAGGTGGGGCCCGTTGTCTGAAGTCAGTACAATGAGGGTATTGTCTAAAATCCCAAGGGATTCAAGGCTGGCTACAATCTCCCCTACCTGATTGTCCAGTAAAGTAACCATAGCGGCGAAGGCTGCATGGGGATAGGTTTGGGAGCCATAGCCACCCGCCTTGTACCGGGGGTGTTCCGGGTCATCCAGGCCCTGGTAAGGGGTTTCGGGGCCAAGCAAACTTTCATATTGGTAGGGTGGCTCCGGTGTAGTTCTTTTAAGAAACCTCTCCATATATTCCTGGGGTGCTTTCAGCTCCGCGTGAGGTATGATGGATGGCATATACAGGAAAAAAGTCGTATCCCTGTTGTCTTTTATAAATTCAATTCTTCGCTGTTGAATCAAAAGTGGTGCATACTGCCCTTCATCGGTTCCCTGGTTTCCTTCCAAAGTTAGAATGGCATCATTGTCCTTCAGCTCCCTGGGGTAATAATTGTGGGCGATGGTCTGGCTATTATAGCCAAAAAAGACATCAAAACCCTGCTTTAGCGGATCTCCGGTGGATCCGGGATAGCCCAATCCCCATTTGCCAAAAGCACCCGTGACATAGCCTGCCTTTTTGAGAACCTTAGGTATGGTTTGGGTATCCGAAGCCAGCGGAAACTGCCCTCCGTTCAGGCCACGATTGCCCCTGACCTGGGTATGTCCGGTATGAAAACCTGTCATCAGGGCTGAGCGGGAAGGAGCGCAAACTGTACTTCCGGCATAATGCTGGGTAAAAACCATTCCCCGGGCCGCAAGTTGGTCAATATGGGGCGTCTGGAATTTTTTCTGCCCCAAAAAACTCAGGTCCCCATATCCAAGGTCATCGGCCAGGATATAAATGATATTGGGTTTTTTATCCGGCTCCTCTTTCTCTTCGGTCGCCGGGCCGCAGGCAGCCAACGCTACTGATAGCAGGGCAAATGCCAGAAATTTAGCAGTTATTTGATGCAATTGGTTTTCCATTTTGGGTTATTGATTTAGTTGGAGGAATTGGCATACAAGCCGGTATTTCCCTTTTCCATGAGGGGCATCAATTCGGCAAGGATTTCAGGATGTTCAGCTGCCACATTTACCGTCTCCATGGGATCGTTTTGGTGATCATAAAGTTCTATGGTAGGTTCGGCTTCCCTGAAATACTTAACGAGCCGGTACCGCTCTGTACGCATGGAGATCCCGTTTTTGAAGTAGCTGAAAGCCTGGGTGGCTCTGGCACCGTCCTCCCCAACAGTGATCAGCGGAACCAAACTTTGCCCATCCAGCGGGAAATCAAAAGAAATTCCGGTAAGTTCCATTAGGGTGGGATACAGATCAATGCTACTTACCGGCATGTTTGCTCCAATTCTTCTGGGGATCATTCCGGGAACTTTGATCAGAAGGGGACTACGCAATGCCATTTCAAAATTGGTGTGCTTGCCCCAAATCCGGTGGTCTCCCAGGTGCCAGCCATGGTCTCCCCAGACCACGATAATGGTGTTGTCCGCCAGCCCTTCTGATTCCAGGGTCTCCAGAACTTTCCCCACCAATGCATCACTATAGCTGACAGCGGCATAGTAGGCATGCCGGAGTTTTCTGGCATAATCATCCGAAAGTTTTTGGTCCAGGCCTGCCTTCTCTTCTCCCAATTGGTAGGAATTGAATTCCCCGCTTTCCTGAAGGCTGTTGGGGTGTACGTTTTCCGGCAATTCAGGGAAAGGTGAAAGTGGGATATCCTCCCTAACATACAAGTCCCAGTATTTTTTGGGTGCTGTAAAGGGCAGATGGGGCTTAAACAAACCCAATCCCATAAAAAAGGGCTGCTCCTTACCCGAAAGTTCTTTTAGCTTTTTTACGGCCAGTTGGGTAGAAAGGCCATCCGGATAACCCAGGTCATCTACCTCTCCGGCTTCATAGGGTTTGACCTGCTTGTTTTTCCCCTGCCTGTTGGAGCCGTCTGCATAGCCAAAAAAAGCATTCCATCCGGTTTCCCATTTTCCGGGATCAAAAAGCATCTCATCCCAGCTATGGGGCATTTCCATTTTGGCCCCTTCCGGGCTTTCTTCGTAACCATACCAAAGGCCATCTACCGAATGGCTTATTTTCCCGATGCCTACGGTATAGTACCCATTCCTTTTAAAGTGATGCACAAAACTTTCCGGCCGTTCCCCTTCAGGTTCATTGGACATGAACTGTTCTATTGCGGAATTCTGCAGGTGCTGCCTGGACCGGGGCCATAAACCTGTCAATATGCTGCAACGTGAGGCCCCACAGGTGGGCACCTGCACATAATGATTTTCAAAAATGGTACCCTGCAGGCCGATGGCATCCAGGTTGGGCGTCTGGATAAGGTCATTGCCATAAATGCCCAATTCGGGGCGCAAGTCATCGATGGCAATAAAAAGAACATTGTAAGTTTTCTTTTCAGTGTCTGGCTCGTTACAGGAAAATAAAATGAAAAAACTTAAACAGCAGAGGGCAAATACAAAGGTTTTGGTCATTGGGATGAATATTAATCCTGAAATAAGGGTGAAGTACAGGGTTAAATATAGGGGGAAATCAGTAAAATTAAAATAATGCTGTGTTAAACGGGGAAATTCTAAGTTTCAATTTTCAGACCTGCACCTTCTTAAAATGATAAGCTCGTATTGCAGGACCAGGTCTCCGGGAATTTTTATAACCGGATTGGTCTAAATTTAAATTTTTGGGTATCGGATCCCCGGGATCACTGAAGGGCAATGATGGGCCTTTTATGAAGCAAAAACTATTGATAATCAGTGGATTAAATCGGATCAAACTATGATCAATCTATCTAATCATTGTCTAACGGACTACCTTCTGCATCTCAGGCCAACATAGTGCATGTTTCCCGGTATCATAAATTCCTCAGTATACACTTATCCTTATTCTACAGGATTAGCTGCCACACCTTCAAAAGTCATTACGATTGGTTTGATCGTGCCGTCATCATTAAATTCCATCACATCGATGCAGGTGACGCGGTGATCCCGGTCTTCATTGGGGATGGGTCTGCGGTGATAGATTATATACCATTCATCTGAATTGGGTTTATTTATCGCCGAATTATGCCCCGCTCCAGTTGCGATACTGTCCTTTTCTAAAATGGTACCGATACGCTCGAAGGGACCCGTTGGTTTGTCGGCCATGGCATAGGCCACTTTGTAGCTTTCGTTGGTCCAGCCTCCTTCAGACCACATCAGGTAGTAAACACCATTTCTCAAAAACATAAAAGGTCCCTCAACATAACCCTCAGGAGTTATTTCATGAAAAAGCTGTCCGTCTTCCCAGGGGATAAATCCGGTAAAATCCGCATTGAGCCTTCCCATATTGCAATGCCCCCAGCCTCCATAAAAGAAATAATGGGTTCCGTCGAGGTCTTTAAATACAAATTGATCTATCGGCTGGGCACCATGATAAAATTCCGACAGCAAAGGTTTGCCCATATAATCTTTATAAGGTCCTCCGGGAGAATCACTGACAGCGACCCCAATTCCTCCGGTATGGTTGATGTCATTATTGGGATCATATCCCGGCCGGTCGGGAGTGAGGATGTCATTTGCGGCAAAAAAGAGATAGTACTTCCCCTCATTCTCAATGGCCGAAGGCGCCCACATGGCTTGCCTTGCCCATTTGATGGCGGCAGTATCGAGAATCCTTTCGTGCTTTTCCCAGTTGACCAAATCTTTGGACGAGAAAGCATCGAAATGAAGTTGGTTTTCAAAGCGGGCTGAAAAAGTCGGATAAATCCAGTATTCCTCTCCAAAAACCACCCCTTCCGGATCGGCATACCAGCCCTCGAAAATGGGGTTGCCGGACAGTTGTGGAGAAGCATCCTGTTTTTCTTTTTTGGGAGAGCAGGCCAGAGTCAAAAAGAAAAGAAACAGCGCAAAGTTGATTTTCATAGTACAACAGATTTTAAAAACTAAAAATAGTAGATTTATAGGGGAGAAGTGCAATATTTTCCATCGTATTTTGATAACAGTAGTAAATCGAATCCATTCATTGCAAGCAATTTGTTGAAAGTACAATAATTACTAACAATTTGTATCTGTAATTAAAAATGCCAACAATTTCAATGTTTTTCGGAATTATTATTAGAATGTACTATGGACCAAAAGAACATATTCCACCGGACATTTATGCCAATTACCAAGATAATGCAATTACAATACGGATTGTGAGTTAATGCAAGGTAAGATTCCGCCGAAAAAGTTGAGATTATTTATGACAGCAGGTGTGTGGTTTGGTCGTTTCTTCATTTTGATAAAAAACCGGGCTGAAGCACTGCTCAGATTTAGGGATCCTGAAGGTGTTAAGAACAGCTTTTTTTGGATAGTAAAAAATGAAACATCGGTGCTACAATTTGAAACATATGTACAAACACCTGGCATATCAATTTTTTAATTTAACTACCACTCTACAACATGCTCATTCTGGAATTGAAAAGGCTATGGGTAATGATAATGAGTTGATCATTAAATCAAACATAAGGGGGAATGCACCCAACAGGCTGGTTATCATTAGCGAGATTCTCCCGAGTGGGGTTCTCTAAAACGAATCCTGAGCTGGTAAGGACAGGCTACCCCAACCTACTGTATGGGTCGGATTATGGCCAAAGGAAAATAAATATAAACCATGGTGTAAAACACCTTTCATTAGCTATATTTACTATTAATATTCAACTGAATATTAGTCACTTCCCCATCTAAATATGTGGCCTTTTTTATACCAAAACGATTTTATCTTATGGAAAGGATATTTTTCCCTTCTTTTGTTTTTCCAGGTCAATCATGCCTGCTTTTCTAATTCTTCTTCTGTGGTCAACTTGAATGACCAGGATAGACAAACGATTACCCTTAACCAAAGCTGGAAATTTCACCCTGGTGATAATCCCTCCTGGGCAGACCCGAATTTTGACGACAGCAATTGGGAGCCGATTGACCCTACGACCGATATTCATTATTTAACCGATTTGAGAGCCGCAGAAATTGGCTGGTTTCGCTTGCATCTGGATGTTGATACTTCATTGTTAAATATTCCTCTGGCCATGATCATATTCCAGAGAGGAGCTTCTGAGATTTACCTGAATGGTAAGTTGATCCATTCCCTGGGCCAGGTGAGCCAAAACCCCAATGAAGAAGTGATTTTCAATCCAAATTTCAGTCCTTACAGTTTTCAGTTTGAAGACCAAACCGATCAGGTCCTGTCGGTTCGCTTTTCTTTCACAGAAAGAAATCCATATATGAATTTTCTAGGGCTTTGGGGTGGAAATCCAACCTTGATCATTCAATTGGACCAAATGGATAATGCTATACAAAACATGTTGCAAAACAGGGCAATCGTTACCTCCAGACTGGTAGGAAAAGCTACTTTTTTGCTATTTCTGGCATTGCTACATCTCTTCTTTTTCATCACCTATCCAAGCAATAAAACCAATCTTTACTATAGCTTGTTCACCATTAGTCTGGCATTAGGCTACTTTTTAGAACATGTTTTCCGTTTTATGCCCAGGGAAGGGGATTCCTATTTTGTGATTGGATTGATCGGTTGCCTGTTTTTCAGCACCTTCATTATTTGGGCGATATTAGCTGTGTATTCCTTTGCCAGGGAAAAGCTGGATGGATTGTTTTGGTTCGCCACCGTTTCAGCTTTGCTGTTTATTCCCTCGTGGAAATGGCCCTATGAAGCGGCCAACTATTATTGGCCCTACTTCTTGCTTTCAGGGCCTATTGTTGCGATTTTGGTCAGCTGGAGAGCCGTCCGGAAAAAAATCAAGGGTGCATGGATTGTCTTTTTAGGTTGGTCAGGAAATTTCCTTTTTTGGAGCCTGTTTTGTTTATTTCATTCCAACACGCTTCCACGCTTCCACCATGATATAGCCATCACACTGGATTTGGCCGTATTTTGTGCTGCCATTTCCTTTTCTGTCTTATTGGCCATCGAATATGCACAAACCAAACGATCCCTTCAGACCAGTCTCCTGGACATGGAGGTAAAGCGTCTTGAAACCCAAAAAATGCAGGAACTCGACAGGACCAAATCGGATTTTTTCGCCAATATTTCCCATGAGTTCCGGACCCCATTGACGCTGATCTCAGGTTCCGCTGATCAGTTAGGAAATCCCCGGAAACCTTTACAAAATCAACAACAGGAAATTGACCTGATCAAAAGAAATGCCAACCGGCTCCTCCAATTGGTCAACCAATTGCTGGACCTTTCCAAACTGGAAGCAGGTAAATTACACCTGGAAAAACAAGCGGGGGAAATCACCGGATTCTTAAAAAGAGTGGCAGGAACATTTGCCGCACAGTTTGAGAGTAAGAATATTGCTTTTCGTTCCGATCTGCCAAATGGTCCTGTTTACCTGAAATTTGATCCGGATAAGCTGGAAAAGATATTATCGAACCTGCTGATCAACGCCTATAAATTCACTCCTTTCGGGGGACAGGTCCATTTCACGGCATCCCTGATAGCTGAAAATGATTCCGGCTTGCAAATGGAATTTCAAGTGAAGGACAATGGAATCGGCATTCCCACTGAAAGAGTACCGCATATTTTTGAACGTTTTTACCAGGCAGATGCATCTGCCATCCGGACATATGAGGGTACGGGTATCGGCCTGGCATTGGTCAAGGAACTCATCGAACTGCATGGGGGAAACATCAAGGTAGACAACAGCCCTGATACAGGGACAACATTCACTGTGAATCTGACACTGAAAACCGTTAAACTTAAAGAAATGGCTGAATGGAGAGATCCAGAGGGTGCTTCTACTCCTGTATGGGTTGACATGGAAAATTATGATGAAAACACAAATTCCCAGTTACAACCGGTGTTCACAAATGGTACATTGGCCTCAGTTTTGATTGTGGAAGACAATCTGGAATTAAGGCATTTTATCTCCCAAAATTTACGAGAATCATATCATGTCTATGAAGCCCGGAACGGGATGGAAGGATTCAAAGTTGCTACTGAAATAATGCCGGACCTGATTATTTCCGATGTAATGATGCCTGTAATGGATGGAGTAAGTCTGAGTCACAAGGTCAAAAACGATGAAAGGACAAGCCATATCCCACTTATATTACTTACCGCCCGGGCTGATTCAGAAAGCAAAATCTCCGGGCTGGAAACAGGTGCGGATGCCTACCTCACCAAACCATTTGAAATGAAAGAACTGATGGTGCGGATCCATCACCTGATCGAAGGAAGGAAGAAACTCCGGGAAAAATTCAGCCGCTCTATCACATTGCAGCCCTCCTAAATTGCGGTTAGCTCCATCGATGAAAAATTTCTAAACAAAGCCCTGACTATCATGGAAGAAAACATCATGAACACGGATTTTGATGTGGAAGTCTTCAGCAGGGAAATCGGAATGAGCAGGACCAACCTCCACCGGAAACTGAAAGCCTTGACTGATTTTTCAGCCACGGCATTTATCCGGGTTTTCCGGTTGAAAAGAGCGAAGCGCCTGCTGGAACAAAAAGCCGGAAATGTCTCTGAAATTGCCTATGCCGTCGGATTCAATAGTGTATCATATTTCGACAGGTGTTTTAAAAAACATTTTGGAAAGACACCATCGGAACTGATTTCTTCTTGAGTGTGAAATTTGAATGTATTAAATCTTTACATTCTTACATTCACCCGGGGACGTTTTTTTACAGAAAGAGGCATAGCTAATTCTGGAAACTTCAACAATTATTGGAACAGCAGTATCAAAAGCTGGAACAAATGTATTAACCAGACATGAAAACAATTATTTAGCTTTACCATACATTAAACCCAATCAACCATGAAAGCAACACCAAAAACCAAGACAAAGACCAGTACTACGCTATTCGGAACTCATTTTGAGCAGGTGGCCTGGGTAGTTCCGGATATAGAGAAAACCGCGAATTTTTTTCAGGAGAACATGGGCGTTCCCCATTTTCTGAAAATGGAAAATTTACGATCCCGGGATTTGGAAGGCACTTATATGGGCCAAGCTGCCGATTTTGAATTTCACCTGTATTTGGCCATGTCAGGGGGCACCATGCTGGAATTGATCCAGCCGGTATCCGGCAAAAACATCTATACCGATTTCCTGGACCGTCATAAAGATGGTGGCATTCAACATATTGCCTATTCCCTACAAGTTGCAGATTTTGAGGAAGCAGTTTTACAGTTGAAGAACAAAGGAAGCAGGATAATTCAAAGCCTCGTTTTACCGGTGGCCCGCGTTGTCTATTTTGATACTTATAAAGAAATAGGTGTAGCTACTGAGATTATTGGATTGACAGAAGCCGGCAATCAACTTATAGAACAACTCAATTCAGGGAATTATTAGTACTTAGTTTAACTGCAGGGAAAAATACGGAGTTTGGAGGCCTCAAAATTCTTAAACCTTTGGGGTCTTTGAGACCCCGAAGGTTTTTACGTTCTCGTTTCTGAAAAGACCCTCGAGGTTGTGGAAACCTCAAGGGTCTCAGTCATTTTACTTTTCCCTTTCCATTTTCTCCGGTCTGCAATTCATCCGAAAAATGGATTCCATGGCATTATACCATTCTATATGCTCTTGGGCATTCTAACCCAGCCATTACTCAGCTGTTATCGAAATCTTCCAATCCCCTAAAATGGTCTGAGCGCTAGGACAATTCACGTGTTGAAGAATGTTTTATTCGTTTAGAAAGAAAGTTTCGATTTCGGTACCTGAAATCATCCTGCTTTCCAGGGAAATTGTTATTCAAGAGTAAATCAATTAGCCTAAATAGTTATATTTACACTATGCCTAAAGTACTTGTCCAAAAAGGCTTTACGTTTTTCTTTTATTCAGATGAAGGCAGTGAACCAGCCCATGTCCACATTAAAAAGGGAGAAGGAAGGGGAAAATGGTGGTTAGTGCCGGCAATAGAAGAAGAATATGCATATGGATTTACACTCCAAGAAAGGAGGCAAATTAAACGCCTGATCTTTGAACATCAGGATTTTCTAAAAAACCAATGGTATGAATACTTCCAAAGATAAAGTCGTTAATAAAAGAGCCAGTGACCCTATCGATCAGCTTATTTTCGAAAAGGGGTTACGTATGAAAAGCATATGGTTTGACCGTGAGCTGGATTTGATCATTGTATTATTGAATAATAAAAAACTCTTGAAACGGCCCTTATCTGATTTTAAACGTCTGTTTGAGGCAAAAGAGGAACAGTTGAACCGATTTGTAAATAATGGAATAGATATCCATTGGCATGATTTAGATGAAGACTTAAGTTTACGTGGCTTCCTGAAATATGAACTTTCAAAAATGGATACGCCTTTGTCAGTCAGATAGGCCAACCTTTTGGGCATGGGACCCATAAGTTTTTTCGTGAACGCACCGGTTTAGTCCTTCGGCATTCAGAAAACACCAAAAGTTTACATGCCCGATAACCGTTGAGGTCTTTGAGACCTCGACGGTTTTTTCGTTTGTATATGGGATAAGACCCTCGAGGTTTTGGAAACCTCAAGGGTCGGTTAACTTTTACTTCTCCACTTTCTCCGGTCTGCAGTTCATCCCGAAGGTGGACTCCACCGCATTGTACCAATCCTCATCCGGCTGATCGTTCCAGTCCATCTATTGCTCATCGCTCATGGATGATCGCCAATCCCAAAACGGTATGGAATCCGGTCTCACAGGATATCTCAATTGCCAGGAGCTGCTTTCCGCCACTTCCAGGATTTTATCTACCACCAGTGAGGGAGGTACCGGGTATTTCAATTATTCAGTCCAAAAATGTCCGATACGACGAACTTGTGGATAAACGGATGGATCATTGTTTGTAATATCTGTAGCCAGATCAGTATTGATGATCCCCAGCTCCACCAAAGATACTCGAATGTTATAAGGTGTCAGGTCTTGCGCCAAAGCCTCTGTAATGGCTTCCAATGCAAATTTGCTGGCACTATAGGGGCCAAGTGGACTTAATACAATTTTACCAGCCATTGAACTTACGTTTATGATGCAACCTTCTTTATTTTGCCGCATGTTGGCCAAAACCGCCTTGATACAGCGGATGACACCAAAATAATTGATTTTCATTACTCGCCTGATTTCAGACAAGGGCATTTCCTCTACCGAACCATGCCGCTCAATTCCTGCATTGTTTACCAGAATATCAATAGGGCCATGCCCCCCGGACGATGGTATCGATGCAGTGCATAACGGATTTATCAGAATCTACATCCAATTTTTCTATATGGATGGATAAAGCTTAATCCTTGATTTGCTGCCTGTAGTCAGCAGCTTTATTCGGGCTTCGCATGGTAGCAAAAACATTGTGGCCTGCCCTGCCAAAGGCCAGGGCCGTCTCCCTCCCGATACCCCTGCTTTCTCCGGTAATCAATACATTTTTCATGGTTATTTTTAGTTTGGGTTAAATTAATTCTATCCTCAGAAACTTTTGGTGAGCCATTCGGGCAGTTTGTATCAGGGCACAATGTTATTGTTCCACCTGAAGAAATTATCGGGATCGTATTTTTGCTTTATATGCCGCAATTTTTCATAATTATCCCCATACGCAGCCCGGACCCGATCATTGCCTTCATCATTGTGAAGGGCGTTTACATAAACTCCACTGCTGAAAAAAGGCTTCATGGCCGCAAAGAAATTCCGGGTCCATTTAATGTGCTTGTCAGACTCATCTGGTTGATTCCACAAGGAAATAATGATAAAATCGTAGGGAGACTTCCTTTGTCTGAAAGCTGTGGCATCTGGCGAAACTTTGTTGATAGCTCCATGATGGTGTTCAATGAGGACCATTGTCCGGGGAGAAGTAACCGATGGAATTTGCTTTTTAAAGGTTGATATGGCCTCATCGCTTAATGAATCAAGCTGGTTTGCCTTCCAATAGCTGAATTGTCCATGGGGTACCGTTGCATCGAGCATGGACTGCTGCTGAAGATAGGGCATGGGGCAGATCATATCAGCCAAAGGGGGGCCAAATGCACGCAGTGGAGCAATTATTTTTTCACCTTCTTCCAGGTCATGGCCACAGTAGCACAAGGCCATGCCTGCCATTGGCATACCGTCAGGACTTGTCATGGTGAATGCATAGGTGGTTAATTCATCCGGCGCATTTTCGGTAAAGCTTCGGAAAAACTTCAGCATTTCTTCAATTTTATCCATGGGATGCAGAACCATTCCACCTATGATGGGGCCGAGTTTATGCAGTTGAAATTTAAAGCAGGTGACAATTCCAAAATTTCCTCCACCACCACAGATAGCCCAAAAGAGGTCGGGGTTTTCCTCTGGGTTTGCTTGCAAAACTTCTCCATCAGCAGTTACCAATTGTGCGGAAAGCAGGTTATCACAGGTGGCACCGAATTTTCCCATCAACCAGCCTACTCCCCCTCCCAATGTCAGTCCTGCAATACCGGTAGTGGATACTGCCCCGCCGGTCACCGCCAGGCCGTGCTCCTGTGTTGCAGCATCAAATTCTCCCCACAATACTCCGGGTTGGGCAATTGCCGTTTGAGTGGTTGGATCCACCTCAATTCCTTTCATTTTGGAAAGGTCAATGACCATCCCTTCATCACAGATGGCAAAACCTGCTGCATTGTGCCCTCCGCCTTTTACTGCCACCAGCATTTCATGTTTTCTGCCGAAATTAACGGCGGCAACTACATCGTCGACATCGGCACATTGGATGATACAAGCAGGTTTACGGTCGATCATGCCATTCCAAATGATCCTTGATTCATCATATCCCTTGGAATCGGGCAATAGAAGCTCCCCGGTTAAAGCGTTTTTTAATTTTCCCCATGTTTTAGTAGGTATGGGATGTTGCGAAATGATGGTTTGATTGGCCATTTGGATTGGGTTTAAGTGAGAGATTGGTTGAAATCAGGTAAAAAACTACTGCTAAATCTATTAAAAAATGGCCTTAAGGAGTTAGTACAAATGTTTCAGATCATAGTACAGATGTATCATTCTGATCAAAGAAGCAATCTTTCTATTCATTTTGCTTCCTAAGCAAAGATTTCAACAGCATCTGGTTCTTCTGCTTTTTCTTTGCGCTACATATTTTTTTGCCTTATTTGAAGACTATTTGCTACTGAAAAATGATACTACTTGCTTGATTCTAAAATACATTAATCCCTAACGATAAAAACCCCCATTTTACGTCTTTTACTCAAATCCATTATTTTTTTGGATTCATTTTGTTTATTTAATTAAAAAGAAGACATCATGCGATCCAATATTGATATTATTGGAGAAGGCGATGAAAACATCCGGGCTCAAAACCAAAAAAGCCACCGTAGTAGCCGGTTTGCATTGAATCAACAGGAAAAGATCAAAGATCTTAAAGGTAAATTAAAATGTATGGGTAATTTGGAATAAATGCGCTTGGAGCAATGATAATGTTGATTAATCCTGCTCAAAATTAAAAATAAAAAGTATTACCTGTCCAATTGCTTTTTAAAAATTAAATTCCACTGTCAGGAAAAAAGTCCTGCCATCAGAGGGGATAATTCCTGGTCCGGGATACCCTGCAGCCCTCCTGGTAAAATAATGGCTATCCGTCAGATTATTGACACTTCCTTCCAATTTAATAAACTTATACAAATAACTCATCGAAAGGTCCATTACCTGGTAAGCCGGGATGATGCCTTCCACTGCGGAAGGGGTCCTTACAGCATTTGAAGCATCTGTGAAATGTTCCTCCACATGGGAATACTGATAGGTCATATTAAAAGCACCCAAGCCAAATGTAACACCGGATCGAATACTAAAGGGAGGCACCAGTTCCACCCTGTTGCCTTCCAGCACCTTTTCATCCGAACTTTGGTACCGGGCATCGATCACAGAAATATTAGTGAAGAAATTAAGTCTGTATTTTTCATTCCAATCCAAAACCCGAAGCAAATCCATTTCCCCAAAAGCCTCCAATCCCATACTGTAGGCATCAGCCACATTGGTTCGGTAGCGATAGATCCGGAAGCTCTCCGGGTCCGTTTGCAATATAGCCCCTATCCTGTCCTGGTACTTCAAATAAAATAAACTGATATCATAATTGAATTTCCTGTCGCGATTGCCACGGATGCCCAAATCAAAGTTATAGCCTCTTTCGTCCTGAATATTTTCATCGACCACCAAATTGGGATTATTTACCCGAATGTCGTTGAAATTGATAGAGCGGTAATTTTGTGAAAAATTGGCGTAGAATTCATGATTTTCTTTAGGTTTATAGCTAAAGCCCAAACCTCCGAAAACAAAACTCCTTTTCCTGTCCAGTGTTTCAAATACCTGAAAAGTTGAATCTCTTGCAAATCCGGTAACTGGATCAGGAATCAATGTTGATCCGCCATAATAACCACTTGCTGCGGTCTGAATATATTCAAACCGAGCACCTGGTGTAAGGCTGATTTTATCGTTGAGATTAAAGACATTTTCGGCAAAAAAAGAAATATTATTTCCGGGAAAATCATAATCTGCATCTTCCAGGTTACCGGGGTTAAGAAACCTAAAATCCGCATCGTCACCTGCCGATCCCAAACCTTGTTTTCTGTCGGTAAATCCTTTGTAATAACGGCCTCCGATCAAAAAGGCATTTTCTTGTTTACCCAGGCGATAATTATACATCAATCTGAGCTCTGAACCGAAATTCTGGAAATCATCTACAAAAAGGTTTCGCTCCAAATCATCGTCAATCCTGTCAATACGGCCCAGATTACCCAGGGCATCCCGCCCCCCGATAAGGCCAAAATTTCTGAGATTAATTTTGAGCTGATTGTTGATTTTATAATCCAACTGGCTAGCCAATAAATTCCAGTTGACTTTAAACCAATTTCTTGACCGGATGGATTGGCGTGGATTTTCTTCAAAAAGGGCATCGGTAAGTCCTCCTGCCTGCCGGGCAAGGTAATCCATCATGGTGTACTCCAATTTCACCTTGAACCGATCATTTGGCTTAAAAGATAGCGCAGTATACGCCATTTTAGAATCAAATTCACTATTGGCTCTCCATCCATCACCCCGCTTGTATTGAAAAAATGCATAGTAATTCCATTTATCTGAGCTCCCGCCTACACTGCTGAAGGTATTCAGAAATCCATAAGAACCGACCGTATTTCTAAGTACCACATTGAGCTTTTTATCCTCAGCTCCTTCCTTCATCACGAAATTCAGCAAACCGCCAAACTGAGTACCATACTGCAAGGATGCCGCACCACGTACCACCTCAATCCGGTCCACCCCCTCTGTGGACGGGGTATAGTAACTTTCCGGATAACCTAAAGCGTCTGCGCTAATGTCATAGCCGTTTTGGCGTACATTGAAGTGGGATGTCCTGTTGGGATCAAGACCCCTTGCTCCTATCCCCAATTGCAATCCAGCTCCATCACTTTCATAAATGTTAAGACCCGGAACCTTGGCATATATTTGTCTGCTGTTGTTGGTCGCCAGATTGGCGGTCATATTATCGAGCTGAATGACTTCATTCTTTTTAGCTTCATAGATGGCGGTTCCTTCGACCGCTCCTAACCTGCGAATGCCATAAGCATCGGAATGGTCACCAATGACCGTAACCTGATTCAGGTCACCACTGATTTCCTCCATCTCTATTCTTAGCTGAATAACCTGTTCATCAGGTCTGATAGACAGCTCCTTATGAAAAGTCTTTCTTCCGGAAAAAAACACTTGAAGAATATAATCTCCCTGAGGGACAGCAAAAAGGGAAAATTCTCCATTCTGGTCACTTACCGTTTGAAAACCTGTTCCCCTCAAAAAAATATAGGCTCCGGGAAGAGATTCTCCTAAGCTTTCAACGGTTCCCTTCACCGTAACCTGCGCCCGTAAAGGAAGGTAAAATAAAGTCAAAAGCAATATGGTCAGCAAGCTTTTCATAAACTTTTCTTGTAAGGTAAAATCCATGTTTTAGGAGCGAAACCGTCTTCGATTTGAGTCAGGTCGGTATTGGAATCTATCAGTAACTGGTTCATTCCACCATTTAAACTGACATATACTTCAGCCCGGATTTCCACTTTTTCATATCCCTGATCCGCCAGTTTTTGCTTTAAAAAATGAGCAAATTGAAGGATCAAATCCGGTTGGGTTGCCATTTGTTTTTCCTGCATGGGACTGAGGTAATCACTGGCATAATCTTCCCATTCCTTTCCTGTAACTTTGTCCCTGATATGAAAAATGGCATATCCGGCCTTTTCCATCAACATCACCCTCCAGGAAAAGCGATAACCCTGCTCCGTCCAGAAAAGATTACCCGGATAAGCATAAGCCCGCAGGGGCAAAAGGAGTTGAAACACCAAAAATGCTGCAAAAAGGCTCCAGATCAGCTTTTGGTAGGGAGCTTTATACAGCATATTCGAAGAATTGTATGCAGTGTCGCTTTTCTTTCGAAAAATATTCCTGAGAAAATCGGCTACTTTTAAATGGCTTTCCGGGGAAAAGAAAATAGTGGTGGCCAGAATCATGATAAAGGGAAACATCCCTATGGGAAATAGCAGCCAGGTGGATAGGTGAAAAACCAATACTGCAATGTAGGCATAGGGCCTTGTCCTGCCATAAAAAAGTAAAAACGGGATACTGAGATCGTAGATGGCCCCAAACCAGCTGAATGCATAAGCCAGCCAAAGTTCACTCATCCATCCACCTATCAGTGGCAAATGATTAAACATGGGAAGCCAAATTTTCAGTGGAAGTGCCTCCATCATCCACGCCGGATTCAATTTCGCCAATCCGGCATAAAAATAGACCATGCTCAACAGCAATTGGATAATGAGCACATACCCATTTGGTATCAGGGAAATCGAAAAACCTTTCCTTTTTGAATCAACTGAAAAAGCTAAATGAGCGGGCATCCAGAGCATCAAAAATGCAACCAGGCTTACAAAGTAATAGTGATTGAGATAATTGGTGACATCTATCAATTCCACATAGGTAAAGGAAAGAAAAAAAAGCAAAGCTGATAGCCTGTAATACAAGCCCAGGGCAATACCTAATGCCGACAATGCCATGGTGATAAAAAGAAGGTACATGCCTGTTTCACCCGGATTGCTAACCCAAGAAAATCCATAGTAGGTAAAATGAAATTCAGGTTCAATATATTGAGTTGCTATCCAACCATTGAAGACAAACCTGAGTACACTGATAAACATGATCAAACCAAAAAGCACCCTGAAATGAATCAATGGTGCTATTGAGATTGGCTTGTTGAAACAGGTATTTATAGGTGCTTTCACTTTATTGAATTAGTTAATCACCGTCATTGTCCTGATAGGTAATCAGCACGCCCAGGGCGGAGGAAAATTCTGTTTTGATTAGAATAACCTGCTTTTGCAATTCCAGATGTGCCGCTTCCGCAGGGGCAGGGTTATTCTGTATGGTAGCAGAAAGCGGTGAAGGTACCTGATCGAGTCTGCTCAGAATCAGGTCAAATTGGTCTAAAATCCGCTGGGCCAGGCCTTCGTCTTCTCCAGTCTTGATTTCAATGAGAAAATCATAAAAACCTTTTCCTTCGTTTCCCTCCCTATTCCCAAGGTAAAAATCCTTCATTCCTGAAATATGGGCTTTTAATAGAGGAATTGATTTCTGGCTGTAATAGGCCTCCACATTTCTTGGAATAATCACCCCCTGAGATCTTTTGCCCAGAGGAATCCCCATCCGGGCATCTCTGCTGAACCTTTCGAGATACTGGGAAAGCGCATTGACCATTTCCCCAAATGAAGAGCCTACATCGGTACCGTCCTTTTGGATAAATTCTTCCTGATAGTTTCCGCCTGAAGGAACCCATTGGTTATAGACCAAATCAATTTTATTCAAAATAAGTTGGCTCACAGCCATCAGGTATTCTTTGCGGTTCCCGGAATTGACGTCAGTACTGTATTTCTCGATGACCTCCTCATCTGAATCTGCCAGGCCATAAATCAAATAATCCATGGCAGGCAAACCCCTGCGATTTGTAGTGCTAAAACCTGTGAGGGAAAACTCGCCGGATTCAATCGCATTGTCAATGGAAAAATTATCGGTCGGAAAGGTATTGAACTCCGCCCTTAGCGTCTGGGAAAATGCAGGGCCGAATTCAAGAAATGATACCTTTTGCCACTGGGAATAGGTATTTTCGAAATCCGCCCGCAGCGCCGTCAGATGGGCTTGATTCGGTTCGCCTGTAAAATTATTTACCGCCTGGTCCAGAAGCGTCATTTGGGCAAGGAGGTTTTCATACCCGGGTATGATCACCGTATTTGCCAGATTCTCAAGCACAGGTTTTCGAGCAGTAACCTCCTGGTTTTCCTCCCCCGAATTTTCAACACAAGAAGGTAACAGGCCAATAAGGCCTGTTACCAAAATCAATGACCCGAGTAAGTGTTTAAAGCGCATCAGCATGGTCATTTAATTCCGGATAGGCGGTTATTAACTTGTCTTTGGCATTTTGAAGGCTTTCACTGCTTACTTTCCAGAAATTTCCATCCGTTCCAAGATCATTTGTCAAAATTGCTGTAATATCACTTTGACTGATCTTTTTACGGGGACTAAATTGAAGTGCCTGGACAAAAGTATATGCCTCAGATACAACGTGCAGCAGGTTACCCTGATCTCCAGATGATAAATAACCCATGGCATCATTGATATAGTGTACTGCCGTGGCAGCAGATACCAATTCATGCAAATCAATTATTATCTCAATCTGTTCGCTTTTCACTGCATGCTCTTTGGCGACGATCGCTGCTCTTCCAAGGATATAGGCATCCATTAATGGTTGACTTACATTGAGCAACCCATCTCTTCCATCTGTATAGTTAGCCCAAAACCTTTTGTATTCAGGGGTTAAAACCGGATCACCATTCGGGAAATCCGTCGGTACGCCCCAATAACCGAATGCTTCATCCCAATGGTGCTCCATAGTGGTGTAATTTTTTCCTTCCACAAGATTCTCATTATCTACTGACTCACCGATTTTGGCTTGACTGAGATAAGAATTAAATATCTGATCGTAAAAAACAGCTCCCATCAAACCCTTTTCTATAAATTGAGTAAATTCCCAACCTTTTTCGTTTACATTCACATAATTTCCTGTATTACCTCTTTCTATCCTTCCTGCTATACCATCGGCAGCAGCGGTATTGTTAGCGGCAACATCCTGGCTGACTTCAGCCGCATCAGACATCAAACTCCTGTAAAAATCAATCTGGGCTGCATTGGTTTTATTTTCAAGTTGTTTGGTTATAGCCTCATTCAGTGCTTCACTGGAAAAAGGGGCATTGGTATTGGAATACATGTCCAGCAATTTCTGGAACGAAAGTGCTTCTCCCCGGTCTCCGGATACCAGGTAACTTTTCATTTCAGAAAGCATGTTCAGGCGATCTGTCTGCCCTTGATAATTGACTGTAGAGGCTCCATCTCTTTCAAAAACATAAGTAGCAGGAGGATTAATGGATACATTATCCGGCACATCTTCTTCCATACAGGAAAAGGCCATCAATCCGGAAAAAGCAATGAGTGAAGCTTGTTTGTAATTCATTTAAATTAGATTTACGAGATCGAGCTTTATTTAGATTAATTATAAGATGACACAAAGTTAAATTCAGAATATTTAAATACAAACATTATTTAGATTAATTGTAAATAAAATCCAGGCTATTATTTGCAGTATTTAGCTGTCTGTGCTGCTGAAAAAGAAATCAGATACAGCAGTTCCAGAAAGAAATTCTTTTTTTTCATTATGCCGCCCAAAAATTTCCCTTATTCCTGCCAAAAATTACGGAACATTAAAAACAAAGCGTAACGGTAAGAAAAAAATTGATATTATTACAGGAACTTCATGAATTGAAAACTGTCGTCAGATAATGCTCTATGACGTCGATTTTAACCCGATGGGAAAATGATCGGGTTTGCAGGTAGAATAGTATTTTTTAAGGTATTAAATGGTAATGCTATAAAGTTTACGTTTCTTTAAATGTAAAAGTAGTAGCAGTAAAGATTTCCCTAACCCTAAATTGACCTTAAAGTATGAACCCAAAAAGAAAAGTTAAACTAAGCCCTACCGGCCAAATTGCGGCCGGGCCCAGATCCATCCAATCCGTAGCCCGGGCTATCTGGGAGGAAACGCATGTGGGAAGAGGGGTGAAAACGCTATTCAAACTTAACCAACCCAAAGGCTTTGATTGCCCCAGTTGTGCCTGGCCGGACCCTGACCCTGGAGAGGTATCCAAAATTGCCGAATATTGCGAAAATGGGGCCAAGGCTGTGGCCTGGGAAAGCACTTCTAAAAAAATAGATGCCGACTTTTTCCAAAATCACAGCATCGCTGAATTATTGGAGCAATCCGATCACTGGCTGGAAAAGCAGGGCCGGCTCACGTCACCCATGGTGCTGATGCCCAATAAAACCCATTATCAACCCATTTCATGGGATGCCGCTTTTGCGCTGGTTGCAGAAAAACTTCAGGAACTGGATCATCCGGACCAGGCCATTTTTTATACCTCCGGGCGTACCAGCAATGAAGCTGCTTTTCTTTATCAGTGTTTTGTCCGGCAATTTGGCACCAATAACCTGCCCGATTGCTCCAACATGTGCCATGAGGCTTCCGGAAAGGCTTTGAATGAAACATTGGGCATAGGCAAAGCTTCTGTTATTCTGGACGATATCCGGCATGCAGACCTGCTGCTGGTATTGGGTCAGAATCCGGGCACCAATGCCCCCAGAATGCTGACTGCCATGGAGCAACTCAAGAAAAATGGGGGCAAGATCATTTCGGTCAATCCCCTGCCAGAAACCGGGCTGATACAGTTTAGGAACCCCCAGAAACCCTGGGAATGGTTGGGCAAACCCACCACTTTGCATGACCTGCACCTGCAGGTAAAAGTCAATGGAGACCTGTCTCTGCTAAAAGCCATGCTAAAATTACTCCTGGAGGCAGACAAGAAAAATAAAGGCAAAATACTTGACCACACTTTTATAGCAGATAACACAAGTGGCCATGAGGCCCTTTTCCAACACCTGGAAGCCTGCAACTTAAATGAGCTCATTGCAGCAAGTGGAATTTCAGAAGATCAGGTTAGAGAGGCTGTGCAAATGTTGGCTGAAAATAAAAACATCATCATTGCATGGGCCATGGGAATTACCCAACACCGCAATGCGGAAAACACCATTCGGGAAATTGTCAACCTGTTGTTGGTAAAAGGGTCTATCGGCAGAAAAGGAGCCGGCACGCTGCCCGTGCGTGGCCATAGCAATGTACAAGGTGACAGGACCATGGGAATTTGGGAAAAAATACCAGATGCATTTCTGGATAAATTGGGAAAGGCTTTTGACTTTCACCCCCCCAGGAAACACGGTGTTCCTACTGTTGGCGCTGTGCAGGCGATGGCCACTGGTGAGGCAAAAGTGTTTTTTGGTATGGGGGGCAATTTTGTCCTAGCAGCTCCGGATACCCATAAAGTATTTGAAGGAATGAAACAATGTGACCTTACGGTCCATGTTTCCACCAAATTAAACCGCAGCCACCTTGTTCATGGTAAAACAGCCCTGATCCTTCCCTGCTTGGGTAGAACTGAATCAGACCTATCAGCCAAAGGACCTCAATTTGTTAGCACAGAAGATACCGCTGGTCGCATCCGCATGTCTTCAGGGGACCTTGAGCCTGCCTCCAGAGAACTAAAGAGCGAAGTTGGAATTATTTGTACCCTTGCCAGAAAGGTATTGGGTCCGGACAACGCCACCGATTGGGAAGGCATGGCAGCCGATTATGACCTTATTCGTGAAAAAATCGAAGCGGTAATTCCCGGATTTGATGCCTACAATGAAAAAATCAGGGTTCCCGGAGGATTTTATCTACCCAATGGAGCCCGGGAGGGTATATTTAATACCACTGATAACAAAGCCCAATTCACGGTCAACTACCTGGCCAGTAGACCGGCCTCAAAAATGCCCTTTGTTCTGATGACGGTAAGAAGCCATGACCAGTTCAACACCACCGTTTACGGGTACGACGACCGGTACAGGGGCATTCAAAACAGCAGAGAGGTGGTCATGATGCACCGGGAGGACATGAAAAATACGGGATGCCAATCCGGTGATCTGGTGAAAATCACCAGTGTTTTTGAAGGAGAAAAAAGGGTTCTGGAAGGTTTTCAGGTAGTCCCCTATGATATTAGCAGGGGTTGCCTGGCGGTATATTTTCCTGAAGGCAATGTTTTGGTGGCCCTGAACAATAAATCTGATGAAAGTCACTGTCCTGCATCCAAATATATAGAGGTTTTTTTGGAAAAATTGTAGGCATGATGGGTAGCAACAGTTTGGTAGTACATGGTTCGGTCGTTAAATATGAAAAGGAGAGCACAAAATCCATTCAGGATTTGATGGCCAGGGAAGAGCCCCTGCAAATCAGATTGGAGTTTGAAAAGTCGGGAAGATGGCACAAAAAGGACCTTTTGGTCACCATGCGAAGTCCTGGTGCTGATTTTGATTTGGCTTCTGGCTTTCTGTATTCAGAAGGAATTATCCGTAAGGAAACGGACATTTTGCTGATGCGTTACTGCCGGCAGGTAAAGGAGGAAGAAAAAGGAAATGTATTGCTGGTCCGGCTTGCACCCAACCCGGATATGGATTTATTGGGGCTGGATAGAAATTTTTATACCCATTCCAGTTGTGGAGTATGCGGAAAAACAGCCATTGAAGCTGTCAAATGTAAGGCAGCAAGCCTATCAGAGGATCCGGAATGGCAGGTAGATCCGGAGACCCTGATGTCCCTGTCTGGTAAGCTTTACGAGCACCAAACAGGCTTTAAATACACAGGTGGCTTGCATGCTGCGGTATTGTATGATGCTACGGGAAAAATGGAATTGATCAGAGAAGATGTGGGCAGGCACAATGCCCTGGACAAATTAATCGGAGGCGCATTAAGGGAAAATATCCCCGTTCACCATCGAAAGATGGTTTTACTTTCCGGAAGGGTGAGTTTTGAGATGGTTCAGAAATCAGTCACAGCAGGTATCCCTCTTTTGATGGCTTTTGGTGCACCAACCAGCCTGGCAGTTGACCTGGCAAGAGATAAAAAGATGACTTTAATCGGCTTTTTGAAAAATGATGGTTTTAACGTTTATACCGGTCAGGAAAGGATAAAACAGTGGGTAAAAAAATCACTGAAATAATACCCACCATTTGCAATGGAAAAATCCATTTTGAAAAGTTTATTTATCACCTGAAACAAAGGTAGGTACTGGCGAGGTCTTAAAAATACCCGATTCGGGGTATTTTTTATACATTTTCAGGTATTTTAGGTTTTTCCATGGTATACTTCAGGGTTTAAAAAAGTCATGCAATCGCAATCAAATTTAAGTTATAAATGCAAAAGGCCCAATAAATCGGGCCTTTTGAAATAAGTTTGAAATTCAAACCACCTGATGGGTTTCCAAAGCCATCATGACATGTTAAACCTTTGGTTATCTCCGGATACCTCGGTGAACAATCCATTTTGCAACATCCATTTTCTCAATTTGGATTTCTCTTCTTTCGTTAGTATTTGATTGGCTTTAGTCAACTCTTTTTTTAATAAACTGTAATCAAAGCTAACTTTTTCCAAAATCATTTTGTAATAATCCAAATAAGATGTTTTCATGTGTATTCATTTTGGTTTTAAAAAACTATTCTCCAGAAATCCTGATCAGGAAATATCAATGATTTTTATTGGTTTTCTTTTTGCTTCTTCGCGTTTTGGCAAAAATAGAGTTAGCATGCCCTGATTAAAACTGGCATCAATCCCTTCCGAATTGACGGTATCCGGTAATTGAAAGGAGCGACTGAAGGAGTGGTAGTTAAATTCCTTCAAAACGTACTGATTGCCCTCAGCATCCCTAGATTGGTGCTGGTCCATATTACCGCTTACAGTGATCACCTGGTTGTCCAGCTCCACTTTAATATCTTCTCTTTCCATTCCTGGCAATCCAACCTGAATCCTGAATTCCTCATTGGTCTCGATAATGTTGACCATAGGCACGTATGCGGTATTCCAGCCTGACCTGTTTAAACTTAGTAACTCTCTGGACAACATGTCCTCAAAGAATTGCGGACGCTGTTTTCTTCCGCTTTTACTGATCACATTTTCCATGGCGTGTAAGTTTTAAGTAAAACATCAAATAACTACATTCAATGGGCTACAAATTGTCGATCAAACAACAACTATTAACCACTAATTACCGATCTTCAAAGCCCATGCCAACTCTAAATCAATTAAAAGCGGCCGGTGCTTCCAAAGTCAGTTTGACAGCACCTAAAGGGACTTAAAAACCTGCTGTCATTGGATGGCTGACAAATTGTCAAGGCATTTGTGACTGTGCATTATTTACCAGAAGCTAAATGATGCTGCTAAATCAGGGTAAGCAAGTTAAACTATTGGTAATTGGGGTTTTGGCTGATTAAATCTCTTCCCAGATCAATCTGATTTTGAGGGATAGGGAAATACTCATTTTTACCTGCAACAAAGTTTGCCCCGGATAAATGAGGTCTCCTTGTCTTTTCAACCTCAAAATATGCGTTAAGCACTTTATCCGCCAAACCCCATCGTACCAGATCAAAAAACCGATGCCCTTCATGGGCCATTTCCAGCCTTCTTTCAGTCCTTAATGCCTCCAAAGCTTGCTCTTCGTTGGCAAAGGGCTGAGAATAAAGCTGAATCTGATAGTTGTCCGCTTCTGAAGTCCCTTCAAGATTCATTACCTTACTCCCCAACTGAGCCCTTTCCCTGACCCTGTTAATGTATTCCCTTCCCTCTTCCAATTTTCCATTTTGAATTGCTGCTTCGGCCTTCCAAAGAAGCAGGTCAGCATATCGGATGATGTAATAATTGAGGCTATTGACATAAGGCCAAATCTGCAGATGGTGCGGAGAATTGGCCGAAACCATTCGCTTTTTGGGACCATATGGCCCATAAGTAGACAAATCTCTGGCCCAGGAAGGATCGTAATTGATCTGCAGGTCAAGGTAGGGAATACCCGGTCTGGCCAATGTGTGGTCAATTCGGGGATCAAACCTTTGATCTTCTTCAGGATCCAGGTTATCCGTAACCGGCATACCGGCTGCATTGGTTTTAAAAGCATTGACCAAATTTTGAGTAGGTCTTAAAAAACCATATTGCGGATAAAAAGGTCCTCCCGGAGCCATCAGCCTGTCTCCAATAGATCCGTTATAATTGTTGGGTGATCCATCATTGATAGCATGCTGTACAGCGAATATAATTTCCGGGCCATTGTCGTTTTCGGGTAAAAAAACATCCCTGAAATTCGGCATCAATTCATAGTTACCACTGTTGATAACCTCATCAGCCGCCGCTTCAGCTGCTGCCCAGTCTTCACGAAAGAGGTATACCTTGGCCAGGTAAGCTTTTGCAGCCATTTTGGTTGGTCTTCCCGCATCGGTTTGCGTATCTGGCAGAACATCATAAGCCTGATCGAAATCAGCTATTATTTTATCCCAAAGTTCATCATTACTCAAGCTGGTATTGGAAACATAATAGTCTTCTGCAGTTTCTGCTGTTTCATCCACATAAGGTATTCTGTTATAGATTTTCTTCAGTTCAAAATAAAAGTGGCCTCTCAAAAACCGCATCTCTGCCAGTCGGGTTTGGTCCAGTTCAGGAGCCATTTCACTGCTTTGCTGGATCAGCCGAATAGCCAGATTGGCCCGTTTGACACCTTCATATAGTGCCAGCCACTTTCTTTCTACATCCCGAATGGTGGGATTGGTCAGAAATAGCTCCATCTGATGAATTTGATTTTGGTCCCCCGTGCCTCCTCCGCCTTTATAGGCGTCATCTGAAACCACATCTCCAAAATTCCAGTTGGAGGCCGGAGAATTAAATGCACTGGATGCATCGTCCATTTGTCCATTTAGGATACTATAGGCTGAGAGAATGGCCCCTTCCAGGTTTTCAGGCCGGAGGATTTGATCCGGAGAAATTTCCCCGACCGGTTCCTCATCAAGGAAAGCTTCAGAGCAGGATGCCAACAATAGGCAGGACAATAATCCTAAAATATATATGGTATTTTTCATTTGACAATTGCTTTATTTTCAAGTAGTAATTATGTTCTCCGGAATTAACATTCCGAATTTTTCAAATGGTATACAGATAAATTACAGGGTTAGATTCACACCTAAAGTAAAATTCCGGTTGGGTGGATAAATCCCCCTATCAACCCCTATATCCAGGTTTCTCAATTCAGAATTATAGTTCTGCAATCCGATTTCGGGGTCCAATCCTTCGTACCCGGAAATGGTAAATAGGTTTTGGGCTTGCAGGTATATCCTGAACTTTGTCAGGCTCAGCTTATCCAACACTACCTCCGGCAAAGAATAGCCGACCTGGATATTGCGCAAACGCAGGAAAGAACCATCCGAGATAAAATAGGAACTGGGGCGGATGTTGTTGTTTCTGTCATTGAGGGATAACCTGGGTATGGAAGATCCTGTATTGTCAGGTCGCCAGGCATCCAGTACCCGCTCATGCTTGTTGTAGGCACTCAGATTGAAGAAATCCAGGTAATAACGGGTCAAATCATAGGTTTCATTACCAAAACTTCCATAGAAAAAGAATGCTGCATCAAACTGTTTGTAGTTGCCGGAAAAATTCAGGCCGAGGGTAAGATCCGGATGCGGGCTTCCTATAAATGTACGGTCCTGATTATCAATGATACCATCATTATTGATGTCTCTGAATTTCAGGTCTCCAGGCTGAGCCTCTGCCTGGGTAGCATGGGCTGCAATCTCCTCCTGTGTTGAAAAAATCCCCAGGGATTCAAACCCGTAAAAAGAAGCGATGGGCTGCCCTACCGCAGACCTGGTGACCTCCTGGCCAAAGTTGACCGTATGTAACAAGGAGCTGGGAAGTGCAATATAATCCACCTCATCTGGCAGGGCCGTCAACTCATTCTTAAGTGCTGTAAGATTCAGACCAACGGAATAATTGAAATCACCTTCCGGTTTACCAAAATATTGAAGGTTTAATTCTACACCTTGATTTTTCATTTCTCCGGCATTATCCCAACTTGAAATATTGGATCCTCCCAGCAGGGGCGTGAGGGGCCTTTCGATGAGCATGTCACTGGTTTTTTTGACAAAATAATCCAGGTTCAGACCCAGGCGGTGGTTGAATAAGGTGGCGTCTACCCCCAAATTTGTTTGGGTAGTGGATTCCCATTTAAGGTTAGGATTTCCATTTCTGGTTTCAGTCAAACCCAAGGCTACACTGTTCTGAGAGCCGGAAATGGGGTAATTGGAGTAATTGGGATAGCTCCTGTAACTGGAGAAGGTAGAGTAAGGAGGAATATCCTGATTACCGGTTTCACCCCAGCCCAACCTTAATTTCAGATCATCAACCATAGACAAATCAAAAAACTCCTCGCCTGAGATCCTCCACCCTGCCGAAAATGCGGGGAATGTACCCCATCGGTTATTGGCCAGTTTGGAGCTGCCATCCCTTCGCATGGTGAGGGAAGCCAGGTACTTGTCAGCATAAGCATAATCCACCTTTGCCAAATAGGAAAATAAAGACCAGTCTGAAGCTGACCCGGAGTTTCGCTGATCCGCGCCATCACCGGCATCCAGATACCTGAAATTTGGATCGTCGTAGGGAAAGCCAAAGCGGCTGGCTGAAAAGCCTTCCCGGTAAAATGAAATGGCTTCTATTCCTGCCAGTAAGCCCACCTGATGCTGGTCAAAACTACGGTTGTAATTTAAAGTATTGGACCATACCCATTCATATTGGTACTGATTAGAGGTATTGAGATCACTTAACACCCGCTGGGTGTAAATTTCTTCATAACTGGGATTAAACCTCCTGTAATTGTTATTTTCGAAGTTAATTCCCAAATTGGTTTTCAGATTCAATCCTTCAGCCAATTCCAGATTGGCATACACATTGCCGAAGATTTTCAGGTTTTTACGGACGTTGTCTTTGTTTCTATACAATCTTCCGAGTGGATTTTGGTTATCACTGGTAGCTGAACCTGCAAAATCTCCATTGATGTCATAAACCGGAGAAATGGAAGGGAACCGGTAGGCATCATAAACCACACTTCCCAAAGCGGCATTGGTGGTCACATCCGTGTTCCAGGTATAGGCAGCCGTGACATTCTCCCCAATGGTCAGTCGGTCAAAAACTTTGAATTCTGAATTAAACCTTGCTGCAAAACGCTTGAAGCCAGTATACTTGATCAAACCTTCCTGATCAAAATAATTGAAAGAAAGAAAATGATTGGCATCTGTTGTGATTTTGGAAAAATCAAGATTGTAAGATTGTATCAATGCGGGCCTGAATATTTCCCTCACCCAATCCACATCTGCAGATGGAACAGTTTCTTCCTGATCTATCCAGGTAGGAATGACCGGTTCGGATCCGGATCCATAAACATCACTTGAAGGTTGCCCCCCATCGTTGATCGTTGCCTCCCATAATAGATCTCCATACTCCGCTGCATTGAGCATGCGGGGAAGATTAAAGGCGGTTTGAATTCCTGCATAGCTGTTGAAATTCATTTTGGTTTCTTCGGTACGGCCTCTTTTGGTGGTAATGATGACCACACCATTGGCAGCTCTGGATCCATAAATAGAAGCCGCAGCAGCGTCCTTTAGCACTTGAAAAGTAGCAATATCATTGGGGTTGATCATGTTGATTCCGGAAGTAGTCGGTACCCCATCGATCACATACAGTGGATCGTTGTTTCTGATCGTGCTAAATCCCCTTACCCTGATGGCTACTCCTCCTCCAGGGGCATTGTCAGACACCACATTTACTCCAGGTGCCCGGCCCTGAATCATCCCATCAATACCAGCAGCAGGGATATTGGCTATTTCCTCTATATCAATGGTGGAAACGGCACCGGTAACATCCTTCTTTTTCTGGGAGGTATACCCGGTGACAATAAACTCATCCAGGAAAAGATCGTCTGCCTGCATGCGGATTTCCAGGTAATTTTGGTTCTCGATAGAAATTTCTCTGGGAATGAAACCTACATAGGAAACCAATATCTGGTTTTCTCCACCCGAAAGAAAGAGACTGAATTTACCATCAATATCCGTAATGGTGCCTGAAGTAGATCCTTTAACCGTAATAGCTGCTCCAATCAAAGGTTGTTCAACATCGTCGTATACAATTCCTTCGATTTTTTGTTGCGCATTAGCCATCCCGCTATACAGCAGGAACAATACGCCAAGTAAACGTAAATTTTTTCGCATGTTTGATTCAGTTGGTTTTAGCTGCAAAACTCAACAATGAATCCTAAACAATGGTAAAATAGAGGTTATCTGTTTGTCAACATTTAAAAAAAAATACAACAACTTTTTAATGAAAAAATAACCAGGTCTTCAAACCTGGTCAGCTAATTCAATTGCGAACACATCTCCACATCCAATTGGGGATAATTGCTAACGCTTATCTCCTGCAAATTTAAACATCGGCTTTTCCGCAAAATCCGTACTGAGCATCGTGGGAGCCCAAAACTTTTCCACATGCTCCACCACCAAATTGGTCCCTTTAAAATGGTCTACATATGGGGGCATTTCCGGATTGTACATGGTATCGGTCATATCCCTCATCAAAACGACATTTTTGTCCAGATTGGCCATTTGGCGGATAGCAAAAGGTCTGCCCAACACGCACATGTTTAAATGCACCCCCATGACGACGATATTGTCTATGCCTCTGGATTGAATGATATTGAAGATTTCCTGTCCCTGATCGGAAATAAAATCCATTGCTTCAATTTCAATCTCAGGCGTTTGCCGGGACCAGGCCTCCCGTTCAATACAGGGTTCACCATTCGAACAGGGCTGATCACAACCCCCATCACTGTCATCAATGGGTAAAGCTGCTTCCTGTTCAGGATCCAGGTAGCACCAATCGTTAATGGGAAAAGCCTCGGGAGCCGCATGGTGGGCAACTGCCCTGGCCGCTTTCCTTTGAGGCGAATCAGTGTAAAAATCCATGGTTCCGCTGGGAGCATGGATAATGGTCACCCCCTTTTCCCTGGCTGCTTTGATCGTTTCATTCATTTTAGGGGCCAGCTCAGCCACCCTTCGCGTAGCACTTTCACACCAATGCTCATCCCACATGTCTGTGATGATAAAAGCCGTTTTTGAAGGATCCCAGGATTCCTGAAATTCCCTGGATTCCCAAGCCATGTTTTCGTTGTTGATTCGCACCTGTTTTCTCAGATTTACTTGAATCAGTTCGGACTTTTGCGATGTTTCTTCATTTGCTGTACTTTGATCCCGCTGCTGGCATGCGGAAAACAATACCAGGACAAATAGTGTACAATTGATATAGTTCATCTTACCGGATTTTTCGGTAAGATACTTTAATTTTTTAATGTTTTAAAATACAATATAATGGAATCGATATCATTATCAGAAAGAACTCCAAGAAAAGAAGGCATTTCCCCTTCCCTGCCCTTCACCACTTTTGCTCCCGGATCAACGATCGATTCTTTCAGGTAGGCCTCATCGGCTTTGGCAGTACTACCATCTTTGAATTCCCGCTCTGTTCCATAAAGGCCTTTTACTCCCGGACCTATTTTCCCTTCATTATTATCGTCTATGGCATGGCAGGCAATGCAGCCATAATTCATAAAAAGTTCTTTGCCTTTGACCGCATCCGGAGCTGCTTCATTATTTTCGGCTAGCATAGCCGGATCGAATTCCTTATTGAGGTCTTCCTGGTTTATATTAACAAAGCCTTCTGCCAATAAGTTGGGCATCAGCACCTCATTGACTGTCATCCAAACCTTATCCGACCAGGAGGTACCTGTTGCGGTGGTCAAATCATAGGCAACTTCCATTTGCATCACTTTGGATATGTTGGGAACCGAAAGAAAAACTGCCTTTTTATCATCCGATAAAAAAGCTTCCAAAACCGGAAGGTTTTCTTCACCTACAGCACCGTCCAGCTTGTAATGTCCGGAACCATACTTTTCTGTCCGTAGGTAATTCCATCTTTTCACCTGATAATTGGCCAAATCAGTTGCAACTGCTTCATCTAGTTCCTGTTCAAACCTCAAAACCACTCCCCCATCCCTAATTTTATAATCTGTGGGCAGCAAACTTTCCTTTCCGGTATACCTGAGCCGTAAAAAAGCACTTAATGTTTCTGAATTATGGCCCCACAAGGAAAATCCTGTGATGTAGACCATACCATCTTCCGGATTGACTGCTCCATTCATGGTTGGTGCAGGATAGGTACCTGGAATGACGGAAGCCCCGCCCTGAACCACCTGGCTGGCACTATCAATTTTTATCAAAAACAGACCTGGCCTGCCATAGGAAAGGTGGATCATTTGATCATTGAGAGGACCCATTTGATCGCTGGTTACCCAAACCTGACTTACTCCCGAACGGTCCTGGTTATGAGGAATCCAGGTAATGGGTGGGGTAACATCCGGAATAGGATCACGGTGGGCAGTCGCCGGCACACCGAAATAATCGTCCTTCCTGATCAACATCACTGGTGTGGATGGCATGTAATGCCCCTGTTGATCAGAGCCGGTCAGCCAGCCCTTTTCCGGATGAATGCCCAGATAGGGTCCCCTGAAACCACTGGCAAAGGTACTGATGCTGCGGCCGTCAGCCGAAACCTTTAAGACCGACCCATCGTGGTGGGAGGCAGATCTGAACCCCATCAGGGACTTGGGTGAGGAAGTTTCCGGTCCCATGTCCAGCGCCCCAAATTTAGCCACATAAAATCCACCCTCAGGGGCAGCCACCATGTCACTGGCCCATTCCCTGGTTTCTATGGATTGCGCCATCAGATTGGAAAAGTTTTCATAAAAGTCAGCAACACCATCATCATTCAGGTCATGAAGACGGGTAATGCCCTCTTTTCCGTAAACATAAATGTCCCCACCTACCACTTCTATGCTCTGGGGCTCATACAGCCCTGAAGCATACCGGGTCCAGGAAAGCCTTTCCAACCCATCATCTATGCCATCTACCATCCAGACATCTCCTTCAAATGTGACCATGGCTGCCTTTTCACCTCCCATAAAACTCAAATCCACCAACCGGACATTTCTTTTCCAGGGATTGGGAACAGGTAAAGTGAGTTGGTCTGTGACAAAAGCAGCCGTATCGGGAGATATTTTCCCCTGTGTAAGAATTTCTTCAGTCCAATAGGGCTTGCCTCCTTCACGCTCATCAGGTAATGCTACTTCAAATTCCCGGAGGGCATTTTCAAATGAACTGAGTTCAGCAGTCTGACCCTTCCAGATCAATAATCCGAATTGCAGTTCCTCTTGTCTGGAGTTCACCTCTACCAGCAGGTACCGGTCATCTTCCACTAGTAGTTTTACTCCGCCGGAGCCCGCAGACAATGCCAAAGCGGTGACATTCTCTTCGGATTCTCCCTGATAAACCAAAACCATGTCATCTTTTACTTCAGTTCGGGTGCCATTGGTTACCTCGGCAACGGACAGGTATAATTTTTCTGCGGATGGGGCTACAGCAAATGATCTGGTAAAAAAGCTATTCTCATCCCGGACAAGGCTGCCCGGATATTCCTTGATTTCAATACCAGCTACCTGGTAGGACAATACTACCTTATCCTCCAGGGTGTAGATCCCATTCCACCTGCCCAGCTCCGGAGATATTGGTCCCCAGGGAGGACTTTGGGGATGGGGCGAAGGCCTTCTGGGATCAGAATGCACAGGGTTTCCCGCAGACCAGCCCGGATAGGTGCCGGTTGCAATTTTCGGTTCACCTCCTATGGTAGGAAGTTGATTGCCCTTATTGTGAAAATCATCGTAGGATACCTGGGCCATGGTCACCATGGGCATAAAATCCCCCGTCCAGGCGACTGTCCAGCGCAACATATCCGTATCAAAGCAGGCATACGCCTCATTTCCCAATTGCAAGGCCAGCACCCTGGCAGAAATATTGTTTTCCGGAAAACCTTGACCCAACTCTCTGGCATCCATTGAGGTGGCAATAAAAGGAAACCCAGGCTCCACAAATCCGGCAAATTCCTCCTTTTCAAAGTCCACTTCAGTAATTTTGATTTCCTCTTTTCCACAAGATGAAAGGAAAGCAAATAAGATCAGGGTTTTAACTGTGGCTTTAATTTTAAAATGCCCGAAGATCTTTTGCAGCGCCTCGTTCAATCGGAAGGAATTTGTCATTGTTATTGTCATTGAATTTATTGAAGGCACAAAATACGGGCAAAAGATGTAAGTACAAAACTAAATAAGATCAAATCAAAAGGGTAAACCTGGAAAGAGATCATACTGATTCATTCCATTATTAATTTTAACTAAAATTCTTTTGGGAATTATTAAATATAGCCGAACATTAGCCAATATTTGTGTATAAATTGATACCAACAAAAACTGCAAAATTGAACAGGAATAGATGAAATCCCATGGGCTACTGATCTATCCGATTCATGCAAATCAACAGGACAAGATGAAACAATACCTGAGTTGTCTTATATTTTTAGTGGCTACCTCACTGCAAGCCCAGGAAAACATTACCCAAACCATACGTGGTAAAGTCATTGATGCGGATGGCAAATACCCACTGACAGGGGTTACCGTCCTACTGGTAAATGATGAGGCAGAAGATTTGGTAGGCACCACTACAGACCTGCAGGGAGAGTTCAGGCTTGAGCAAATTCCCTTGGGAAGGCATAACCTGAAATTCAGCTTTATGGGATACAAGGAGGTGATGTTAAGTAACCTAATCCTGACCTCCTCAAAGGAATTGATCCTTGAGGTAGCCATGGAAGAAATGGCAATTTCCCTTGCTGATGTGGAAGTTCGGGCCACCCGCACCGGTGAAGCCCAAAATGAAATGGCCATCGTCAGTGCGCGTGCATTTACCGTGGAAGAAACCGACAGGTATGCAGGTAGCCGTGGCGACCCTGCCCGAATGGCTTCTAATTTTGCGGGGGTGCAGGGGGCAGATGATTCCAGAAATGATATTGTGATCAGGGGAAATGCTCCCGGATCGGTATTATGGCAACTGGAAGGGATCAATATCCCCAACCCCAATCATTTCGGTGCCTCCGGAACTTCCGGGGGTCCGGTAAATATCATCAACAACAAGATATTGGCCAATTCCGATTTTTACACCGGGGCATTTCCTGCCGAGTTTGGCAATACCGTCTCCGGGGTTTTTGACCTGAAGTTCCGAAAGGGAAATAATGAAAAGCATGAAAGGAGCTTTCAATTGGGCTTTATGGGAGCTGAGCTTTTCCTTGAAGGCCCTCTTCGTAAAACTTCCCGTTCCGCCTTTCTGGTGGGATACCGCTATTCCAGCTTGCAACTTTTTTCAGCTTTGGGAATAGATGTAGGCACCACAGCCGTTCCCAGATACCAGGATTTGGCCTTTAAATTTAATTTCCCCCTGAAAAATAAAGGGAACCTCTCTGTTTTTGCTGTAGGAGGAAAAAGCAACATCGATATCAAGGTTTCAGAAGAAAGTACCGAAGACCGAAACTTGTATGGGGAAAAGGACAGGGACCAGTATTTTGGTTCCAGAATGGCTGTAATGGGCATATCCTATGAAAAAGTCCTGAAAAACCAGACCTATATGAAAGCTACCCTGGCAGGTTCCCAGGAGCGGGTCCAGGCAGAACATTACTACATTGTGGGTCGGGTACAGCCCGATGGTTTTATCCGTGTCCAGGATTTGCCGGCCATACTTGGCTATAACTTTACTACCAACAAGTACTCCCAGGTATTGAGTTTTTTTAAAAAAATTGACAATAAAAACACCCTGAATTATGGGTTTCAAAATGATATATTCGGCTTCAACCTGATGGACTCAGCCCGGCAGGTGAGTATTTTACCCCAAAATGATCCCAACGCTCCCTTAGAATACCAAAGCACCGCCTGGCTAAACCGATGGAATGAGGATGGCACAATGGCCGTATTGGCCCAACCCTACCTGCAATGGAAGCATAAGCCCAATGAAGCCCTTTCTTTGGTGATGGGATTGCACCAGCAGTATTTTTCGCTTACAGACAGCTGGTCTCCATTTGAGCCTCGTCTGGGAATAAACTGGAAACTGGATGAAATGCAAAACCTGAATATGGGAATGGGTTTGCATAGCCAAATCCAGCCTGCCTATACCTATTTTTACAAATTTACGGACCAATCAAGGCCTGACATGGGCTTCCAGGCATTTAACAGGGAAATGGATTTTACGCGTTCCAAGCACCTGGTGCTGGGCTATGAGCGGATGCTGGGCAATCAGATCCGGATGAAGTGGGAAACCTATTACCAGCATTTGACCCGGGTACCCGTTGAAAATCGGGCCTCCTCTTTTTCCCTTTTGAATTCTGGTGCCAGTTTCAACCGGATTTTTCCGGAAGTTGGCCTGGTCAATGAGGGAACCGGGGAAAACTACGGACTGGAGCTTACCCTGGAAAAATATTACAGCAAAGGGTATCTTTTTTTGGTCACCGGCTCCCTTTTTGAGGCCCGTTACCAAGGCAGCGACGGGATCTGGAGGGATACGGAGTTTAATGGAAATTATGCCTTCAATTTCCTGGGCACTAGGGAATTTCAAACCAGAAATGGCCTGATCGGCATTGGTACCAATATCACTACCGCTGGTGGAAGAAGATACGGACCGGTGGATGTAGAAAGAACGCAGGAGCAACAGGAAATCATCTATCAGGATGAAAGCAGAAACTCCCTGCGGTTTGACCCCTACTTCCGAATGGATTTAAGGGTCAATTACCGAATCAACAGGAAAAAACTGAGCCACGAAATCGCCCTGGATCTGATCAATATCCTAAACACCAAAAATATCCTGAACCTCACCTGGGCACCGGATGAATTGGAAAATCCTGACCCGGAAAAGTCCATCATTCAAAATTACCAATTGGGCTTTTTACCCATATTTTACTACAAGGTAGATTTCTAAATCCAATCAATCCAGGTAACGCTGTTTGAGCAGGTTCATCATGTACACATTGATGTCCCATTGGTTGGCAACAGGCATCTGTGTATAGGCTAGGGCAGGCATATAGGGAGAGGGGCCGAATTCAGTGGTTATTCTCAGGGTACCTCCCTCCTTTCGGTGCCGTTGGACCACCCGGTCCCACCATTCCAGATGGGCCTGCAAAGCTAAGGACCATTCCGGAGCCCTTGGGTCACTGACCTGGGGACCTTCCGGATGCCCTACCCTGCTGTGAATATGGTCTGTACGGGAAATGGCCAACTCAACGGCCTCCCTTTGGTCCTCCAAAAGCGATTCGTGCACATTGCACCAATGAGAAATGTCCAGGCATATCCTGAGCTCAGGCAGCTTTTGAAAATACATTTGTGCTATCGGAGCAGCGTACAGGCATTTGCCCCTGTGTGTTTCATGGGTGATGGGAATGCCGGATTGGGCCGATAATTCTGCGGCAAGCCCAAAATGACGGGCATTGGCTTCAAAATCAAAAAAATCCTTTCCCGTCTGGCAGTTGATCAGCACAGGATCAGCAGCGATCAAATGCCTGAGATACCGCTCATAACTTTGGAGATTTTCCAGAGGATCAGCTTCAAAGGACTGGTAATATTGGCCTATAAGCTCAAGTTGGTGATCTTTCAGGATATTGAGCACTTTGTCTTTTTCAGGCTTCTCCTGAGGCAGTTCCATTTCTATTCCATCATACCCCGCCTCTTTGACATTTTCGCAAAAGGCAGCAAAGGGAAGGAAATTACCCCAAAGGGGCGCATAGAATTTGATTGGCATGGCAGGTCTGTTTATTTAAGGATAATTGCTTCAGCAATTAATCTCTTAAATTGCTGCGTAAAAACAAACTTTGAGGTGTTTTATTTGAAGGGTATGTGTTTCATGCGGCAAATTGAATGATGGGGATAATTATCTGATCTCGCATCCTATGTTGAATTTAGCCAAAACAAAGCCCTACAATTCACTATTTTTGGCTAAAGCCCGGGTTTTGGAATCCTATTTATTGGAATGGGCTAAAGCCGCATTCCTATTGAGGCAGGCATGAAATTTAAATCAAATGCCTAATACTTAAGGGATCGACAATAGGGGATTGTCTACACCATTGCCCTTCTATTTCAATAATTTTAGCTAAAACCGCTGTATCTTTTATTCCGATTTTTTTAAAATGGGCTATCTCCTTTTGAGGAAGTGTTGGCATGAATTTATAAATTATCATATGATTACAATTTTAGGATCAGCTTTCTAATATCAATACCATTATCCAGAGCCTTTTTCACTAAAATAAAAGGAGAAATTTGCCAGAATTCAAAATAGACATGCCTCTCCAAGGGTATTGTGTTACTAAATAAGAGTTATTGGTTAACCGCCAAATTCAATAAATCGGTTTATGCTTGCTAGTCCATTCGCTTTTTTAATGGTTTTAATAAACCGGACCCCCAAAAATTCAGGGCCAGGGATAACTGAAATTATTGATTTTGTGGCATGCGGTAACCCATAAAATATTTATTACAGCTTTCTTTCATCTTTTTGTAATAGCTTTCGTAGTATTCATTTGTCATTAGGTTCACCTGATAATAATGTTTTCCATAATTAACCGCATTCTTTTCTAGCTTACTTACAAACAACTGGTCAAAATCAGCCGGAGAATAATCATTCAATTTGGTATTGCTTATCCTTTTCCCATCTATCCATACACCATACATATTGGGATCTTTCCAGGATTTAATTTGGTCCTGGGTTGGAGTGGATTTTGGTAGGGGTTCTGGTGCTAGCCTAAATACTACCAGTTGCTTTTCTTGCTGCTCTTTACTCATTAAAAGGTATAAGCTCTCCAATTTATTTCTATTCTCCTCAGTCAATTTGTAGAAAGCAGGCCGGCCTTTATCATTCATTATGCTGCTTACTATGTCATCAAACTCGGAGAGTTGCTCGTCGGTTATGCCATCTTTTGTAGATTGAACCTCCATTTTATTTGATTCTTCAACCTTTTTTGTTTCTTGAGCATTGATTTTTGTGCTAAATAAAATTAATGAAATTCCCAAAATTGGAACAACCGCTATTTGCCTGCACAGGGCATTTCTGAATGATTTTGTTTTGGTCATCATGAGCAATCTTTGTTTAGTGATGGAATATTTGAACTGACTGGTGATAAATGAACTCCTTTGCTGACATACTATTTCAAGCAGCAGTCGTTGGTATGCGCTGACATCATTGTTTACACCGATTACCGCTTCATCGGCCAAAAATTCGTGGTTTAGCAATAAGGCTTTTCTGTAAATGAAAAGCACGGGATTGAACCAGAATAAAACCTGAATGATTTCAAAAAATATAATGTCCCATGAATGTTTTTGTTTGACATGAGTAAATTCATGCAACAGTATTTCCTTTTGTATATTTCCTTTGAGGTAATCGTCTGCATTAACGAATATATAATTTAAAAAACTATGCGGAGTCTCATATTGGTCAATGAGGACAATTTCGGAATTTTTATACTTAATTTTGGGATTTCTCCAGGCCCTTTGCAATAGGATTTTCAGGTTCACAGCAAACCTTAAAAATAACAGTACTGCAATGGATAAATAAATTATCAAAAAAATAATTGGCGGATAATTAATATTTGTTGTTGCGTCAATAGTTTGTTCAGGAACCCCATTATCAAGAATAAATGCTGTCTCCTTGACCATACTTCCTGCAAAAGGAAGATGTTGTGTGCCGTGGTTAAAAGTAAAAAAGGGCACAAGTATGGAAAATGTCAAGCTACCCAATATGTAGGCCCTATTGAATCGATGCATTTTTTCTTTTTCCAACAATCCTTTGTAAACCAATATCAATAAGGCAGAACATAGCATTATCTTAATGAGGTAAAGTATCATTTTTGCTTCTGTTTAATTTCTTTGTCTACAATCATTGTCAAGTCCTCCAATTCTGAAGTGGTGAGATTTGTTGCAGTGGTAAAAAATGAGGCAAACTGCATAGGTGAATTGTCAAAGTAGTTTTTAATCAATCCATTAACATGGCTGGAAAAATAATTTTCTTTATTGACCAAGGGGTAATATTCCCTGGAGTTGCCAAGAGTATTGTAGGCCACAAAACCTTTTTCCTGAATCCTTTTTAATAAGGTTGCGATAGTGGTTGTCGCAGGTTTTGGGTGAGGATACTTATCAATAATGTCTTTCATGAAAACCCTTTGCTGTTTCCAAATAATTTCCATGAGTTTTTCTTCGGTTTTAGACAAGGGAATATCTCTATGTTTTAATATCAATCTCTACAAATGTAGAGTAAATATTTAAACTAACAAATTATATCATAAAAAATTTTAACCATTAAAAAACAGGAAATATTTTTTTTGTTTAAAAATTATTTCTATGTTTGTAGAAACAAATATCTAAATGTAGAATGAAGTTATCCAAATCTGAAGAAAAACTAATGAACTTAATCTGGTCCAACCAGCCTTTGTTTATGAAAGAAATCCTGGAAATTCATCCGGAACCCAAACCTGCCCCCAGTACCGTAGCCACTTTACTCATGCGCATGCAGAAAAAAGGTTTCGTTGGATTCAAGCTTTATGGAAATTCCAGGCAATACCATGCCCTTGTAGAAAAACCGGATTATTTTTCCGGACAGGTGAATACGATTATCAAAGACTTTTTCTCCGACAGTCCGCTTCAGTTTGCTTCCTTCTTTACCAAAAAAGCAGACCTGAGCACCAGGGAGTTGGAAGAAATTAAAGAACTGGTCGAAACTGAAATCAAACGCAGAAAAAAATGATGTGGATCCTGTTAAAGTTTATCGCCTCTTCTGCTATCCTCTACTTGCTCTTCCATCTTTTTCTGGGGAAGGAGAAATCATTTCTTTTAAACCGGTGGGTACTAATTTTTATTATTCCCTGTGCCATGCTTATTCCTTTCCTCAGTCTCCCGGTATTCCTGCCGCAGGAAGTTCCGGTTCAGTCAACCTATATAAAACTTGTTCAAAATCCGGAAATATACCGTACCAATCCGGAACCATCTCCGCAGAATTTTTCTCTATTACATCTATTAATAACAGTTTACCTGCTGGTATTTCTGTTTCTGCTGGTCAAAAAATTGAAGGCTTTGTCCAACCTTATCACATGGACACAGGAAAGGTCCTTTCGCCGCATAAAGGGAGCATTTTTAGTCCTTTCTGCGGATGTACATACTCCTTTCAGCTTTGGCAAGTACATTTTCATGCATCCTTCGGACTATAGCGAAACCAATGAAAAAACAGCGATGATCATTGAGCATGAATTGGTTCATATTAGGGAAAAACACCATCTTGACCTGATCCTAATGGAGTTTTTGACGGTTATTTGCTGGTTTAATCCCATAGTTTATCTGGTAAAAAAAGCCATGGTACTGAACCATGAGTACCTGGCAGACCAAAAAGTGCAACATACGACACAAGCCATAGCCTACAAAAAATTATTATTTGAACTAACTGTTCGAACCCAGCAGGTTGCCTGGACTATTTCCATGGCATCTTCCTCTCTTAAAAACCGACTAATCATGATGAACAAACCATTAACCAAAAAGACGATGCAGTTGAGAATCTTCAGTTTCAGTTTATTATCCCTATTGATTATTGCCGGGTTTTCCCTGCAAATTAATGCCCGGCAATCACTTTCGACAAAAGCAAAAACAGGTCAATCCGGATGGGAGCAGTCTGGTGAAACAGCGTCCCAACCCATGGCTCAGGGAGGAATGGCAGCCTATTACAACTATATCGCAACAGAACTGGAATACCCGCTGGAGGCTCGCCGGAAAGGGATTGAAGGGGCGGTAGAAGTACAATTTATCGTTGAAAAAGACGGTTCTCTATCAAACATAAAGGCCATAAAAGGAATTGGTTTCGGCTGTGATGAGGAGGCCGAAAGGGTAATAAAAAATGGGCCTGCTTTCCACCCGGGTAAACAGCGAGGCAGACCCGTACGTGTCCAAATGGTTTTGCCCATTTTATTTGGCCTTAACCAATCGAATCCGGACAAGCTTCCATCAGGTGAAATTACCGTAGAGGGAGTAGAGCAGAGAAACGGCCAACTTATTGTTGATGCGAGCTACTCAGATGGCCTCTGGAAGGGTACCGTCCGAGACCCATTAGGGTATCCCCTTCCTGGGGCAACAATAGTAACAGAGGACCCCTATTTGGGAACAGTAACGGATATAAATGGGCAGTTTTCATTTAAAATCGCACAATCAGTACCCCTTACCATCAGTTTTGTTGGGTATGAAAGTGTGAAATTGTTAGGAAAATAAAAAAGATGGATTTAAACTAAATTATTATCTGGCTTTGATTTTAAAGAAGATATATCCTATTCCATGTAGCTGGCCTTCCCTTAATATTGTTGACGGTGATGCCTATTGAACCACATAGTTGCATGGTTCACATAGGGGGCTTTATTTTAAATAAGAAACCTACTCCATATCATGGTTTTGTAACAAATAACTATGTATCCTATGTGTAATATGTGGTTGGGTTGTTACCGTTTGGAAATTTAATAATGATAGCAAATCCCTTCTAAGTGCCTCCATGACAGTTTTTACTTTTAAGTTTGAAAAGGAAAATAATTTGTATAAATTAAGATTTACTAAATACATAAATGTTTTAAAAAGCCTTGAAATTTTTATTCATGGAACGGTCGAAAAAGTATTTAGATAAATTAACTTTTGAGGTAATTGGTGCTGCAATAGAAGTTCATAAGATTTTAGGACCCGGGCTTTTGGAAAAAGTTTACCAAAAATGCCTTTCAAGAGAGTTAAACTTGAGGGGAATAAATTTTATTGAGCAGGTCAAAATGCCATTTGACTATAAAGGGGAATTAATTGATTTGGACCTTACCTTCGATTTTTATGTAGAGGATTGTTTAGTGGTAGAAATAAAAGCTGCTAAGGAATTTACGCCTATATTCTACGCTCAAATTCTGGGATACATGAAGTTACTCAGCGCACCAAAAGGAATTTTGATAAATTTTAATGTGACCAATGTTTTCCATGAAGGACAAAAAACATTCGTAAACGAAAATTACAAAAAGCTTTTATAGAATCATTATGGTAGATGGTGATATTTTTTTACCACATAGTTGAATAGTTCACTTAGCAGGCTTCGCTTTTAAATACACCCTTTTAAACGATACTCGGTTACAACAGAAAAACTATGTGCCCTATATGTGCTATGTGGTAAGATTTTAAAATATTATTACAATTGGAATTCCATACCAAAAACCTACCTGGTAATTCCTTAACCACATAGTTGCATAGTTCACATAGGGGGCTTTATTAATAAATAAAAAACCTACAAACCAATAAAACGGAAAGGTGCTGATTTTTTAAAGTTATCTGAAGTTTCTCCCGAATAGGTGCGGTTATTGGATAAATCCAGTTTGCGTACCGGAGCCTTTTCGCTGAAATCGATTTTTTTCAAATCCACCCAAAAGGCATTCGGCGTCAAGGCCGTTTCGAAATAGTAGACGAGATTTTTCTGATCGGCTACCATCCGCCAGCGGGTGGTGGACAGATTGGGGTAACCCTCTATTTCAAAACCATAAGGTACAGAAACGTTCCGGATTACACTAAAAACACTGGCGACCGCTACACGGGTATTATCAGTCTGAGGGATTGCATTGAGAAAGAATGAGGCACGCACAAAACGGTCGGAGGAAGTCACCGATCCCGGCAAAAAAGTCTTGCCTGGAATGTTTTCCCAATACTTGCCGATGGCCATTTGTTGCTCGTAGGGAGGATCATTGGTCATTACCTGATAGGAAGCATCATGGTGGATGACCAGTTTTCCCGCAATGTATTCCAATATGGCACTGTCGCCACTGGCATCGGAAATAGACAGGTGTACTGTGGTAAATTTATCCGTGCCCGGAATAAAATCCGATACAATGGCAAAATCGGCATCCCTCATTTCCGCTACGGCCTCTGCAACGGTGGCGAAATTGTCTAGTACATACTGGGCCCAGAGCGATATGGCCAGTCCCCTGGTGTTTCCCTCCTTGTTGAAAGAAGGGTAGGAAGACTCCACCAGCCAGAGCATATTGGCCACAAGACCCTTTTCGTTCATGCCATCGGTGGTGGAAATGTCCCAGGAACTAACCGCCAGGCTACCATACCTGGATACCCATTCGATGGAATTTCTACCCACTTCCCCATTCCGCTTCATACCACGGGGAAAAATCCACTGATTGGCCGGAATTTCCAGAGAAAAATCCATGGTCCTTCCCGTGAGAACGGTATTATTGGGACCCTTGTACACCAGGCGGGTACAGGTTTTGGATGCAGGGATAAATCCAAAGCTGGCCAGCATGGTCAGAGAGAGGTAAAGGATTTTTTTTCGCAATATCATTTTATAAAAGTTTATTGTCTGATTTTATCTAATCTTCCCAAGCATGCTCATTCCCGCTATAGGTCAACTTTGGTGTCTATGGATATTTATTGTAAACAATCAGTTTTCCAATAGGTATGCATGACCAAATTAGGGAATTTGAAAAGCAGTATGTTGATTAAATTACATTTTTTAAATCAATTATTCAATAAATAACGGTAAAAAATAAAGAAATTTACTTTAATAAATTGAGGTATTTGCTCCGGTTTTCAAATAGTATCCAAAGAAGAATTGCCCAAATGATTAGTGCTATTACAAGCCCTTCTGGTGCTACAAAAATGTGTGTAAGCAGAATGCCCACCATTACCGGAAATACCACCAAAGCTCCCAACGCTCTTGTTTTTGGGAAGAAAATTAGAAGTCCACCCAAAACCTCTGCAAATCCTATCAGCGGCATTAGCCATTCGATTTCCATAAGGGCCAAATTATCTTTGACCAGGGCTTCAGGCAAGCCTTCTGGCACTGGCATATAATTGAAAAATTTGTTCAATCCCCCATTCATAAGTAGCAACCCAAAGAGGATAGAAATTACGTTGTATGCTTTTTGTTTCATCTTTTTTAGGGTTTTTTTATATAATTTTTAGTCTAAGCTGATTTGAGAAGCAATATATTGGTCTAAATTTTTGAGACCTGCCGTGAAACCTTCTTTGAAACCCATTTCAACTATTTTTTCAAGGTCCTCCAAAGAATCAAATGTCAACCGAATATTGACTAGGGTCTGTTCGCCAAATTGCTCAAAATTATTTTCCCATTTATTTCGTGGTAGCGTGGTATTAATTTTACCCTCGGAATCACAAAAACCATCGAAAGCAGAAAATGATTTCTGATGCTCAATGCTGAGGTAATCAACCCTGCTCCAGTTTTTCTCATTTTCAGGGCTTATCATGGCATAAAGCCAATGCCCTCCCTCCTTAAAATCCATGTATTTTGTTTTGGCGACCCAAGGTTTGGGTGCCCACCATCGGTCAAGAATTTCGGCTTTCGTCCAGGCGGACCAGACCAGATCGACAGGTGCATGGAAGGATCTTGTTACATGGATCTGTTGATTTGATTTGTCAACCTCGAAATTGAATAAAATCGATTTGCTCATTATTTATTAAATTTTAATTGGTCCAATACCTCGTCCAGCTGCTTGAATCTTTGGCCAATCAATTGCTTGAATTGCTTCAACCAGTCTTCTACTGCTGCCATTTTTTCCGCATTGAGGTGATAATGAATTTCCCTGCCTTGTTGCTCCTGCTTTACAATATCACATTCGGTAAGGATTTTTAAATGTTTTGAAACGGCCTGTCTGCTGCTGTCAAAATGTTCTGCTATGGCATTAGGTGTCAATGCACCCACTGTCAAAAGCATGATTATTGCTCGCCGGGTGGGGTCCGCTATCGCCTGAAACACATCTCTTCGCATGATTAACCGGTCTGATATACAAGGACAACTATTCCACAGGCAAATTGCCGGGAAGCGAGCAAACTCAGCTTTTGGCTTGGTTCTGCTTCCTTGAAAATTGACATCCCTTTGCCAATGATTGCCGGATTTATGAATAAATGCAATTCATCGATTAATTTTTCTCTAATTAAAGACGAAACGAATTTGCCCCCGCCATATACAATCATTTCACTACCGGGTTGCTGTTTAAGTGCCTTAATCGCTTCCACAAAATCCCCATTCTCTATGGCTGTGTTTTCCCATAAAGATTTTGTCAATGTTTTGCTGAAAACAATTTTATGTATTTCAGTAAATTTAATCCCTGCCTCCCGCTCAGGATTCTCCTTATCATTAGCAACAGCTTCCCAATGAGGAATAAAACCCGCTGCTAAATGCCTACCAAGTAATATGGTATCAACAGGTTGCAACAATCCGTCGACATAGCTTTTTAAGTCATCAGACCAATTCATTGTCATCCAATCCATTTCTCCCTTCTCCCCTTCTATAAATCCGTCAACAGTTAGCTGCACTTGTAATTTTAATTTCCTCATGAAAATTGTTTAAAGAATCTTGAAACTATATGGTTGCAAATATATATGCAACTATTCAGTTTCTCAATTTTTTATTGTTTTTTTTTAGGTTTATTGCTGTTGATCGTCAGGGAGGCTGATCTGATTTTGCAGGAGAGGATCCGGTGTTGTTGTTAGGGATGATTCAAATCGGGAAACCTGAGTTCAAAAAAAATTGTACGAATTCAAGCTATTAATCCTTTCCTTAGTACATGGGGAAATCACAGGTTACGCACCTGGTCCAATTCAGCAGAATATATCAACGGGAATATCAACTTTTACCAGATGACTTTTTGAGACCTTGGCGAAAAAACCCATATGAGCGATGTTGCAAAAGTTACCAGCTTCCGCCTGCACCTCCACCGCCAAAGCTACCGCCGCCGAATCCACCGAAGGATCCTCCTCCACCGCCGCCAAAGCCTCCGCTTCCTGAGGAGAAGTCTCCAAACTTACCCCGGTTGCCGCCAAGCATACTGGCAAGCATCATGGTAGTGAAGAAATCCACACCGCCACGTTTTCCCCCCATGTGGTTGTTGTTGTCCTTCCGGTTTTTGATCAGGCTCAAAATCACAAAGCCGATGGCAAAAATCAATAAAAATGGCAAGAGGCCCCCTGGCCGGTCCGATGAGCTTAACTGCTCCGCATCATACTCACCTGAAGCCAGCTTAAAGATCATGTCCGTGGCCTGGTCCAGGCCTGTAAAGTAGTCTTGCTTCCGGAAGTTGGGCACAATAAGCTGTTCGACTATCCGCTTGGCCAGGGCATCCGGGATCGCTCCTTCCATGCCATATCCTGTAGCAATAAACACCTGCCGGTCTTTCATCGCAGCAAGGATTAGTACCCCATTGTCCTTGTCTTTTCTACCTATCCCCCACTTGTCTCCCAATTGAAACGCATAATCACTGATGGCATAGGGCCCTACGGAATTGATCATAACGATACTGACCTGCGAAGAGGTGCTGTCATTGTAGGCCAAAAGCTTACTTTCCAGCTGTCTCACCTCCTGGTCTGAAAGGGTTTCCGAAAAATCATTTACCAGCCGGGGAGGGTTGGGTTTTTCGGGAAAATCCCCTTGCGCCCAGCCGGATAAAGAAAATGCCCCTATAAGTAATAAAGTGAAAAGCTGTCTTTGGATCATGGTGTTCTATTGAAAGGATATATCGTTGGGTAGTTCGTTGATGTCCCCTTTTTGGTCGTAAGGAAAATGTTGCTGAAGCTGCTGGCCGGACATTTCTATGCCTTTTCTAAGCCCTTCGGTGAAATCCCTGCTCTTGAAATGGACCAGCATTTCTTCTTTGATATTTTCCCAAAAGTTTTCGGGGACTACCTGGTTGATACCGGCATCGCCCAGGATGGCAAATTTATGGTCTTCTGCTGCAAGATAGAAAAGCACCGCATTGCGGTATTTGGTTTTGTGCATCTTGAGTTTCTCAAAAACCTGTGCCGCCCGGTCGAGTACCTCTCCTTTGCAATGGCTTTCGATGTGCACCTGGATTTCTCCGGAAGTTTCCTTTTCTGCATTCCGGATAGCCTCCGTAATTATGGCCCGGTCTGCAGTACTGAATAATTTTTCGGCCATGAGATTTTTATTTAAAATTCTACCGTTGGGGCATTTTCAGCACCTGCTGCAGCTTCGAAATAGCCCTTGGTCTCAAATCCGTACCAACCGGCAAAAACATTATTGGGAAAGGTTCTGAGATTGGCATTGTAGCCCTGAACAGATTGGTTGAAGTTTCTTCTTGCTACAGCAATCCTGTTTTCCGTGCCTTCGAGTTGAGCTTGCAATTCCAGGAAATTCTGATTGGCTTTCAAGTCAGGGTATCTTTCCACTGCCACAAGCAGTCTACTGAGCGATCCGCTCAGTTGGTCTTGTGCTTCCTGGAAACGGGCGATATTTTCAGGGGTAAGGTCATCTGCCTGCAAGTTGATGGAAGTCGCCTTTGCCCGCGCTTCGATTACTCCCGTCAGGGTTTCCTGTTCAAAATCAGCATAACCCTTAACAGTATTCACCAGATTGGGGATCAGGTCGGCCCGGCGCTGGTATTGGGTTTCCACTTCAGCCCATTGGCCGTTAACGGTTTCTTCGGTTTGGACGAAGGTATTGTAAACCCCTACGGCTTTGCTGTACACAAAGATGCCAATCAAGAGGATGATTCCAATGGGAATTAATGCTTTTTTCATAATGTAAATGTTTTTAAAAAACTTTGCAGGTATTGGACGTAAAGTTAAGCCGGAGGGTTGTGAAAACCGATCTTTTTCACAGATTTCAAACGCCATTTAGGGATCGGAAGGTGGAATAGATAAATGAAAATCTTTTTACCTCAAAATTTCAAAAATACGAATGGGTAGAGATCGAAGCAATTGTAGCTACTACCATTGTTCTTTCATGCGTTTCACTTATATGTTGACTCCCATTGATATAACAAACGTAGCTAGACTATAGCTGGTAAAGGTTGCGATTCATTTTCAAGCGTAATTCCTTCATGCGCCATCTCCAAAGTCTCTATGGAAACCTCATTTCACTCGGATTTTAAATCCGTATCGGAAATTTTTGTCGGCCATGCATTCAGCAGACGCCAGGTCATTGTTGGGCTACCCTGCTCATCTATCAATTGAATGACTACCATTTCTCGCTTGATTGTATTCATTTTAATGGCATAAAACCAGGAAAAGAAATCATTATCCTTACGAAGAACGCCCTTTTTGAGCGATACCGTACCGTACTATTCCAGGCATTTTGATCGTTGAAAATTGCCGGGATCGAAATTCAATCCGTTGATTTTCGATATCTAAGCCGGCAATTTCTTGAAATAACACTGTATTTTCCTGAGTATCGAATTAAACGGTAAAGTTAAATTTAGGTATTGGCCATTCATTATCCTGGTTTTCTTCTGACATGATCGTAGAATTTAAGATTACAGGGTTATCTAACTGTTGGATTTAGTGTCTCTCTTTTCCTATGCCACCTGCCATAAACCCTTACTTAATCTTCTTCAAAATATAAGGCCTGAATACAAATAGAGAAACAGAGATTACTATTAGCCCTATTAAAGAAAAAGGAATTTTTTCAATTTTCTCAATAATATCCGCTACAATTGCAAGCCCGCAAAGTATTGAGCCTGTGATACAAATCCATTTATATTTGACTTGTTGTTGAAAAGCAATGAAATTCACGGTTCCAAATGTGAACAAAAAAATAATACTTGCTGCATCAACCAAACTACTAAGACTTCCAATGATAGCGAGGGCTGAGGCCAATGCTGCTATTATGAGTATGGCATAGCAAGGAATGTTTTCGTCATTCTCCTTAACAAATAAGTGTGGCAAATCTTTTTTCTCAGCTACATTTTCCATCAATCTTGCTGTTGAGAATAACGTAGCATTTATTGCTGAACCAGTTGAAAATGCCGCAGCGATAGTAACAATGACGAGTCCAATCGTCCCCATAGCCATTTTTCCGGCGATGGAAAGTGCGACTTCCTTTTCTTCAATGATTGTATCTGCACCCACAATCATTGTGGTTCCGAGGGTTACCAATACGTAAATGGCAATTACTGTTAGAACTGACCATATAGTAGCTTTGGGGAGTGTTTTGTCCGGGTTTTTTAAATCATTATAATCATAGGATAAAAGCTGAAAACCTTCATAAGCCATAAAAATCGTACCTGCTCCCATAATAGCTGCGTGCCAAGGTTTTGGACTAATCCCTTTGGTTAATTGTTCTGGCATCCATTCTGCTAATCCATAGACTGCGAGCCCCAACAAAACGAGTAATTTGCCATAAACTGTGATGATTTCAAATGTCGAAGTATTGCTGACTCCCCTTAAGTTAACAAACGTAAGTAAGGCAATGATTGCAACTCCCAATACTCTGGGCAGCCATGAACCTAATTCAAAAATGTGCGCCACATAATGTCCAAAAGTGAAAGCATACACAGAAAGTGTTAAGATGTAGCCTAAAATTAAAATCCATGAGAGACTACCTGCAAATCCTTGATGATTGATTTTTCTTAAGAATGTGAACGCGCCACCACCTTCACCATATTTGATAGAGAGTTGGTTGTAACTATGGGCGGATACTAATGCAATAAGACCTGCAATTACGAAACTCAACCAGGCCCATTCTCCTGCAGACTGAATAATAACACCCAAAACTGAAAATATCCCGCCTCCAACCATACCTCCGACTGCCATTGCCCAGGTGGCATTAAAATTCATTTTGTCATCAGCCATTTCCTATTATCTTTTGCAAAATTCATATAAAAATTTATTGGGGAAGCTGATATGGGAGAATACGGCACCTACCCGCCTCTTAACTTCCAAATCCGATGATCGGATTAACTAATTCGGCGCAAAAATCAAGCCTGAACGGTTCCTTTCTCACATAAAGAATGCGTGGATCTTGGAAAACCAGTAAATCCATCAATGGCGAAAATTTATTTTTTTGTCCAGGATCTTGGGTTGGTCAGGATCTTCCTAAATTTTGACTGTAGCGGAAGGCTGTTTATACTCTTTCCCTAACTAACGACCAAGCCACTATCTTCTATATTGAATCAAGGTGATTCATGAAACGATGTTGCTAACAAACATTCTAAAAACCTGTTCCAATTATGATTTCCAGCCCTTGCACTTGGTTTCTGGTCAATACACCTCTCGATAGTCGAACGCATTTTTTCCCACTGCAAAAAGTACAGCCTGAAACCACCCGCTTTCCAGCTTAAAAAAACAAAGACCGGAAAAACCCTGGAATTCAGGGCAAGAATGTGCAGGCCGGAGAGTTCGTGATGCCACCCAAAAGCATCCTGTTTTTGACCTTTTCTAACCTATAACTCAACTACAAGGACGAAAATAGCCGACAAAATATGGCTGGTTCGGGAGGTGGAGCCGGCAAAGGGCGTAGCCTGGTATTAGCCCTATTGGCATAGGGAGCCAGGGAAGTGACAGTAAACATCAATCAACAAGGGCTGGATGAAACCATGGCTTTGGCCGGGTCGAATAATGGTTCGCTTTCAACTTATGCACTGAACATCGCTGACAAAGAAGCCGTAGAAAAAAAGATTCCCTAAATCATTTCCGAAAAACCCGGCACTTCTTTTTTACCCTTAGGGCCATTTCCTAACGGAATGGAAATACAGAAACCCCCATTACCCGCATTCCTAATTTGGACCGCGTGAGGGTGGTGGTGAAGCAATAATCAGCAGCAACCCCAATCGAAAAATACCCGGTCAATTCTTTCGCAGAGAATGAGAATATTAGCGGCAGGCTTAAATCCAGGAATTTTAACTGATTTCCGGTGTTCTGGCAATTCGACAATAAAATGTCAATTGATCATCATCATTAAAAAAATTTACTTATTGTTGTATCCCCTGCCGCTGTGCACAAACGCCACAAACACATGGTATAGTTCGTATTTACTGGCAATGAACGTTTTATGGCTAGTTTTAGGATCTTTTAACAGGGCAATTATTTTTTCAATATTTTATCTATTATGGCTGTGGTCACCTCCTGGGTAGATGCTTTCCCTCCTAGATCTCTGGTAAGTATTTCTCCCTCTTTTATGTTAGTTTCGATAGCCTGCATCAGCAAGTTGGCAGCTTCATACTCACCCAAATGATCAAGCATCATTTTGGCTGTCCAGAAACAAGCAATAGGGTTAGCAATGTTGAGTCCCGCAATATCAGGGGCACTGCCGTGGACGGGTTCAAACATACTTGGATAATCGCGTTCCGGGTTGATATTAGCACCTGCAGCAATACCCATTCCTCCAACCACCGCTGGTCCTAAATCGGACAAAATATCGCCAAATAAATTACTGGCAACCACTACATCAAACCAGTCAGGATGCTGGACAAAATGAGCTGTAAGAATATCAATATGAAATTGGTTCTTTTCAACCTGAGGATAAGCCTTTCCAATTTCTTGAAATCGTTGGTCCCAAAATGGCATTGTATGAATTATACCATTTGATTTTGTGGCACTTGTAATTTTCTTTCTTCTCGTATTGGACAATTCAAAAGCAAATTTCATCACTTTATCAACACCCTTTTTGGTGAAAATACTTTCTTGAATGACCACTTCATTTTCCGTGCCTTCGTAGATTTTGCCCCCAGCGGATGAATACTCTCCCTCATTATTTTCACGTACGATATAAAAATCCACCTTACCGGGGTTTTTCAAAGGGGACGAAATCCCATCTAACAGTCGTACTGGGCGAAGATTTACATATTGCTGAAAAGTTCTTCTAATTGGAATCAATAATCCCCATAACGAAACATGGTCGGGGACTCCCGGATAGCCTACAGCTCCCAAAAATATGCTGTCACTATCTCTTAGTCGATCTAAACCATCATCGGGCATCATTTTACCATTTTTAAGGTAATACTCACAACCGTAATCATAGTTTGCAAACTTGAAGGAAAAACCACATTGGGCAGCTATGGCATCCAACACTTTTACTGATTCTCGAATAACTTCTTTTCCGATTCCGTCGCCTGGTACGATAGCTATTTCGTAAGATTTCATATACGCTATTTGGTTAAAAATTTAAACACGCATTTCATTTTTGGCTCAAATGCGATAGAACATTCATATAAAGCGAAGTTTTGAAAGGCCATGTATTTGGATATGGATTATGCACCTCCCTTGACTCGCAGTTTTCATTGGACAAATTAAGGATTCCGGATATAAAATCAAGTAAGAATGTTTCCTGTTTTCCGGTAAGTAGGAATATCCATCGCTATCGCGTAAAACACATACCTTCTGAGCCAGGCTATTTTTAAGAACAGCTCCTTTTCCGGTCTGTAAGATTTGATTGGGCCCTAGGGTAACCCCCTGCCCAGGAAGGGATAAAAAAGTAGGAAGAATACCGGTTGACAAAGATTTAAATTTGATGGAGGCGTAAAACCTCAAAGAAAAATAGCCACAAACTTATAAAACACAACAAAAATTTGTTTTTTAAATTACTCCGTTTATTTTTTACCACATTAAATAGGTAATTAATTATGGTATGATTAATTTAATATTTTTGAAATAAAGTGTTAAATAAGGAATAAATATGAAATAATCCATGCCCTTTACCTTTCATTGAAGCCCCAAAAACCAAACCCACTGTGTCAATACTCAACTGTTCTTTTGAAGCTTGCCGAAGTTTGGGAAACCATTCAATTGGAGCACCGATTTCTCTTCCATCTTCCAATAGGACATAAAGCATTTCTTCCGTAAACCAGACTTTTTTGGCTCTATTGATTTTTTTATCTGTTAAAGTACTCATGCCACATATTTAGAATTAACGCTATGTGTTCTTCTGTAAATTACGTAATTTATTAATTCAGGGCCACTAAAATTTGTAGAATTAGCTAATTCAACTGGTCCCAGCCAAAATTTGGCATGCCCTTCATTGCTGAAGAAGAAAAATCGGAAAGGACCTATTGGCAATACTGATGGCATATACTTGGCAGCTGGTCATAGGCAAAATAGTAATTGACATGAGGATATCTATTATTTGAAGAAGACAATATATAACGAAGCCAACTAGGATCTTTACCATTAGCTAACATTTTCTTTTTATTGTTTAAATTAAACATTTCGGATCAGGAAACCACCACATCTGAAATGTTTTATAAAATCTAGTCTATAATCTCGCAAAGGCGGGGTTCCCTCTGTTGCCGGATCAGCACCTTGTCTGTTTCAACAATTTACCGGAATTACTCTTTTACCACCCTATGCGCAGCCACAAATTCCGGATCCAGTATTACCCCCAGCCCCGGTCCTGTGGGCACAGTTACTTTTCCGCCCTCACTATTGAGGCTTGAAGTAGGGCTATCCAGAGGTATTTCCTTGTTAAAGCCTTTGAATTCATGAAAGGGTCCCGCATTGGGAAGGGCAGCCACAAAATGCATCATGTACAGGTAACCCAGGCCCGAACCGGAAATATGCGGGGTACAGGGTTTTCCTTTCAGGGCGGCCATCTTCGCCACCTTCATAGAGCGCACCATGCCCCCAAAATAAAAGATATCCGGCTGAACAATATCCAACGCATCCTCCTTGATTAGCCAGCGGAAGCCATGCATACTGGGTTCCTGTTCCCCACCGGCCACCGGGATATTCACCGCTTTGGTGACTTCCAGCGTTTCTTCGTACCAATCGAAGGGAACCGGCTCCTCGTAAAAATCATAGCGGTATTCCTCCATGATCTTCCCAATCCGGATGGCTTCCTCAGCGGTGTATGAGCCATTGGAATCGGCATATATGACCATATCATCTCCAAACCGCTCCCTGACCAGAGGGATCAGCGCTTCTGTCCTGCCAGGCGGATAATCCTTGTTGTGACTCATTCTGCCACCAACTTTGAATTTCAACGCCCTGGCCTCCGTTTCCCGGACATGCTTTTCGATCAGGTCTATGGATTCTGCAGCGGATTTTCCCCGGTAATTGTTCGCCTGATAGACGGCAATTTCCGGATGATGGATATCCCCGATTAAAGCGCCAAGGCTTTTATTGCTTAGCTTCCCCAGCAAATCCAGAATGGCAAATTCCAGCGTGGCTAAAGGCACCCAAAAAGCCAGGTTTTGCAGCTTGTAATTGCTCTGGTACACATACACTTCTTCCAGGAGCTGTTCCCAATCCCGGGCATCTTTTCCGATAAAAAACGGTTGTATTCGGTTTACAAAAATAGGGTACAGGTGTACCATCTGCATGTTATTGCTTACTGAAATGCCTTCGGCACCATCTCTTGACCTTACCCGGCACAAAAAATTATCTCCCTTCCTCAACAACTCCACGCTATCTATCCAAACCGGATCTTTTAAGTCAGCTATCCTCAGTACCGGTTCGGCCAGCACCCGGTCCAATGCCTCATCCTGATGGCTTTTGTCTGCCGCATGGGCTCGTGGAGCCAGGGAAAAGGCTGTTATGCCTGCTGCCGCTCCCCATGTTGATTTTTTGATAAAATTCCTTCTACTGTTTTTCATTTTCCACTATTTACCCGGAACTTTCAATTCAACCGCATAAAGCCCTGTCCGGGCAGTCACAAAAAGAGTCTTCATATCAGGGCCGCCAAAGGCAATATTAGCCGGCGTTTCCGGAAATGCTATGGTTCCCAAATGTTTGCCATCGGCAGAAAACACCCAAACACCGCCCGGTCCGGTGGCGTACAGATGGCCTTCTGTATCCACCTTTATTCCATCCGGATTTCCGGGTTTATCGATTCCCGATACATCGTAAAATAGCTCGCTTTTCCCAACCTTGCCATTTTTACTGACAGGAAATTTAATGTACTTTTTTGGTGATCCCGAATTGGCCACATATAAGGTCCTTTCATCCGGAGAAAGGGCAAGACCGTTGGGTCGGTCAAGCTCCCTGCTGATCAAGGTCACCTTGCCGTTCCGGTATTGATATACCCCATTGAATCCCAATGTATCTGTGGCATCATTTGGCAATCCATAGGGTGGATCGGTAAAATAAATAATTCCCTTACTGTCTATAATCACGTCGTTGGGGCTGTTAAACCGGATTCCCTTATAGGATTCCACTACAGCACGGTAATCACCATCAGGACTGAGTTGGCCGATTTTCCTTCCGCTGTGTTCCGCAATCAGGAGATTGCCTTCCGCATCAAAGGTAAGTCCGTTGGCATTGTTGCTAGGTTTGCGATAAATTACCAATTCCCCATTTGTATCAAGCTTATAAATGATATTGGCGGGAATATCACTGAACAAAAGGACATTTTCATTTTTGTCCCATACCGGTCCTTCAGTGAATTTAAGGCCTTCGGCAAGCTGCCTGACCTCTGCGTCCTGGTCTACCAACCGGCCTAGTCTGGCATCATTTTGGGTGATTGTCTGGGACATGGAAAGCGTGGTAAGCAAACACAAAATGGGCAATATTAATTTTTTCATGGTCTTTCGGGTTTATTTATTGAAAGCTTCAATATACGATTAATTGGCTAAGATTTAAACGGAATTTCGTTTCAGGATTATCATTCAAAGGTCCCTTGTTTTTCGGAGATGGTAGTATTCCTAATAAAATAGGTTTACTTTTTTTACATCATATACCTATATGCAGATATTTAACCTTTAACCCTCCTTCTTTTCTGTCCCGATCAG
>NZ_JABURL010000019.1 GCF_014762705.1 Cyclobacterium sp. | reverse complement strand
CCGGAGAAATCAGGTCAAGGCTAAAGCAAGCGATAGATGCTGTAAAGGCAGACCCCAACCAATCTGCTGAATTTGAAAGTGCTTTTCCCTACGGCACTTCAGTGGAGGAGATTTCGCGGTTAAAAAATGACTATGACATCACTTTTACCTCCAGAGAATTCACAAAAGATGTTTCTGGAAATCCAGAAGTTTATTGGGGGGCATTGGAGTTTGTGGATAACCCTCATTTGGAATTGCTTCAGGTAATGTCGCCGGCAGAAATGCAGCAAGAGGGTTTACAAGGTGGTAATCCCGATCACTTATTGATTTTTCCTGGTGCTACAGGTGGTAATTCGGTGCAAGTTCCCTGGGGAAGTGAGCGACCTGCCGGAGAATATGTAGATTTGTCTTCCTCTAATATTAAACTCTTCGCAGAAAGTAGGATATCTCTACTTGGTGCTTCTTTTAATCCTGTAGGTTTAGAGAATTCAGGAAGTGTTGGTTTTCTGAAAGTAGAAGCTTTTAAATCGGATGGCAGCACCTTGTTACAGGTGGCAGGAAACAGTACATTTGATTGGACGCTTGACCCTATACCCGGACTAGAATATGGAGGGGCACTCAATAGGGCATCGGTGGCTGGATCAGTTAGGAATAGCCTGCGTTTACCAGGTCTTAGTCCTGTCCGTATTGATTCGGTTTCCGTTGATCCAGCGAAGGGACTAATGGCAAATGGAAAGGTACTTCCTACCGTTCCTCTTGTACAGGATGCGGATATTGACCTGGTGATTGACGGTGATAACATTCGGTTGAGAAAAATTTTTAATACGGGTGAATTTAACTTTCCGAGGCCTTTTAGTATCTCTGATAGCAGTCTTGAAGTGTTTGTTGGTACCGAGGGTCTGGGTGCAGAAGGAAATGTCAATTTCGGTATCGATCAGGTAGGAGATGGCCATATCAGTGCTACAGCCTCTACCTCTGGAGGCTTTGAATTGGAAGGAGCTTTTAATTTTGACTCGGAGCTTTTCGACCCGGCGGAAATCAATGTGGAATACAAGGAAAATACCTGGACCATCGGTGGGGAAATAGGTATACCGGAGGGCAAAGTCCGGGGGGTGAAGAGTGCGACCATTACTGCTACCTACAGCGAAAGTAATTTTGCGGCCACCGGAGAGGCCGAATTGGATATACCCGGCATCGAGCGGGGAAACATGGAGATTCAATACGGTGAATCAGGTTTTTCCATAGGGGGTAATTTTGATCTGAGTAGCGATATTCCCGGCATAACTGGAGGGAGTGTAGCGGCAAGGGTGGCTAAACCTGCCGGAGCTGAAACGTATGACGTATTTGTTTCCGGGACTGCCCAGCCCGATATACCAGGAATTAGCACTTCCCTGTCGGTTACCTACGAAAACGGAGCCCTGACCATTGAAGGGTCTGCTGCCTACAGCCGGGGCATGCTCAGCGGGCGCATTGAAGTTGGTGCCACCAACCGACCTATAGGTGAAGATGGACAACCTGCCGGAGAACCTGACGAAAACATGCGGGTATATGGGGGAGGGGAGTTAACCCTTCAGCTCACCCCATGGCTGGCAGCCACGGCCGGTGTCCGGCTCTTGCCCAATGGAGAAATTGAAGTGAATGCCAGGTTGGCTTCTGACAGTTACGAAGTATTCCGAAGGAGAGAAATCAACAGAAACCTGTTTAGGGTACCTACCATTGAAATCCCCTTATTTGCCATTCCATTAGGACCAAGAAGCATTGGCCTGGTAGCTCAAATCGGTGGAGGGCTTGACTTTACTGCTGGATTTGGTCCCGGAGAATTGCGCAACCTTTCCGCAGAAATCACCTATAATCCGGAAAGAGAAGACGAAACCACGGTCGCCGGTCATGGGGAATTTGCCATTCCTGCAGATGCCGGGCTTACCTTGCGGGGAGATCTGGGTCTAGGGATAAGTGTGGCCATTGCCAGCCTTTCCGGAGGAATCGAACTAACGGGCACCCTGGGACTGGAAGGAGAGGCACTGGCAGAAGTAGATGTCAACTGGAGTCCCCAAACCGGTTTGGCCCTGGATGCCAGCGGAAGGATTACCGTAAACCCAAAATTCATATTTGAAATCAATGCATTCGCCAGAGCCAGTTTAGGAATTGGTTTTCTTTCCATATCAGAAACCTGGCGGCACAACCTGGCGGCCTACGAGTGGGGTCCGGGGATACAATTTGGGATTGTATTTCCTGTGCACTACAGGGAAGGAGAACCTTTTGACATGTCATTTGATGATATTGAAGTGATTTATCCTGACCTGGACGTAATCGATATGGCAAAAGGCCTGGCATCGGACATAAAAAATGATTTATTTGCTTAAATTGGGGATATGGAAAAAGAAAAAGCCATTGCACTTAACAATGAGGGAGCCAAACACTTTTTAAACCAGGCATTTGAAAGTGCCATCTCTTGTTACACACAGGCACTTGAACTTGATCCGACCAATAGCTCTATTTTAAATAACCTGGGACTTTACCACCACCATCAAAAAGCCTATAAAAAAGCATTGGAGTTTTTTGAAAAGGCCATTCAAATTGAACCCAAGCCTACTTATATGGTCAATAGTGGAAACGCCCTGGCCATGATGGGCATATTTGCACAAGCAAGGGAAAGGTATCTTGATGCATTGAAACGAGATCCCGATCACCAAAGCGCCAGGGTAAGTCTGGCACAATTGGCGTCGCATACCGGGGACCATGAGTCAGCCATAGAAACCTGGGGAAAAATATTGGCCAGGAATCATGATACGGCTTATGTAATCCAATTGGCCAGGGTCTATATCAACATCAAGAAGTGGGAAAAAGCATTGCAGCAGCTGCATAGTATTCCGGCCAAAGAGGGAAATGCACTGGCCTGGTTTATGATCGGTCAGTGTGAATTTCAGCTTAAAAACCATGGCTTGGCAGAAAAAGCTTTTAAAATGGCTTTGGCTGATGATCCGGACCATGCAGAAATCAGGCAGCACCTGGCGGTCAATTACCTCGCTATGGGGGATTGGGAAAAAGGCATTAAGCACCTATCGACCATACTTCGCCTTGAGCCCCAAAATTATCAGGTAATGACCGAGTTGGCGGTAGTCTATTTGGGTAGGGGGGATCATAAAATGGCCGGGGATTGGCTGGATAGGGCCTTGCAGCTGAAACCTGATTTTAGCAAAGCCCTTCACTATAAAAAAATATTGGACCAATCTCAGGCACAACAATGATTGTTTTTTCTTTCCTTATTTGTCTGGTAAATACTTTCCGTTTATGAAGCAATTGATGGATTTTTTACGCCTGGTGATCAGGAGCCGGCTCGACCATGAATTGGGAAAAACGGAAACCCTTGAAAAACCCCAAATGGAGCTTCATTTTGATCCGGAGGAGTTTTTGGGCAAGACGATCAAAGATCTGGACATCAAAAACAGGGACCTTTTGTTGCTGGCACTCGCCATTGCACCTCATATGGATCCGGGATTATTGGGGAAAACTATCCAATCTTATTATCCGGAAGGTGCTGAATTTCCAGAATTTGGCGGTTGTAAAAGCAAGCATCACAGAGGCATCATCCCTACCGGAGAAACCTTGCTTTACTTACTGGCAGGAACAGATCCAGTCACCCGGAAAAAACACCTGGCAGTTTTTCAGGAATCGATCCTGTTCAGGAAAAACCACCTTTATTTGGGAGAAACCTTACCAGAAGAACCCTTTTATGCCGGAACGCTCTGTCTGGAGCAGGAGTTTGCCGATAAGCTCCTTTTGGAAGTTGTCCGCCCTCCAAAACCCAGCACGGGTTTCCCTGCTGAATTAATCGAAACAGCACTGGAATGGGAAGACCTGGTTTTGTCAGAGAAGACTTTATCCCAAATCAAGGCGCTGGAAAACTGGTTGACTTACAATGAGGAATTGATGGAAAGCTGGAAGTTGAGGAAAAAGGTCAAACCAGGTTACAGGGTGATGTTTTTTGGTCCCCCTGGCACAGGCAAGACGCTGACAGCCGGCTTACTGGGAAAATATACGGACAAAGAAGTATATCGCATAGATCTTTCCCTTATGGTTTCCAAATACATTGGGGAAACAGAAAAAAACCTTTCCCGCTTGTTTGAGAAAGCTTCGGGCAAAAATTGGATCCTGTTTTTTGATGAAGCTGATGCGCTTTTTGGAAAGCGCACCAACGTGCGGGATGCCCATGATAAATATGCCAATCAGGAGGTAGCCTACCTGCTGCAACGCATAGAGTCTCATCCTGGATTGGTGATTTTGGCATCTAACTTTAAAAGCAATCTGGATACGGCATTTACCAGAAGGTTTCAGTCCATCATTGATTTTGAAGCACCGGGAAGTAGAGAAAGATTATTGTTATGGGAGAAAAACCTGCCAGAAAGCATGGCTTTGGAAAATACCCTAGATATAAAAGACCTGGCCAAAAAGTATCCTTTAACTGGAGCCAATATCGTCAATATTGTACAGCAGGTGGGGCTGAGAACACTGGCCGCCGGAGCTGATTCCATTAGAGAGGATGTTTTATTGCAATGCATCCGTAATGAAATACAGAAAGAAGGTAAAATTCATTAAAATAACCAATAATTGGTTTATATTTAATGGTTTAAAATAAAAATATTGTATGAAAGAGAAAATCAAGCTTGCCCAGCAACTTCTGGCCGAGAAAGGCCACTACCAGGGAGGCATTGATGGAATTTTTGGTCCCAATACCCTTGGTGCGATTTATAAGGTGCAGGGAATTGATCACAGACTTCCCAATTCACGTAAAATCACCATGGTTATCCAAATGGGAGCCAAGGAAAAAGGGATTGATGCTGGTGCCATTGATGGGATGTGGGGGCCTCAGACCCAATTTGCCTTTGAGGAATTGGCCTTTCTAATGGAGCATGGGCGGAATAGAGGTTCCTGGAGACCTGAGGAAATGCCTGCAGCCAACAGGTGGCCCAGACAAAACTCCCCGGAATTCCATGAATTTTATGGGCAGCGGGGACAAAACCTGGTATCGATAGACGTACCCTACGAACTCAAAATTGCCTGGGATCTGCGGTATAGGGCCAGAAAAATCACCTGTCACAGAAAAGTTGCTGAAAGCTTATTGACCGTTCTGGAAAATGTACTTCAGGTTTACGGAGAAAACGACATACAGGCATTGCGTTTAAATCATTTTGGCGGCTGCTATAACAACAGGCTGATGCGGGGCGGGACCCAATGGTCCACCCATTCCTGGGGAATGGCGGTAGACTTTGACCCGGACAGAAACCGCTTGACCTGGGGTAGGGACAAGGCAGCATTTGCCCATCCCAGATATGATGAATGGTGGCGTTGCTGGGAAGAGGAAGGATGGGTCAGTCTGGGTCGCAGAAGAAATTTCGACTGGATGCACATTCAGGCGGCTGAGGTATAGTTACCAGCCAATGCCATAATCTTCTCCATGGTTACTGGCTCCGCCCCACAGGGTACCATGCTTCCAGTCAAACCAAATTGCAGTTATGGGGCCGGATGTGCGCTCCCGAAAATCCATTTTGTATCCCCTGTTTTGCAGATCTCTTCTGACCCAGGATGGTGTTTCTGATTGTAAAGTCAATGCTCCGGGTTTGATTTCATGGTTACCAAATGCCGCCTGCATCTGGTAACTATTGATATTTGGTGCTTCCACTGCCTGCTGTACGTTCATGTCAAACTCTACCATATTGAGGAAAAACTGCAAAAGGTTTTGGTCCTGGGTATCTCCGCCTTGTACAGCAAAAGCCATTAAGGGCTTGCCATCCTTCAAGGCCAGGGAAGGTGTGAGTGTTACCCTTGGCCTTTTTCCAGGAGCCACTACATTGAATGGATTGACCTCCTCATCCAGTACAAAACTCTGCATGCGCTGACTTAAGCCAATCCCGGTATTTCCTGCAATTACCGCCGGAATCCAACCTCCACTTGGGGTAATGGAAACTACCCAACCTTCTTTATCAGCTGCAACGATAGAGGTAGTCCCTGCGGTAAAGTCTTTCAGGAAACTGTCACTAACCTTCGCATCGGCATTTTCACTGTACTCAAAATAATTCTTGCTGTAATTTTCCAATTGGCTTTTAAAGGGATTTTCTTCACCCTGGAAGGGATAGGGATCCCCGGGATTTGCCCATGGGTCATTGTTTTTGTTGATCAATTTTGCCCTATCATTGGCATATTCCTTAGATAGCAATCCCTTCATAGGGCTTTTTGGAGAAAAAGCCGGGTCGCCATAGTAAAAGTCACGATCTGCAAAAGCCAGATTCATGGCCTGGTACAGGGTATGGATATAATTGGTAGAGTTAAATCCCATACCTTTCAGGTCAAAGTTTTCCAAAATATTTAAGGATTGCAGCAAAGCAGGACCCTGGGTCCACTCCTGAAGTTTGTAAACATCTATCCCTTTGTAATTGGTATGAAGGGGGCTTTCAATTTTAACCTTCCAGTTGGCCAGGTCCTCCATTAGGATCAATCCTCCCTGTTCCTGCACACTCCTGGTCAATTCCTCCGCAATGTCACCCTTATAAAACCGGTCGTAGGCTTCCTGCATGGCTTCTTCCCTGGATTTTCCTGAAGCCAGGGCCTTAGTTTCCGCTTCTACCAGCTTTTGCAGGGTAGCCAGTAAATCGTGTTGCTCAAAAATCTCGCCGGCATAAGGTGCCTCCCGCTCCTCTCCCAAATGAGGCAAGAAAACCTTTTTGGCATAGGGCCATTCCTTGATCATTTCCTTGTCTCTCTCAATGGCATTGGCGGTTTGGGCTTCTATGGGATAACCATTTGCCATCTCCATAGCTGGAGCCAATACTTCCTTTAAGCTTAATTTACCGTATTTGGAAAGCATGGTGATCAAACCACCGGGAGTTCCTGGAGTGACGGCAGCCAGAGGGCCGTAACTTGGCGGAAATTTCAAACCTTGTTTTTTGTAAAATTCAGCCGTGGCACCAGTAGGTGCTACACCCAAAGCATTTATGGCAATGACTTCCCCGGTATGTGGATTGTAAATCAGCGCCTGGGTTTCTCCTCCCCAGCTCAATACATCCCACATGGTGCAGGTCGCAGCCAACATGGCACAGGCCGCATCAACAGCATTCCCTCCTTGCTGAAAAATCATAGCCCCTGCAGTTGCTCCCAGAGGTTTACCCGTGATGGCCATCCAATGTTTTCCGTGCAGTACGGGTTTTTGCGTCTGTTGCCCCCTGATTTCTTGCGAAATGACAGCTGTCAGCACCAAAGTGGAAAAAAAATACAGTAATAGGCGACTAAATTTTTGTATTACCATTTTCATGTTCTAATTTTAAAGCATAAAGAAATTTATGCAATTAATTTTTATGGATGAAATATTTCTTTATGCAATGGCAATTTTTTATGTAACGGCTGGTCTCATGCATTTTGTGAAGCCGAAGTTATATATCAGTATCATTCCTCCTTACATCCCGCAACCCAGATTGGTAAACAGGTTGGTGGGATTTATTGAAGTGGTATTGGGATTGGGCCTGGTTTATGAACCCTCCCGAGCTTTAGCTGCCTACGGCATCATCCTATTGTTGATTGCAGTATTTCCGGCCAACCTGTACATGTACCAACGAAAGAACAAAGGGCTTCCAAAATGGTTGTTGTTTTTAAGACTTCCCTTGCAGTTATTACTGATTGGCTGGGCATATATTTACACTTAAACTGATAAAAAATTGACATTTAGTGAATTTAATTTTGTTGCCGAACTCCAGGAGGGCTTAGATGCCATGGGTTTTGAAAAACCCACACCCATTCAGGAACAAGCCATCCCTTTGATTTTAGCCGGCAAAGACCTGATAGCCACTGCACAGACTGGTACCGGTAAAACCGCTGCTTTTATTCTGCCTGTTTTGAATCAGATCAGTCAAAGCAAGAAAAAGGGAGTTAAAGTATTGATCATTGCCCCCACCAGAGAATTGGCGATACAGATTGATCAACAAATCCAGGGCCTGGCCTATTTCCTGGGAATCAGTTCTATTCCTATTTATGGAGGTGGAGATGGTAATACCTGGGAGCAACAACGGAAAGCACTGGAATTGGGGGCTGAGATCGTAGTGGCAACACCAGGAAGATTGATTGCTTTGCTTGCCGGGGGAAAGGTGAAGTTTGATGCTTTGGAAAACCTGATACTGGATGAGGCAGACAGGATGTTGGACATGGGTTTTTCGGATGACATCCTGACCATTATTCAGCACCTACCCAAAAAGAGGCAGACTTTATTGTTTTCTGCAACCATGCCTCCCAAGATCAGGAAGTTTTCCCAGCAAATCCTCCACGAACCCGAGCAGATATCCATAGCTTTAGGCAAAACAGCCAAAGGTGTAAGTCAATATGTATACCATGTTTATGATGGACAGAAAGAAGCCCTGGTCAACCATATACTCAAATCTCAGGATTTCCAGGCGGTTATTATATTCTGCTCCACCAAGGACAAGGTGAAATCCCTGTTTAAGATCTTGAAAAAACAGTTCCAGGTTGAAGCTTTTCATGCAGATCTGGACCAATCCGAAAGGGAAAAAATCATGTCCGCCTTCAAAAACAAATCTTTGAAGATTTTGGTGGCTACCGATATTTTATCCAGGGGGATAGATGTGGAAGACATTGAAATGGTGGTAAATTTTGATACCCCCAATGATCCGGAAGATTATGTGCACCGGGTAGGAAGAACGGCCCGAGCGGAAAAGAAGGGTAAGGCCGTTACCTTTGTCAATGAAAAAGACAGGTACAAATACCGCAATATTGAGAACCTTATTGGCCTGGAAATTGAGGTAGTTCCCAATCCGGATGAAATAGGTCCTGGACCTGATTTGAAAGCTGCCCATTCAGGGAAGTCCCATAGTAAAAGTGCTGGCGGGGGAAACCCAAAAGGCAAAAAAAATAAGTTTAAAGGCAAACCCCGTGGTAATCATAATGCCAAGCCCAGACAACAGGCCGAAAAGGGAGAAAAGCAAGCTTCTTCGGAAAACTCTCAGGATAACAAATTCAGGAAACGAAGAAATATAAAGGATGATTGAGGTTTTTAACCTTAAATGAAATTTGAAATGAATGACAAAAGCATATATATCATCGGAGCGGGAATTTCCGGACTGGTAGCAGCTATTGAGCTGGAAAAGGCAGGATATTATCCTGTTATCCTGGAAGCAAGTGACAGGATAGGTGGCAGGGTTAAAACCGATGAGGTTGATGGCTATTTGCTGGATCAGGGTTTTCAGGTCATGCTTACTGCTTACCCGGAATTGAGCCGGTACCTTGACCTGGAAAAGTTGAATTTGAAAAAATTCAAGCCTGGTGCTGTCATTTTTAAACCAGGAGCTACTTATGCGGTGCATGATCCTTTGAGGAATCCTCTTAAGCTATTTGCTATGGCTTTTTCAAAAGTGGGTACCATTTGGGATAAGTACAAAATGTATTCCCTGACCCAGGATCTGAAAGAAAAACCCCTGGATGCCATATTTTCGGCACCGCAGACAAGCACACAGGAATACCTGAAAAATTTCGGTTTTTCGGATAAAATCATTCAAAATTTCTTTGCCCCTTTCTTCAGGGGAATTTTCCTGGAAACCTCCCTTTCCACTTCTTCCCGAATGTTTGAATTTGTTTTTAAAATGTTTGCTGAAGGGCAGGCTGCCATTCCTGAAAAGGGGATGGGGCAATTGACTCAGCAACTCTTTGAAAAATTGGAGCATACGCAAATCCGATACAATACGAAGGTAGTTCGGGTGGAAAAGAATAAAATCATTCTGGAAGATGAAAATACCATTACAGCTGATGATATCATCATTGCAATCCCTCCCGGAAAATTAATAGGTCAGGAAGAAACTGCCTTTCATGAAGTTACCAATATTTATTACACCTTACAGCAATCCTTTATAGGAAGAGCCATGATAGGCCTTGTACCGGATGATAAATTTCTGGTCAATAACCTGGTGTTTTTGACAGATGTGAGTCCCGGATATGCCAGTGATGGCAGGGCGCTCTTATCAGTGTCCGTCATAAAGGATATCAAGGGAACCGAAAACCCGGAGCAATTGATTGCATTGGAATTGGAAGCCCTTACAGGGATCAATGCTAGCTATTTCCAGCATGTGAAAACCTATACCATTTCCAAGGCTTTACCAGTAATCAAAGATGCCAAACACTGGATTCCCAGGCAACATACCAAACTGTATGATCATGTTTACCTTGCCGGAGACCATTTGTTAAACGGCTCAATCAACGCTGCCATGACTTCAGGCAGATTGGCTGCCGAAGCAGTAATTACAGGAGAATAGTAGCTTGTTCTTTCTTTGCCGGGGACAGCGTAAAGGCAATTTTTTAAAATCATTAACCTTTGTTTTTGGCTTAACTGGACGCTAAATCCTTGCCTGAAAGGTGTACAGGTCATAGTATCTTCCTTCGGTAGCGATGAGTTCTTCGTGTCTTCCTCTCTCCACTATTTTTCCCTTTTCAATTACCAAAATCTGGTCGGCCTGGCGTATGGTGCTCAACCTGTGGGCAATAACAAAGGTTGTTCTCCCTCTCATCAAACGTTTAAGACTGGTCTGTATGTAGTTTTCGCTTTCAGCATCCAAATTACTCGTCGCCTCATCCAGTATTAAAATCCGGGGATCTGCCAATATGGCCCGGGCTATGGCCAGACGCTGTCGCTGTCCTCCGGATAGTTTGATGCCTCTTTCACCGATGACGGTTTCCAGTCCCTTTTCAAACTGATCTGTAAATTGATTCACATAGGCAGATTCTACGGCTTCCTGCAGTGCAGCCTCACTGGCATCGGGTCGGGGAAAAAGGATGTTTTCCCGGATGGTTCCTTCAAAAAGAAAATCATCCTGCAGTACTACACCCAACTGGCTCCTGTAAGAATCCAGATCAACCTGGCTGAGATCTTGCCCATCTATGGTAACCAGCCCGGCGGTTGGATTCAAAAAGGAGGCGACCAAACCAGAAATGGTTGTTTTTCCTGAACCGGAACTCCCTACCAATGCGGTAACAGATCCCGGCCTGGCTTCAAAGTCAATGCCCTTGATGACTTCATTGCCAGCTTCGTATCCAAAATGAACATCCTGGAAAACTACGGATCCTTCAATTTCCGGCAATCGGATATTTCTTTTGGCAGGATCGGCTTCAAGTGGCAGATTCATTAGTTCTTCTGTGCGATCCAATCCTGCAAAAGCCTCCGTTAACTGGCTGCCGATATTACTCATTTGAAGGATAGGAGCAATCATAAAACCCAATAGCAGCGTGAACGCAAGAAAATACCCAAAGGTCAATTGTTCTTCAATGATCATGTAGCCACCAATACCCCTGATGCAGGCAGTTACCAACACAAGTAAACAGGTGACGGCGCTGGTAACAAAAATTGTTGCAGTAAG
>NZ_JABURL010000004.1 GCF_014762705.1 Cyclobacterium sp. | reverse complement strand
GCAAAAAGTTCATTGACATGTTGAGCGGAAAATGCAATGTTGTACAAAGCAGTGATGTTTTGTACGACGAAAAGAACCCTGTGTGTTTGCAAAAGGGCACACGGGGAGTTCAAGTGAACAAGGGCGTACGGGGGATGCCTAGGCTCCAGGAGGCGAAGAAGGACGTGCCAAGCTGCGATAAGCTGTGGGGACCGGCACAGTCGGGTCGATCCACAGATTTCCGAATGGGGCAACCCACCCTGACTTGTCAGGGTATTCCCATCGCAAGATGGAGAAAGCGAACGCGGGGAACTGAAACATCTAATTACCCGCAGGAAGAGAAAACAAATAGTGATTCCGTCAGTAGCGGCGAGCGGACGCGGAATAGCCCAAACCGTATATGTTACGGCATATGCGGGGTTGTAGGACCTGCATGATCGAAATAAAACAGACCCGAACAGCCTGGGAAGGCAGACCGGAGAGGGTGAGAGTCCCTTAGGGGAATGTTTTATAGAGAGGCGGGAATCCTGAGTAGGCCGGGACGGGAGAAATCCCGGTTGAAACAGCCGGCACCATCCGGCAAGGCTAAATACTCCCTGGAGACCGATAGTGAACGAGTACCGTGAGGGAAAGGTGAAAAGTACCGTGAATAACGGGGTGAAAAGAACCTGAAACCGTGCGCCTACAAGCGGTCGGAGTCCTGACTTGTCAGGATGACGGCGTGCCTTTTGCATAATGAGCCTACGAGTTGCTCCTCACCGGCAAGGTTAACCGTGTAGACGCGGGGAGCCGCAGCGAAAGCGAGTCCGAACAGGGCGTTATAGTCGGTGGGGGCAGACGCGAAACTTAGTGATCTACCCATGGCCAGGTTGAAGCTCTGGTAAAACAGAGTGGAGGACCGAACCGATAAGCGTTGAAAAGCTTCCGGATGAGCTGTGGGTAGGGGTGAAAGGCCAATCAAACTGAGAAATAGCTCGTACTCCCCGAAATGTTTTTAGGAACAGCGTCGGGAATTGTATCGTGGAGGTAGAGCTACCGATAGGACTAGGGGGAGTCACATCCTACCAAATCCTGACGAACTCCGAATGCCACGCTACAGAACCGGCAGTGAGGGCTTGGGTGCTAAGGTCCAAGTCCGAGAGGGAAAGAACCCAGACCTACCGCTAAGGTCCCGAAATCCGCGCTAAGTTGAACAAAGGCGGTCCAGCTGCAGAGACAGCCAGGAGGTTAGCTTGGAAGCAGCTATTCCTTTAAAGAGTGCGTAACAGCTCACTGGTCGAGCGGCAGGGCGTCGATAATAATCGGGCATCAAGCGCGGTACCGAAGCGAAGGACTATATCCTGATTTATCGGGAGTATTGGTAGGGGAGCATTCCGGCGGCGGTGAATCCAATTGGCGATGATTGGTGGAGCTTCCGGAAAAGCAAATGTAGGCATAAGTAACGATAATGGATGGGAACAACATCCACACCGCAAGACCAAGGATTCCTGATCAACGCTAATCGGATCAGGGTCAGTCGGGACCTAAGGATAACCCGAAGGGGGATTCCGATGGCAAATGGGTTAATATTCCCATACCGCACATACAGGTGATGGGGTGACGGAGTGATGAAAAGGCCGCCCGGTGACGGAATACCGGGTTAAAGGGCGTAGGTATTGGAGGTGTAGTTAAATGCGCACCTTTAGCCGAACCTGATAGTACCGAGCGTCTTCGGACAATCGGATAGTGTCTGTAAGAACTTCCAAGAAAAACCTCTGGCGTTAAGCGTATGTGCGCCCGTACCGCAAACCGACACAGGTGGTCGGGGAGAGTATCCCAAGGTGCTCGAGTGAATCATGGCTAAGGAACTCGGCAAAATGGCCCTGTAACTTCGGGAGAAGGGGCGCTTCCTCCAGCGATGGAGAAGCCGCAGTGAAAAGGCCCAGGCGACTGTTTATCAAAAACACATGGCTTTGCGAAATCGAGAGATGAAGTATAAGGCCTGACACCTGCCCGGTGCCGGAAGGTTAAGGGGGGACGTTACTGCGCAAGTGGGAAGCGTTGAACCGAAGCCCCGGTAAACGGCGGCCGTAACTATAACGGTCCTAAGGTAGCG
>NZ_JABURL010000042.1 GCF_014762705.1 Cyclobacterium sp. | reverse complement strand
TTTTTTTTTATATAACAGGCGCCCCCCCAGCTTCACACCTCTATATTTGTCTGCAGAGTCATATGTGTATAATAGACAGACACTGAATGCAGGTTTTTCATTAAAAGATGAGGAGATTACCCTGGATAATCAGGGGCTCTATCTGGATCAACTGACCATTGAGGATAATGGGGGCAATGGTTTTACCCTGGATGGGCAAGTCCTGACAGAAAGTTTTACCAACCCGGCATTTGACCTCAAATTGACCGCCAACAATTTCAGGTTTTTGAATTCCACAGCAGAAGACAATGATCTTTTTTATGGAGATGCCATTATTGATGCGGATGTATCCATAGGTGGAGATTTGAACTTGCCGGAAGTTTCGGCCAACCTGACCGTAGATGAAGGTACCAACCTGAGTTTTGTGGTACCGGAAAGCCAGCTGGATGTGGTGGAAAGAGAGGGAGTTGTCACTTATGTCAACAGGGAGGACCCTGAAGATATACTTACCAAAAGACTGGAGGAGACCAGCAATACGGGTTTTTCCGGTTATCAGGTGTCTGCCTTGTTGAAAGTATCTCCGGAAGCCATATTCAATGTGGTCATTGATGCCCGCTCGGGGGACAACCTCCTGGTAGAAGGGGCAGCAGACCTTCAGTTAGACCTGGATCCAAATGGCCGGATTAATCTTACCGGTATTTATGAACTGTCCAGGGGGCATTACGAACTGAGCTTGTACAATATGGTCAACCGAAGGTTTGAGATCAGGAAAGGCAGTTCCATTACCTGGGCCGGAGATCCCCTGGATGCCTCCATGGACATCACTGCCATTTACAGGGTCAAAACTTCTGCTGTCGATTTGATGACAGCTACTGCCGCCGGTGGAAGCAGGGAAAATATGATGCAGTACCGGCAGCAACTGCCCTTTTTGGTTTATCTGAATATAGAAGGGGAAATGCTCAGGCCTTTGATTTCCTTTACTTTGGATATGCCTGAAGATGAAAAAGGTGCTATTGGGGGAAGTGTGTATTCCCAGGTGCAGCAACTGAACAACCAGGAGGGGGAATTGAACAGGCAGGTTTTTTCCCTATTGGTCCTCAACAGGTTTTTCCCCAGTGGATCCAATACAGGTGGTGGAGGTACCACCGCCATGGCAAAATCAAGTGTAAGCCAATTGCTTTCCAGCGAGCTGAATTCCCTGACAGATAATGCGCTGGGCGGAACGGGTTTTGAACTGGATGTGGATTTGGATAGCTTTCAGGATTATCAGGGTGAGGCCCCGCAATCCAGGACCCAGCTCAACCTGAATGCCCGCAAACGCTTTCTGGATGACAGATTGATTGTACAGGTAGGAAGTCAGATTGATATTGAAGGCAGCTCCAGAGAAAGAGGCGCAGAGAATGCCCTTTTGGGAAATGTCAGCATTGAATACCTGCTTACAGAAAACGGGAGATACCGAATCCGGGGTTTTCGCAAAAATCAATTCGAAAGCTTTATAGACGGACAGTTGGTGGTTACTGGGTTTTCGGCAATTTTTAATCGTGAATTCAATTACTTCCATGAGCTATGGAGGGGAATAGAAACCAAACGAAATGGCAGAGATCCAATAGAAGATTCAACTGAAGCAGCGGATGATAAGCAAAAGAAATAACATGTACACCGGTAATTTTAGGCGACCCAGTCAGCTAAATTTTATTTGGTTGATGCTTTGCTTCTTGGTAGCTACGGCTTGCAATGTAACCCGGTATATACCTGAAGGTGAATTGCTCTACACGGGAGCCAAGCTGGAAATTACACAGGAATCCCCGATCAAACGCATCGATGAGGTGAGGGAGGAACTGCAGGGATTGATCAGGCCCAGACCCAACAACAAGATATTGGGTCAGTATCTGGGTTTGTGGGCACATTATAAAATGCAAAAGGAAAATCCGGGTTTTATCAACCGGTTTATTTATAAAAAAATAGGGGAGGAACCTGTATACCTCAGTCAGGTGGATACAGAGAAAACAGAGGAATTGATGTTAAACAGGTTGGAAAACAAAGGCTACTTTTACCCTGAAATCAGCTCCACTTTTAGAAGAAAACAAAAAAAGGGGGATGTTAGCTATGAGATAAGCCTCAATGTACCCTACACCCTGAAAACCTACCAATACGAAAGAGACAGTCTTCCTATAGATCATGATATCAGGGATTTAATGGCTTCCAGTGAAATCAAGCAGGGAGACCGTTTTGAGCTGGCACGCTTCAAGCAAGAGCGGGAGCGCCTGAATACAGCACTTAAAAAAAGGGGTTATTATAATTTTAATCCTGATTTTCTGATTTTCGATGCAGATACCAATCAATATGAGGGACGCGAATTTGATTTGTTTTTAAGGCTGAAGGAAAATGTGCCCCAAGATGGGATAATACCCTATCAGGTCAGGTCTATCCAGGTATTGCCCAATTATTCCCTGGATGAATACGGAGAAAATACAGATACCACCGTAGTGAATGGAGTGGAATTTATACAGGAAAACCTTTCCTTCAAACCTGAATTACTGCGGCAGTATATATTGATTGAAAAGGACAGCTTGTTTGATGCCAGCCAATCCAGGTTGACAAGTAACAGGTTGTCCGGAATCGGCAACTACCGATTTGTCAATGTCAGGTTTAATCCCGTGAAAGATAAAATAGAATCCGGAAAGGGATTTTTGGATGCCAAAATCTATTTGTCCCCGCTGGACAAGCGGTCGATAAGGGCGGAATTACAGGGCGTATCCAAATCCAATAATTTTGCGGGGCCGGCACTGCTTTTGAATTACAGGAACCGAAACTTGTTTTTTGGGGGTGAAACACTAAGCCTGACGGGTAAATTGGCTTACGAAAGTCAGATTGCCTCAGGAGACCGTGAGGGCTTAAATGCATTTGAATTGGGCTTGAAAGGAGATTTGATTTTTCCTAGGGTAGTGTTCCCCATTACCATCAAGGAGCGATTTGCCTATTCTGTGCCCAAAACCAAAATCAGTCTGGGAACTGAATACCAGGACCGCAGGGGGCTATACCGGCTCAACTCTATATCCTCAACCTATGGTTACTTCTGGAATGCCAATCGTTTTGTTTACCATGAAATAACTCCGATTAGCATCAACTTTGTAAACTTATCCCGCACTTCCCCTGAATTTGATGAGATATTGAATGCCAATCCGTTTTTGCGGCAAAGTTTTGAGCAACAATTCATAGCAGGTATCACCTATAATTTTTCTTACAATAAATTGATGGACAAATACCGGACCCACAGCATTTTCTTTGGTGCGAACCTGGATCTGGCAGGGGCGGGCCTGCGTTTTGCCAATGAGGTGCTGAACGGCGAGAACCCCAATACTTTCCTTGGCTTCAATTATGCACAATACAACAAGGGCGATATTGATTTCAGGTACTATTGGCGCTTTACAGAAGAGCGCCTGCTGGCAGCCAGGCTTTTTGGAGGTGTAGGTTTGCCTTATGGCAATTCCGTTTCCCTTCCCTTTGTCAAACAGTTTTTTTCGGGAGGCCCCAACAGTATCCGGGCCTTCCGGATCCGATCTCTGGGTCCGGGTTCCTTCCGGCCAGACAGTGAGAGCACGGCCAACTTTTTTGATCAGGCCGGAGACATCAGGTTGGAAGGCAACCTGGAATTTCGGTTCCCTATCGTCTCTTATCTTAGAGGGGCTGTTTTTCTCGATGCGGGAAATGTTTGGCTGGTCAATGAAAATGAAGCCCTGCCCGGGGGAAAAATTGGGAAAGACTGGTACAAGGAATTGGGTATAGGTACAGGTATAGGATTGCGGGTGGATATTGAATTTTTCGTGCTGCGCTTTGATCTGGCTACCCCGCTGAGAAGACCCTACATGCCTGAAGGGGAACGCTGGGAAAAAGATTTTAACCTTGGAGAAAGCGAATGGAGAAGAGAAAATTTAATTTTCAATTTCGCCATCGGTTATCCATTTTAATCGTTATTTGGCAGCTTCAGGGTAATTTTTCAAGGCTTCTTTGGCTTTCTTCAGGCTGTACAGGTAGCCCAACATGGTAGGGGTCACCAAAGCAAAAACAGCCAGGTTGCCCAAACCCTTCGCTTTTTTCATGGCAAGAGTCGCCATAATTATGGTCAATGGAATGCCATACCTGACACCAAAGTCCAGGTATTTTTGATAGGTAGTCATAGATTTTAAATTATTCATGCAGTTAATTCCACAAGTTTAATGCCGGAATCTGTGGTCCGACGCAAATTCACCCCATCCCCAAAGGTCAGGTGTTTCAAACCTTCAGGGTCTCAAAGACCCCGAAGGTTTCCACGATTTCGGTTTAGGGTTCCCATTAAACCTAGCCATGTAAGGGTGGGATCTCTCAGCGATGGGTGCAGCCCATCGATATAGAATAACTCAATCTGACTGAGCCCTGAAGGGGCGTGATATTTTTTCCTGGAACCGGTTTGGATTGCCGAATATATTTCGCCCCTTCGGGGCTTTGGATGGGGTTTTCGATACTTTTCACAGGGCTTCACCCTGTGCTTGGATATTATGCCCCTTCAGGGCTTAAAAATATATTTTCGTTATTGGTAATTCAGGTTGGATTTTTCTGGTAATTGCTATCCTTTTAGGGTGAAGGACGTCTTAATTTTTCATTCATCCCAGCCCTGCAAGGGCGGAATACCCCAGCGATGGGTGCAGCCCATCGTATAAGAGTAACTCGCATTATTCTAGCCCTGAAAGGGTGGGATATGTTACTCTTTTCGCGATCCCGTTAAAAATTAATTGGCAATTGACCAGCAAATTTGCGATTAAACCAAAAATGAAATATTTTTATAAGGGTTAGGTTATCAGGTGTTTACACATTTCTCTGCAAATGGAGAAATTTAATATACGCATTATGGGACAGTCTCACGTCAGAAATTATATCCATATTATTTTTAGTACAAAAAACCGAATGCCATTGATTAATATAACGGTAGAAGATGCACTCCATCGTTATCTGGGAGGGATTTGTAATAACATGGGATGTCGGGTAATAAAAATTGGAGGGTACACCGACCACGTTCATATTCTCTGCTTGCTATCAAAAAAGAGGGGATTGGTAGAATTACTGGAGGACTTAAAATCCCATTCCTCAAAATGGGTGAAAACACAAGGAGCAGGATTGGAAAACTTTTATTGGCAAAATGGTTACGGTGCCTTTTCGGTAAATCCCACAGAGGTGGACACCGTAATTCAATACATTTCCAACCAACATACTCACCATGCAAAAAGGACATTCCAGGAAGAATATCGTAAGTTTTTAGAAAAGTATAATGTTGAATACGATGAGAGATATGTTTGGGATTAGAATAAATGGGTTTGTGAATTTTTGGTAATAATTTCGATAAATAGGTTTCATGTTTTTTTATTTGGTTGATTCTTATCTTCTTGTCGGTTTATTACGCCCTTTCCTTGAGTTAGGGGAGTGGATACTGTCACAAGTCTCCTTTCCGTGTTTAGTTATTCCGCACTTTCGGTGCTTAGAGCCTCATTCATTTTCTATTCAGCCAAGCCCTGAAGGGGCGGGATCTCTCAGCGATGGGTGCAGCCCATCGATATAGAATGACTCAATCGGACTGAGCCCTGAAGGGGCGTGATATTTTTTCCTGGAACCGGTTTGGATTGCCGAATATATTTCGCCCCTTCGGGGCTTTGGATGGGGTTTTCGATACTTTTCACAGGGCTTCACCCTGTGCTTGGATATTATGCCCCTTCAGGGCTTAAAAATATATTTTCGTTATTGGTAATTCAGGTTGGATTTTTCTGGTAATTGCTATCCTTTTAGGGTGAAGGACGTCTTAATTTTTCATTCATCCCAGCCCTGAAAGGGCGAGATACCCTAGTGATGGGTGCAGCCCATGGAAAAAAGAGTTTCAAAAATACCTCAGCCCTGTAAGTGCGCAATAGAATATCTGTTAGCAAGAATGAGAGGAATATATCTTTCCCTTTCGGGGCAAAGATACCGAACCATGGGAATTTTTTGACCTCAATACCTGATCTTAAGCTGCTCCCCGGGTTCATCAGATCTGCTCAGGTTGGATAAGCTGACACCAAGCAGCCGCACAGGATGGGTTATTGCCTCTTGTTGGGCCAGGTCCAGGCTCAGGTTTTCCATGCTATCCAGAGGTATGGGCTCAGCAAAGGTTCTGGATCGGGTATGTACGGTGAAGTCGTTGTATTTGATCTTGAGCGTCAAGGTCCTTCCCCTGGCCTGATTTCGCTCCAGCCTCCTGAAAAATTCGGGTAAAATTTTTTCCTTCAGGCTATCCAGAATGGCCGCTATATCCATCAGGTCATTTTCAAAGGTGCTTTCTACCCCCAGTGATTTCCTGATCCGGTCGGGCTTTACTTCACTATTGTGTATACCCCTCACAATTTCGTAATAGTGCAGCCCTGATTTCCCAAACCTGCCTGTAAGAAAAGCCAGCGAGTATTGCTTCAGGTCATGCCCATTGTGTATGCCCAGGGATTTCATTTTTTCTGCTGTGACCCTGCCGATGCCAAAAAATTTCTCTATCGGCAACCTCTCTAAAAAAGCCTGCGCTTTTTCCGGGGTGATCACCGCCTGACCATTGGGTTTATTGAGGTCAGAGGCCACCTTGGCCAGAAATTTATTGTAAGAAATGCCTGCAGAAGCATTCAGTCCTGTTTCCGTTTTGATCCTTTGCCGGATTTCTTTGGCTATCAGGGTGGCCGATGGAAGACCGAAGTGATTTACCGTCACATCCAGAAATGCCTCATCCAGGGACAAGGGTTCTACCAGATCCGTATAATCCAGAAAAATCTTCCTTATCTCCAGAGAAATTTCCTTGTATCGCTCAAACCGGGGTTTGACAAATATCAGGGAGGGGCATTTTTTTGCTGCCAGCCTGGAAGCCATGGCGGACCTTACCCCAAATTTTCTTGCTTCATAACTGGCGGCTGCCACCACCCCCCTTTCTTTGTTTCCGCCTACAGCCAATGGTTTGCCCCTGTACTCCGGATGATCCAGCTGTTCCACCGATGCAAAAAATGCATCCATGTCCACATGTATGATTTTGCGGATCAGGGTCATGACTATTATCAGACAGTGCCCTGGGCGAGCATGGCTTTGGCTACTTTTTCAAAAGCCCCGATATTTGCTGCATTCAGGTAATCCTGCTCCTCCAGGTGATGTTTGTCTATGGTTTCCAGACATTTTTCATGGATGTTTTTCATAATGGCGCGCAGTTCTTTCTCCAAATCAATTTTTGCCCAATAGCGACCCATTCTGTTTTGGGTCATTTCCAGTCCAGATACAGCTACTCCGCCGGCATTGGATGCTTTTCCCGGACCATACAGGACCTTGGATTTCTGGAAATAATTGATGGCCTCGGGGGTGCAGGGCATATTGGCCCCTTCTGCCAGCAGCATCAGCCCGTTTTTCCGTAGGGTTTTGGCATCAGCAACATCCAGTTCATTCTGGGTGGCACAGGGGAAGGCACAGTCTGCGGGAATGGACCAGATATTTTTATTTCCTTTGGCCGTGAAGGTGGCAGAAGCATATTTATCGGCAAAAGCTGAAATGCTTTTTCTTTCTCCGTTTTTGACGGTTTTCAGGTGACTCAGTTTTTCCTCAGTCATGCCCTCAGGATCATGAACAAAGCCGGTGGAATCCGAAAAGGCCACTACTTTTGCCCCTTCCTGCAGTAGCTTTTCCATGGCAAATTGGGATACATTTCCTGCTCCAGATACCAAACAGGTTTTGTTGCCCAGGTTGTCATCGACCTCCGTAAGCATAAAATGGGCAAAGTGAATCAGCCCATAACCTGTAGCTTCGGGCCTCAGATAGGACCCTCCCCAATCCGTACCTTTTCCGGTCAATACTCCCTGAAATTCATTCCGGATTTTTTTATAGGTACCGAAAAGGTAGCCTATTTCTCTTTCTCCTACCCCTATGTCACCCGCCGGTATATCCGTAAAATGGCCGATATGGCGGTAGGCTTCCATCATCCAGGCCTGGCAAAACCGCATGACTTCCCCGTCTGATTTTCCCTTTGGGTCAAAGTCTGCCCCTCCTTTTCCTGCCCCCAGGGGCAATCCGGTAAGTGCATTCTTGAAAATTTGCTCGAAGGCCAGAAATTTTAATATGCTTTGGTTCACACTGGGGTGAAAACGAAGCCCCCCCTTATACGGCCCAAGGGCACTGTTCATTTGAACCCTGAACCCTTTATTTACCTGCACCTTTCCCTGGTCATCTGTCCAGCAAACCCGAAAAGAAATAACCCTTTCCGGTTCGCATATCCTTTCAAAAAGTTTTTCATCTACAAAGGTTTTGTTTTTCTTCAGCACGGGAAGGATACTTTCAAATACTTCCTCCACCGCCTGGTGGTATTCTGCTTCATGGGGATTTTTTTGGGTGATGGACTTCAGGATATTGTTTAGTGCGGCCATTTAACTGGATCGGTTTTAAGTTGATAAAAATAATTTAATGTCTGTATAAGTGTGGAAGCCTTAAGTTGGCATTCCTGGTATTCGTCTGATGCATTGGCATCTGCGGTGATGGCACTGCCAACACCAAAATAATAGGTATTTTTTGCCCGGTCCATGACCAAGCTTCTGATGATCACACAGGTGTCAAAATCCCCGGAGGCATCAATGTATCCCAGGCATCCCGAAAACCAACCCCTTTTAAAGGATTCGTACCTTTCAATCAATTCCATACACTTGATTTTTGGCGCACCGGTCATGCTGCCCATGGGAAAGGTTTTCGAAATGATTTCCCTGAAACCTGTACCGGGAAGCAGTTGGCAACTTACGGTGGAGATCATTTGGGTAATTTGCTGGAAAGTATAGATGCCAAACAATTCATCCACGCTGACCGTACCCGTTTGGGCCAGTCTGGACAGGTCATTGCGCATCAGATCAACGATCATCAGGTTTTCGGCCATTTCCTTTTCACTTTCAAGCAAGGTTTTTCTCAGCATTGCATCTTCCTGCGGGTTGCTGCCCCTCCTCACACTTCCCTTAATGGGCTGGCTGAGCAGGGTTGACCCCTTTTTTTTCAAAAACCTTTCCGGAGAGGCACAAGTCAGAAAAAGGTCGTTTGCTTTGAATAAGGCACTGAAGGGCATGGGGGAATGGGCACAAAGTTGCAAATAGAAACCAACAGGATCGGCGTAGGACAAGCTGCCGTGAAAATCCATGCAATAATTCATTTCATAAATATCCCCATCCAGTATATGTTGCTGGATTTTGTCGAAAACCCTGGTGTATTCTTCCTTCCCATGAGAAGCAAAGAGCGTAAAATCACCTCTGGCCTCAGGTCTTACTGCCTGCGTGGATGCAATGGCTTTGGCACAGGCTTCCGGGTCGGAGGAGATGATCATTGCCACATCGGCTGAAAAACTTACCGTTATTTCAGGGCTGAAAAACAAGGTTTCGGGACATGTCACCCGGCAATCATTCCCACTTTCCAATTTTTCATAGCTGTTTTTTCTGTCATAGGAAATGATACCTATTTTGGGTTTTCCTGCAGGCAAAAGGTCCAAATGATCCAAATCCACTGCCTGAGTACCGGCATAAAAGACATGGGTGAAAGCATCCCCGGGATAGGCAATGCCATTGGGGTTGAAATAGCTGTAATAGTTAAAATGCTGATCTGCCCAATCAAGCAATTGGCGGACCCATTGTGGGTTGACGGAAAGGGAAATGCTGCTTTCTTGTTTGGACATAGGGGCAAAAATAGGAAAAAGGCAATAAAAAAGGGGACAAAATGTCCCCTTCTCTATTACATAATTTCTTACTTCACTATCAATTGGCCTTGATATCGAAATTGACGCTTACCGTATTGTAGATAAACTGGTCTTTGGCTTTGTCAACAGCAGTAGCTTCATCACCGTAAGACAAACCCCATTCTGTACGGTCTATGTTGAAACCTGCCTGGGCGGTAATGGTTCCGTTATTCATAGACACGCTGGCCGGGAATTTGATGTTTTTGGTGTTGCCCCTCATGGTCAGGTTACCACTGATCCAATGGGTAGGTGTAGCTGGTGCGAGTTCAGAAGCACTTTTTGGCGTGTTTTCAGACTCAAATTGCTCTTTATCCTGCACCTCATCACCAGCGGCGTAAGGAGTGATTTCTGTGATCTCGAAACTTGCCTGAGGATGGTTGGCTGCATCAAAAAAGTCATCTGACTGCAGGTGGTTCCACAATTTACCGTGGTTTTCACTTCCTTCTTCCAGGTCATGGATTTCAAGACCGGTAATGTCAAAAGTGAATTCTCCTGCGGTAATGGCGTCTCCTTCTACTGAGATTTCACCTCCGGTAACCGGGATAAGGCCATTGTGTTGGCCTGTAGGCTTGTAACCTCTCCAGTTTACTTTACTTGAATTGACATCAAGGGCCAATGTGGATCCGGTAGCTACAGCTACTTCTTCTGCTTCTGAAGTTTCTACTGTTTCCGAACTTTGGCCACATGAAAACGCCAGCATAGCGGCCGATAACATGAATCCCGATAATTTAATTGCTTTCATAAATAATAATGGTTTAATTAAGATTGGTTTCAATTTATATGTATAAACACTCAAACTGTTTTTATATGAAAAAGTTCAGTATTTCAACAAATAAATTTTTTAAAATTTAAAATTTCGCTGGTTTACAATAATATAATTCTGATTATCATAAATATGGCTCTAGTTAAAAAAGTAGGTAATAAGGCCCCTCAATTTGGAGCGGGTTGTTGGTTGGCAGAAAATGCCACTGTAGTAGGTGATGTGGTAATGGGTAAAGATTGCACCGTATGGTTCAATGCCGTTGTAAGGGGTGATGTGCACTATATCCGGATAGGGGATCGTACAAACATACAGGATGGGGCGGTCATCCATTGTACGTATCAAAAGGCACCGGTAAATATTGGTTCAGATGTTTCCATCGCCCACAAGGCCATTGTACATGGCTGTACCATAGAAGACCGGGTGTTGATAGGTATGGGCGCCATTGTCATGGATGATGCTGTCGTTCAGGAAGGGGCCGTCATCGCAGCCGGAGCAGTGGTGTTGGCGGGTACTGTGGTGGAAAAAAACAGCATTTATGCCGGAATTCCTGCCAAAAGGGTTAAGGCCACCGGGCCTGAGATGGAAGCAACCATCTCCCGGATTGCGGCCAATTATCCCAAATACGCGAGCTGGTATAAGGACTAAGAACCTACCGACGACGGTTTCGGATTTCAAATTGTCTCATTATCTTTAAGTGACTCCTTTCTATTTTGTGTCTTTCCTCCACTAGCGGCAGGCAGCCACGTATCCTCACTGTTCTTTGTAACTCTTTTTTTGTCACAAAGGACTCAAAGATCCACAAAGGGCACAGAGGTTTTTTGATATTACTTCGGGTTCTTTGTGCAACCTTTGTGACACCTCTTTGTTGTTCGTTTCCATTCTCTTCGTCCCTATGTTTTTCCACCTACCGATGATGTTTTAGTTAACCCACTAAAAATCAATATTTTAAAAACATACTACGTCATCCCTATTTCTGCGTTTTTTAAAATGTTAAGTCTACCAATGACGTATTTATTTATTGACGGACATTCATTAAATTGAACACCCTGGTTTTTTGAGGCTTTGGTCACCCATTTTTCACAGGATGCTACATTAAAATTTTATTAACCACATAGTAACATAGGTCACATAGGCATTTTTTACCTTTAATTAATCTATAAAACTATGTGTT
>NZ_JABURL010000070.1 GCF_014762705.1 Cyclobacterium sp. | reverse complement strand
AATTATTATCCCCACTGCCCAATTCATCACCACCACTTGTATACCATTGTATATTGTATTCTCTCCAATCCTGAATTAAACTCTGGGCAAAAGGTTGTGACCATCCTCCGGAAATTAATAAATCAATCTGACCATCGCTGGCTCCGAAACAGGAAGGATTTAAAATGGTTTCTTCAGCGATAATTGGTTCGGGATCGATAATCTCGAAAGGTTCAGAACCAATACAGCCAGACCCATCAACTATTTCCATGGTGTAATTTCCTGCCCCTAAATTATCCGTACTAATTACAAAGTAATCCTCCGTGAGGCTGATTATATCATAAATTTCAGATACAATGTTATTGTTTTCGTCCAAAATGGTAAAAGATCTCAATGGTACAGCAGCATCATAAATAATATATTCCACCACTCCTCCTGGATCTCCTGCACACAAAGGGCCTGAAACATTCAATTCAAAATTTATAGTGTAGGCCTCTCCAATAGGTCCAGCGTCCCTGCTAAAAGTTCTGCCTAAATTGTCCTCAACAAGTATTTCATACTTTGAATTCCTGTCTAATTCCAGCTCACTTCCGCCAAATGTTGCACTAGCACTACTTTGACTGAAAAAAATGTTATTGATTACCTGTTCGCCAATTACATCTCCAGCCTCATTCAACAAAGTGAAAGTAAAAGGGAATGATTCAGAGGGTAAGCCTGGGTTTGGCCGGTAGGCCCTAACTGTCAGTGAAATGGTGCCCAAACAGGTGTTTTCACTATAATTGGTTTGGGTGAGAGGAGGGATGACCAGTACCCTTAATTCATAATCGTCGGCATCACCTAATCCGTCTGAAACACTTACATTTACCAGGATTTCTTCTCCGGCAGCGCTCCAATTCTCATCGTATTCTATCGTCCGGTTAATGATGTTTCCCGTAAAATCATACCCCGGTCCTGCCAATACCTCCAGCGATAAATCTGCGGGATCTCCATCGTAATCAATGGTAAGCATGTCCAGGGTGATTACCAGGTCTTCATCGTAAAAGATGCTTACCTCTTCCTGACCCGTAATGGAAATAGGTAAGAATACCATCCAGTCTTTACCCTGCGTTTGTAATAATGCACTAAGGGTCAATGTCATAACAAATATTGCGGGAGTCAAGAATTTAAATCTCGCATTGGTATAAAAAATAATCCCCTTCTTAAAAAGCCCCACAACAAAAAACAGTTTTAATTATATAAAATACAAAATATTGATTATAAATTTAATTGAAACAATAAAATTAAGCAATAGATTTTATAAATCGATATTACCTTTAGTTTTTTATTTAAGGTTTTAGAATATAGGCCAGCAGATCCCTTACCTGGTCTTCCTGAAGCCCCTCAAACAATCTTTCTGGCATGATGGACGTTTGATTCAATTGGATGTCTCGAATATCAGCATCTGAGATAAATTCACCTTTCCCACCCATAGGCGGTACCAGATATTTGATCCCTCCCTCATCTTTTACCAATTTTCCTACTACAATTCTTCCATCTTTAAGGGTAAGTTTCATGGTCTCATAGCCTTCCCGGATATCTGCATTGGGATTTATGGTATGCAATAACCAATAATCTAAGTTCGTACGATCGTAACCGCTTAAATCAGGACCAATATCCCCTCCCCCTTCTCCCAGCCGATGACAGCTGCCGCATTTGCTGACAAACAGTTGTTTGCCGGCCACCGCGTTTCCATTGTCCCGGGAAACTACTTCTTTCCAGTGCTTGATGCTTTCATTTATTTGCGCAGCGTCCAGAGGCTTACTTTCAGGCCATATTTGGGCTGCTTTACGCTTTATATCACCGGGTTCCATTGCATAGAAATTTTTTATCAACTGGTAAGGAACATCTTCTTTATGAATTACTTTAGTTTCGGTAATTTCATGGAAAAAGGCATTTGCCCATTCGGGGCGACTGGAAAACAAGCGGATAGCTTCCTCCCTGACATAACTGTCCCCCCTGATACCCGGATAGATGGCAGCCATCTCTTTCCCGATTTCAGCCTGATTAAAATGCTTCAGGCTGTGTATTGCTGCCTGTTTTAAAGCACTGGGACTGTTTCCTGATTTTATCAAATCCAATAAAACAGGTACAGTTGCCGGGGCTTTTACTTCTCCAAAAAGTGAAATGAGATTTAGTCTGTGTTTCAGAGATTGGTTTTCGTCACGAACCAATTGCAGTGCATCCGGAAGGTGGTCAAAATCGCCTGATTTTAATTCCAGTTGGAAGGGTGTAGTCTCCTTTTCTTTTGCGGCAATTTCTTCCAAAAGCCTGGGAGGGACAGTGCTCAGGTCCCTTCCTACCATCCCTTCATAGAATCCATTCACAAGGACCTGATCAAAGGATTCATTAGGAGAATTTGCCAGGAAATCGGCAGCTGCCTCATAGTGATTTCCCATAACCAGGCGTTGCACCATGCGTCCTGCCAGGTGGCTTTTGATGATGGGGTTTTGCCAGTTGGCCGAATTATCCCACCATTCCAAAACTAGAGAAAGGTCATTAGCTATTTGAGATTCCATTGCCCACCATATCAAAAGGGGGATATCCGGATCGTTAGGATCCAATTTAAGGAGTAGGAGGGCTTCCAAAGCGGGAAGAGCCTGTTTTGTGGGTATTCTTTTGATAGTGGAAGCGAACTGGCTGATCACTTCCGGAGAGCAATGCTTGGTGGCCAATTGAAGAAAAGTGGGAAAAACGTCATCGGGGATTAATTTCTGGTCCCCCAATAGCCTGATGGTCCACATTTGGACGTGGGGATCAGGGTGTTGCAGGGCTTGCCTTACAAAATCCCCTGTAAAGCCATTGGACAGATGAATGGCCCACAAAGCTTCCAAAGCATCCTGGGGATCTTCGGAATTGAATAAAGGCAGTAATTCGGGCAGGGCATTTTTGTCTTTCCGGTCTGCAAATTGCCTTAAGGCCTGTTGCCGGAACCACTTATTCGGATGTTGCAACCAGGTGGCCAGCTCTGTAAAATTTGCTTTGCTAAAATCAAAGGAAGCCATGTTTATGGCGTGTCCAAAAGGCTTTATCCGGTATATTCTCCCGCTACTTTTATGCCAGGTATCTCTGGGATCTACATGCGAAAGCCTGCTGTCATACCAATCGGCGATGTACACTGCTCCGTCAGGACCTGTCTTGATGTCAACAGGTCTGAACCATTTGTCTGCTGTTTCGACCAGGAAGCCTATATCCTTATTGGAAAATGAGGATCCATTTTCTTGGAGTTCTGTCAATTGTATATAATTGTGCAAGGGGTTAAGGGCCATCATATTGTTTTGGTATTTTGGCGGTAATAGAGCTGCTTCATACATCATGACTGCATGCGTAAACCTTTTATTTTCACCGGCTAAAGGCATATTTGGTAAATGTCCAAAAGCAAACGGGTTGGTAAGGGCTCCATGTTTGCCCCAACTCTTCACGTAATAGGCTCCTTGTTTGTAGTAGGGGCCTCTTCCGTATCCATTGGACCCTGAAAAAATACGTCCCTTGCGGTCAAATTCCAGATAAAAGGGATTGTTTCCACCTCCTTCGGCAAAAAGCTCAAATTCTTGTTTTTCCGGATGGTACCTCCAAATAGCCTGACCCTTAAAATCCACTGGTTCACTGTTTTTGGATTCGATCCTGGAAGAGGTAGTGCTTCCTTGTACGCCATAAAGCCATCCATCCGGACCCCAGTGGAGGCTATTGGCTACGGCATGGGTATCCTGAAGGCCAAACCCCTCCAGATGTACCTCAGGATCAGCATCCGGCAGACCATCCCCATTGGGGTCCGGAAAAGCCAAAAGATAAGGAGGGTTCATTACCCAAATTTTGCTTCGGCCAAGGGCTACTGCCGTGGCAATATTTAAACCGCTGATGGCATCAAATGACTTGTCATAAGTACCATCTCCATTGCTGTCTTCAAATACGCTGATTTTATCTGCACCTTTTGCTCCCTCTGGCGGGGCTTCTGGCTGCTTGTCAAAACTGACGCGGGTATGGTTATCGATAGACGTAATTTTTAACCCTTCAGGATAAGGGTATTGGTGATACTGTACCACCCAAAGCCTTCCCCGGTGGTCAAAACTCATGTGAATGGGCTGGACGATATCAGGTTCGCTCAATACCAGCTCTAACTCAAGATCTTCGGGTAACTGAAAAGCCCTCATTGCCTCGGCAGGATCGGTAGGAGCCGAATTGGGATCGGTAAGGTCACCTCTGCCTTCAAAATTTTCCATGTATTGTGCCACATCCTCGTTGGCAGCAATAGGGTGCGCAAATTTTTTTTCCTGGCAACCCTGATGAATCAGGGAAATTCCCAATAGAAATATTAAAGCAGGAAAGCCATTTTCAGGCAGTAAAAAGGATGTAAAGCTAATCATTTGAAGTATAGGGTAATGCCAGGTTGTGTAATGCCATTATTCGCATTAAATTATCGATTTTAGAGGAGCCTTCGATACTTTTCTCCATAATTTTTGATATTTTCGCTTAATTTCTTTTTAAAAAGACCATTTTTGGAATTACAATTGACTCAAAAATAATTGAACCCATGAAAAAAACCATATCCTTTTGGTTTCTGACATTACTCATTTATTCATCAGCCATTGGTCAGGAAAGCCAATGGCAACCTGTTAAAGATAAAATTCTAACGCCCTGGGCTCAAGATGTGGATCCGGGGAACCCACTTCCTGAGTATCCCCGTCCACAAATGAAACGGGATTCCTGGCAAAATTTAAACGGTTTGTGGGACTATGCCATAGTGGACAGAGGTACTCCCATGCCCGACGCATTTGATGGGGAAATTCTGGTTCCATTTGCCATTGAATCCGCCTTATCCGGGGTGGGGAATAGGGTAGGGAAGGACCATGAACTTTGGTATTTCAAGGACATAGAAATACCCCGGGCTACCAGAAAGGATAAAATATTGCTTCATTTTGGTGCTGTTGATTGGGAAGCTGAGGTTTTTGTCAACGGACAACCAGTAGGGCAGCACCTGGGGGGCTACGACCCTTTCTTTTTTGAGATCCAGGAAGCGTTGAAATCCGGCAAAACCCAATCCCTGGCCATCAGAGTATGGGACCCAACGGATGAGGGACCTCAACCCAGGGGCAAGCAGGTTAACGATCCCAGAGGAATTTGGTATACCCCGGTGACCGGTATCTGGCAAACAGTATGGCTTGAAGCTGTTCCTGAACAATACATATCCGCAATCAAAAACACGCCTGATCTGGACCATAAACAAATAAAAGTAAGGCCTGATATCACTCATTTCAAAAAAGGGCAAAAAATAAGCGTTAAATTGTTAGCTGAAGGGGAGCTTGTCGGTGAAACAACAGTGAATAATCAGGAAGAAGCCTTGTTTACCCTTTCCAGTCCCCATGTTTGGAGCCCTGATAATCCTTTTCTTTATGATGTAGAGGTCACTTTAATGGAAGGCCGGAAGAAAATTGATCAGGTGACGGGATATACAGCTTTGCGGAAAATCAGCATGGAGCCGGATGCTAAAGGCATTCAGCGGATGTTGTTGAATAATGAATTCCTTTTTCAATACGGCCCCCTAGACCAGGGTTGGTGGCCAGATGGACTGTATACGGCACCCACGGAGGAAGCTTTACTATTTGATATTCAAAAAACCAGGGACATGGGTTTTAATATGATCCGGAAACATGTCAAAGTAGAACCGGCCAGGTGGTATTATCATTGTGATCAGATGGGTATGCTTGTCTGGCAGGATATGCCCAGTGGAGACATGGGCAACCGATGGGAATCCAGGCCAGGGGTACTTGGTAAAGGTACAGAAAAGCAAAGAACACCGGAATCAGAAGCCATCTTCATGAAGGAGTGGAAAGCCATTATGGATGCCAATTATAATTTTCCTTCTATTGTGGTTTGGGTACCATTTAATGAAGCCTGGGGACAGTTCAATACTGAAAAAATCGTCAAATGGACCGTAAAACAGGATCCTACCCGTCTGGTGGATGGGGCTAGTGGAGGAAATTATACCAAGGCAGGCCAGATCATGGATATGCACAATTATCCTGATCCGGTGATGCCTGACCCATCTATTTGGGGCAAGGACCAGATTATTGTTCTGGGGGAATTTGGAGGGCTTGGCCTGCCTGTAGAGGGACATACCTGGCAGGAAAAAGATAACTGGGGATACCAGAGTTTTAAAAACAAATCCGAACTTCAGGACAGGTACAGCCAATTGATCAAGGATTTAAAACCTCTTATCTCCCAAGGTTTATCTTCAGCTATTTATACCCAGACTACAGATGTGGAGGTAGAAGTGAACGGTTTAATGACTTACGACAGAAAGGTGGTTAAATTTGAGCCATCATTCTTAAAAAATAAACATGCCGAATTATATTCCATTAAAATCCCCATGAAATGAAATCAACAATAATAAGTTCTTTGGTACTATCAGGCCTTTTGCTGGCCTGTGGACCGGGAGACACACAACAATCTGAAGAAAATCAGGAAACTCAATCTTTAACAGCAATGGATAAATCAAAATTTGAAAAAACCATCGATGGAAAACCCGTCAAATTGTACCGGCTCACCAATAAAAATGGTATGGAAATGACGGTTACCAATTTTGGTGCGCGGGTGGTAGAGCTTTTTGCTCCAGATAGAAATGGCAATTTTGAGGATGTGGTGCTGGGATATGATAATCTGGAAGATTACATCAACCATCCCGGGTCTTATTATGGAGCTCCGATCGGACGGTATGGCAACCGCATTGCGGATGCTGAATTTACACTGGATGGTGAGACCTATGAACTGGAGGCAAATAACGGTCCCAATAACCTGCATGGTTGGCCGGGCGGATACCATATTGTGGTTTGGGATGTAATTGAAGCCACGGATCAGAAACTGGCCATGAAATACGTTTCGGCAGATGGGCATGGAGGCTTTCCGGGAGAGCTGACCATATATATGAATTACTTTCTGACCGATGAAAATGAATTTAAAATCACCTATGAGGCTACCACCAATAAGCCTACTATCGTGAACCTCACCCACCACTCTTTCTTTAACCTGAATGGGCATGGTGAAGGGGATGTCCGCAATCACATGTTGGAATTAAATGCGGATAAATTTACTCCGGTCAATGAGGTATTGATACCCTTAGGGGAATTGCGGCCGGTGGAAGGCACTCCCATGGATTTTACATCAGCCCATTTAATTGGAGAAAGGATTGATGCTGACTATGAGCAATTGCAAAAAGGGGGTGGATACGACCACAATTGGGTAATCAACAGGGAAGAAGGTAACAGGGATACCAAACTGGTTGCCACCGTTTGGGTACCTGAAAATGGCCGAAAAATGGAAGTATTTACCGATCAGCCTGGTGTTCAGGTATATACGGGGAATTTTATGGATGGAACATCTCCTTCAAAAGGGGACAAAACCTATGGCAAACGGGGAGCTATTTGTCTGGAAACCCAACATTATCCGGATTCTCCCAATCAGCCTCAGTTTCCTTCAGTAACCTTGAGACCCGGTGAAACTTACGCCCATGAATGTGTGTATAAGTTTTCTGTAACTGAGTAAGTGATGTTAAAACTCAAGCATTTCCTTATTCCGGTCCTCCTGGTAATTGCGGCATGTTCGGCCGAAAAATCCGGTAGTGAAAGCCATCTGGAAAATAGTGATCCCGATTCCATTGGAAACTATCTGCCCTTGACTATTGATATGGCAGATAAGGCATTGGAAGAAATCATCCATTCTTCAGCCAAAGCTACCATCATTGGAAGTGGTTTTTCCTGGACTGAAGGTCCCTTGTGGCTGGAAGAGGAGGAAATGCTTTTATTTTCTGAAATACCCGCCAATAAAATTCATTATTGGAAGGAGGGAGGAGAATCCAAGGTTTACCTGGAACCTGCTGGTTTTACCGGAACTGTCTCCCGTGGAGGGGAATTGGGATCCAATGGACTCTTACTGGATCCTGCTGGTAAACTTGTTCTTTGTCAGCATGGGGACAGGCGGCTCGCCAGAATGCTAGCACCCTTGTCCGATCCGGAACCCAATTTTGAAACAATAGTAGGTCAATATGAAGGGAAACCCTTTAACAGTCCCAATGATGGGGTCTATGACAGGGAAGGGAACCTTTATTTTACAGATCCACCATACGGTTTGGAATTCAATATGGAGGATCCGGCAAAATCTATTCCTTTTCAGGGGGTATACCGTTTCAGCCATGATGGAACCCTGGACCTGCTTTTGGATAGCCTCAGCAGACCAAATGGTCTGGCTTTTTTACCCGGTGAAAAAGAGTTGATTATTGCTAATTCCGATCCGAAAAAACCTTATTGGTACATTTATAGCCTGGATAATGATGGTACCCTATCCAATGGCCGAATTTACCAGGATGCCAGTCAGTTGGTGCAGGGAGAATCGGGACTTCCGGATGGCTTAAAGATACGGAGCGATGGAGTCGTTTTTGCCACTGGACCCGGTGGAATATGGGTTTTCAATCCTTCTGGGAAATTTTTGGGAAGGCTGAAGGTGGGAGAATTGGTGTCCAATGTAGCCTTTAATAAAGAACAGGATGTTTTGTTTGTGACAGCTGACAGCTTTGTGGTGATGATTCCCTTGCTTTGACGAGAGGGAAGTTTGCCGGAAGCTTTTACCCAGTGAATTTGAGCATAGGTATTTTTTCTTTCAGCCGATTTTTGATCTTGTCAGGAAAGGGTTTTTTACCCATAAAGATATCAGTCAAAAATTCACAGCCTTTTTGACCATATTTCTGAATCAACAGATTTCTCAGGGAGGGTTGGGTATAAAAGACCCAGCCCATGATAGCTGAGGTTTTCAACTCCGGTAAAAGCTTTTCCTCCAGTTTTTTCTGATAAGCCAGGTTGGCGGTTTGAACATGCTCAAAATTCTCGGCGATTGCTGAAGCTGCCAATTCTCCTGAATACAGGGCATTAGAAATCCCTTCTGCAGTCAGAGGGTCTGCAAAACCGGCAGCATCACCTGCAAGAAATACAGGGCCTTTTGAAAACCCTTCCTTGCGGGGACTAATTGGAATTTGAAAACCGTGAGCGGAAGCGGATAATATTTCCTTTATACCTAATTTTTCCAGGTAATCCTGGTATAAAGCTTTCAGATTTATTTTTTGCTTTTTCAGGCAACCAACTCCAATGGACAAATGATTCTCTTTTGGAAAACACCAGGCATATCCATGTGGAACTGCATCCACGTCAAATCTCACCTTTTTGGACAACCTTTCGAAGTCCGCCTTGCCTACGGTGACTTCATATTCCAAAGCCGGGATAAGCTTTCTGCTTTCCCCCCAGCCTGCCATTTTTGCCGTGGGACTTAGTGCACCATCGGCAGCTATCAGGTAGCGGCATTGAATGTTACCGGCTGAAGTTTGCAGGATAAGACCATTTTCTATAGGAACTAACCCATTTAATTGGGTTTTATCCATAATTTGAGCACCCTTCTCCTTTGCGTGATCCACCAGTAAGGCATCAAATCCGTCCCTCATCACCATGCTGATTATAGGATCGGTTCTTTTGGTGGAGAAATAATGTGTGGAATGTTCGAAATATACTTCCAGCTCATGGAATTCTCTTTGTATTAAAGAGGAGATGTCAAAAGGCAGGCGGTTTCGGCCACGTAATACCAGTCCGCCACCACAGGTTTTATATCGGGGCAGCATTTCCTTTTCGATGATCAATACTTTCATGTTCCGGGAAGCGGCTACGTAGGCAGCCATGGCTCCAGCCGGACCCCCGCCAATGATGGCTATATCAAATGAATTCATGCATTTAAAAATTAAATATCGTCAGGTTCTCTTTCAGGAATATAGGGGCCGGATAAAATGATTTTGGTGACAGGTGAATTGGCTTCATAATCGATTTTTATTTTGTCTTGATCTGTTTCATGTATATTGAGACAGGCATTATAAAAAACTTTATTAAATCCCAGCCACAATGAGCCCTTAATTATAGAAGCAGAAGCTTCCCAGGATAGCAGCCTGATATTTTCTGCTATAGCTCCCTCGGTTTTGGTATAAAGACTGAGAAAAATGGCCAATTCCTTCCTTTTTTGTTCGAAAATAAGAGGTAACGCATTTTTAAATTCCTTTTCCGAAATTGGTTCTTCCCAGCTTAAAACCCAATTTTCCTGCATGCTTAAAATTAATTATAAATTTTCCCTACCTGTTTATTCAGGTATAAACACAATAGTCCATTTGTGAATAATCCATGTATTCATACGTGAAACCTAAGGAGATTTAAAAATAATTAATTAAATTGATTTCTTTCAGCATTGATTCAAAAAGTCAACCCCCAAACATTCATGCATACCCAAAGCCCTTGCTTCATTTCCTTTTATTTTTTAGTACCCATTCTTCCTGTAAAATGCTGTAATATTATATACTAATTTTAAGTTCCTTTGGCCACTGTTCAATAATAATTAATCTGTAACCTTTAAAATTAACCATAAAGAATGAAACCAATTGTTCAAATCAGCCTGGATTTAACCAATATTGATGAAGCTCTGGAAACTGCAGCACTGGCCATGCGTGCCGGTGTGGACTGGTTGGAGGCAGGCACACCATTGATCCTTGCCGAAGGCTTGCACGGCGTACGCAAGTTGAGAGAAGCTTTTCCAGACACCCCTATAGTTGCTGATCTGAAAACCATGGATGGCGGGTATCTGGAAGCAGAAATGATGGCCAGGGCCGGAGCAACCCATGTAGTGGTGATGGCAAGAGCCCATGAGGAGACCATCAAATGTGTGGTACAAGCCGGTAAAGACCATGGTATAAAAGTAATGGGGGATAATTTGGGCTGTCCGGATATGGTTCAGGGGGCCAGATTTCTGGAGGACCTGGGCTGCGATTTTATTGTTCACCACATTGGTTACGATGAAAGAAGAGGGATCGCTGCACAGGGAAAACGCATGCCCAGCCCACTGGACCAATTGAAGGAAATTGTTGACGCAGTAAGTATTCCAGTGCAGGCTGTTGGTGGATTGAGTCTGGAGCAAGCCATCTCTACACCTGGCTATGGAGCTCCATTAGTGGTACTGGGGGCACCATTGACCATTGATGCGGATGCCTTTAAAACTGCCGATGGAGACCTGGAAGCTTCTCTCAGAAAAATCTGTGCGGCTGTGCATGCACATGGGGATGTGGCCATTAAACAGAAATAACTTTAAAAAAAACCTTAGATCAATGAAATCAGCAGCTGTAGTTAATTATGCGGAGACCAAAGGTTCCGTGGAAGTGAGAGAAATTGAAAAGCCGGAGATAAGCAATGGGGAAGTTTTGCTGGAAGTGGCTAATGTCGGTGTTTGTGGCAGTGACCTGCACCAATGGACCGCTGATCATAGCTGGCCGGTAAATTATCCTGTGGTTCTTGGGCATGAGTTTGGGGGAAAAATTCTGGAAGTTGGACCCGGGGTGGATGGATGGAAAACCGGAGACCGTGTGGTAAGTGAAACCGCAGCTGTGATCGACCCCATGAACCCCATGAGCAGGGTAGGACTGTATAATTTGGACCCCACCCGAAAGGGCTTTGGATATGGAGTTAATGGGGCCATGACCCGGTATGTGAAAGTTCCGGCACGTTGCCTTCACCATGTTCCCGACCAGGTTCCATTTGAAGAGGCTTGTTTGACAGAGCCTTGTTGCGTGGCTTACAATGCCGTGGTCATGAATTCAGCCATCAAGCCTGGTGATCGGGTACTGGTGATAGGTCCGGGAACCATAGGAATGCTATGTGCTGTAATGGCGAAACTTAACGGGGCAGAAGTAGCGGTTCTTGGACTGGAAGCAGACAAAGGCAGATTGGAAATTGCCAAAGGATATGGCTGCGAGGGGATCATTGGAGATGCCACAGATTGGGCTAAATCCAGGGATGGTCTGGGAGCAGATCTGATAGTAGATGCCGCTGGTGCCAGTGCCACCCTGAAAATTGCCATGAATCTGGTAAGACCCAATGGGCAAATCACAAAAGTGGGCTGGGGCCCCCAACCCTGTAACTTTTCTTTGGACCCTATAGTGCAGAAGAATGTCCGGCTCCAGGGAAGTTTTAGCCATAACTGGCCCATATGGGAAAAGGTAATTGGCATGATGGGTTCTGGTATGTTGGATGTAAAACCCATAATCGGAGGCATCTGGCCGGTAACTTCCTGGTTGGAGGCCTTTGAAAAAATGCACCACGGTGAAGTGGTAAAAAGTGTACTCAAACCGGTTTAAAAATGAGATTGAAAGGAAAAGTTATCATCGTAACCGGCAGTACTACCGGAATAGGAAAGGCTATTGCCATTCGTTGTGCCCAGGAAGGTGCAAAAGTTGTAGTTCATGGTTTGGAAAAAGACTGGGGAGAGGCAGTGGTCCATACCATCGGAAAACATCAGGCGGTTTTACATGTGGAGGACCTCCAGGAAGAGGGCTGCGCGGACAGGCTGATAGGTCTGGCCAAAAAAACTTTTGGAAGACTGGACGCTGTGGTAAACAATGCCGCCTGGGTGGTGTCTTCTGATTTTCAGTCCGTTGATAAATCCTTTTTACAAAAGGTTCTGACCATCAATTCCATTGCTCCTTTTTTACTGATCAAAGCAGCCTTACCTGATTTGGAAAGCAATAAAGGCAATGTGCTTAACATTGGTTCTGTCAATGCCTGGAGTGGGGAACCCAATTTATTGGCCTACAGCATGTCAAAGGGAGCATTGATGACCATGACCAGAAATCTTGGAGATAGCCTGTTTCGGGACCATGGGGTCAGGGTCAATCAGATCAACCCGGGATGGGTGTTGACAGAAACGGAGAAAGAAAGAAAGAAAGGTCATGGTCTTTCCGATAATTGGTACGAGAGTTTACCCGGAATGTATGCCCCAGCCGGAAGGATCATTGCCCCGGAAGAAATAGCTGCGGGAGCCGTTTTCTGGCTATCAGATGAATGCGGCCCTGTCAGTGGTCAGGTAATGGAATTGGAGCAGTATCCCCTGATAGGAAGGAATGCACCAAAAGATACAAGTACAATCAAATAAACAAACGAAAAATATATGCCCAAATTAGCAGCATTCCCTAAAGCCTATATGCAGGCCTTGTGTAAGGATGGTACCATGAAAGTTGAGGAATGGATCCGCCTGGCAGCCAAACTGGATATTGATGGCCTGGAGTGGTATGCAGGTTTTCTGGAAATGGAGGATCAATCCAATTGGCCGAAATTCAGGAAAATGGTGGAAGATACAGGTAAAGTGATACCTATGATGTGTTGTTCCCCTGATTTTACACATCCTGACCGGGTATTCCGGGAAAATGAAATCCAAAAACAAAAAAACTGGATTGACATGACCCATACTCTTGGCGGCAGCTATTGCAGGGTTCTTTCGGGACAAAAAAGGCCGGAACTGAGCATCAATGAGGGAGTTAAACTTGCTTCTGAATCTATCATGGCCTGTATTCCTTATGCAGAGGAGCGGGGAATTACTCTGATTCTGGAAAACCACTACAAAGATGACTTCTGGGAGTATCCGGAATTTGCCCAGAAAATGGATGTTTTTTGTCAACTTGTAGACAGCATCCAGCATCCCAACTTTGGTGTAAATTACGATCCCAGTAATACCTTTTTGGCAGGAGAAGACCCCTTGGAATTGCTGGCAAAAGTCTCCCACAGGGTGGTAAGCATGCATGCCAGTGACCGGTACCTCAAATACGGCACCATAGAAGACCTTCAAAAAGAAGAAGGAGGTGCTGTTGGCTATGCCAAAAGGTTGAGTCACGGAGAAATCGGAAAAGGATTGAATGATTATGATGCCATATTCACAGAATTGAAAAGTGTTGGATTTGATGGATGGATCAGTATAGAAGATGGGGTGGATGGAATGGATCAACTGGAAAGAAGTGTTTTATTTTTAAAGAATAAAATAGCCAGATATTGGCCTTGATCAATGGTTTCTTTTCATTTCAGACCAATTTTAGTACTTTGAGAAACGGCTAAATGGGACATTAAGCATGCTAAAATGGGTTTCAATAGCCAGATATTATTCAAGCCAGGCACTGGCATGTTTGTCTTTCCTGGGTCTGATAATCAGGAAGAAAGCAACCCGTTTTGTAAAGATTAAATTGAAGTAATTATGAAAGCAGATTTGTTAGTTGATGCCCAATGTATCCTGGCGGAAAGTCCCACCTGGCATAAAGGGCAACAATGTTATATGTGGGTGGATATAGAAAAGGGTCATTTGTACAAGTTTGATCCAGTAAAAAAAGACAGTAAAAAATGGGAATTCCCCCATCGGCTTTCATTGGTAGTGCCTGGCCAAAACAGGAAATTGGTGCTGGCATTGGATGCCAAACTGGCCAGATTTGATCCTGAAACTTCCGATTTGAGCTGGCTTGCTGAAGTGGAGGAAGAACGACCGGAAAACCGATTCAATGATGGCTCCTGTGATGCAAAAGGCAGATTATGGGCTGGAACAATGAGCACCAAATTTACCCAAAATGCAGGTGCATTGTATTGCATGGACCTGGATCTTAAGGTGAAGAAAAAAATTGATTTGGTGACCATTTCGAATGGAATTTGTTGGTCACTGGATCAGAAGACCATGTATTACATCGACAGCCCCACCCGGAAAATCCAGGCATTTGATTTCGATATAGAAACAGGATTTATTAGTTTTAAGCAGATTGCGGTGAGTATTCCGGAAGAAATGGGCACACCCGATGGCATGTGTATGGACCAAAACGGTAAGTTATGGGTAGCGCATTATGGTGGATTTGGTGTATACCAATGGGATCCCAAAACAGGGATGCAATTGGACAAGATAGATGTTGCCGCGCCACATGTTACCTCATGTGCCTTTGTAGGACCTGAAAATAATGAATTGCTCATCACAACGGCAAGGGAAAACTTGTCTGACGATATGATTCAGAAATACCCACAGAGTGGAGGCGTGTTTTTATGCAAGATGCCGGTAAGGGGGGCAGCGGTTTTTGAAGCAGGCTTTTAGTCTTTAGTGGTATTTGGTTTAATATTACGGCACACCATTAGCCTAAATTATATCATTTCATGTTATTTTATCTTATCCAGGCAAAAACCAGCCTTCCCTGTACCGGTGCCGGATATATTCCTGAATGGCCTCTTCTGCATTCAGATCAACAAATTGACTGTTAAACCGAGGTTTGCCGTTTACCCGGGTGAATCCGTCTGATTGCTTTACCCTGAGCTGGTCCTCGGGGGTAATATTGGTAAATCGCATATTCGTCCCATCCCATGCGAGGGTTTTGTGCAAGCTTTGCAGTCTGATGGCCAAAACACCTAAAAGCACCATTTCGTTGAATGGTCCTGAATAGGCAAAATTGGCTGTGGATTCGATCCGGTTTTCAGGAGCTTCTTTACAGGCCCGAATCCAATCCTGTTCATGTGGACCGTCTTTGTAGCCTTTGGCAGAGGGAATCCTCCGGAGCCAGGGAGTTACTTTTGGTTCTCTGCCCGATAGCAATCTTCTACCAACACCTCCGGACCCACAATACAAGGTATCTTTACTACCGACAAATATGCAGCCTCCCAGTCCATCTGCCATGAGGTCAATGCCCTCAGGTAAACCATCCGGTCGGTAGGGGAGTAATCCTCCGTCATACCAGTACACATCCACTTCCGGTAAATTTACTTTTTCCAATGGTTTTCTTTCTGCAAAATGAAACTTGACTTGTTCGGATTGGGGAGCACTTTCTGTATTTATGGGAGAAGAAGTACCTTCAATCTCCGTAGGGTAACCCAAATTTAGGGCTGCATAGACCGGATCCAGTACATGGCAGGCCATGTCACCAAAAGCTCCGGTGCCAAAATCCCACCAACCTCTCCAGTTCCATGGTGTGTATATCTCATGGTATGGCCGATAAGGTGCTGGCCCAAGGAACAGGTCCCAATTCAGGGTTTTGGGAATAGATATTTTTGTTTGCGGCCTTTCCAAACCCTGTGGCCAAATGGGCCTGTCGGTCCAGGCATGCACCTCTCTGACCTCTCCAATTTCACCATTTTGGATCCATTCTATCACCTCTTTGGCATCAATTCCTGAATTGCCCTGATTGCCCATTTGGGTAGCCACCTTGTGTTCACTGGCAAGTTTGGTAAGCAACCTGGATTCATAAATGGAATGGGTAAGTGGTTTTTGGCAATACACATGTTTGTCCAGTTGTAATGCCGTAGCTGCAATCAGCGCATGGGTATGGTCCGGGGTTGCTATCATCACAGCATCTATATCCTTTCCCATGGTATCAAACATTTCCCTCCAGTCTTGAAACTTATGGGCTTTAGGGAAATCCTCAAAACAAGGCTTTGCATAATCCCAGTCCACATCACACAGTGCCACCACGTTTTCTGATTTCATGGCATTCAGATTGGGTCTTCCCTTTCCGCCAACCCCTATTCCGGCAATGTTGAGTTTATCGCTGGGAGGAACATGACCCAATCCACTCACCACATGGGAAGGTACGATGTAAATTCCGGTTGCACCCAGAATACTCTTTTTCATGAAATTTCTTCTGTTTTTATTCTCCATTTGGGGTTATTGGTTATTGCTCCTTTGTTAATTAAACATATTATCAAGTGTGTTGCTGATCAATCAGGGACCACTTCCACACATTCTACCCAATGTTTGGCTTTGCGACCTGTGAAATGTTCGATCTGGTGTCGGCAGCTAAAACCGCAAGCGGCCAGAGTGGCATCAGAAGGGGATTGTGTTATTGCCGGAAATAGAATTTCCTGGCCTATTTTCTCTGATAATTCATAATGCTCCTTTTCATAGCCAAAAGATCCGGCCATTCCACAGCATCCGGAAGGGATTTCTGAATAGGATTCCGGATCAAGCAATGTTTTTTTCATGGCTTGCGTACCGTAAAGTGCTTTTTGGTGGCAGTGTCCGTGCACCCACAATTGATCAGATTTAGCCTTCAGTTTTATAGGTAGGTTTCCCTTGTCCATTTCCCTGGCCAGAAAAAGGTCAATCATCATCACCTGTTTTTTCAATTTTTTCACCAGAATGTCATCCTCCAGCAAATCTGGAAAATCATCGTTTAAAGCGGAAGCACAACTGGGCTCACAAAGGACAATATCCAGGCCCTGATCCATATATTTCAGTAACCCATTCAGGGTGCTCATACCCTCTTTCTTTGCTTCCCGTAGAAAGCCATGAGAGATTTTGGGTCGCTGGCAGCAGCCTACGTTGGCCAGAATTACTTCAAAGCCACAATCATTCAGTAATTTTAAAGCCGCCTTTCCCACAGCGGGTTCATGGAAATTCAAATAGGTGTCTGCAAATAACACCACTTTCTTATCGGACTTGAAATGGTTATTCTTTTCAAACCATTTGTAAAAAGGTTCAGGGGCATAAGCCGGAAGCATTCGTCTCTGGTCAATACCGGTAATTTTGTCCAGCCCTTTTCTGAAAAGGGAGGAAGCCTGTATGACATTGACCAGGCCCGCCAGAAAACCTGAAAATTTTCTGGCCATCATGGGTGCATTTTTAATCATTTTATCCCTTAACCCTGCTCCATTCTTGTCAAAATAGATTTGCATGACATCACTTTTCATTTTTGCCATGTCTACGTTGCTGGGACACTCGGATTTGCAGGCTTTGCAACTCAGACAAAGGGATAAGGTTTCCTGCAGCCTTTCGCTAGCCAGCCCTTTTTCATCCAATTGACCGGACATGGCCATCCTCAGGGCATTGGCTCTTCCCCGGGTGGAATGTTCTTCATCCCGGGTAGCTTTAAAACTGGGGCACATGGTACCTCCCAGTAATTTTCTGCATTCGCCCACACCTGTACACATGTGTACTGATTCCTGAAAGCTTTGCTCGGTCTTGTAAAGAAAGGAAGTTGCTACTTTCTGATCTTTGTAGGCGGCTCCATACCTTAAATTATGTTCTATGGTTTGGGCTTTGACAATCTTTCCCGGGTTCATCAGGTTTTCAGGATCAAATAATTGTTTCACCTGAACAAAAGCCTGATAAATTCCGGTGCCAAAAAAACGCTCATTGAATGCACTCCTTACCAAGCCATCTCCATGCTCTCCGCTCCAGGAGCCACCATATTCCATGACCAGATTGAAAGTGTCTTCCGCAATGGCCTTTAATCTGTTGATATCGGCTTCCTGCCTTAAATCCAGAATAGGACGTACATGGATGACACCAACACTGACATGGGCGTACATGGCTACATCCGTCTCGTGCTTTTTGCAAATCTGAAGGGTACGGTCAATGTATTCTTTCAGGTGTACGGTAGGAATACCGGCATCTTCAATAAATGGGAGGGGTTTCTTTTTCCCCTTGATCCCCAGCATCAAACCCAGCCCTTTTTTCCTGACTACCCAGACATCCTCATATTCTGGTCCTTGTGGAAACAGGGGATAGGCATAGCCCAACCCCTGCTCCTGTAAATCTTTGATCATGGCAGTGGGCCTTTCCATCACCTCTGCCAAACTTTCCCCGTAAAATTCCACTATCAAAATGGCATCGGGATTTCCAGAGATAAAGTGGCAATGCCTGCTGGTGGTAAGATTTTCCCGGCTTAGATCCACCACAATTTTATCCAGAATTTCCACAGCCGATGGCTTGTATTTGAGAATGGGAGTGACGGCCCCTACTGCATCCAGTAGAGCTGTAAAATGAACTACACAGACAGATTTAAATTTAGGTAGAGGTTCCAGGTTTAAGGTTAATTCAAGTGTAGTTGCCAGCGTTCCTTCACTCCCTGTGATCAGCTTTGCCAGATTCCATTCATCCGTATTCACAAACTCATCCAGATTGTATCCTCCTACCCGGCGCATTACCTTGGGAAATTTCTCCTTGATTAAGGTTTTATTTTGTTCAATGATTTGCTTGAATTCCCTGTATATTTCTCCCTCCCTTGAAGGTTGGGATGCAATTTGCTGATAAGTTTCAGGGTCAGTTTTTTTCAAATGCAAAAGGGTGCCATCGGAGAGTAGCACTTTAGCTGCGATGATATGGTCTACCGTTTTGCCATAAATGATACTCTTGGTTCCGGAAGAATTGTTGCCTACCATGCCTCCTACATTGGCCCGGCTGGAAGTGGCAGGATCTACAGGGAAATGCAAGCCCATCGGTGCCAACTCTTCGTTCAGCACATCCCTGACCTTTCCTGGTTGAACCCTTACCCACTTTTCTTCCTGATTGATTTCCAGGGTTTGGTCCATGTATTTGGAAAAATCCAGAATGATGGATTGTCCTACCGTTTGTCCTGCCAGGCTGGTGCCTCCTCCTCTTGGTAAAATAGTAAGCTTTTTATCACTTGCCCAGGATACGGTCTTTATTACATCATTTTCGTCTTTGGGAAGGACCACTGCCAATGGCAGGATCTGGTAGATGCTCGCATCTGTGGCATACATGGCCAGGCTACCGGCGTCTGTCAATACTTCTCCCTGTAATTGGGCTGCCAGAAAAGATAGATCCGGCCTGGTTTTTTGTTTGGGTACTTGCATGAAAGGTTTATTGTCAATTTATCCAAAGATATTATTTTTTGGGGATTGATAACAAATGCAAATATTTTTATCCATACTCATTTGCCTTTTGATATAAAAATTGTTTGAACTTGAAAAGACATATTGTATTTTGGGACTTATTCAGCAAAATACAGGGTATTTGACACCCACAAACGATATCAAAACCATGAATAGTAAAAAAGATAACCGCCGCGAATTTTTAAAATCAACCGGAACTGCAGTTATAGGTAGTTCCTTATTGCCCTTTGGATTGAGTATTCCGCATGCTCAGGCAGCACGCAGGGAACCACTGAAAGTTGGTTTGATTGGTTGTGGGGGGCGCGGTACAGGAGCAGCCGCCCAGGCACTGAAAGCAGATAAAGACGCAGTTTTGACTTGTATGGGAGATATTTTTTCCGATTATCTGGACGAGTCGTTCCAATCCCTGAAGAAAATCAATCCGGACCAGGTAAAAGTGGATGGGGCCCATAAATTTGTGGGTTTTGATGCTTATCAAAAAGTATTGGATGCGGGAGTAGATGTGGTGATTTTGACCACCCCTCCGGCTTTCCGTCCTGCCCACTTCAAAGCTGCTGTAGATGCAGGCAAACATGTCTTCTGTGAAAAACCCGTAGCCGTGGATGCGCCGGGGGTCAGGAGCGTTTTGGAAACTGCCAAAAAGGCAAAAGAAAAAGGGCTCTCCGTGGTATCGGGATTTACCTTTCGGTATGACTTTCCCAAAAGGGCTTTGTTTAGCCGGATACTGGATGGCGAAATTGGGGATGTGACTACGGTATTTACTGCCAGAAATGGTGGAGGACTTTGGTACAAACCCAGGCAGGATAACTGGACGGAAATGGAATACCAATTGAGAAACTGGTATTATTATGATTGGTTGTCCGGGGATTATATCGTAGAAATGATGGTGCATAGTTTGGACATGATGTCCTGGGCACTGGGAGACAGGCTACCCATTCGCGCCACGGGAACAGGCGGAAGACAATCCCGGACGGAGGAGCAATGGGGAAACATTTATGACCATTTTGCTATCGAATACGAATATGAAAACAATATCAAGGGAGTTCATTTCAGCAGGCAGCAAAAAGGTTGTTCCAATACCAACAAAGTGGACATTGCAGGTACAGAGGGATTTGCTTCGGTAGACATTGGAAAAAGGGTGCATGCCACCATGGGTGCCAATCGTTGGGATTACGATGGAGAGTTCAATAATCCATATGAGACCCAGCACGAAGAGCTTTTTGCCTCCATCCGTGCAGGGCAACCCATGAATGAAGGGGAATTGATGGCCAACAGTACCATGCTTGCCGTACTTGGACGTATGGTGGGCTATAGTGGGCAGACCATTACCTGGGAAGAGGCCATGAAAAGCGAACATAAACTCGGACCGGCTGCAGAAGATTACCGCTGGGATCTGGTAGTGGATGTCCCTCCGGCTGCTGTACCAGGAGTAACCAAGGTAGTTTAACAAATAACCAAAACATAGATCTGTATTTTATGAGGATTGCCCAAAATTTAAGTGCCCTGCTGTTATTTTATTTTTTTTCTTTGGCAGGTGTAGCTGCCCAGGATTATTTATTCGACTTTGGAAAGGAGCAGGATCTGAATGCCTTGATCCAGGGGAAAAGTAAGGAAGAAAACCCCATGAAGTGGTATGATGTCAATACAGGTGAAGATACCTGGAGGTTTGAAGGCAATGAGCTCGTTTGTGAAGGCCTGCCCATCGGTGTCATCCGTTCTGAAAAGCAATATGAAAATTTCATCATGTATGTGGAATGGAAGCACATGGAAGCCGGGGGCAATTCAGGTACATTTGTCTGGTCCAGTGCTGCACCTGGCGAAAACCGACTTCCGGATGGGGTTGAAGTACAAATGCTGGAACTGGATTGGGTAAACCAAAATAAAAAGGAAAACGGAGAGTTACCCCCAATTGCCTATGTGCATGGGGAGCTTTTCGGTGTAGGTGGGGTGGAGACTATTCCCGATAATCCCAGGGGCACAAGAAGTAAATCCATCGAAAACCGCTGTTTAGGAAAGGGTGAATGGAATACTTACGTGGTTGTATGTGTGGATGGGGTCATTAAGTTGTCTGTCAATGGGAAATTTGTCAATGGTATCCGGCAATCAAGTCAGAAAAAGGGCTATATCTGCCTGGAGTCAGAAGGAGCACCCATACATTTTAGAAACCTAACTGTGACCCCATTGCCTCCGGGAGTTACTTCTGCAGAGCAGATTGCTCCCTTATTGTCTAATCCATAAACCAAACCCTAAAAATGGCAAAAGATTTATCTGAATTTCATGAACTGCTGACGGATCTGTTCGAATGGCCAAAAAGTCAGGAGGAATGGGAGCAATACAGACTTTCTCCGGAGCAGGTTAAATTCTTTAAAGAAAATGGATATTTGTCCCACATCAAACTGTTGGAAACCTGGCAGGTAGATAAATTAAATGAAGAATTAGAAGCATTGACAGACCCTGAACATCCAGGGAACGAACTTTTTTATGAATTTAAATCCAATGAATCCACGGATCCCGACACGGTGTTGTTTCATTCACTGGGACACTGGCGCATTAAGGATGGTTTTCACGATATTTTATGGAACCCGGCTTTTGTGATGGCTGCCAGCCAGTTGCTTGAAGACAAATCCGTCAGGTTCTGGCATGACCAGTTGTTTTGTAAACCGGCCAGGCATGGCGGGGTAGTGGCCTGGCACCAGGATTACTCTTATTGGACCCGTTCCGTTCCCATGCAGCACCTCACCTGTTGGGTGGGATTGGATGATGCGGATACCCAAAATGGCTGCATGCATTATGTTCCTGGAAGCCACCGCTGGGGCCTGCTGGATAAACCTGAACTGGCAGGGGACATGGATGGTATAATGGATTACCTCAATGAAGCGCAAAAGGAAGAATTTCAACCTGTACCTATAGAAATGAAAAGAGGTTATGGGACTTTCCATCATCCACTTTTGGTCCATGGTTCTTACGAAAATAAATCTGAAAGATCGAGAAGGGCCTTTGTCCTGAATGTTTTTGCCGATGGTACCCAATCTAATACTCATGAAGAATTACTGGCAGGGGTGCCTGTTTTTTCTCCCGGAGAACAACTGAAAGGTCAGTTTTTCCCTATTTTGATTGATAGGGCAAAAGAATATCCTAAGGCTTAAATTGAATATGGGAATTCACCTGAAACGAAACAAGCCTTTATGGTTTTGGTTTGTTGTATTGGTTTTAATTTTTGCGCTGTGGGGAAGTCTTCATCTTTGGAAACCTCAACAGGAAAATTTGGAGGGGTTTACTGTTCCGGAAGGATTTGTAGTAGAAGAAGCTACCCTGCCAGGTTTGGTAAAATACCCCATGTTTGCCGTATTTGATGACCAGGGGAAACTTTTCGTGATGGAATCAAGTGGGGATACGGAAAGTACAGACAGTATTCTGGCAAATCCTGACTTTCAAATTTTGCTTCTCGAAGACACAGATGCGGATGGTATTTTTGATCATAAGACCGTATATGCGGATAGTTTGCCCTTCCCTATGGGTGCTGTTTATCTGGATGGAAGCCTCATTGTAACCGCTTCACCAGATTTGGTGAAGTTAACGGATAATAATGGAGATGGGGTTGCAGATGAAAAGGAAGTACTTTTATCCGGCTGGACCCTTAACCACAACGCTGCTATTCTGAGTGGACCATTTATGGGTCCGGATGGATGGTTATACATGGCGGATGCCAGAAGGGGTTATGACATATTAAGTAAAGAGTTTGTTCATTTTAAGGGGAAAGGGGCAAGGATCTGGCGCTGTTTGCCCAATGGCAGTCAACTGCAACAATTTGCCGGAGGTGGATTTGACAATGCCATTGAGCTGGCATTTACACCTTCAGGTGAAGTTCTGGGCACCATGACTTATTTTACAGATCCGAAGGGAGGTTTCAGGGATGCCTTGATGCACTGGGTTGAAGACGGGGTTTATCCCAAGTCACATCCTGTAATACAGGAAGACAATCTGGTCCGGACCGGTGAATTAATGCCTGTCATGCATCAGATGGCAAGGGTTTCTCCCTCTGGTTTGATGAGGTATCAGAGTTCCTTCTGGGGGTCTGATTTTGAAGGAGACCTTTTTCATGCAGAGTTTAATACCGGAAGGATAGTACAGACCAATTTGACAGTTCAGGGTGCCAGTTTTGATACCGAAAGTTATCATTTTCTTACTTCTCAGCGATCAGATTTCCACCCTACCGATGTTTTGCAGGAGCCGGACGGTAACCTCCTGCTCGTGAATACTGGTGGCTGGTTCATTGCAGGTTGTCCCTTGAGCAGAACAGCAAAGCCTGAGGTAGCTGGTGGAATCTTCAGGATCAAAAAATTGCCTGATAAAGCCAAAACAGATGACCTTTGGGGAAAAAAGATCCCCTGGGAAGACCTGAACATGGGGCAATTAGCAGGGCTATTGGAAGACCCCAGAATCAGAGTTGCGGAAAAGGCAGGAGAAAAAATGCTCAGGGAACCATTGATGGCCATTCCCTATCTGATTAAATTGATGGAAGAACATCCAGAAGAGCAGGTTCGGGCAAAGGCTGTTTTTTTATTGTTCAGGACCCAAAACCCCAGAGCATGGAATCAAATTATAAAAGGATTAGATGATGATAGTGAACTGGTAAAAACTGCCGCAGCAAGAGTTTTGGGTATGGCAGAAGTGAATACTGCTGTGGATGAACTGCTGGCTGTTTTGACCAATAACCCTCCCTTACCCCTGGCCAGGCAGCTGGCTACTGCCCTTGGGCAGATTGGATCTCCAATGGCTACAATGCCCCTTCTGGAAGCGATGGAAAGTTATCCTTTTGACCGTTATTTCGAGCACGCGGCTATTTATGCCTTGATAGAAATGAAGAATGAGGAACAGCTTTTAGCTATTTTGAAGGCTAAGGGGTTCAATAAGGCCGCTTTGATTGCATTGGACCAAAAGGGATCTGAAAAATTAGAAGAAAAGGACATTGCCCCTTACCTGATTTCAAAGGACAGCGTAGAAAAGCATACCGCAGGTTGGCTTTTAAAAAATCACCCCGAATGGGAACAATCCTTTCTTGCTTATCTGAATGCATGCCTGGAAAATGGGAGTTGTAAGGAATCGACCATGATGGAGTTATGGCCTGTTTTTGTCAACAAACTATCCGTACAGGGCTTTTTGACAAATCAAATGAAGGGCGAGGATAAAGAAAAAAAGCTACTGTTAATCAACCTGCTTCAGGCCCATCCTCCAAAGGATTTTACCCAAGCATTACAGGAAAGCCTGATCCGATCGATGAATATTGGTGAAACTGGGATCAAAGAAGCAATTGTTCAGCTTATAGCAAGCATGGGTATACCTGATTTTAATCAAGAGTTGCTCTATTTGGCACAATCGGATAGCCTGGACACTGCGCTAAGATTAAAAGCTTATCAATCCCTGATTGGTAATGGGAAGGAAGTAAGCGAAGCAGAATTTCGATGGATAGCCCTGCAATTTTTGGCCAAAGATCATCAGCAAACAAAGCATTTATCTGCCAGCTTAATTAGAAACCTGAATGTGACTCCATCAAGATTAGAATGGATAATGAGTGAAATTCTTCCGCAGGTTTCTGATGCAAACATATACTACCTGTTGGAGAGCCTTCCTGAAATTACTAACCCGGAACTTTTGCATGTCCTGGAGGAAAACTTGCTCGGAAGAAAGGCAATTTGGGACAAGCTTTCCATAAGCCTGGTAAAGGATATATTTCAAGGCAATGATAAAGTTTTGCTGGACAGTTTGACCCGACATCAGGAAGGACGGCTAGCACATTTGGAAGGCCTTTCAATGGAACTACTATCCGGGGATGTAGATCGTGGCAGGGAAATATTCTTTGGTAAAGGGACCTGCGGCAATTGCCACGCTGTGGCTGAGAGGGGAGGTGCTTTTGGTCCAGACCTTACGAATATTGGAGAAATCCGAAACAGGCACGATATTTTAGAAGCCATTATTTATCCAAATGCAAGTTTTGCCAGAGAGTACGAAACAATGGCTTTAAAGACAAAAAACCAGAATTATATTGGCATTATCCGTGCCTTTGAGGAGGGCAGGTATGCATTGGCTGTGGGACCTGAAACTGTTGTGCAAATAGATGAAAATGAGCTTCTTGAAATAGTTTCTTCCAGTCAATCGCTAATGCCGGCAGGCCTCGAAGAAGTGCTTGATCTTCAGGAACTGAGCGATTTAATGGTTTATTTGGAATCTTTGCCGGATGGATTGCAACACGGTGAATAATGAAAGCGGCTTATATGGCCTTCAAACTTTCTAACAAATAATTGTTTCGGATTGATTTCAAGAGACTTGTAAAGGGTTAAATGGAATTCTTTTTAACCCAGAAGAAAGAATTGAGCTGAAGTTCCTTTCGTTAGGATAAAATTTTATAAATTGGACTGAATCTATAAAAAGATAAACCTGAAATACAAAAAAATATCAACCATGACCCGGAAAACAATAAAAATACTAGTAGTCGGCTGTGGGAATATGGGAGCATCCCATGCCCTGGCTTATCACCAACTTGATGGTTATGAGATTGTAGGCCTGGTATCAGGAGGGAAAACAAAGGAAATTCTTAATGAAAAACTTGGGGGAGGTTATGCCCTATATGATGATTATTACAAAGCCATGGATGCTACCCATCCTGATGCAGTAAGCATTTCTACCTATCCGGATACACATGAAACTTTTGCTATTGATGCATTTGAGAGAGGTTGTCATGTATTCGTGGAAAAGCCGCTGGCCGATACCGTAGAGGGAGCCAGAAGGGTGGTCAATGCTGCCAGGAAAAATAATAAAAAACTGGTAGTAGGCTACATTTTGAGGCACCATCCTTCCTGGGAGAAATTTATTGAGATGAGTCAAAAGCTGGGCAAGCCCCTGGTCATGCGCATGAATTTGAACCAGCAAAGTGAAGGTAAGATGTGGACACTGCACCGAAACCTGATGAAAAGTCTTAGTCCCATAGTGGATTGTGGCGTGCATTATATTGATGTCATGTGTCAAATGACCCGTTCTAAACCCATTCAGGTATATGCTATAGGAGCAAGATTAACAGAAGTGATACCAGCGGGTAATTACAATTATGGTAACCTTCAGATCAGGTTTGAAGATGGGTCCGTGGGTTGGTATGAAGCCGGATGGGGACCAATGGTCAGTGAAACGGCATTTTTTATCAAAGATGTTTTTGGGCCTGCCGGCTCCGTATCCATTGTTGCCAAAGAAGCCGGGGGAAGTGGAAAATCTGACAGTATCGAAGCCCATACCAAAACAGAGTCTTTATTGTATCATCGCTCAGAACTGGACAAGAATGAAAAATTTGCCCATGATGATAGATGGATTGATTTAAAGGATGAGCCGGATCACAACGCATTGTGCAAGCGCGAACAGGAATATTTTCTTCAATCCATTCATGAGGATACGGATTTGAGTAACCATATGGAAGATGCTGTCAATAGTTTGAGAATAGCTTTTGCATGTGACGAATCTGTAAGGACTGGAAAAGTGGTACCCTTGTAATACGGGGGCTCCTAATGATTTTCCCCATCATTTTATTTTTCATGTATGCTTTTATAAATAAAAGATATGTCAAAAGAGTTTAAACCTGAAAATTTTCAGGTTGGCATCATTGGTCTTGGGTTGATGGGCAGTAGTATTGCTGCCTGTATGTTAATGGCGGGGCATCCGGTGGTGGGCGTGGAACTACTGCCTGATGCCATGGAAGCTGGTGCTCACAGGGTTAGGAATCATTTCAAATTGGCAGCTGAAAAGGGGTTGATTCAGGGTAAAGCGGAGACTTATCTTAAAAACTTTTCTGTCTCAGGAGATTTAGAAGCCTTAAAAAACAGTCAGCTTGTTATTGAATCCATCAAAGAGGATAAACAATTAAAATCTGAAATCTTTCAAATACTGGACGGTATTGTAGGTAAAGATACGCTCATAACAACCAATACTTCGGCTATTCCGATTACTGCATTACAGCAGTTTGTCAGTAATCCCGGTAGGTTTTTCGGTTTACACTGGATGGAACCTGCCTATACTACCCGTTTTCTGGAAGTGATATGTGGTGAAAATAGTGATCCGGAAAAAGCACAATTTCTTTATAACCTGGGAGATTTATGGCAAAAGGAAACAGTTTTGGTTAAAAAAGATCTTCCGGGATTTATTGCCAACAGGTTGATGTATGCCATGTATCGGGAGGCCATGTACCTGGTCGATGGTGATTATGCTACCGTGGAAGATGTGGATAGGGCATGCAGAAATGTAGCAGGATATTTTCTGCCCATGATGGGCGTTTTTCGCTGGATGGACTTTACCGGTATTGGGAGTTACAGGGAGGTAATGAAAGACTTGTTCCCTACACTAAACAATGATGCGGCTCCGGGTAAGGTAATCAATGAGATTGTAGATGCCGGAGGAAAGGGCATTTTCAACGGGCATGGATTTTATGAGTATACCCCTGAGGAGAGGGAAATCTGGCAGGAACTTTATAACGAGTTTTCCTATGAAATCAGAGAACTTACCCTGAAATATCCCGCAGATATTATCCATAAAAAACTGGAGGAGAAAAAGGCTTTACAAGCGTCAGGACTACCAAAAGGAAATCAGGATAAGAAAGATTAATGTAAGGCTGGCTTAACGGGTAGCTTTTTGACTACCCCGCCTTCGAATTCCATCATTTCTTGCAAACGGTCGTAAACGATTTTCTCATCAAAATATTCCAGTGTCAGTTCTACATAAATGTTGCCATGTTTGGCTTCTGAGGTCCATAGGTTTTTGTAGAATTTCTTTAGGTCTTCATCTTCCTGGGCTTCAGAAATCATTCTGAACCTTTCACAGCCCCTGCATTCTACTATTGATCCCAGAAGCATGCGTGATAAAAACCTGCTTTCGGGAGTTCCTCCATGGGTTAATGGCATCAATTGCCGGATGTAGGGATCCTCCTTCATTTCTTTATTCAATGCCACTTTTCTTTGCTGCATGAGTTCAAATACCTGTTGGAAATGCTCCAGTTCCTCTATGGCCGTCTCGATCATGTCTGGAATGATTTTTTCCCGGTCAGGGTATTTGGCGATCAATGAAGTCGCCATGGCGGAAGCTTTTCTTTCGCAATCCGCATGGTCCTGAAGGAAGGCATCAAAATCGCCCATGACTGCATCCAGCCAGGCTTGGGAAGAAGAAGTGGTAAGGTCTATGGAATATTTCATGTGTTTATAATTGTTGTAGAGCTGTCATAATTTCCCCCGTAGCATTGATTCCACACTCCGGGGAGAATTTCGCATGTTGTCCGGATACCTATCCGGGCATCCCTTTGTCTGTCCCTTCCGTTATGCCTGGTTACATAAGGGGTAAATAGAATTTAAGTCATTAAAGAAAGCAAATGTAGTATTTCTTTTTCATTTTTGAAGTCTCTAAGCATATGACCAAACCCATGCAGGAATTAATCCAAACCTATATCCATAGATTTCAGGTAAAACCGCCCTTTTTCCCTGAATGTCCTTCAGCTGACCTGTGTATGGTAGTGGTTATACCCTCCTTTAAGGAGCCGGATATAAGGAAAACTTTAGAGTCGCTGTATCAATGTGACGCTCCGGACGGGATTGTGGAAATCATAGTGGTGATCAATGCTGCTGCCGGGTCAAGTCAATCTGTTCTGGAGGCAAATCAAAAAACGGTAGACCAAATAGAGTCCTGGAAAGACCAGCACAAACAGGGATTTTTACAGATCAAAGTCATACGAGAGGAAAAGCTAGCAGCCAATAAAGCAGGAGCAGGATGGGCGAGGAAAATAGGCATGGATGAGGCCCTGAGGCGTTGGGGAATGCTGGGAAAGGATGGGCCTATTCTGTGTTTGGATGCCGACTGTGAAGTTTCTCCTGATTATTTTCAGGCTGCCCAAAGAGGTTTCAGCGATCCGGCCATCAAATTGGCCCATTTCCAATTTGACCATCTTTATCGACTGGAAACTGACCAACAGTTACAGTTGGGAATCATTCAATATGAACTTCATCTCCGCTGTTATATTCAGGGATTGAAATGGGCCGGGTATCCCTTTGCCTGCCACACGGTAGGTTCCTGTATGGCGGTAAAAGCATCAGCTTATGCCAGGTCGGGGGGCATGAATAGGAGAAAGGCAGGCGAGGATTTTTACTTTATGCACAAGTTACTTCCTGTAAATGGGTTTACCTACTTGTCAGGTACGGTTTATCCTTCTTGTCGGATATCCGACCGGGTACCCTTTGGGACAGGCAGAGCTCAACTGGAATATTTGGCAGCTACAAATCCGGAAAAATTGACCTATCATCCTGATATTTATCGCTGTATGAAATCATTTTTTATTCAGGTGCCTTTATTCTTTTCGCAAAAGGCCGAAGAGTTAGACCTACCCCATCCCATCCATGAGTTTTTGAAAGAAGTGAATTTTGAAAGTCAGGTTGAAGAAATAAGGAGACAATCCAGCAATAAAGCCGCCTTTTTCAAAAGATTTTGGCAATGGATGGATGGCTTCATGGTACTCAAGCTGACCCATTACCTCAGGGACCGGTATTTCCCTAATTTACCCGTTAAAATTGCGGGCAAAGAACTGCTATTTCTTCTTTCAGGACATTCCAAAAATGGTGAATTGACAGATTTACTGGAAGCCTTCAAAGCGCTGGACAGTTTTCATTTTTCCAGGGGGTAAATCAGCAAGAAAATCTGTTGGTTTTCTTCCAAATCAATCTCAAGCCCTTCTAACAATTCCTTACCCCTATAGGTTTGCCTGGTTTCTCCTGAAGGGAAGTGGACCTGGTATTTTTTCTCCGGGGAAATGGTAAACCATTCAGGGAATTGATTGATTCTGGGATAGTCCAAAGGCAATCGGAAAATCTCTTGGTGTCTGGGTACATCAAAATTGATTTTACCTTTCCAGGGTTCCTCACTTAACAGGGTAATAAGGATCCCATTTTCTTTTGGAATGGCACCCATGTATAATTGCCTGGACCATGGCTTTGCGGTCAGGCCCTGGCTTTTCCAGAGACAATACATCAGCGTGGTCCTGGCAAAGTTTCCATCTCCATGCCAACCCTCAATGATTCCATTTCCCTGATAGGCTGTGGCCCCACTTCTGTGAGCAGAATCCTGGAGAGACCACATGTGTTGGGTTTGGGTATCGATCCAATTGGCAGTTGCACTGTTGTTTTCCCGATTATACAGGTTGAGGGCAGATTCAATAGCATCTGCATATCCATCCGCACTGCCTCTTTCCCAATCATAATATTCGTATTGATCCAAATTGGCCAATGCTGTCAAAACTGCATTTCTGTAAGCTTCATGTTGGTCCAACAAATAAACCCCATAATAGGCATTGAGGGTATATCCAAAAGTATCTGCAATACCTTCATCCAGGATTTCTCCGGTTTGGGGGTTAATTTGATTATAAAAAAGGCCGTGGCCATTGGTGCCTACTTCCAATATGCGATCCAACATGCGGTATATGGCATCCTGATAAGCTGATTTCTTTTCCTTTGCAGCAAAAGCAGTAGTAATGTACAATTCACATAAACCTGAAACAATCTCGCACCCATGATCCCGGAGGCGTAACACTTCGAAGTCATCTGTAGGGTGCTGCTCACCCAGCAAATAATAATCACCAAGACGGATGGCCCAGTCCAGGTATTTTTTTTCTCCAGTCATCCAGTAGACCCGGGAAAGAACCTGTAACAATTCCCCGTTTACTTCCACATTCAAGGAGGGGAGTAACCCATATGGTGTTTCATATTCGGCATGCTTCCAAATGTCATCCACAAGCTCGATCATCCTTTCTGACCAGGCCGTTTGCCCAATGTATTCTGTAAGAGGCAATAATCCGTCTTTTACATATTCTGATGCCCCAAATATGATCTCATCTTTGTTCAGGATTTCTTGTTCAAATCCTTGTTTTGAAAATGAGTAAGTGTCTGGAAGCCGGTCCAGTCTATTGGATAGATTTTTTTCTTTTTCAAGGATTTGCATCATTTTGCCCTGGTACAAGTTGCTGTCCAAAATGGCTGCTGTCATTACCATAAATGGATAATTGTCTGCCGCTGCATCTTTAGCATTCCAAATGTCTTTGCTATCACCCAGGTTTCGGGGTATAAGACCGGTTTCAGGATCAGCATGTTTGAGCCAATCATCAACAAATTTCAAGGAACGGCTATATCCTTCATGTGCCAGATATCCATTCTCCATGGCCTGAGATACTTCTTCTTCTGTAGGGGAAGGAATTTTCTCTTTACAAGCACTCAGACACACACTTACAGCAAGGATGATGAGGAATAACAATTGATGGAGCGAAGTTGAATCTAAATCATTTTTCATTTTATGGGCTATTGAAGGACCAAACCTTCTTCAAAGGAGGCCCTGATAACTTGATGTGGTGATGTTTGGCTTACAAAATAGGTGCCCGTGAAATTTTCTTCATAGCTTTCGGCAAATAAAGGGTTGTTCAAGCCATTGAATTGAACTTTAAGTTTATAAGCCGCCTGGCCCTGGTAGGTCAGGCTTTCCTGAACTTCAACGGAGGCATGTATGTAAACAGGTCTGATGAGAAGCCTTTCCCGATTTGAATCCTGTCCAATATTCAGTACCATTTTAGGGCTTACATCAAAAAAAGCCAAATCAGTTTTATACCCATCTTCCAGGGGAAGTTGGCTCAGTATACCATAAAATTGATAAATATCAAACAACCCTGAATTGGGCACCATTAATTTTTGCAGTCCCTGTGTTTCATTTGAGGCAGTAATGGCGATGCTGTCGCCTTCATAGGTTACTGATATGGCAGTGTTATGGAAATCAAAAGACCTGGATTCCGGAAATCCATTTTCGTTTTTCAGAATTAATTCAACAGGAAGTAATTCCAGCCCCTCAGTATTCATAGAAGGATTAAAATCTCCAGATCCTGAAGAAAGGGCATATTTTTCCGCCTCCCTAAAACCACTAATGGTAGTGACTAAAAATGGCTCAAAATTGTCTGAGATCTTTGCCTCTGTTTTTAGATTGTTGTTTTCAAATAATTGTAAAATCCCGGTCTTGAGTTTTACCGTATCGCTGGTTTCATCAAAAGATTTAAATATTTCCATGAAACCAGCATTTATTTGCTCCACCTGCTTGTAGGTGAGTCTCTCTGCTAATGCTGGCTGTTCATCAGGATTTCCCGGAGGTTTATACCTGACAGCGATCTTTTTCAAACCGTCACTATCGCTTTCCTCCTGAAAATCAATATTCCAAATGGGTAAGTTTTCGAATGAAAAAGTGAAGTTTTTTTCCCAGGGTACTTGACCCAATTTCACAGGTAAAGTCAAATTCTTCAATTGTACAAAAGTTGGTGAATTGCCTTCAAAAGCATTATTCGTCAAGGGTAAAAAGGTTGGGGAGGGTTTTGGATCAATCAATATTGACTGGCTATGGTAGTTTGCTACCGGAATCAATTCATCGGGATTCAATAAATCCATGTCAAATGGGTTGATTTTAAAAAAAGATTTGGTTACTAGGTTTTCCGGTTTTAATGCATATTTGCTTATGGTCAGGGTTTCCTCAGGCTTTCCTTCTATTTTATAAATATAAAAAACATCCTGCCGGTTGTCCCCTTCATTGACAGCAAATATTCCAGGTTCTCCCCGATAATCAGGAATAAGAAATTCGAAACTTTGGTTCATGGCAGTACCTTCAGCCAATCCGGAACCTTTTAAAACTTCTGAACTGGGTATATAACTAATTTCTCCTGATGAAATAGGAATGGCTCCATTTCTGGTGAAAATTTCACCATCAAGATCATTAATCAATGGCATTGGAATATCCTGCTGATCGATATTCAAGTGAATTACCAGTTGTATTCCTGAAGTTTGAGCAAAGGAAATATTTCCCTTCACACTTACTTTATTATTTGTTGTTTCGTAAGTGAACCCTTCATTTGATTCCGCAGAAGAAAAGTTACCGTCTTTCAATAAAGGAATACAAGGGGTAGGGTAAAAACTTTTCCTGTCAATGGTTCCTGCCCAGTTTTCATCGGAATTTAACGGTTTTTTAAGTACCAATTCATTCCAGCGGATGATGGGGGTTGATAGCGATGTCAATATATCCGGTAATAAAATATATATCCGCTCTTTTCCCCCTGGAAAAACCCTGACATGATTAAGAGGAATCTGAACTGTTTTTTCAGGAGAAATTATTTCCACATAGTTGGCAGGCATACCACTGGTAATGAATGATTCCGGGCATGGCTGTGTATTACCGGCAGCATATACCATTAAATGGAATACCAAAGTAAGCGTTAAGGTTAATGCGTATTTTTCAGGCATAACTATCTGTTTTATTTAAACCACCATCCAAAACACCTTAATTTAGCATAATTTGATCAAATAAAAAATCATTGGGGATTTGGTCCAAAAAGGGTTAAAAATAAATTCTTCTTAAGGATTCTTTTCCATCAATTATTTTCGGTGGTTTTTATTGGTGCAGCCACAAATTGACACATACGATTTCACTTTGATTGCATCCAAAATGGAAAATCCTTAGTATTACCTGTTTTATGAAAAAGAAATGAAGACTTCCCAAAACCCAGGGAATCACCATTGGTTTATTAGTTCAAAGAGAGGCTAGCCAGGAGTCGATGTGTTTATTAAAAGTGTGGCAGTCTTCCCGGTCAGCGGCGATGAAACTATTGTCATCAAGGGCTCCCAATACCATATCTCTTTCCTCAAGATCATTATAGACCATGTTTCTGAATTTGTTGTCATAGTCCTTTTTTCTCGATACCAGGGTTTGTTCAGACAGCCAAGACCTAAAGGATTTTGCTGAAACGAGTAATTTTTTCAGGTGATCAATGGTAAAATCTTTGGATCCATCATATTTAAGAAACATTGAAAAGGCATGTATGGTCTTTAGTTTCCCATATTCCTGTCCCAGTTTTTGATAGGATTTGTGCAATTTTGACCAGCTGCTGATTTCTCCTTTTTTTATTGCGGACACAAGTTTATCCAGATCGGTTTGCTGGATCATTTGTCCACCCATGTTTACCCATGTTTCGGGAGCTCCGCTTTTTGATAATAAAGCCAAAATATCGCTGAAATTTGGGTATTGCCCTTGGTTCCTGTATTCAAGCAGGCAATGAACGGGATAATATTGAAGCAGTTGGCTGTAGATCCTATAGGCACTCATCACTTTGATTACCCGCACCTTTCTGCTGCTGTTTTCCCATCCCTTGGCAAAAATATTTAACCGATCAACCACTGGATCTTCCGTGATCAATAATTCTCTTCCTTTTTTTCGAATCGATTCATTGGTAGGCGCTTTATCTGGGGGATATTGCCTGAAATAAGATTGTCCGCACAAATCCTCAAGTATAGAAATACCAAGTAGCACTTCCATCATGCTGTCGGGGCCTAAAAAATGAAACTCCAATTTTTGTATTTGGTCGATCCGCTTGTCCCGATCTTTGTATTTCCAGGCGTTTCTTGCCAGTGCATACATGTTATATTGAAACCAGTAGGCAGGCATTACAATCAATTCATCCCTGTGCACATCATTACTCATCAGTGAAAATGGCAGGGGAATGTCCATTTCTGCCGGGTAATCTCCCTTGGTGATCAGATTGAAAGTCGCAAATCGGGAATTGTGCTTCAGGCTGACACACAATCCCGGCCAAAATCCTCTTCCTGCGATAAGTTCCCCATCAGCACCTCTGGAGTTATGGTTAGAACCCACTGTCGCCCCCGCAGCCATGTTGCTTTGGCCCTGAATCAATGCCGCACAAAGAAAGGAATTATTGTGGTGTTGCTCATGGGCTGGAAAAATCAGGGAATTCAATACTTCACAACAGGAAATGGTGGCATTGGAGCCCAGGTAACTGTTGATCAAACGGGCGCCGTACTTCAGTTGAGAGTGGGAGGCCATTAAAAACCTGACGGCCTTAACACCATAAAAGACCGTGCAGCCTTCGCTGACAATACCGTTTACCAATTCGCAGCCCTCACCAATTTGAGTACCAGAATCGGGCGTGGAGTGGATGGTCAGGTTTTTCAGTTTGTTGGCCCCTTTGATATAGGCATCAGAACCAATCCACACATCTTTGATAATCAGTGTGTTTTTGATAATACAGCGGTCTCCCACTTTTCCATAATACCCCCTTTTATGGTCAAAAGCTTTTTGGGTAAAGGCAAGAAATTGATTTTGCAATTCCAAGTCTGCACGGTACCTGGACCAAAGCCAGGCATCCCCAGGCAACATTCCACTGAAGGGGGCTACTCTTCTGCCTCCGTTTTCATTACAAAGCTCCAGCCATATCCTGACATCTTCTGATTCACCCTCCTTTACGATACCATTACCAAATTTGGCGTGGCTTGTTGTTGCCATTTCATTGACGTTCACCAAAACCACTTCATTGCCGAGGATATAATGCGAAAGGTAGCGCACATTATCAATGACAACGTTATCTCCGATATCACAGCTGATGATATTGCTGTTGTAAATACCAACTGGCATCCGGAGGTTATGGTATTCCAGGAAACATGGTTCCAATTTCCCAATTCTGACAAGGCCAAAGAATTTACAATTCTTTACCAAATCGGGATTAAATGCATCAGCAACCAGAATTTTGTTCCAATCATCCGATTGGTTCCGGTTTCGGACCAGTAATTCAATTTCCTGGGCGTTAAGGTTTCTAAAGTTGGTTTCTGATCTGTTTTGCCTGTTTCTTAAATAGTATTCGTCTTTTCCTTTCGGTAAGAATCTTTGATCAATAAACTGATAGCCTAAGGCGGATAGGGGATGCCGGGTAATTTTATTCATGGCTGCATTTCCGATTTAAGTTATTCAACAGTGACGGATTTGGCCAGGTTTCTGGGTTTATCCACATCCAGGCCTTTGGCCAAACCGGTGTAATAGGCCAATAATTGCAAGGGGACTACACTCAACAGAGGGGCCAGGATTTCATCAGCAGCAGGTACAGCTATGGTTTCATCAGCTATCTCATGGAATATCGTGTCATTTTCGGTGATGATGGCCAAAACTTTACCTTTTCTGGCTTTTATTTCCTGCGCATTACTGACCAGTTTTTCATGATAGGCATCTTTAGTGGCAACAAATACTATGGGAAGGCCTTCTTCTACCAATGCTATCGGACCGTGTTTCATTTCCGCGGCAGGATAGCCTTCAGCATGGATATAGCTGATTTCCTTTAGCTTTAATGCCCCCTCCAATGCGATGGGGAAATTGTAACCCCTGCCCAGAAAAAGAAAATCTCTGGCATCTTTGTATTTTTCTGCTAGGATTTTTATATCATCAGCCTTTCTCAGTACCTCATTAATTTTTTCCGGAATTAAAGCCAGTTCATTGATCAAATGCAGGTACCGTTCCTTGGTTATTGCACCCTTGGCAAAGCCCAATTTCATGGCGATGAGATACAGCACTGTCAACTGGGCTGTAAAAGCTTTAGTGGATGCTACGCCGATTTCCGGTCCGGCATGTGTGTAAGCACCTGCCTGAGAAAGTCTCGCAATACTTGATCCTACCACGTTTACCACCCCAAAAATAAAAGCTCCTTGTTTTTTTGCATTCTCAAGTGCGACCAGGGTATCGGCAGTTTCCCCACTTTGAGAAATGGCAATGATTACGTCCCCTGGGTGTATCACCGGGTTTCGGTACCTGAATTCCGAAGCATATTCGACTTCAACGGGGATTCTGCAAAGCTCCTCAAAAACATACTCTGCCAAAAGCCCTGCATGCCAGGAAGTGCCGCAACCCACCAGGATAATACGTTTGGCCTCCTTCAACAGGTCCAGGTGCTTGTCTATTCCTCCCATTCTAATGGTTCCGGCTTTGGGGTCTAATCTTCCCCGAAGACAATCAAATACAGCGGTAGGCTGCTCGAATATTTCCTTTAACATGAAATGGTCATACCCCCCTTTTTCTATGGCCGCCAATTCCATGTCCAGTTTGGTAATAAAAGGAGTAATCCGTTCGTTTCCTGGATTTTTCAATATAAGTTCATCCGGTTTTACGATGGCCATTTCATAGTCATTGATATAGACGACCTCCTTGGTGTACTCGATAATAGGAGAAGCATCAGAGGCTAAAAAATGCTCATTTTTGCCAATTCCAATTACCAAAGGACTGCCCTTTCTTGCGGCAATCAAGGTGTCTGGATGGTCCTGGTCGAGCAAAATAATTACATAGGCACCTACAATGCGCTTTAAGGCAATCCTAACCGCTTCTTCCAGGCTTTTAGCATCATGTTTGTAAATGTCCTCTATAAAATGCAACAGTACCTCGGTATCGGTATCACTTTCAAAAACATAGCCCTTACTGACCAGTTCCTTTTTAATAGGGGCAAAATTTTCAATGATCCCGTTATGTACCATTGCCAGCTTACCTGAAGAAGAACGGTGAGGATGGGCATTTCTGTCTGAAGGCTCCCCATGTGTTGCCCATCGGGTATGTCCTATACCTGCCTGCGCATGAAGGTTTTTTCCTACCAGGGAAGCTTCGAGTTCGGCGACCTTCCCCTTCTTTTTATAAATTTCCAATTTTTTATCCAGTAGTGCTACTCCGGCACTATCATAACCCCGGTATTCCAGCCTCTGAAGACCTTTTAGAATGATTGGATAAGCTTCTCGGGAACCAATGTATGCAACGATACCACACATATGAAAATATCAAAATATTATTTTATAAAAGTATTTCGGTGTATGTAATTGCGAAATTTAATAAATAAAAAGTAACAAATACAAATGCATGATTTGTTGATCTTAGTTAAAAAAAATATAAAAGTTATTGAGAAAAAACTAATTTTTATGCTTTGGATAAAAGTTAATTTAAAAGTTTAAGAATTTAAGTCGTCGAATCTTTAAAATTGATCTTGCAGAGTAAATTGATGGTTTTCCTTTAAGAATCGCTGGAGGCATGCTGAAAGTATTTATTTTTATTATTTTAAAAATATTTTACCTATTTTCTGATAAAAAGGGGTTTACCCAGTTTCTATAGAGCTGGTGTAATTCCTCTAATTTTGCAGGATTTTTTTCGGAAAGGTTATTTGCTTCCGTTACATCGGAATCAAGGTTCACCAAATATAGTTTATCGGATTCATCAAAGCTTAGTTTTCCTGTAGGATCATGTGGGTTGCCCAATAATTTCCAGGGGCCTTTTCTTACAGCCCAGGAATGATTCTCATTATCAGGGAACCCGGTAGCCCAGTACATAATTTCATGGGGACTGGGAAGCTCCTGATTCAATATCAGGGGCAATAAATTTTTTCCATCAATCTGTGTTTCGTTTTCCAGGGGGATTTGCACCATTTCTGCCAATGTTGGCAACCAATCCACACTACTTGCCCACTGTTCACGGGTTTCATTTTGCGGTAGCTTGGCAGGATAACTGATGATCGCCGGAACGCGAATCCCTCCTTCCAACATGCTGAACTTGGCCCCATTAAAAATCCCGGAATCTCCACCGCCAAAGAAGGCCCTTTCTTCTACACTGTGTCCGTGATCAGACTGGAAAACAATAATGGTGTTTTCCAATTTCCCGGAAGCAGCCAGATAAGCATACACTTCACCAACCAGCCCATCAATGGTAGAAACGAAAGCAGCATACTCCTTCCGGGGACTTTCCAGTCCTGAATATTCCTCCAGCCATTTGGGATCACCCTGATAAGGATAATGGGGCATATTGATTGTCCAAAATGCAAAAAATGGTTTTGGGTCTTTTTCTTTTATGAAACCTAATAATTCGGAAACCATCAGGTCTCCAAAAAACTGCCCGGGTCTGTAGATTTCCTTTTCGTTTTGGTAAAGATCGTGCAAATTGGGTCCATTCCAATAAAAGAAGTGTGAGAAATTGTCGATGCAACCCCGCTGATGGCCGAAAAAATAATCAAAACCTTGCCCATTGGGAAGCTTTTCAGGAGTATGTCCCAAGTGCCATTTTCCGATAAGGCCGGTACGGTAGCCATTTTTTTTAAATACCTCTGCCATGGTGATTTCGGATGTTGGCAGCCCTGAGCGCCCTTCCGGATCCCGATGCGGAGGGGCAACATTTCCAAAAAGTCCGGCATTAAAATTGTATTTCCCGGTCAACAGAGATGCCCGGGACGGGGAACAAACGGGTGCTCCTGCGTAAAATTGAGTGAATTTTACTCCTTTTTCCGCAATTAAATCCAAATTTGGTGTTTGTATATCTGTAGCACCATAACTTCCCAAATCTTTATATCCCTGATCATCCGTTAAAATTACCAGTATATTTGGCTTATCCTGGGCATGTAGATTGTTCGAAAGGGTTACGATTAGAAGGAAAAATGTAAAAATTGCCTGCATCTTTTGGTGTCCTGCTTTTATTGTTTTGGGTGATTTTAACATTTGGAAGAAATAGAATTTTTTTGTAAATATTTTAAATTTGGGTAATGCAAACCAATTGATTAATCTTACTACCGGATTTGCAACAGAATGAGGACAATGCTTCCTTGGAACACAGATTAATACTGATTTAAAGGTTATTAGCGTCCCGGATGTCTGTTTTAACATTGCCTGTTAGGATATTTTCATTTGAATTCAAGTTTTGAACTATTTAACCTGTAGCCGGAATTTAAATATAAGCTTTTTATAAAAAAGAAATCACTGGCAGAAAATAAATTATTGGTTATGCGGGGAATGGAGTATCGGAATAATACCACATTTGGTAAGCCTGTGATTTGGAATTTCCGGCATGTCCCTTGTGAAATCTGGTGATGATCTGGAAATTCTACTTAATTAAATATGGGTTTTCCCCTTTTTATCTTAAATTTTAGCCCAATTGTGTATTTAATAATATTAGCTCAATGAAAATAAGGTCTATTTGTTATACGTTTGTTTTATTGGTAAGTCCCCTTTTTGCTTCTTTTGGACAGGAGCATTTGAATTGGATCAACCCACTTAAATCTGGGAATGCAAATATCGTTCACGGGCAGGGGGAAGGAGCGACAGCTTTTTCCAGATTGCCTGAATCAATGGAGGATGAGGTAAGGGGGCCAGTTTGGGGGCTTTCCAGGCACGCGGCCGGCCTTAAATTGAAATTTGCCACCGATGCAAAAAAAATCACCATCAGGTATACCGTTTCCCGAGCTCATGGTATGCCCCATATGCCAGCAACTGGCGTTAGTGGTTTGGATTTGTATACTAAATCCGATGCAGGCCAATGGATTTGGGTAAAAGGAAACTATTCTTTTGCCGACACCATTAAATATGAATTCCCTATTGTAGCTGATTTGAAGGGCAACAGAAATTTTGATCTCTATTTACCCTTGTATAACGAGGTTTTATTTTTGGAAATTGGTCTTCCTGATGATGCTGAATTTGACTTTATTTTAAATGACCCAGCCGAATTGCCCCTGGTGGTATATGGTACTTCCATAGCTCAGGGAGCCTGCGCATCCAGACCAGGTATGGCCTGGACAGCTATTTTGGAAAGGAATCTCAACCTTCCCCTGATCAATTTGGGTTTTTCGGGAAATGGTCAATTGGAAGATCCATTGATAACCTATTTGGGTAAAATAGAAAGCAGCATCTATATATTGGATTGCTTGCCGAATTTGGTGCGCGATTCTTTCGATGAAAAGGTAGTAAAAGAGAGAATTGTTTCTGCTGTAAATTATTTGAAGGAAAAAAGACCCGATACTCCCATCCTTTTGGTTGACCATGCAGGCTACACCGATGACCTGATTAATAAAGATAGGGAAGAAGCCTATCAACTTAGAAATCTTTGGTCGAGACAAGCCTACGAACAGTTGGTAGCTGGAGGTGTCGAAGAGCTTTATTATTTGAGCAGGGATGGAATTGGATTGAGCATGGATGCCACTGTGGATGGAACTCATCCTTCTGATCTGGGAATGGACCAATATGCAAGGGGGTACACTGCCCTGATTAAAGAAATTTTAAACAAGTAATGTCACGAAAAAAATCACAATATCCCAAATTGTCTATTTCATTTATTATAAAATAAGTGATCTATTTAAGGTTCGAGGTTTAAAATTTTCAGGGCATTATTTCGGTAAACCTTTTCCAATACATTAGTGGGAAGGTCATATCCGTGCATGGCCCAGTGGTAGGAGGAAATGTTTCTGTCATAGAAATGCTCATCTGCTGTCTCCAGAATTCTTAGTGTAGTACGGTACATTTCTTCGCTGATCCCCATATCCGTGCCATATACCAACCGATCTGCATATTGGGTATAAAACTTTTTTACCGTTCTTGGAATTGTTGCGGTTTCCGCATACCGCGCACTGTTATCTGCATACAGATTGGGATACTTGTCAAAAAGATTGCCAAGGATACCCAAATCAAAACTGCTATTGGCGTAATGGCAGGCAATAAATGTCGTTTTCGGGTTTTGGGCAACTGCATCTTCTAAAATAGCGATCATTCCTCCATGATCAACGATCCCTTTTTGGTCATCAAGCCGCCATTTGAATGCATTCATCAACCCATCGTTTCTGGCATCCATTGGCTGGTACATCCAAATGGGCTCGGCTACGTGAATACTTACAGGCATGCCGAGTTCTGCACATTTTTCCAGCAAGGGTTTCATTTTGGGATCGTTGATGTGCATGCCAAAAGCTTTGGTTGGTTTGGAATAAAACAAGCCTTTACCTTTATCTCCCAATTCCCCGACGCCTTTTGCCCCGACCGAAAAGCACCTTTCAAGTTCGTTTATAGCCGCATCCCCAAAATCGTCTTCTTCAAACCCTGAATAATCGAAGCCACAATAGAGGATAAAACGATCTGGGTATTTGTTGTAAACAGCAACAAGTGAGTCAAATGCAGCACCCGTTTGATAACTTTGGATGATCGTTTTTTCTATGCCTACCTTGTCCATGATTTTTACCCATTCATCCAATTCTGCTTCTGATTTCGCATAGGGGTGGGCATGCATATCTATGACAGGAAATGCAGCCTTTTCCACAGCAGGACCAATGCTTTGGTAAAGGGATTCAGGTTTGTAATCCTTTAATAGTAGGGAATTCACATTTTCTTCCGCAGATACTTCTTTTTCAGGAGTTTGTACTTCTTCATTACATCCGGTGCAGACCAGAAAACAAAAGGTCAAAATAGGAAGGAGAAAGGAATGGCGGGTTACTACAAGGGTGCTTTGCATTATCAAGATGCTGTTTAATGGCCGATGACTGGATTGTTTTAGGAAATCAGGGGATTAAGAATAAGAAAATTACAGAAATATTTTAAATTAATCTCTTTACCATTCATAATATTTTTATAAAATACTGTTTGAAGCAGGTTATTGAAAAGCTATCTTTGACAATCATCTTTCCATATATTTGATCATAAAAGCATTTATTTATCTTGAATATGGCTTCAAGCCCAAAATTAATTGACCAAAGGCTTGGTTCTCTTGATACTTACAGGGGGATTACCATGTTTCTTTTGGTGGCGGAATCCGCCTTGATATACCGTGCCTTACTTGACATGTTTTCTGAAGGGAGCCTGGGGTTTCTGTTTTTTCTCCAATTTACCCACCATCCCTGGAACGGGCTTCGGTTTTGGGACTTGATTCAGCCTTTTTTTATGTTTATAGTTGGGGTGGCCATGCCCTTTTCTTTAAATAAGAGATTGTCCAAACAAGGGGATAGAAGCAAAGTGACCCGCCATATAGTAAAACGTTGCCTGCTATTGTTTTTATTTGGGACAGGTTTGCATTGCGTTTATGCGGATGCCATTGTTTTTGAGCTTTGGAATGTACTTACCCAACTGTCTTTCACCATATTACTGACGTATTTTTTGATCCGGCAGCCATTTAAAATTCAACTGGCTATTTCCCTAGGGCTGTTGGTATTGACGGAGATCATGTACCGCTTATATGATCCTGCTTCACCTTTTGTGAAAGGAGAAAATTTTGGGTCTTTTACAGACCTTCTCCTGATGGGTAAGTTAAGCGGAGGTGGTTGGGTGGCCATCAATTGTATTCCTACTGCCGCCCATACCCTATGGGGGGCGATGTGCGGTAATGCATTATTGTTACATCAATCTTCTTCCAAAAAAATAATCAAATACTTTGTTTTGGCAGGCATGTCAGCATTGCTTATTGGATACGGTTTGGACTGGGCGGGCATCACGCCAATCATTAAGAGGATAAGTACAAGTGCCTTTGTATTTGCTTCCGGAGGTTGGGCCATATTGGCCCTGGCGTTGTTCTATTGGCTGATTGATGTAAAAAAAGTTAAAGGTTGGACATTCTTTTTTATTATTGTCGGCATGAACCCGATATTCATTTACCTGTTTGCCCAGATTTTGGGACATGACTGGTTGACCGGTTTTGTAAGAATTTTCAATTATGGGACTTTGGGTGCACTTGGCTTGCCGGAAAATGTATTGGAATTAATTAACGCCGTATTTACATTGGCAATCATGTGGTACCTGTGCTATTTTCTATACAGAAAAAAGCTGTTTTTTAAAATTTAGAATGATGTCTGACAAATAAACATGCAATTGAAACGATTGACAATTAAACTGAAATAAATATGAGTAATAAAAGAAGAGAGTTTTTAAAACTATCCGGCCTTGCCGGAATAGGGATGATGGGAACTGGTTTTACAGGACTTTCCCGGGAAGAACAGGAAAAAGTGCTTGTTCAAAGTACAAAACAGCATGTCCAAAGGTTCAACATGTCAGGTTTTTCAGCCCCCAAACTGGATGTAGTAAGGGTAGGGGTTATTGGTCTGGGAATGAGAGGGCCTGGGGCTGTTAATCGTTTGAGTAAAATTCAGGGAGTTGAGATCAAGGCTTTGTGTGACTTAAGGCCAGAAATGGTGGATAAGGTGATGAAAAGTCTGGAGGGAACTTCGCATAATCCGGAGACCTATAGCGGATCCACCTTTGCCTGGAAGAAAATGGTGGACAGGGATGATCTGGACCTTATATACATTGCTACACCCTGGGAATGGCATACTCCTATGGCGGTATATGCAATGGAAGCAGGCAAACATGCCGTTTCTGAGGTGCCCATTGCGATTACCCTTGAAGAATGCTGGCAATTGGTAGAAACGTCTGAGCGGACCAAAAAGCACTGCATGCAATTGGAAAACTGTTGCTACGATTTTTTTGAGCTAATGACGCTAAACATGGCCAGAGATGGGTTTTTTGGTGATATCATCCATGGAGAAGGAGCCTATATACATGACCTTTTGGATTTGAATTTTCAAAAGGGTACCGGCTATCAGGACATGTGGAGATTGAAGGAAAACTACCGGAATGGTAATATTTACCCCACTCATGGTTTAGGACCCGTATGTCAAATCATGAATATCAACCGCGGAGACCAAATGGATTACCTGACATCCTTATCCAGCAATGATTTTCACATGAAAGCCCGTGCCGAGCAGTTGGCGGCAGAGGATAATTTCTTTGCATCTTTCGCGACTAAGAACTTTAGGGGAAACATGAATACCACATTGGTCAAAACCAAAAAGGGTAAATCCATAATGATTCAGCATGACGTCAGTTCTCCCAGGCCCTATTCCAGAATCCACCTTATCAGTGGCACTAAAGGAATGGCCAGAAAATGGCCTGTACCGGGTATTTCTACTGGTCATGGCTGGATGAAGGATGAGGAAGTAAAAGAACTGGAAGAAAAATACACTCCGGAAATCGTCAAAAAAGTGGGAGAAATGGCCAAAAAAATCGGCGGTCATGGCGGCATGGATTTTATGATGGACTGGCGATTGATTGACTGCCTTCGAAACGGCCTGCCATTGGATCAGGATGTTTACGATGCGGCACTCTGGAGTTCCATTACTCCATTGAGCGAGTGGTCGGTGGCCAACCGATCCAATTCAATCGATATTCCGGACTTTACGGCAGGAGCATGGGAAACCAACCAACCGGTGGAACTTACCCTTAAGGGGGGTGGTACCACAGGTGTGAATGCCTGATTGGAATAAAAAAGGCGGCAGGGGGCTAACTCCCTGCCGCCTTTTTTTAATCTACATACAAAACCAAACCTTTCAGGTAGGAAGTCTCCTGATGAAATACATTTACAGGGTGATCCGCCCCCTGGGACACCTGATGAAGGATTTGGGTATTTCTTCCTGATTCCAGCGCTGCGGCTGTTACCGTATGGTGAAACAAGTCCCGGTCAATTACCTGAGAGCAGGAAAAAGTAAACAATATACCTCCGGGCTTTATTTTTTTCAGTGCCAGGGCATTCAATCTTTTGTAAGCTTGTACCGCATTGTGGCGGGAGCGCCTGTTTTTGGCAAAAGCAGGCGGGTCAAGAATAATTACTTCATAGGAGTCATCGATAGTCTGAAGGTATTTAATTACATCTGCAGTAATAGAGGGATTATTAATGGGATCAAACCCGTTTATTTCGAGGTTCCTTTGGCAAAGGGCAATGGCCTCTGAAGATATGTCAACGGAGGTGACCCTGCTTGCCCCTGCTCCCATAGCATACACAGAAAATCCGCCAGAATAACAAAAAGTATTGAGTACTACTTTTCCCAGGCAATAGGCCTGGAGTAAACTCCGGTTGTCCCTTTGATCCAGAAAAAAGCCTGTTTTCTGGCCCTTTTCCATGTTGATTTCAAATTGAAAATCATTTTCCACTATCCGGTTATCCGGACTTTCACCAAAGACCCATCCATCGGCCTGATCGGTATTGCCATGCATTGCCGAAGAACTTTTGTTATAAATGGATTTGAGCTCTTTCCCTAAAACCCTTTTCAAGGCAGTTGATATGTTGTCCAGTTCTTTGATAATTCCCGGGTGGTGACCCTGAATGACCAGGTTTCCGTCGTAATTGTCAATGATCAAGCCCGGCATGCGGTCCCCCTCCCCGTGTACCAACCGGTAGGCATTGGTCTTTTTGTTCCGGGAGGAAAAAATCTCCTTTCTTAATTTGTAGGCAGTTGAAATTTTTTCCACCCAGAAGTCTTCCGAAATTTCCCTGTCGCTAAAGGTTATCATTCGCACCATAATGGAGCCTGGTGAATAAAAACCAATGCCCAACACCTGCCTTTTGTTATCCAGGACCTTTACCAGGTTTCCTTCCTCCAGGTCCAGTGGTTTTTTTTCAACGGCACCTGAAAAAATCCAGTGATGCTTTCGTTTTATAGAGATCTCTTTTCCCTTTTTCAGGGTGATTTCAGGGTAGTTCATTTTATGGGGACTCATTTTTTTGAAGTAATTTTCAGGATAGTTTGTTTGAAAGTGGCCCGGGATATCGGTTGGAACCGATAATCATGGCCACTATGCTGACTGCAAGAGCTGCCAAATGATGGGGTGCAGGTATGGGGATAAACTCAAAATAGAATAACAGGTAAGCTGCCATGCCTCCAAATATGGACCATTTTGCTCCTGTTGAGGATGCTTTTTTCCAATATAAACCTGCCGTAAGTGGCGTAAGTAAGGACACAAGCAATAACATAGATGCCTCTCCAATCAGGGAGTAAATATTGGTCTTCCAAAAGGCAAGAACAACGGAAATAAGGGTGATGGCTACCAGGCAGATTCTCAAAATCCACAACATTTGATGCTCACTCCATCTGTCATACTTTAAAGGCTTGATGATATTTTCTGTTATAAGCGCAGTTGGGGCAAGCATGGATGAACTGGTGGTGCTCATAATAGCCGAAAGCAGGGCACCGAAAAAGGCAACCTGTAAGGGCAAACTACTGTGCTGCAATACCAGTTCTGGAAGAAGCAGTTGATCGTTTTCCAGGGAAATTTCCGGATATAGGATTTTTCCACTCAAGGCGATAAACAAGGGTAAAAGTCCTATGGTCAGGTAAAATGCTGATGCAAGAAACAATGATTTTTGGGCCGTACCACTGCTTTTGGCTGACATGGATCGCTGATAAATATCCTGGCTTGGAATGCTTCCCAAGCCTAAAATGGCCCAGGCACCCAGGTATTCCATCCAGGCACCTGCTTTTGGAGGGGGAAAAAACGTGAAACTGGAATCGGGTGCCTGCTCCATGATTATGAAAATGCCGCCGGCTTCCTGGCTGAGCGTGATCGTCAGCCAGAATAAACCAACCACAATGACGATTGTCTGAACAAAATCGGTGATCGAAATGGCCCACATTCCTCCTAAAAAGGTATAAAATAGAACGATTGCAGCGCTGATCATGACTCCCATCTCCATAGAAAGACCGGCAACTGCTCCAAGAATTAATCCAAAGGCCACCAGCTGCGCAGCAATGAATCCGAAATAAGCGGGGATCATGAAAATGGTGGCATACAAGGCAATCCTTTTCCCAAAAAGTTTCTTATACACATCCCCCAATGTGCGTGCTTGCATGGCGTATATGGGCTTTGCAAAAAACAACCCAAATAATAGCAGACACAATGCGCCTCCAAAAGGGTCCTCCATGACCCCAAGTAAACCATGATTCAGGTATTCTGAGGAAGCACCGAAAATGGTTTCAGAGCCAAACCAGGTGGCAAAAAGAGCCGAGGCACTTAAATATAGCGGGAGTTGTTTGCCGGCCAGCATAAAGTCCCCGGAAGTCTTGACAAAGCGGGAAGACCATGCGCCTAAAGCCATGGTTACCAATAAGTAACAAACGATCGCAGTGGGCAGCAAGTAATGGTTATTAATGGTACATCTTATCCCTCAGGGCTTTAATTTCCGGATCTTCCAGGTAGGATTCGTAATCCATTCGCCTGTCAATGGTGCCCTTGGGTGTAAATTCGATAATCCGGTTGGCAACAGACTGTACGAAAGCATGATCAAAGGAAGAAAACAACAAAGTTCCCGTGAAATCAATCATGGCATTGTTAAGTGCATGAATGGATTCCAGATCCAGGTGATTGGTAGGCTCATCCAAAACCAGAAAGTTGGGGTTCTGAAGCATCATCCGGGAAACCATACACCGTACTTTTTCTCCCCCGGAAAGCACGGATGCTTTTTTCAGAGACTCTTCACCTGTAAAAAGCATTCTGCCCAGGAAAGTTCTTACATAAGCCTCCTCCTGATTTTCGCTGTATTGACTCAACCAGTCAATCAGTTTTAGGTCTGAGTCGAAAAAAGAAGAATTATCATTGGGCATGTAAGCTTTATTAATGGTTACCCCCCATTTAAAACTTCCGGATTGAACAGGAATTTCTTCCATGATGGTTTGGAAAAACTTGGTAACGGCCTGCTTGGTCCTGGAGAGAAAGGCGATTTTGTCCCCTTTGTCCACCATCAGGTTTACATCCGTGAAAAAGACCTTCTCTTCGTTTTTCAATTCCAATTGATCGGTAAGCAGTAGCTGGTCTCCGGCCTCCCTTTCAGGTTTAAAAATAATGCCCGGATATTTTCGGGTGGAAGGCTTAATTTCATCCACATTGAGCTTTTCCAGCATTTTTTTCCTGGCAGTCGCTTGTTTGGATTTGGCAACATTTGCGGAAAAGCGCTCAATGAAAGACTGAAGCTCTTTTCGCTTTTCTTCGGCCTTCTTGTTCTGATCCGCTTTTTGTTTTGCGGCTAGTTGGGAAGATTCATACCAAAAAGAATAATTTCCGGAATATATGTTGATTTTACCGAAATCTATATCTACAATATGCGTGGCCACCTGGTCTAAAAAATGCCTGTCATGAGAAACCACAATGACCAGGTTTTTAAAATTGATTAAGAAATCCTCCAGCCAGCCGATGGTTTCGGCGTCAAGATCGTTTGTGGGTTCATCCAGAATCAGTATATCCGGATTTCCAAATAAAGCCTGTGCCAATAGCACCCTTACTTTCTGATCCCCGGATAAGTCTTTCATTAATTTCCCATGGAGATTTTCACTCACCCCCAATCCGGAAAGAAGTGCTGCTGCGTCACTTTCGGCATTCCAGCCGTCCATTTCTGCAAAATCAGCCTCCAGTGTAGCTGCTTTGTTACCATCTTCCTCTGTAAAATCCTCTTTCATGTAAATGGCATCTTTTTCCGTCATGATGTCAAAAAGCTTTTTATGCCCCATGATCACCGTTCGTAAAACTTCCTCCTCCTGAAAGGCAAAGTGATCCTGGGAAAGTACGGACATTCTTTGTCCGGGTGTAATATTGACGATGCCCGTAGTGCTGTCAATTTCTCCGGTAAGGATCTTTAAAAATGTAGATTTTCCTGCGCCATTGGCACCGATGACCCCATAGCAATTACCTGGGGTGAACTTTAGGTTTACATCTTCGAACAGTGTTCTTTTGCCGAATTTGAGGGATAAATTATCTACTGAAATCATTGTATTTGCCTACTGAAAATTTAACAAAGCGCAAAGTTAAAAAAATAATCCAGCATCACCTATTTTCCCTTGCTCCAGAAAGGCCGCGCAGCTTGTTTTTTCCTCCAGGTGTACAATTCCCCTGTAGCTGAAAAGTGAAAAAGCAGGACCATCCCCGCCACCAATATACAGCCTGCCATCAACATGACCATGGGCATGGCCGTTCCATTGTGAAAAAGGCTCACCAAGGCGGTAACCAGACCTCCTATGGCCATACGCATAAAACCCATCATGGCAGAAGCACTCCCTGCATTTTTAGAGAAGGGAGCCAGTGAAATGGCTGCTGCATTGGGAACACTCAGCCCATGACCGGTCAGGAAGATAAACATGATACCGATCAATACCCAAACATTAAACGCTGCTGTCCACACACCGATAATGATGATCAGGCCAATGACCAATTGGTAAGAAAGGGCTGTAATCACGATGGTACGGTTGCTGAAGTGATTCAACAGGATGTGGTTCAGTTGGGTAGCCCCAATCATGGCAATGGATAGAAAAGCAAAAAGCCAACCATATTCTGTAGCGGTTAACCCATAAATATTGATAAACACATCAGAAGATCCTGCTATGTAGGCGAAGGGTGCTGCTCCGGCAATTCCACCGACAAGTATATAGGTTAGAAATTGATTGTTTTTAAGAACTTCAATATATTTTTTAAAAACCTGAACCGGCCGGAGAGAGAGATTCAGGTCCGGCTCTGCACCGTCGGGAAGTTGCCATTTGCAGGAGATAATGATGCCGGTACATATAATGGCCAATAAAATAAATAGCCAATGCCAATGGAAATGAGCCGCAATATACCCACCTAGGGTAGGTGCTATCATAGGGGAAACGGCAATCACCAATGTCAGCATGGCTAGGGTTTGGGCAATTTTATTTACAGGGAATAAGTCCCGAACCAGTGCTTGTGCTGCCACCATTCCCACACAACCGCCAATGGCTTGAACGAAACGCATGATGATAAGCCCTTCAAAGGAGGATACAAAAGCACATCCTATGGACGCCAGGACGTAAATCCAAAGCCCTGCATAAAGCGGTTTTTTTCTTCCAAACCTATCTAATAATGGACCATAAAACAACTGACCGATGGCGATTCCTATCAGATAGCTGGTTAGCGATAGTTGAATGTTGGAAATACTGGTATGCAGGTTTTTAGAAATTGCCGGAAATGCAGGCAGATACATGTCCACTGAGAACGGACTGATGGTACTTAATGCCCCCAAAATCAATACCAGGATAAAATAATTTTTTTGTTCTTTCATAGCAAAATACAAAAATACGTATTTAAGGGTTAAAAAGGGGATTTTGATTCTTTAGTAAATAAATTAGAATGTTAAATCATTAAAAATGTATTTTAAATAAAATAAAACGTTTTTTAAGATTGATTTTTTTAGATTAAATGTTTAATATTGTCAAAACAAAACAGCATTAAACTTTTAAATATTATTAATGAACAGTTTTAGTAATTTATTATTTTGAAACTTATGGTATCAGCATCAAAAAATTCTTTAACAATTGTTTCATTTATCCTATTTATTTGGTTTGCCAATCAAAATTATTTGTTTGCTCAAAACGTAAGTTTTAATCAAACTTCATTAAATTTTAATGATTTTGATAATATTAACCAGGGAACCTCTCTTCAATTTGGACCTGATGAGCGGCTTTATGTTTCTCAACTTAAAGGAGAAATCAAAATCTATTCGGTATTAAAAGAGGGAGCCAACCAATATGATGTGGTTGGCGAAGAACTGCTTCTGGGGGTAAAGAATATTCCCAATTATGACGATACTGGTTTATTGGCCTATGATAATCGGGGAAATCGACAAATTACAGGTCTTACGGTAGTAGGGACCGCAGAAAATCCGGTAATTTATGTGAGTTCCAGCGATCCCAAATGGGGGGGGCCAAGCGGGGACAAGTTGCTTGATACCAATTCAGGAATAATCACTAAAATTAGCTGGACTGGCGAGAGCTGGGAGGTGGTCGATTTAGTAAGAGGTTTGCCACGTTCTGAAGAGAATCACTCCACAAATGGATTGGAATTTACAATCATTAATAATAAACCCTACCTTTTGGTAGCGAGTGGCGGTCTAACCAATGCCGGGGCTCCTTCAAAAAATTTTACTTACATCACTGAATTTGCGCTTTCTGCAGCTATTTTAAGTATTGATCTGGAAGCCATAGAAGCTTTACCCACCAAAACTGACAGCCACTCCGGCAGGTCATTCAAATACGATATCCCCACTCTGGATGATCCCAGTCGGGAAAATGTCAATGGAATTTATAATCCGAATGATCCAAATTATGATGGAATTGATGTAAATGATCCTTTTGGCGGGAATGATGGTTTGAACATGGGAATGGTGACCGAAAATGGCCCTGTTCAGATTTTTTCTCCCGGATACAGAAACTCATATGATTTAGTGGTGACTGAAGATAGGAAGTTATTTGTTACCGATAATGGGGCCAATATCAATTGGGGCGGTTTACCTCTGGGCGAGGGTAATGCGTCGATGATTAACAATAATTATAACCCGGGTGAACCAGGTTCCAGTCCGCTAAATCCTTCATCAGCCGGGGAGTTTGTGGATAATCAGGATCACTTGTTATTGGTCACCACGAATTTAGATGCCTATGTTCCCGGGTCCTATTATGGAGGGCATCCCACCCCAGTCAGGGCCAATCCTGGTCAGGCTTATATTAAAGGGGAGCCTTTCCCTTATGCTCCCGGAGGAGCCGGTTTGTACACCAAATTTATTGGAGATAATAATGATTATGCCAATGTAACTCCAGTTTTTACCCCTTCAGACAATTTCAGAACCCAGATTCTTGAACCTGTAGCTCCTGGTCAGCCTGGCTTTGATGTTTATGCAGCCAATAGTCTCCCCGCAAACTGGCCCCCGGTTCCATTAAGTAGTGCAAATCCAGCTGAGGCAGATTTTATTGCGCCCACTTTAGCCAACAGTAATGGACCTCAGCCAAATATTGTTACTGTTTTCCCGAACAATTCCAATGGGATAGCAGAATATAAAGCGACTAATTTCGAGGGGGTTTTGAAAGGATCTCTGATAGTTGGTAAAAATGGAGGGACCCTTCATTTGGTTCACTTAAATGGAGATGGTTCTTTAAAAGAAGTAGAATTCAGTAAATGGAACCTCAATGGAGGAAATGCCCTGGGAATCACTACTAATGGAGATAATGAAATTTTTCCAGGTACTGTTTGGGTGGCGACTTTTGATAACCGGATCATGGTATTGACTCCGGAAGATGATGTTTTTTGCATACCTGTGGATGATCCGGATTTCGATCCGGCAGCTGATTATGATCATGATGGTTATACCAATCAGGATGAGATAGATAACGGTACGGATTATTGTTCAGGAGGATCAGCTCCGGATGATTATGACAAAGATTTCATTTCCAATCTAAATGACGAAGATGATGATGGAGATGGAATACTGGATAAAGATGATTCCTTTCAAATCGGTTATCCCAGTGACCTTCCATTGGAAAATCAGTTGTTTACCAATCAATCTGATGCATCAGGCCAGGAATTTGGTTATTTGGGATTGGGACTGACCGGATTAATGAACAATGGGGATGATAATCCAAATTGGCTCAACTGGCTGGATAAGGGAAATGAAAGTCCTGGAGATCCGGATATTTATGGTGGTACAGCAGGGGCCATACAAATTTCCATGACAGGTGGTACGGCAGATGGCTTGGCCAATAATCAGGATAAGGGTTTCCAATTGGGTATCAATGCCGGCACTGAAACCGGAAATTTCATCATTTCATCCGGAATCATTGGCTTATCCTCTCCCGGACAACTTTATGACTTTGAAGGAGAGGGTGAAATAGGCATTCAGATAGGAGATGGTACCCAAAGTAATTTTATAAAACTAGTTTTCACCAAAGAGGGTATTTATGCGGCCCAGGAAATTGATGATGTAGCCGATACCAGTCCACTTTTTCTGGAAATTCCGGAGTTGGAAAGACCAGGTGCCAACACTTTAATTGAATTGGCTTTCGAGGTAAACCCTTACACCGGTACGGTAGAACCCAAATATAAATACGACAATCAACCATATATTTCTCTGGGTATCATGGAGACCGGAGGTAGCATCAAAGAAGCCATTCAAAATATGGATATTCCTTTGGCTATAGGTATTTATGGTTCCTCTCATGACATGGAGAAGAGTTTTGTAGGGGTTTGGAATTATTTCAAAATAAGTGGAGAAGTTCCTTACACGATAAGAGAATTAAGGAATGTCAGCAGATTGTTGGGTGATCCGGACGTTTTTACTGATCTGGATGAATATTTTGATGATGATGATGGGGTGAATAACCTGACATATACTATCGCTGAAAATACCAATCCTGTGATTGGGGCTGAAATAGAAGATAATATATTGAGGTTGATCATTCCCAGTGATGAGGTTAGTACAGATGTAACTGTGAGAGCTACCGACGAAAACAGTTATTTTGTAGAACAAACTTTTAATGTCCTTGTGGAGCAGGATTTTGAAATTTTGTTGAGAATAAATGCTGGTGGACCTACCATAAATATTGAAGATGATTTGCCAGTTTGGTTATCCAATAATTTATCGGGTCCTGAAGAAACTGAATTGTTCGCTGTATCCGGTGGAAAGGTTTCTACCAATTCTTTTTCTGCATCCAACCGGCACGTTTCCATTCCGGAATATATTTCTGACGAGGAGTATGAGCAAATATTCAACAAGGAAAGGTACAGCCCAGATCCCAGTATGGATTATTCAATTCCTTTGCCGGATGGGGAGTATTTAGTCAACCTTTACATGGGTAACGGCTTTGAGGGTACTTCAACGCTTTTAAAAAGGTATTTTGATATTCAGATTGAAGGGGAGGTTGTTGAATCTTCTTTGGATTTAATAGAAAGGTTTGGCCATAAGATAGGAGGCATGGAACAGTACCAGGTGAGTGTAGCTGATGGGGAATTGAACATTACCTTCCTGAAACAGAAAGAAAATCCCCTGTTGAATGCCATAGAAATTATAGGGAAACCCATTCAGATTCCTATTGAGTATGAAAGGGTCGAAGATCAGATTAATTTCATAAATTATGAACTGGATGGAAGCATGTTTGTGGTGGCTTCGGGGGGTAATGGTAACCTCAACTATTCGGCTGAGGGATTGCCTCCAGGTATTTATTTGGAGCCTACCAATGGCACCATATATGGTACCATCGAAGAAGGGGCATTGGCCAATAGTCCTCACAGGGTAAGGATTACGATTGATGATGAGGATGAAATCCACTCTGATGCGGTTTCATTCAATTTCACATGGACCATCAGCCCTGAATTGTCTGAGCAGAAGTGGACATTAAAGGAGGAAAGCACTGATTATTCAGGCAGACATGAAAATAGCTTTGTCCAGGCAGGTGACAAATTCTACCTGATGGGAGGCAGGGAAAGTTCCAGGACCATTGATATTTATGATTATGCAAAAGACGAATGGCGTTCCTTATCCAATATCAATCCTCACAGTTTCAATCATTTTCAGGCATTGGCCTACGATGGATTGATTTGGGTGGTAGGTGCATTCCAAACAAATGATTTTCCTAATGAAATACCTGCGAGCCATATCTGGATGTTTGACCCTGTCAATGAAGAATGGATTCAGGGGCCTGAAATCCCTGAAGAAAGGAGAAGGGGCTCAGCTGGACTGGTAGAACACAGGGGTAAATTTTACCTGGTAGGCGGCAATACGCAAGGTCATGATGGAGGATATGTAAGCTATTTTGACAGTTTTGATCCCGAAACGGGAGAGTGGACTGTTTTAGCTGATGCTCCAAGGGCCAGGGATCACTTTTTTGCCACCAAGCTGGGAAGCAGGATGTACGTGATTTCCGGAAGACAATCAGGAGGTCCTGAAGGTACTTTTGCTCCGGTATTACCAGAGGTGGATGTGTATGATTTTAATGCTCAAACCTGGAGTACCTTACCGGCAGAATTAAACCTGCCTACTCCAAGAGCCGGAGCCATCGTAAATAATTATTTGGATAAACTGATCGTGGCAGGTGGAGAGGTGCCAGGCATTTCAGAAGCCCTTGCCACGACTGAGATGTTTGATCCTTTAAAACAATCTTGGGAAACCCTGGATTCCATGAATTTTGCCCGTCATGGTACCCAGGGTATTGTTTCAGGAAAGGGATTGTTTGTGCTTGGAGGTTCACCAAACAGGGGAGGAGGAAACCAGAAGAACATGGAATATTTTGGTTTTGATCAACCCAATGGAGAACCATTGACTGCCGGAGAATTGGTTTATGAAGATTCCATGGTATTTAGGAAAGGCCAACCAAAAGAACTTTCCGTATCACTGGAAGGTGGTAATACCGGATTATGGATTAAATCAATAATACTAACAGGTCCAAATGCAGAAGATTTCACCATCCTGGATGGAGAATTACCTGAAAACGTTTTTTGGAAACCAGGCCATCAATTTAATCTACTGTTGGATTATGAAGGAGAAGCTTTGGAAGGAAATGCGGAGCTGGTGATAAATTGGGGGAATAGTGGTCAAACGATAATCCCTATAGAGGGAGATGGGGATTTTGAGGAAGTATCCCTGTATTTCAATTCCGGTACATTTGATGATGTGGTTTTTGATGGCAAAACCTATGTGGGGGATCATTACCTTACGGATATCCATAATGGAGGTAGTGTGTATAAAAATACAAACATTGAAGCGCCTGCCCTTTATCAAACAGAGCGGTTCTCTAGTGAGTTAAGCTATGAGATTCAATTGCCTAACGGAATTTATACAGTGACCACCCATCATACTGAAACCTGGTTTGGTCAACCAGGAGGAGGAGTTGAAGCGGCTGGAAAAAGGGTTTACGATATTTACCTTGAAACACAGAAGGTAAAAGCCAATTTTGATTTGTTTTTGGAAAATGACAACCAGCCCATGGCACTTGTTTTTGAGGATATTGAGGTAACTGATGGAAAGTTAGATCTTGATTTGATAGCAATAAACAATAACGCCACCATATCTGGCCTATCCATTGTCAATCAAGGCGAACTGGGAGCCTTTCCTATTGCAAATATTTCTACATCTGCCAATTCGGGTACAGGCCCACTGGAAGTAGAATTTTCAAATGATGCATCCAGTCCTGAAAACTTTACGTTCTTCTGGGACTTCGGTGATGGTAATTTCTCTTCTGAGGAGAATCCCACTCATATTTTTGAAACTGAAGGAGAATATATGGTCAGTCTTACGGTATATAATTCTGATGGTGATTCGGCGAATGACCAGGTCTTGGTCACAGTAAATTCCCCGGATGCATTTGAATTGCATGTCAATGGGGGTAGTGACAATTTGGTGAGTCTGGAAGGAATTGATTTTGTCGGCGAAAGTAATTCGGGAGTGAGTTATACCAATTCAAAAACGTCATTTTATAACTCAGGGGCCTATTCTCCTTTGTATTATACAGAAAGGTATGGTAGCGATTTTTCATACGTAATTCCGGTAGAAAATGGAATCTATACGATAAAAACTTTTCATAACGAATTGTGGTATGGCAGGAGTGGCCCAGCCAGTAAGGCCGGACAAAGAGTTTACGATATTTTGATAGAAGGCGAGGTAGTTATGGAAGACTTCGATCTGTTTGTGGAAAATGAAAATCAACCGATAAGTCTGACCCATGAAAACATTTCTGTTACCGATGGAGAATTGGAAATACGGCTTATTGCAAGTGTAAATAATGGTTCTATTGCTGGTTTTTCTATTATTGCCGAGAATATTACATCTACTTTGCCAGAAGCGATCATTGAAGCGGATATTCAGCAAGGTGCTTACCCTTTGATGGTTAATTTCTCAGGTAGCAGTTCTTCTGGAAATGGGGCCTTGACTTATAATTGGGATTTTGGTGATGGAACCGGTTCCACTGAAATGGATCCCAGCCATGAATATGTAACCGCAGGGGAGTATACAGTAGTATTAACCGTTACGGATGAAGAGGGAAATCTGGCAACAGATCAAACGATTATTACTGTAAATGACCCCGCAAATCAAACTGACTTCTCACTTCAAGTTAATTCGGGAACGAATAACACTGTCAATTATTTGGGAGATGAATTTATGGGAGAATCCTCCTCAGGAGTTGCCTTTTCCAGTTCATCTACCTTTAGCAATAGCAGTGCAGGATCCCCGGAATTATTTCTGACTGAAAGATTTGCAAGGAATTTCACCTATACAGTTCCAGTTGAGAATGGGGTTTATACCGTAAAAACCTACCATAATGAATTGTGGTTTGGAAAAAATGGACCAGATGATGCTCCTGGTCAGCGGGTATATGATATAATAATTGAGGGTGAAATTGTAAAGAATGATTTTGATCTTTTTGTAGAAAATGGCAATGAGCCAATTGAATTGACATTTGGAGAGATCGAAGTCAAAGATGGTGTATTGGATATCAACCTATCAGCCACAAGCAATAATGCAAGTATTTCAGGTTTTTCAATCCAATCTAACGCCGTTGGGGTTCTTTCACCCACTTCCGTTCTTGCTGCATCCCAAACAGACGGCTACGCACCTTTTGAGGTTTTATTTGATGGATCTGCTTCCTCTGGTGAAGGTGAACTAACTTATTCATGGGATTTTGGAGATGGAAATATTAGTCAGGAGATAAGTCCTATACACGTATATGCCGATCCGGGTACCTATGAGGCCTCATTAACGATAATGGATGAAGGCGGGCTTACAGATGTTTCTACGATTGAAATAAACGTGCTGGATGAATCAGAACCCTCATGGACTTTAAGTTTAAACACAGGGTCTTCTAAAAGCACTTCTTACCTTGGGATGGATTTTATAGGGGACAATGCATTTCCTGAGTATTACAATACCACCAATACCTTCATTAGTAGTGGCAGCACCGAGGCATTGATTTTCAGGACCGAAAGGTATGCCAGCTTCCTGTCATATGATATTCCAGTAGAAAATGGCACCTACAGGGTGAAAACTTATCATACCGAACCCTGGTTTGGAAAAGCCGGTCCGGAAGGTAGCGCAGGAAGCAGGGTATTTGATATTTATGTAGAGGAGGAACTGGTAAAAGATGACTTTGACATCTTTCTGGAAAGCAACAACCAGGCTACGGAATTGTTATTTGAAAACATTGAAGTTACAGATGGCACCATGAATATTGATTTCCTTGCATCAGTAAATAATGCCAATGTATCCGGTATTGTTTTGGAAAAGATGCAATCTATTAAAGGGGACATTGCATCATCTTCCAGAATTGTTACTGAAGGTACGATGGAAGGCTCAGGTAAACTCCAGGAATTCCCGGATGTAATACTCTATCCTAACCCAGCCAGTCAGGAAGCATTTGTTAGACTAGAGGGTGATTTGACCCTTGATTGGATAAGTATCTACACCATGTCTGGGCAACAGGTATTTATTCAGGATGTAAGAGATAATGATCAGTCTGAATATGCGATACCAGTTGACAAGCTTGAGCAGGGAGTTTACTTGCTGAGGTTGATTGCAAAAAATGGGGCTCAACTTCAGCTACGGCTGATTGTGAAAAAATAGGCATATTAAAAATAGGTACAAAGAAAAAAACCTGGTCAAAAGACCAGGTTTTTTTATTCACTTTAACCACTAACAACCACAAATAAAGTCTATCCTCCTTGCGGAGAAATCAACTATATTTGTTGTAGTCCGTACGGGAATCGAACCCGTGTTTCATCCGTGAAAGGGATACGTCCTAACCCCTAGACGAACGGACCTCAAGCATAAATAAAAAATGTAGTCCGTACGGGAATCGAACCCGTGTTTCATCCGTGAAAGGGATGCGTCCTAACCCCTAGACGAACGGACCATTTGATTAAGAATATGCTCTTTTCTCAAAGGTGATGCAAATATAGGGCCTTTCAATAACAAACCAAAACCCACCAAAAAATATTCCCTAAAGAATATCCAAACCTTTGAAAATTAGCCAATAAAATTAATTTAGTTGAGAAAACTGCGATTGAACAAACTTTTTGTTCTCAATTTCCGTTTCCCTACAAAGTCTATAGAATAATTTAAATTTAAATAAAGTTATGTCATTAAGATTAGGAGATACCGCACCAAACTTTACCGCAGATTCTACAGCAGGTAAAATCAATTTTCATGAATATTTGGGTGATAGTTGGGGGATATTGTTTTCCCATCCGGCAGATTACACGCCGGTCTGTACTACAGAACTTGGAGCCGCAGCCAAGCTAAAGGATGAATTTGACAAGAGAAATGTTAAAATGCTGGCACTAAGTGTTGATGGTCTGGAAAGTCATAAATCCTGGATCAATGATATCAATGAAACCCAGCACACTACGGTAAATTTCCCTATCATTGCAGATGAGGACAGAAAAGTATCCGGATTGTACGATATGATTCATCCGAATTCTAATGAAAATTTTACTGTTCGTTCAGTTTTTATTATTGGAAATGATAAAAAAATCAAGCTGATCATCACTTATCCGGCCAGCACCGGTAGAAACTTTGATGAACTTTTGAGGGTAATTGATTCATTGCAGTTGACGGCAAACTATTCAGTGGCCACTCCGGCCAACTGGAAACATGGAGAAGATGTAGTTATCGCTCCCGCTATTAAAAATGAAGACATTCCGGCTAAATTTCCCAAAGGGCATAAGGAAATCAAACCTTATCTCAGGACAACACCTCAGCCAAATTTATAGTAGCCTGTAACCAACTTGTTAAAAAGGGTGATATTTATCACCCTTTTGTTTTTATTGGCTTCTACCTGGCTTGATCAGGCTTTTTTTCGCCAATTCGACTTTATTAACCCTTTTTTTTATACCGATATTTGGTTTTTACCATCAGTAATATCATATTTATCGCTTTAGTGCATTTTTATATTTATAGCCTAGTCTTTAAGGAAGTATGATTAATAGTATTATTAAAGGGTCCGGAAAATACTTACCGAACATTAAAATCCCCAATGATTATTTTTTGACCAGAAAATTTTATGACAGCGATGGACAACCTTTGGTAAAATCCAATAAAGATATCGTTGCCACCCTTCAAAAAATAACCGAAATAAGGGAAAGAAGATACCTTGAGGATAACCTAATGACTTCGGATATGGCCTATTTTGCTGCCAAGGAGGCTCTGGATTCCTCAGGGATAGATGGTGAGTCTTTGGACTACATCATAGTAGCACATAATTTTGGGGATATTTTGCCAGATAACAAAAGAGTGGATATTTGTCCAACGATTGCCGCAAGGGTAAAGCATAAGTTGGCTATTAAAAACCCGTATACAGTTGCTTATGATTTACCTTTTGGTTGTCCTGGATGGGTGCAGGGGATGATTCAGGCCAATTATTATATCAAGTCAGGTGATGCAAAACGAATCATGGTGATAGGGGCGGAGAACTTATCCAGGATTTCGGACCCGCATGATATGGACAGTATGATTTTTTCTGATGGGGCAGGGGCTGTAATCCTGGAAGCCTTAGAGCAGAAAGAACCTGTGGGTATTATCAATCACCTGACCAGATCGGATACCCTGGAACATGCGCATTTATTGACCATGGGGTCCTCTTACAACAAGGACTATCCTGACAGCACCCTGTTTTTAAAAATGAATGGAAGGAAATTGTATGAATATGCTATTAAAACCGTCCCAACCACCCTTAAAACTTGTATCGATCGCTCTGGCGTACCTTTGGAAAAGATTAAAAAAGTATTGATCCACCAGGCCAATGCCAAAATGGACCATAATATTTTAGACAGGTTGTTTCATTTGTATGGCGATGCGCCGGCTCCGGCAGGGTTGATGCCCATGAGTATTCAGGAGTTGGGAAATAATTCAGTAGCAACGGTTCCTATTTTATACGACATGGTCTCTAAAAGCAGTATGGAAGGGCATGCATTCCTGCCTGGAGAATATGCCCTATTTGCCTCCGTGGGAGCGGGCATGAATATCAATGCTTTTGTCTACAAGCATCCTTAAGATAAATTATAAGTACATATTATGAATAAGATCGATTCACATCAGCATTTCTGGAAATATGATGTTAATAAATTTTCCTGGATCAGTGATGAGATGCCGGTGTTAAAAGAGGACTTTCTTCCTGAGAAGCTTCAAACAATACTGGCAGCAAACGGAATAGAAGGGACCGTTGCTGTGCAAGCCTTGCAAGAACCTGAGGAAACACAATTCCTGCTGGATTTAGCTGAAAAATTCCCTTTTATTTTAGGGGTAGTCGGTTGGGTAGACCTTAATTCAGATCAATTGTCAGATACCTTGCATGCCTATGCACCTTTTTCCAAATTGAAGGGATTCAGGCATCTGCTTCAGGATGAAGCAGATCCGGAATATATACTTAAACCTGCCTTTCAACGTGGGTTGGGAAAAGTTTTTGAGGCTGGTTACAGTTATGACCTGCTGGTTTTTCCCCACCAACTGGATGGTGTCATACAGACGGTGAGCAATTTTCCTGAGGGAAACTTTGTATTGGACCACCTTGCCAAACCTTCCATAAGAGAAGGTAAAATCCAGGAATGGGGACAAAAGATAAGGGACTTGTCAAGCCATCCCCGGGTGTATTGCAAGCTTTCCGGTATGGTTACAGAGGCCGATTGGCAAGGTTGGAAAGCAACTGATTTTTTTCCCTACCTGGACCTGGTGTTGGAGTCTTTTGGAGAGGACAGGCTTATGTTTGGATCTGACTGGCCGGTTTGTAAGTTAGCGGCTAATTACGATCAGGTTAGCAGCATATTGGATAAGTACCTGGACGGCCAGACCCATACGGTGCAAAATAAAATATGGGCTGAAAATGCCAGACATTTTTACAGACTTTAGCGCAAAAGAATCTATTTCAATTTGGGTATGATGCAAATTACACGGAAAGGAAAGATTATTTCAGAAGCGAGATCCTCCCGAAGGTCGGGAAACTTTGGTATGGGGCTAGCTATGGCCTTTTAAATTCAAATTAAAAACAAATGAAACGCTATTGTTTGGCACTGGACCTGGTGGATGATCCAGAAATCATTGAGCAATATAAAATGCACCACCAAAAGGTACCCGGTCTGATTGAGAAAAGCATTCGGGAAGCAGGCATAAAAGTCATGGACATTTACCTGACAGGAAACCGCTTGTTTATGATTATGGAAGTAAATGATGACTTTTCCTTTAAAAAGAAGGCAAAAATGGATGCTGCAAACGAAGGTGTCCAGAAATGGGAACAAATGATGGACCAGCTACAACAAGCATTGCCATGGGCTAAACCAGGTGAAAAATGGGTACTGATGGATAAAATTTTTTCATTAAAAAAATAAATATTCTCAGGATTCGGGATAGGATAATTTTTAGAATAAAAAAGGCTGCCCCATTTTGGGACAGCCTTTTAAAATGTTAAATCACATATTTTTCACCTCACTGACGAGGCCATTAAGTACTTTTTTGGCATCCCCGAAAAGCATGCGTGTTTTGGCATCGAAGAATAGGGCATTTTGTATGCCAGCATAGCCTGAACTCATACTTCTTTTGATAACAATCACATTTGTGGCGCGATTAACTTCCAATATGGGCATCCCATAGATAGGACTGGAAGGATCATCATTGGCTGCCGGATTGACTACATCATTGGCTCCAATCACCATTACAACATCTGTGTTGGGAAGCTGTTCGTTCATGTCATCCATTTCAATCAGCTTGTCATAAGATACGTCCGATTCTGCCAGCAATACATTCATATGACCAGGCATTCTCCCTGCTACAGGGTGAATGCCGTAAGTTACTTCAACACCTTTCTCTTCCAGAATTTTTTCCAGGTCATGCACCGCATGTTGGGCCTGCGCTACAGCAAGACCGTATCCGGGTACTACTACTACCCGCTTGGCATAAGCCAAAAGAATGGCCGTATCATAGGTATTGATTTCTTTGGCTACCTGATCTCCTGATTGACCCGGGGCTGCAGCTCCTGAAGCGGTCCCAAAGGAAGTGAAAAGGATATTGGAAACAGACCGGTTCATGGCCTTGGCCATTAACAGGGTCAATAACAAACCTGCAGAGCCGACCAATATACCACCCATAAGCATTACCTTATTGTCATACAATAAACCTGTAGTTGCTGCGGTAACTCCTGTAAGGGCATTGAGCAGAGAGATAACCACTGGCATATCGGCTCCACCTATCGGATAGACAAACAATAACCCATATATCAATGAAAGGAAAATGAGCAGGTACACCAGAATTGGCTGAGGTTCACCAGAATTCAGCACATAAATGGCCAGCCCAACTGCTGCGGCAAGTACCAGAAAGCCCAAAATTTTATTGATTCGGATATCCTTGATTACTCCCTGTAACTTACCCATGGCGATCATGGATCCTGAAAATGAAACCGAACCTATGACCAGACTGGCCATCAATACGGATCCTTTTCCCATATCATCGACTGGTAAGTCCCCATATTCCACTAAGCCAATCAGGGCTGCCGCAGCTCCTCCCATACCGTTAAAGAAGGAAACCAATTGGGGCATGGCTGTCATTTGCACTGTCTTTGCAGAATACAAACCACCGATGGTGCCTAGGGCCATGGCAATAATAATGAGGATAAGGTTATCCAATCCTGGGGTTAAAAATGAGGCGAGTATTGCCAATAGCATACCCGAAAGCGCAATGCCATTTCCTCTTCTTGCCGAATCAGGGTGGCTCATCATTTTAATACCTACAATAAAAAGTACCACCGCTACCAAATAGCAAATATCTATTATTTGTAAAATCATCATTTTATTTTTTACCGGGTTTCTTCTTAAACATTTCCAACATTCGATTGGTAACAGCAAAGCCACCAACCACATTTAACGTAGCAAGTAAAACTGCTAAAAACCCCAGGGACAGGGCCAGGTAGTTCGCTGGATCTGTTTTACCCAAAACGATAATTGAGCCAACGATTACCACACCAGATAAGGCATTCGACCCAGACATCAATGGGGTATGCAAAACGGTAGGTACTTTGGAGATGACTTCTATCCCCACAAAAATGGCCAGGATAAAAACATAAAACTCTTGTTGATTTCTTGATATATATTCTATAATTGCTTCCATGATTACTTTAATAAGGGTTCATATACAATTGCACCATCATGTGTGATACAGGTTCCTTTGATGATTTCATCGTCGAAATTCAAATTCAACTTATCCTCCTTTAAAAGGAGTTTGAGTAGATTCTGAACATTTTTGCTGTACATTTTACTCGCATCCTCTGGCATGGAGGCGGGTAAGGAAGAATTACCAATAATTGTGACTCCTTCTACGCTTACGATTTCGTTATTCACCGATCCTTCGCAATTCCCGCCATTTGCAGCGGCCAGATCCACTACTACCGCTCCAGATTTCATTTTCTCTAACATGGCATGCGTAACCAATACAGGAGCTTTTCTTCCTGGTATTAAAGCTGTGGTAATCACTACATCAGATTTAACGATGGATTTCTCAAGCATTTCAGACTGTTTCTGCTTGTATTCTTCTGATTGCTCTACGGCATATCCTCCTGCGGATTTGTCTTCCACCGCTCCGGGTACCTCAACAAATTTCCCTCCCAGGCTTTCTACCTGCTCTTTCACAGAAGGGCGTGTATCGAAGGCTTCCACCACAGCGCCCAATCGTTTGGCGGTAGCGATGGCTTGTAAACCGGCCACACCTGCACCAATGACCAATACCTTTGCAGGCGCAATAGTACCGGCAGCAGTCATCAACATGGGGAAAAACCTGGGTAAATTGGCTGCGGCCAGTAATACGGCTTTGTATCCTGATACCGTACTCATTGAAGAAAGTACATCCATGCTTTGGGCACGGGTGATTCTAGGTATGGAATCCATGCTAAACAAGGTTACACCTGTTTTGGCCAGTGTCTGCATCAATTCCCTGGCAACCAAAGGCTGGTATACCCCAATTAAAAATTTCCCTTTAGTGAGCAGTTGATGTTCTTCAGCAGCTATTGGGCTGATTTGAAAAATCATTTCTGCATCTTTGAAAACTTCAGTTCTTTGTTTAACCTCAGCACCTGCTTCTGAATAAACTTCATCTGAAAGAAAAGCCGTCGATCCGGCCCCTTTTTCAATCAGAATTTTGTTGCCAGCGGCAGTGAGTACCTTTACGGCTTCCGGATGAAGTGATACCCGCGTTTCCGGTGAAGGTTCTTTTAATATTCCTAAAATCATAATGGTGGTTTATTGATAGATTTTAATCTTCGAAATCAAGTGGTGAATGAATTGCCTGCGGTTAGTGGTTAATATAGACAATTAAATATGGCACTGCAAAAAAAGCACTTTTTTACGGATTTTACAGTATTGTCTATTAAAAATTCGAGATTTAAAGGGTAATACCATTTTTTTAATTAAATTTCAAAACATAAATAAAAAAACAATCTATTGACAATAAAAGGCGGTGACCCTTTACTTTCAACCGGCTTAAAAATGCTTTGAATATGGTACGATTGACTTTATTGACAATCCTTAGTTGTATGATCATTTTTCCTGTTTTGGCGCAAACTCAAAATGAGGATCAAGCGCTTCCATATATCGATTACTGGCCCATAATTTTATTGCCTGTATTTGTAATCGTATTGTATCGGGTTTGGAAAAAACGTCGGAAATAATTTAAATTTTCGAGTTATATTGGAAGTCGATTGTAACCTCATTATATACGAGGTTCTTTATTTGTTGAGGTATAGATTACTTCGTTTAGTAAACCCAAAAACCATGAAAACCTACAAAAACCTTCTCTTTTTGACCTTTATTTCCCTGGTTTTCCAATCCGTTTCCGCCCAGGAAGTAAATCGTTTGGAATTGGCCAATGAAATCAGGCAGTCCATAGAAAAACTAATGATCACCAAGTGGTATCCAGCAGCCTATGATAAGGAGTATGGAGGCTATATCAGTAGTTTTGAATATGATTTTTCTCCCTCAGAGAATCAAGATAAAATGATTGTATCCCAAGCCAGGCATTTATGGACCCTGTCCAAACTCATGGAAAGGTATCCTGATACCAGGCATTATCAGGAAGGTGCCAAATTGGGACTGGAATTTTTATTGAATAAATTCTGGGACCAGGAACATGGGGGTTTTTATACCTTGCTGGATAGGGAGGGAAATGTTTTGGAAAACAGTCAGGGGGCCAAGACAGCATACGGAAATGCTTTTGGAATTTATGGATTGGCTGCCTATTATCATGCCAGTGGAGACCCATCAGCACTGGAACTGGCAAAAAAGGCCTTTCACTGGTTGGAAGAAAACAGTTATGACCCAAAATATGGCGGATACTTTCAATCTTTGGCCAGAGACGGCACACCACTTAAAAGAGACGAGCAGACCCCTTCAACGGCTACAATAGGGTATAAAGATCAGAATAGTTCTATTCACTTACTGGAAGCTTTTACCGAGTTGTATCAGGTATGGAAGGACCCGCTTTTAAAAAGACGGACCGGGGAACTCTTGGTAATCATCAGAGATAGAATTGTTCAGGATGAAGGTTACCTTCAGTTATTTCTGGAGGCAGACTGGACTCCGGTTAGCTTTCGGGATCAAGGCCGGGACTCAATCAAAAAGCACCATAACATCGATCATGTTTCCTATGGTCATGATGTTGAAACTGCCTATTTGATGATGGAAGCTTCCCACGTTTTGGGTTTGACCGGTGATTATAAAACTTGGGAGATTGGTAAAAAGATGGTTGATCATGCTTTGAAATATGGGTGGGATGAGCAATCAGGGGGATTTTATGATGGAGGGTACTATTTTCCCGGAGATCATGCACCTGAAATTGTAAAGGATACAAAGAATTGGTGGGCACAGGCGGAAGGACTCAACACCCTTTTGATTATGGCAGATTTGTATCCTGAAGACCCGTTGAATTACCTTGGGAAATTTAAACAACAATGGGAATATATCCAGCAAAACCTGATCGACCATGAATATGGAGGATGGTTCTCCGGAGGAATAGATAAACAACCAGAGTTGAAAAAGGGCCAGAAAGGACACATTTGGAAAACTGCCTACCATAATTTCAGGTCGTTAAATAATTGTGACTTGAAACTTCGTGATCCTTCTCATATGGCACTTACCATTAAAAGTAGTGAATAAGAATTGCAAGGAAATATAAGAGCCTTTATAAAAATTCGATTTTTCACTCCTGATCTTTTGCTTATATTGACGGGCAAAAATATAGTAAACAGGTTATTTTTCGTTTTAAAAAATAAACAAATACCCAATTTAAATCCCATGTATTCAATAAATATATGCTTCCGAAAGGATTTATCTTCATTAGCAATTGGAAGCTTGTTTTTTTTCTTTTCCTGCAGCCCCTCTCAAGAAGACCTTAAAATCAGGCAAATTGATGCTGAAAACGCAAAAAGTATAGCCAGTCAAATCGAAAGTTTGGTTCAGCCAGAACTCGAGGAAGGATTGGAGATTTCCCTTTGGGCATCCGATTCATTGGTTTACGATCCCATTTCGATAGATTTTGATGATCAGGGAAATCTTTATTACAGCAGGACAAACAGGCAAAAAAATTCAGAATTTGATATTAGGGGACACCAGGGCTGGGAAATCAGGTCAATATCCCTTCAGTCGGTCGAGGATAAAAGGACATTTTTAAGAGCAGAGCTATCTGAAGAAAACAGTGAAAAAAACCAATGGTTGGCTGATGTAAACGGGGATGGTATCAGGGATTGGAGGGACATGACAGTTGAAAAAGAGCATATCTACCGACTGCAGGATACGGATGGTGATGGACTGGCAGATCAATCCCAATTGGTATTTGAGGATCTTCACGAAGAAGTAACGGACGTTGCAGGAGCAGTGATGAAACATGGAGATGAGTTGTTTGTAGGTGCCGGTCCTGATATGTGGCGGATAGAACAAGACCAAAAAACAGGCCTTGCCAAATCAAAAACTTCCATTTCTCATGGGTATGGGGTACATATTGGATTTGGCGGGCATGGCATGTCAGGTTTGGAGATGGGGCCTGATGGCAGGGTGTATTGGGGGATTGGTGATATTGGGTTTCATGGAGAAGACCAGGAAGGAAATATCCACAAATACCCCAATCGGGGTGTTATTGCCCGGTCAAATCCCGATGGAAGTGATTTTGAGATTTTTGCCATGGGAGTGAGAAATACCCATGAATTTGTTTTTGATGATTATGGTAATTTGATATCGGTAGACAATGACGGGGACCACCAGGGCGAAAGTGAAAGATTGGTATACCTGGTAGACGGGTCGGATACCGGCTGGCGGATCAACTGGCAATTTGGGAAATACAGGGATCCGAAGAATAACGGTTACAAAGTTTGGATGGATGAGGGCATGTATTTGCCCAGACACGAGGGGCAGGCAGCCTATTTTTTACCTCCCATTGTCAATTATGTAAATGGACCTACAGGTATGGTCCACAATCCGGGTACAGCCTTGGGCGAATCCTGGAAAAACACTTTTTTTGTTGCATCTTTTGTTGGCAATCCAGCAAGATCTGGCATACATGCCTTTACTTTAGAACCCAATGGAGCTGGGTTTGCCTTAAAGGAAACAAAAAAAATCATGGGAGGCATTTTGGCAACAGGTTTGGACTTTGGTCCTGATGGGAGCCTTTATTTTTCGGATTGGATAGATGGCTGGGGTACCAAGGACTACGGAAGGGTTTGGAAATTGGATGATACTTCAGGGAAAACAGAACAGATTAGAAAGGAAACAGCCGGATTGATAAAAGCTGATTTTGCTAAAAAATCACTGGAGGAATTGGAAAGCTTGTTGGCACATGAGGATAAAAGGGTCCGGCAGAAAGCCCAATTTGAATTGGCTGAAAGAGGTGAGGAAGGCCTGGAAGCATTTACGAATGGCTTGTCAGCAGAAACCAGTCAATTGGCCAGGATTCATAGCATTTGGGGGATTGCTCAGATAGCCAGAAACGATAACCCGGAGGCAGCAGCAGTTTTGGTTCCTTACCTGAAGGACAATGATCCGGAAATCAGGGCACAGGCAAGCAGATGGCTTGGAGACATTCGGTATGCCAATGCAGGACAACAACTAATTCCATTGCTGAAAGATAGCTATCCAAGAGCAAGATTTTTTGCTGCGGAGGCATTGGGAAGATTAGCTTTCAGGGACGCTGTATCTCCTATTATCGATATGCTTGAGGACAACAATGAAGAAGATGTATATTTGAGGCATGCGGGGAGCCTTGCATTGGCAAGAATTGGTGATGCTCAATCCGTAATTGGGCTAAGTGATCATCCATCAAAAGCAGTAAGGATTGCGGCTGTTGTCGCTCTCAGAAGAATGAAAGAACCGGGAGTTGCTGTATTTCTTCAGGATGCTGATGAATATATCGTTGCAGAAGCTGCCAGAGCCATCAATGACGATTTTTCTATTGAAGCGGCAATGCCCCAACTGGCGGAAATTTTAAATAGAAATGGTCTCAGCTCCGAACCATTGCTCAGGAGGGCCATCAATGCTAACCTTAGGGTCGGTACCAATGCGGCATTGAATAATTTGGTAAAGTATGTGTCTAACGAAAGCGCCCCAGTTCTCATGCGCATCGAAGCCATGGAAACCCTTTCCACCTGGGACGAACCATCCGTATTAGACAGGGTGGATGGAAGGTTTCGGGGTCCGGTAAGCCGCGACCCTTCTGTTCTTAAAAGATTGACCTCAGAGGTTATTATGGATTTGATCGATCACAGTAATGGAGACCTGCGTTTGGCTGCAGTGAGAGCCGTGGGAAAAATAAATTTATCAGAGGCGTCTGAAAAACTCTTGGTAAGATTAAAATCCGATGACAATGAAGATGTCCGGGAGGCAGCCCTGCGTTCTTTAGGAAGGATGGAATGGGAAAATCTGGATTTGGCTTTGGAACTAGCCTCCAAAGATAAATCAAAAAATGTCAGGGTGGCCAGTCTTGATCTGATGGGAAATATGGATTTTTCAGGAGAATTATTGGCTGAGTTGCTTACAGGGGTAATTGAAAGACAGACCATTGAGGAAAAACAGGCTGCCGTATTGACATTGGCACAGGTTGACGAAGAACATGCCCTTCCTGTTTTCAACAATCTGCTGAACCAATTAGAGAAAGGAAGCATTTCTCCAGGAATGGAATTGGAACTGCTTGAAGCATTGGAGGAACTGGGCAACGAAGCCCTTTTGGAAAGGTATAAGGAGATTAATTCCTCTTTGAATGCCGATGAGTTACTGGCATCCTACAGCGGCAGTCTTTATGGAGGGGATACCAGGTCCGGTAGAAGAATCTTTTTTCAACACCAGACCGGACAGTGTATTCGCTGTCATGCCTATAATGATTTTGGAGGTAATGCAGGCCCCAGGTTAAATGGAATTGGTAAGAAGCTTGACAGGGAGCAACTGCTGGAAGCTTTGATCGATCCTAGTGAGCGTGTTGCCCCGGGTTACGGGGTGGTTACCCTTAAATTGAACAATAGTGAAACCGTTTCCGGAATATTGCTAGATGAAAATGAGGAAGCGGTTACCTTAAAAATAGGTAACGATCCTGAAACAAAAATTTTGAAATCTGATATTTCCGAGAGAACCAATGCCATGTCTTCCATGCCTGATATGAAGGGCCTTTTAAGTAGAAGAGAGATAAGGGATTTGGTCAGCTTTTTGGCGACTTTGACAGATGACTATTAAATTGTTTCAAATCACCAGTTTAAGTAAAGAAAAACCTCAACAGGAAAGCCAAAAAATTTGTTATTAAAATATGATTGATAAAGTTGATTTAATGCATAAACCCAAATTCCTTTCCAGCCTTCCTTTTCTTGGTTTGGTATTGCTTGTCTCTATTGGCTGTACTACCAATTCAGCACCACCTGAAATCAAGCAAATGAGTAAGGAAGAAGTTGATCAACAGGCCGCTGCAATCAAAAATTTGGTTAAGCCTCAATTTCATGAAGACCTGGAGTTAGATCTTTGGGCAGTGGATTCCCTGATAGCAGACCCCATATCCATGCAAATAGATGGTCAGGGTAGAGTTTTTTATTCCAAAACCAACAGAAGGAAAATTTCTGAATTTGATATCAGAAGTCACCAGGACTGGGAAATTGCTTCTCTTAAACTCCAAAACGTAGCAGATCGGAGGGCTTTTCTCCATGAGGAATTGTCTCCTGAGCACAGTGATAGAAATGAATGGTTGCCTGATATCAATGGAGATGGCTCTCATGATTGGAAGGATTTAACGGTAGAAAAAGAAAATGTATTTAGGCTCGATGACACAGATGGGGACGGAAGGGCAGACCGGTCTCAATTGGTAGTAAGCGATTTTAATGAGGAGGTTTCTGATGTGGCGGGTGCGGTTTTGTATCATGATGACGCACTTTTTGTGGGTGTAGCCCCCGACCTTTGGCGCTTGACAGACACCAATGGGGATGGCTCCATGGACAAAAAAGAGTCTTTAATTCATGGATTTGGTGTTCACATTGGTTTTGGTGGACACAATATGTCCGGACTTAAAGTCGGACCAGAAGGAAAAATATACTGGGGGATAGGTGATATAGGATTCAATGGAGTGGACAAGGAGGGCAACAAACATGAATATCCAAATTGTGGCGTAATTGCCAGGGCCAATCCTGATGGAAGTGATTTTGAAATTTTTGCCTATGGAGTCAGGAACACACATGAATTTGCTTTTGACGAGTTGGGCAACCTGATTAGCGTGGACAATGATGGTGACCACAGGGGAGAAAGGGAAAGAATAGTTTATCTGGTAGAAGGGTCTGACACAGGTTGGCGGATCAATTGGCAATTTGGAAAATACCGCGACCCCAAAAACAACGAATACAAGGTTTGGATGGATGAAAAAATGCACTTGCCCAGATCAGATGAACAGGCAGCCTATTTTATTCCCACAATAGCGAATTATGTAAACGGCCCTACAGGCATGCTTTACAATCCCGGCACAGCCCTTGGAGATCAGTGGAAAAACAAATTTTTTGTAGCTGAGTTTGCAGGAAATCCTGCCAGGTCGGGCATACATGCGTTTAGTCTTAAACCCAGCGGTGCGGGTTTTGAGCTGGAGGAAACCGAACAAATATTGCAGGGCGTATTGGCCACCGGAATGGACTTTTCACCGGATGGATCTTTGTATTTTTCTGACTGGATTGACGGATGGGTCAATAAAGGTTATGGTAGGGTTTGGAAATTGAAGGACAATACGGCCAGTCCGGGTGTTAGGGAATTAACGGAGAAACATTTGGCGGCAGATTATGGCTCATTATCACTCGAGGAGTTGGGTGAAATTTTGGGATTTGAAGATCAGCGCGTGAGACAAAAGGCACAATTTGAGTTGGCAAAAAGAGGAGCTGACGGACTTGAGGTATTCAGTGAAAAGCTTGCAGCAAGCACAGACAGGTTGACCAGAATACATGCTATTTGGGGGATTTCCCAGATTTCAAGAGGAGATAGGGAAAAAGCTGCGATTTTGGTCCCTTATCTTAAGGACAGTGATGATGAAATCCGTGCCCAGGCTGCCAAATGGTTAGGTGACTTGCGGTATGCCGAGGCTGGAAATGAAGTATTGCCCTTGCTTGCCGATGGACAGCCCAGGGTTAGGTTTTTTGCCGCAGAGGCTTTGGGAAGAATGGGCTTCGTTAATGGATTTGATGGTTTGGTGAAGTTATTGATGGAAAATGACAATGAAGATGTGTATATCAGGCATGCTGCAAGTCTTGCATTATCGAGATTAGGCAGTCCGGAATCCATAATAAAGCTTGCCGATCACCATTCAAACGCAGTTAGATTGGCAGCAGTAATAGCATTGAGGAGGCTAAGACATGAAGGAATAATTGTTTTTCTGGACGATGAAAGTGAATACATTGTAGCGGAAGCTGCCAGGGCAATCAACGATGACTTTTCCATCCCGGAAGCCCTACCTTCCCTCGGAAACCTGTTGGTATCGAAGGACTTTGTCTCTGAACCAATAGTGAGAAGGGCTATTAACGCCAATTTGCGCTGGGGATCAGATGAAGCAATGAACAATTTGCTGACTTACATCAATCAACCGGATGCTCCTGAATCCATGAGGATAGAGGCTCTTGAAGCGCTCAGTACCTGGGCCGCTCCTTCTGTATTGGACAGGGTAGATGGATGGTATAGGGGTGAGATCACAAGGGATTTGGCCAAACTTCAGGCTAGCAGTGCCGAATTGCTTATCCAGTTGACCAAAAATGGTAATGCCCGAATTCGTCAGGCTACTGTTAAAGCTTTGGGGACTTTAAATATTAAAGGCGCCAATGATAGGTTATTGGCCGTACTTCAAACGGATGCCTCGGCAGATGTTAGGGAAGAAAGCATAAAAGCACTTGCGGAAATTGATCAGGCTCCTGTAGGCGAGGCAGTAAAAATAGCGCTTTCTGATAATGAAAAAAATGTGAGGGTGGCTGGATTGGATTTAATGGAACAATTGGACATAGCCGGCGAAACCAAGGCTACGCTATTGGAAGAAGTCATCCAAAAACGAACGGTAGAGGAAAAACAAGCCGCTGTTAAAACCCTGGCCAAATTGGATACTGAGAGTGCTTATCCTGTTTTTGAAAATTTACTTGGACAATTGGAAACTGGTACTTTATCTCCTGCCATCGAACTGGAGTTTTATGAAGCCATGGATGGGATGGATAACAAGGACCTTCTGGAGCGTTATGAGAAAATCAAGCAAGATATGTCGGATGATGATGTATTGGCCAGTTACAGTGGAAGCATGTATGGTGGGGATGAATCAAGGGGCCGAAGGATATTCTTTCAGCATGCAACAGGCCAGTGTATCAAATGCCATGCTTATGATGATTTTGGTGGAAATGCCGGACCAAAACTCAATGGAATAGGAAAGAAACTAAACCGACAGGAATTACTGGAAGCATTGATTGATCCCAGTAAGAGACTGGCACCGGGTTTTGGGGTAGTGACCCTGGAACTTGATACGGATAAAAAACTAGCTGGCATAAAGGTAGCTGAAAATGAAACGAGTATTACCCTGAAAATGGGAAACCAACCGGACACTCTTATTAACAAATCAGATATAGTAGAAAGGAGAGATGCCCCCTCCAGCATGCCCGATATGAAGCAATTTTTATCGCGAAGAGAAATAAGAGACCTGGTAAGTTTTCTGGCCACTTTAAAGGAACCTTATATATAATATTTATATTTTTGCGCCAATGATGCAAGTTGCCAAGAATTCCAGGTTTTTAAAAGGTTTTTGGATTTTCATGGCCCTTTACCTGCTCAATTGCAGCGTAGATGCGGGTGATGAAAACCCAAATCACCTACCAGAGGATTTATCTATCAATGACCAGGAAAGTATGATTGAAATTGTCCTGGAAATAGGTTTGGGAATAGAAGATGCCATACCTGAAAGTGAGGATGCAGATGGAGATCAGGAGACTTCACACAAAAAGAAGCTTAAAAGTGACATGCATTTTTTTGTTGGGAACAAAATCAACAGTTTTAGGTTTTTAGATTCTTTGACCAATAGGTACACAACCGGTCATTCAGAACATATTCCATCCGTATTTTTTAAAGTCCCTTCACCACCTCCCAGGTATTTCTGCTGATTTTCTTTTTATAATCTCCTGTATTGATAAGGCAGGAGTAGTTTAATTTTATTACCTCAAAATTTGTAGAAATTTATGATAATTCGATTGGCTGTCATCAGTTATGTACTGTTTGGCCTGCACCTCCATGGTGTGGCGCAAACACAAGGGAATATTCCCAAAATAGAATTGGATAGTATGTACTTGTCCGATGTGGAAAAAAGAGATAGTCCGGCAAAAGTATTGCACGCCGAACCATTGTATATTGATTTGATCCGGGATTTGGGAGCAAGAAAAGGAGAAAAGGAATGGAATATAGGACTCGGATTAACCGATAAGGAAAGATTTGATGAATACCTGGCATTGGTGGAGTATGAGTGGGCACCTGTTGACAGGTTGGGCCTAGAGGTCGAGCTTCCTTTTTCATTTCACTATCCCATCAATGGAAATAGAAACGCACCCGGAAACCGACTGAACAGTATAAAACTTGCCGGACAATACTCCTTTTTTGTATCTAAAAAGCACAAAACCTCCTTGGCTATTGGCTATATCCACGAATTTGAGATGAACCAGTTTTCTGAATACAGGCAAAACCCTGTCTTTTCAGGAAATGCTTACAATCCTTTTTTTATTGCTGCGAAAAGGTGGGGGACAAATTACCATACCCTGATTTATACGGGTCCTTTTATTCAGGATCATTTTGGACAAAGTGGAGTAGACATTTCCTGGCAAGTCAATTCAAACTTTCATTACATGATCAGCGGAACAAGAAATTTTATTGGCGTTGAATTTAATAAAGCATTGGAAAACGGAAAGTTTGACATGGTCATAAGGCCTCAGATGAGGTTGGGAATTGCAGAAAATCTTTTGATAGGGATTGTGACGGGAGTACCGGTAAGCAGGGAGAATGAGAGATTTAGTTCTTTCTTAAGGTTAATTTATGAACTGGGCCATTAAAGTCCGGTTTTTTTTCCACTTAAATAAAAATTGGGTATTAACTTTTTTTTTGTCTGATCATTCTGGTAAAGAAGCTTAATTTTGTTGAAAAATGTACTTTGATGTACGGATTTCACTAATTGATATCTTTTGGAATTTTAGGCCCTGTGTTCATGACGAAATTTGCAGTTTGTTCCCTTTTTATTTTGACTTCATTATTGGTTATAAATGTAAATGCTCAAAATGGTAAACCCTCAGCTCAGGAAAAGGACAGTAGGGAATTAAAATATCATTTGAATGAAGATGGTAGCCACTATGTAAAAGCCACCTTTCTCAATCAAATATGGGTAAGGAATACCTGGAACAATCCAGGAACTACCGTGGATGGGTATCTGGAAAATCAGACATTCGATATCGGACTTCGCCGGACCAGAATTCAGCTATTTGGGAAAATTGCCGATAATATATTTTTTTATACCCAGTTTGGTAACAATAACCTTACATATTTGGGTGAAAGAAAGCAAGGTTTATTTTTTCATGATGCTTTAGGTGAATTAGAAATAATTGAAAATAAACTTTCTATAGGAACTGGTCTTACCGGCTGGAATGGGGTCTCCAGATATGCTTCCCCGTCCATAGGTTCGATTCTATCCTTGGATGCCCCTTTGTATCAGCAGACCACCAATGATGCCACAGACCAGTTTTTAAGAAAATATTCGTTGTATTTTAAAGGGAAACTGAACCGCCTTGATTACCGGATGGCCATTAGTAAACCCATGTCGGTGAGCAGGTCCACTGTTCAATCAGAACTGCCTGAAGAAAATGCGCTCTTTGCTGCATCTCCGGCAAGTTTGCAATGGCATGGGTATTATATGTATCAGTTTCAGGATCTGGAATCAAACCTTACACCTTACAACGCCGGCTCCTACCTGGGAAAGAAGACTGTATTTAATTTGGGAGCAGGGTTTCTTTTCCAGAATGATGCCATGTGGTTTCTTAATGGTCCCAATGAGGATCTGGAATATGGTAACCTCTCGCTTTTTTCAATTGATGTGTTTTATGACCAGCCCCTGGATAGGGATAAAGGGACTGCTATCACCGCATATGGGGCGTTTCAGGCAAGTGATTATGGCAGGAACTATGTCAGAAATTTAGGAGTGATGAATCCCACAAATGGTACTATGGGAGCAGGCACTTTTAATGGAGCAGGAAATAACTTTCCCATGATGGGAACTGGCAACACTTTTTATGGACAAATTGGCTACCTGATGAAAAGAAATCTTTTGGGTACATGGGGTACGCTACAGCCTTTTCTAACCAGTCAATTTTCGGACTTTGATGGTTTGGATGATCCCATGCTCATGTATGAATATGGGTTCAATTGGCTGATCAGGGGAAATCAAACGAAATTGTCAATCCATTACCAAAGTCGTCCGGTTTTTATGGAAGAAAATTCCGGTACATTTCAAACTGACAGGAAAGGCATGCTTGTCATGCAGTTTCAAATTGCTATCTAAAAATACAGAATGGTACAACTACCAGGAAGTCTTCTCATCCTCATGGATGGGTCCCTCTTTTAGTTTTAGGTGGGCCGGTTTCTTCCTGGAAATTACTGCCTTAACTTCGGAAATGATTGAAAGGGCAATTTCTTCGGGGCTTTCAGCCCCTAAATTCAGCCCCATGGGACCAAAAACCACTTTGTGAATTTCTTCATTTAGATGAATACCTGAATTGGAGAGGTTCTCGATTAATTTTTGCAATTTCTTTTTTGGTCCTAAAACCCCCAAATAGGGGAATCGGTAAGGGTACAAACCTTTCATGATCTCCAGGTCATAATTGAAATTGTGCGACATCAAAACCACTGCAGTTTGTTTATCGGGTTTGAGCTTTGGAAGGATTTCAGCAGCTTTTCCGGTTATTATTTGATCCACCAATGGGAAACGATTTTTGGTGGCATGATCTGACCTTCCATCTGCCAAATCCATTTCCCAACCCAATACGGAGGACAATTGGGTCAAAGGTTGAACATCATTCCCTGCTCCAATAATGATCAATTTGATAGCCGCAGGAACAAACTCCACAAATGCATGCAGGTTTTCAGCACCATGGAGAGGTAAAATGACGGATTTTTCCAGGGAAAAAACCTCTTTGGATTTTTCCCTGGAAAAAATTTGACCCAACTCATTGAGGATCGAGAAGTTGCCGTTACTGGCAAAATGCTGGTTCTTGTAAAGTAAACAAGTCCCAACTTGCGTTGATCTTTTGTTTTTTACATCAAACACGGTAACCAATACTTTGTCTTCCCTATCTTCAATACATTGCCTGAGTAAAGCTATAGGGTTATTTTCTTGTTCCTCATCTATGGGTTCCATCAAAATATGAATGATCCCATTACAGCCCAATCCAATGCCAAATTTGGCATCGTCTTCATCCGTAGTGTCATAGGTCACCAACATGGACTTTTTCTTGAAAATGACAAGCTGCGCTTTTTTAAGGGCATCTCCTTCCAGACAACCTCCGGAAATCGCACCTGTTAATTGCCCGTTTTCAGTAACCAGCATCCTTGCTCCAGGTCTTCTGTAGGAGGAACCGTCTACCTGAACCACAGTAGCCAGGGCTATTTTCTCTCCGGATTGGCGGGCAAGGTCAAAAGCTTTAATAATTTCTTTTATCTCCTTCATGGTGCTTGGATATCAATTAAACCAGGGCTGGGTAAGAAATGTCAGTGGATAACTCGTACCTTTTTGAAATGTGTCCAGGTGAGCTGGGAGAGAAATAAATCCATCGGCGGCTGCAAGGTGAACAAGGTCTCCGGAACCTGAATTGCTGACCGGCACGGCCAGGATTTTTTCTTTTTCGGCCACCACTTTCACCAAAAGATGGTAAGTGACGGGCCTTTTAAAGGATACGTCCTCGGTCAGTGTGGCAAAGAAACTATTTCTCTGTTTTCCCAAATGGGTCAGGAGCCAGGCTTTAAAATAAAGATGGAAACAGATGAGGGTAGAAGCTGGATTTCCAGGAAATCCGAAAATAAAAGTATTTTTCCTTCTCCCGAAAAGAAATGGCTTTCCTGGTTTTTGGGCCACACCATGGATCAGTTTTTTGACTCCCAAATCCTCCAGCACTTCAGGAAGGAAATCGTATTTGCCTTTTGAAACCGCTCCGGAAAACAGCAGTATATCGTTTTTATGTAGCAATTTTTCCAATGCAGCTTTTAATAGCTTTTTATCATCATCAATATGTATGGTTTGCGCATCAATTCCATGGGATTTCAAGGCTGCCTGAAGCATGTAAACATTGGATTTTCTGATTTGATGGGGCAGGGGACTCTCAGTGATATCCACCAATTCATTGCCTGTGGAGCAAATCGTGATCGTAGGTGGCTTGACGACTTTTACATTTGATACGCCTACTGTCGCTATCACACCGATGGTGCCTGCCTGTATAAAAGTGCCTTTTTTAAGCAAAACATCACCTTTACCCGCATCGGTCCCTTTTAAATGAACATTTTGGTTTTCGGTAAAATCCGAATGTAGTAAGTTGGCTACATTGTCAATTATTTTGACTTGCTCGTAGGGTATGACACAATTGGTGTTTTCAGGTAAAATCGCTCCGGTCATGACTTCAAGGCAATTCTCAGAATCCAGGAGCTTGCTCTGTGCATCACCGGCTGCCTGAATGCCTTCAATGGGAAATAGGGCTTTTTTAAGCAGTTGACTGCTGTGAATGGCAATACCATCCATGGTGACCCGATGAAAAGGAGGAGCATCTCTATCTGCTTTAATATCTTCTGCCAGTATGCGGCTCAGGGAGTCAATTAGTGGGACCGTTTCAGTTCTCACCGGGAGTTCATTGTCCAGTACCTTTTGCAATGCTTCCGCTACACTGTTCATGCTTATCGGATTTTTTTGTTTAATGGGACCAAATTAGGATTTTTGATTCAGTTTAGCCACCAAGAAATGACATGGATTTTTTAGGGGTTTTGGCATTCAATTCCTCGGCATCAAATCCATCTTTCTCTTTTTTGGCTACCGCATCCCGTATTTCAGTTTTTATTGATGCTTCATTAGCGCCACTTCTAAGAACATCTCGTAAATTGGTGACTGCTGGTCCGTAAAGGCAGGTTCTTAATTCTCCGGTAGCAGAAAGCCTGATTCTGTTGCAGGTGCCACAAAAAGTTCTGCTGAAAGCAGGTATGATTCCGAAAGTGCCTTGATAACCGGGGATTTGATAATTGACAGAAGTGCTGTTTTTTCCATCTTGAACCTTTTGGATTCCCTTGAAGTGGCTGGAGATATAATCATAAAGTGCCAGGTGATTCCATTCAGGCACTTCAAATTTTCCTGTGCCATTGAATGGCATTTCTTCCAAAAACCTAACGGATAAAGGGTAATGGGCAGTCAATTTTACAAAGGGAATGATGTCGGCTATGTTTTTATTACCATCTACCACGCAATTTAGTTTGACCTCGAAGCCTAGTTTTAAAAGGTTGAGAATACAAGCAAAAACCTCGTCAAACTTGTCTCTTCTTGTTATTTCAAAAAACCTTTGTTTGTCCAGTGCATCCAGGGAGATATTTATTTTGTGAATGCCCAAACGATGCAGCTCTTGAATTTGTTTTTCGCTGATGGAGCCATTGCTGGTAAGGGTGATTTCCTTTAAAGTACGGTGCCTGGTCAATGTGCTTAAAAAATCCATGATTCCCTTCCTTACAAATGGCTCTCCTCCGGTAATTCTTATTTTTTCCACGCCCAGATTGACAAATATACCGGTGAGGTAGTCCAGTTCTTCGTAGGTCAGTAAATCCTTCCTTTGTACAAAATCAATACCTTCCTCAGGCATACAGTAGTAGCACCTGAAATTGCACCGGTCTGTAACCGATAATCTCAGATAATCCAACTTTCTTCCGTACCGGTCAACCAATTCATTTTTCATAGGCATTCAGTCGTCTATTCTGCACATGTTTTATGGATGGGCATTTACCCAAACCGTATGGTCTGTAAAATATTCCTTTTTCCAGATGGGTACAGATTTTTTAAGTTCATCTATAAGGAATTTACAAGCTGCAAAAGCATCATCCCGATGGGCACAAGCCACACCTATGACTACCACAGGATCTCCTATCTGTTTATTTCCCAGTGCGTGAATCATCAATAACTTTTTGACAGGCCACTGCTCTATTGCTTTGTTGGCCAATTGATCCATTTGATTCAGGGCCATAGGTTCATATCCTTCAAATTCCAGTTTGATAACCGATTTACCATGGGCATGGTTTCTTACACAACCGATGAATAAATCAATTCCTCCGGCCTCAGGGTGTTGAAGCCATCCATAGACTTCATTAAGGTTGATTTCACTGAGAATTTCAATTTTTTTCATTTCAGCCACCGCTTACAGGGGGAATCAAGGCAATTTCCTGCTGATCACTTAGCTGCAGGTCGTCATTGGCGTACTCCTGATCTACGGCAATGGCAAAACTGTTGAGATTTCCCATCTCCGGGTATTTTTTCAGGATCCATTTTTTTAAATCCAATACAGTATTGATCTGATTATCTTTTGATAAATCAAGGATTTTTTGGCCTGTAATTTCTTTCGATATACCGAATAGCAGTACTTCCATAATTGCTTTTAAAGCTTGTTTTTTGCAAAGGTACAATTTACACAATTGCATTTGATTTAGCACGAATTTGAGTAGGATAATGAGGGGTTTTTGAAATTGGGCGGACGCATATTTTCTTATAATATGCAACAATAAAGCCAATAATAAGCCCATACTTTCATTTGATAAGTTAAAAAA
>NZ_JABURL010000123.1 GCF_014762705.1 Cyclobacterium sp. | reverse complement strand
GAATCCTTTGTGCCCACCACGGATTAGAACAGAGAAAATCAAAAACAGCTCCACTTCTATGTTCTTCTATTCCTTATATGGTTCCCTTTTTTAGAACCATATAAGACATATAAGGAAATATAAGGTTTAGGCTACAAAAAAAAATCTGTGGTAATCTGGGTTTATCTGTGGGGAATCCTTTGTGCCCACCACGGATTAGAACAGAGAAAATCAAAAACAGCTCCACTTCTATGTTCTTCTATTCCTTATATGGTTCCCTTTTTTAGAACCATATAAGACATATAAGGAAATATAAGGTTTGTAGAAAATAGCTCCTGGTGATTTGGTTTTTTATCCAAAAGAGCAATAATTAAAATGTTGCCTTCAATGAAGGTACCCCATCTATGGCCACCTTCTCCTAATAAGTTTTCTTTTTTGTTAAACTTTAAAAGACATTTATGGGACTTGGATGAGTACCTAAGAGGGAGTATGCTACTATTAAACCTATCCCTGATTGGAATGGGGTCTTATCTTCCAATTAATATCAGCAAATCATATTAAAACGCCGGGGATTTACTATTTTTGCACCTAGTATGAATATGCAAAAAATAAGAAATTTCTGTATAATTGCCCATATTGACCATGGCAAAAGCACATTGGCTGATCGGCTTTTACAATTCACCAATACAGTGACTGAAAGGGAAATGCAAGACCAGCTTCTGGATAGCATGGACCTGGAAAGAGAGCGGGGGATCACCATAAAATCCCATGCCATCCAGATGAAATACCCTTATAAAGGAGAAGAATTCACGCTGAACCTTATCGATACCCCGGGTCATGTGGATTTTTCCTATGAGGTGTCCCGGTCTATTGCTGCTTGTGAAGGCGCCCTATTGATTGTTGACGCTTCCCAAGGAATTGAAGCGCAAACCATTTCCAATCTTTACCTGGCCATAGGGCATGACCTGGAAATAATACCTGTATTGAATAAAATTGACTTGCCCGGAGCCCAGCCTGAAGTAGTTGCGGATGAAGTCATGGAAATGATTGGTTGTGAAAGGGAGGATATCATTCTGGCATCTGGAAAAGAAGGAATAGGCATCGAAGACATTCTCAATGCGGTGGTAGAAAAAATACCAGCGCCCAAGGGAGACGAAGAAGGTCCCCTTCAAGCCATGATATTTGACTCTGTTTATAATCCTTTCAGAGGTGTAGAAGTTTTGTTTCGGATATTTAATGGGACCATAAACAAAGGTGACCGAATCAAGTTTGTGAATACCGGAAAGGAATATAATGCCGATGAAATCGGGATTTTGGGTATTCAGCAAAAGCCCCAACAGCAATTGCAAGCTGGAAATGTAGGCTATCTCGTTTCTGGCATCAAAGTGGCTAAAGAAGTGAAAGTTGGTGATACCATTACGCATGTTAAGCGACCCTGTAGCAAAACTGTACAGGGCTTTGAGAATGTAAAACCAATGGTATTTGCAGGGATATATCCTGTGGAGACCACCGATTTTGAAGAGCTCCGTGCTTCCATGGAAAAACTGCAGCTCAATGATGCATCCTTGGTTTGGGAGCCGGAAACATCCGCTGCACTGGGCTTTGGTTTTAGATGCGGCTTTTTGGGTATGCTTCATATGGAAATCATCCAGGAACGCCTTGAAAGGGAATTTGACATGACTGTGATCACCACAGTACCTTCTGTTCAATTCCGAGCACTGATGAATAACGATGAATACCGTCTTGTAAATGCGCCATCTGACATGCCTGAGCCCAATTTGTTCAAGCACATAGAGGAGCCTTATGTAAAGGCAGCCATCATTACGGCAGCAGATTATATAGGTCCGGTAATCCAACTTTGTATGGATAAACGGGGACAGATTAAAAATCAGGTTTACCTAACATCTGATAGGGTGGAGCTTACCTTCGATATGCCTTTGGTGGAAATCGTATTTGACTTTTTTGATAAACTCAAAACCATTTCCAGAGGTTATGCTTCTTTAGATTACGAACTGATCGGATTCAGGCAATCGCATATGGTAAGGCTGGACGTGATGTTGAATGGAGAGCCGGTAGATGCGTTGTCAGCTATTGTTCACCGGGAAAAGGCCTACGAATGGGGAAAGCGCCTTTGCGAAAAGTTAAAAGAGCTGGTTCCGCGACAAATGTTTGAAATTGCCATACAGGCGGCCATTGGTACAAAAGTAATTGCCCGTGAGACAGTTAAGGCATTAAGAAAAAATGTGTTGGCCAAATGTTATGGTGGAGATATTTCCAGAAAAAGAAAGTTACTTGAAAAACAAAAGAAAGGGAAAAAGAGAATGAGACAGGTGGGTAATGTGGAAGTGCCCCAGGAAGCCTTTATGGCCGTGTTAAAATTGGATTAACAGCTCCGGTATCAGGGAAGGGAAGGGGGATTAACCAGCTTCCAATGTTTGACCGCCCTCGCACCCATTGCCTTAATGTCAATATTGAGCTCTTGGTAAAATAAAATCTATGGAAAAAAAAGAAGGATTTCTCAAAATCGATGGAAAAAAAGTTTCGGCTACTATTAAGGAAGAGATAGCAGAAGCAGTAAAAGAATTAAAAAAAGCAGGTGAGAATCCCCCTCATCTGGCTGCAATACTGGTAGGCGAGGATGGAGCCAGTCAGACCTATGTAGCTGCCAAAGTGAAAGCCTGTGAACAAGTAGGCTTCGAATCTACACTTGTCCGTCTGGATGAGCAGGTAAGCGAGGAAGAGCTGCTTAAAGAGATTCAGAAAATCAATGACAATCCCGAAATTCATGGATTAATTGTACAATTACCCCTTCCAAAGCATATTTCTGTAGAAAAAGTAACAGCACAAATCAGACCCGAAAAAGATGTGGATGGCTTTACCCCTGCGAATGTAGGTCGGATGACGCTGGGATGGCCTGCCTATATTTCTGCTACTCCTAACGGTATAGTGGAATTACTGAAACGGTATGAAATTGAAACTTCAGGAAAGCATTGTGTGGTGATTGGAAGAAGTCATATTGTAGGTTCACCAATGAGTATTTTAATGGCCAGGAATGATCATCCGGGAAATTGTACCGTAACGCTCACCCATAGCCGTACCCAAAATCTCAATGAAATAGCCAGAAGTGCTGATATTCTGATCGTGGCTATTGGCAAGGCTGGATTTGTCACTGCTGAAATGGTAAAACCAGGTGCTGTAGTGATAGATGTCGGCATACACCGCATCCCAGATGATAGCAAAAAAAATGGATACAGGCTTATTGGTGATGTGGTATTTGATGAGGTTTCAAAAATAGCATCTGCTATCACTCCGGTGCCGGGGGGAGTAGGTCCCATGACCATTGCTTCGCTTTTGCACAATACCCTATTGGCTGCACAAGAGAAAATTTATTCATAATTACAGCGTTTAACAAATGTTCATCAGCGGTTCAATAACCCGCTTAATCAAAAATTATGAAAGAACAACAGGAATTGATTCAAAAAGGGAAGCTTTTGCCCTTGATGGAGGCCTTTTATACCATACAGGGAGAAGGATTGTTTTCAGGTCAACCAGCGTATTTTATTCGGTTGGGAGGATGTGATGTAGGATGTGTTTGGTGCGATGTAAAAGCCTCCTGGGAAGCAGGTGATTGGCCACTGGTTCCTGTGAACCAGATTGTTGAAGAAGCCGCAGCATACCCTTCAAGGTTGGCTGTCATCACAGGAGGGGAACCCATGATGTACGATTTAAGCTTGCTCACCAGGCTTTTAAAAGAAAAAGGTTTCCAAATCAATCTGGAAACTTCCGGCGTATACCCCTTAACCGGAAGCATTGACTGGGTTTGTTTTTCACCCAAGAAGTTTAAAGCTCCTGACCCGGGTATTTATAAGCGGGCAAATGAAATGAAAGCGATTATTTACCATAAAAGTGATTTTGATTTTGCTTTGAAACATGCCAGTTTGGTCAACAAAAATTGCCATCTTCTCTTGCAGCCTGAATGGTCCAAGGCGGAGGAAATGACGCCATTAATTATTAATTTTGTTAAGGAAAACCCTTCCTGGAGGGTCTCATTGCAAACCCATAAATTCATGGAGATACCCTAAATCGATATGCTGAGGTTCCTGCTGTTTAGTTTGCTTTTGACGGCTGTCTTTTTTCAAGGGCGGGCTCAGGATTATTCAATAATTGACAAGCGGGCCATCAGGTATTTTGAAGAAGGTGAGGGTTACCTGCTACGAAGGCAGCTTCCTGAAGCCAAAGAAAAGTTTAAGGAAGCCTACCTAAGGAGTAAGGATTTTTATGAAGCTTATATCCGGCACGCACAGATCTTATTGAGTAGCGGGCAAGCATCAGAAGCTTTGGAGGTGTTGAAAATGGGTCAAAGCAGGCTTGCCATCAAAGAAAGTGATTTTTTCAAGGGAAAGATGGCCTGGCTGGAGGGGCAGATCTACCTTCAAATGGGAGATTTCCCCCAAGCCTTAAAGACAATCAGGGAAAATCAGGCTTTTTTCACCCCTGAATTTCTGGAATCCGAAGCCTATCAAAAGAAAAAACGTCAACTTGAAATCATAGCAGAAGGAATTAAAAATCCATTGCAGTTGAAAAAGGAAAAATTGCCCGCTCCCCTTAATCAATTCAGGTTACAATATTTCCCGGTGTTGACTGCAGACGGTCAGCGGATTTTTTTTACAAAAAGAGATGGTATATCCCCACGAGACCATGAAGATATATATTTTTCCAATTATGAAAATGGCCATTGGACTTCCCCCGAACCCATATCCGTTTTGATCAATACCCGATATAATGAGGGGACCTGTACCATTTCTGCAGATGGCAACCTCCTTATATTCACCTCTTGTGACACGCCTGATTCCTTTGGAAGTTGCGATCTATACCTAACGGAAAAAATTGATGGTACCTGGCAAAAGCCCGAAAACATGGGTAAGGAGGTTAATTCCAGGTTTTGGGATTCTCAGCCTTCACTTTCAGCTGATGGCAGCACCTTGTTTTTTTCATCCAATAGACCAAATGGAGAAGGGGAAAATGACATTTGGTATGCAGAAAGGCAAACAGATGGCAAGTGGTCTGAAGCAAAAAATATGGGAGAAAAGGTAAATACCTCCGGAAACGAGGTTTCTCCCTTTGTTTTTTTCAACAATACCATTCTCTTTTTTGCATCTGATGGACATGATGGGTTTGGGGGTAAAGATATTTTTTTGAGCAGGTTTGGTCCTAAGGGCTTTGAAAAACCTGAAAATCTTGGGTATCCCATTAATGATCAGAAAGACCAATTGGCCTTGTTTATTACTGCCGAAAAAGATTATGCATACTATACAGAAAATAATTATTCACTGGACAGGGTGGATAGTTCTTTTTTGTACCGGTTTGATTTCCCGCAGGAAATTGACCTCGGAGAAAAAATTATCGTGACTGAGGGAAGGGTAATCAATGAAGAAACAGGTGAACCAGTAGATGCCATGCTCTCCCTGGTAGACCTTGATAAGGACAGTACTTTATACAGATTTAAGGCAGAAGGCATAGATGGTACATTTACCATGATTTATCCGGATCAAGCTTTTTCAGGGCTTTATGTTGAGAAAAAGGGATTTATGCCAAAAATCTATAATGTTGATCGTGATAGTTTGAAGAACAGGAAAAACCTGGAAGTAAAGTTGGAACCTATAGCATCTGGTAATTACTTTGTCTTTGAAAATGTATTTTTTGATTTTGATGAAACCAGTCTTAAACCAGCCTCCGAAAGTTCACTCAATAGATTGGTGAAATTTTTAGAAGATCACCCCTCTGTGGCCATTTTGATTGCAGGCCATACGGACAATGTAGGCAATGACACCTATAACGTTACGCTTAGTAAAAAAAGGGCCGAAAAGGTAAGGGCCTTTCTGATCGATGCCGGAATTGCAGGAGAAAGAATAAATACCGTAGGGAAAGGGTCTTCAGTACCTCTCCGGCCAAATGATACAGAGGAAAATAGATCATATAATCGAAGAATAGAGGTTGAAATTCAATAGTTTCCTTCAGAAATAACCCTTTTAAAAAAACTGATTTGGATTTTAAGCGTTATTAATCTGTTGGAATTCCTTATTCATCCGCTTTACTTCCTGTCATTGATTGGAATATCCACGGAATTTGTATAAAATTGATTGATTGTTAACCTCAAATCAAATTTATGAATAAAGCCCTACCACTGGTTTTGATCTTATTTTCCTTCTCCACCTTGGCCATGGCACAAAGCAGGATGGTATCCGGAATCGTTACGGATGCAGAAGCTGGCCTTCCTATTCCCGGAGTTACGGTCCTGGTAAAGGGTACAAATACCGGAACAGTTACAGACATAGATGGGAACTACCAAATCGAGGTATTCGAAGGCGAAAACACATTGGTTTTCCGGTTTGTAGGTTTGCAGCCTCAGGAAGTGAATGTCGGAAACCGGAATAAAATAGACGTTGTATTAAGCCCCGAAATTACAGCCCTTGATGAATTTGTGGTTACTTCTTATGGTGACCAGACCCGAAGGGAAGTCACTGGGGCAATCGCTTCGGTAAAGGGAGAAATATTTCAGGACCTTCCCATGCAATCTTTTGACAGGGCCATGCAGGGAAGGGTCGCCGGGGTACAGGTGACTTCTGGTTCCGGTCAGCCAGGCGGCACACTAAATGTTCAAATCAGGGGAGTGGGTTCCATAAATGCAGGCACCCAGCCCTTATATATTGTGGATGGAGTGCAAGTGGCTTCCGGCGGATTATCCGGTCAGGGCCCTCAAAATGCACTTGCTTCAATAAATCCCAATGATATAGAATCCATAGAGGTGTTTAAAGATGCTGCAGCGGCGTCTATTTATGGGGCGCAGGCTGCAAATGGAGTGGTATTGATCACGACCAAAAGGGGAAAGCAGGGTCAGACCAAAGTAAGGGTCTCAGCTCAGGAAGGACTTGTGCAGCCTTTAGCATTCTATGATGTGATGAATTCCAATCAATTGGCTTCTATCAAAAGACAGGCCTATATTAATGCAGGATTGAATCCACAGGATGCAGAAAATATTTTTGGTAGTCCTTCTGATACCGGCCTGCAAAATTCAGACTGGTTGGGAGAATTATTCCGGGATGGAAGAATGAGTGTGTATGATGTTTCCTTATCCGGTGGAGATGCGGGAACACAGTTTTTTATTTCCGGATCACATACCTTTCACCAGGGACAGATTATCATGTCTGATTATACCCGGACAACGGGCAGAATGAATCTGACACATAAAGTCAATGATAAATTCAGTATCAATGCCAACCTTTCCCTTTCCAGGCAGATGACCAGTGGTTCAATTGACAGAGGTAATTTTGTCAACAGCCCTTTCGTTGCCGGATATGTCTCCAGGCCAAATGTACCTATTTATAATGAAGATGGAAGTTTCGCAGAATATCCCTCCGAACATTTATTCGGTTATAATATTGTTCAGGGCGTCAGGCAGGAATTAAGGAAAGGTATTAGTTATCAATCTGTTTCAAACATACAATTAAACTATAAATTCCTTCCCTGGCTTGGATTTACGACTTTTGGAGGGATAGATTTTTCTGACAACAGGGATGAAAACAACAGGCCTTCTACCATACCTGCATTTGCAAGCTATGGGGGATCATCCACATTTACAGACCGAAGGATTGTCAACTCCAATGCCAACGCCAATTTTAATGTAAACAAGGAATTTGACGAAATTCATACGGTTTCAGGAATTCTGGGGTATGAATATAAAATGGAAACCCAGGAAAATACTTCAGCTACGGGGAGGGGGTTTCCCAACCCCGTGTTAAGGTACCTTCAAAATGCTGCCCAGCCTTTTCAAGTGGGCGGTTTTTACACAGAATATATCAGGTCTGGATTTTTTGGTCAAGCCAAATATGATTACGATGACAAGTACACTTTCGATTTGACGGTCAGGCGTGATGGGTCTTCCAGGTTTGGAACAAATACCAGATGGGGGAATTTTGGAGCAGTTTCTGCAGGCTGGAGAATTTCCTCAGAGAGGTTTATGGAGAATGCACTTTGGGTGGATAACCTCAGACTAAGAGCTTCTTATGGAGTCACAGGAAATTCCAATATCGGGAATTTTGAGTCCAGGACCCTGGTAGGCTCTGCCGGACAGTATTTGGGCGGGGGAGCATTGCGTTTTGTGCAGTTGGGAAATGATCAGTTAACCTGGGAGGAGTCTGTTTCCCTTAATTTTGGGGTGGACGGGACTTTTTTTAATGGGCGTATCATTGCAACAGTGGATGTCTGGAGGAAGGATTCCCGCAAGTTGCTTTTTGAAACACAATTGCCCATAGATTCAGGCTTCGGATCCATTACCCGAAATACAGGAAAGGTTCGCAATCAGGGAATTGATTTTGACCTGCAGACCACCAATATTATTTATGGAAAGTTCCGCTGGACTACTGCTTTTAATACCTCCCTATTTTCCAACGAATTGTTGGAGCTTTATGAAGGATTGGATCGGCTGGGCAATGACCTGATCGTTGGAAAACCCATCGATTTTTACTATGCCTATGAATATGCTGGTGTTAACCCCGCTAATGGTGCTCCCATGTATTATGATGAAAATGGGGAATATACCTACCTGCTCAGTGACGATGATCAAAAATACATAGGAAGTGCCTTGCCCTGGACCTATGGAGGCCTTTCCAATACCCTTTCTTTCGGACCGGTAAGCTTGGAAGTTTTTTTTCAATATCAGTATGGCAACCTGGCATTTAATCAGGATTTGTACAATATGGCACAGGCTGGTTCAATCGGACAGGACAATCAAACAACAGATCAATTGTATTTCTGGAGAACTCCGGGTCAGATCACCAATGTGCCCAAGCCCTATGAAGGGGGAAGAATCCCGGGTCATTCAGGTTACCAACAGTTTTCCACCAAGCAGATTTCAGATGGTAGTTATATTCGGCTAAAACAAATCACCTTGAATTACAACCTACCCAGAACCCTGTTGTCCAAAGCAAGAATAGATGAAATGAATGTATTTGTCCAGGGATTGAATCTATGGACACTCACGAAATACAATGGTTTGGACCCTGAAGTAAATTCCATAGGAGATACCTATGGTACCTATCCTATAGCCAGACAGGTAACTGCAGGTATCAATCTTACCTTTTGATAAAGAAATGAAAATGATCAGAAAATATGTCCTTTATTTAGGTTTAGTATCCGTAATTTCTTGTACAGACCTGAATACTACGCCAAGGCAAAGTCTTACCCCGGAAGTAGCTTTTAATGATGTGTCTGGTTATCAATCTGTAGCCAACTCTATGTACAACAGGGCGACCAGTTTCAGCTACTATGGTCAAACCATGATGATCGCACCGGAAATATTAGCAGATAATTTAAGACTGGTGGCCAATACAGGAAGGTATCAGGGGGAAGAATCCAACGGAGACCGGGATCACATCGCCATTTGGAATGGTGTGGTTTATGGAGGAATCAACGATGCCAATCTCATCATAGAAAGCATTGACGATGAAAGCGTATCAGGAGATGAACAGGAAAAGGCCTTTATCAAGGGAGATGCCTACTTTATGCGCGCACTGTTTTATTTTGATCTGTGCCGGGTGTATGGTTATGAACCCGGTAGGGAAGTGAATGGGTTTAATTTAGGCCCCATTTTACGGCTAACACCTACATTGGTAGCCTCAGATGCGGATTTCAGATCCAGATCTACCGTTGAGGAGGTTTATCAACAGATTGAAAGTGATTTACTGGAAGCCATTCCACTAGTTGGTGCCGTACCTATAGGATCTGAAGGGGTATATTACGCCAACGCTGGAGCCGCCCTTACTCTGCTTGCCAGACTTTATCTGTATTGGAACCGCATGGAGGATGCCGAGGCTGCGGCAACCTCTGCCATGGATTTTCTGGGACTGAGAACCAATGGGGATGGGTTGTTGGAATCAGGTCAATACGTACAGGGATTTTCAAGGGCACCACATCCTGAATCCTTATTTGAGCTTGAACTCCGGCAGGTGGACTGGAGCAGCGTGGATGGGGTAAACAATTCCCTCAATTCTTTGGTGGCCGATAATGAGCCGGCGGCTCAATTTATTATAGGTGCATCCAATGAGTTGATGTCAGCCTATGAGCAGGGAGATGTGAGAAGAGATTGTTGGAGAGAAACGACAAGAGAGGGTATTGAAGGGCCCGTTTACGCCAGTAGAAAATGGACTGGATATAAAGGTGATTTCCTGGAAAATATACCCGTTATCAGGGCAGCGGAATTGTACCTGATCCGAGCAGAGGCAAGATATCAAAACAACCCCTCTGGAGCAAGAGAAGACATCAATGCCTTGCGTTCCAAAAGAGGTTTGGGTCCCATTGACAATGTCCTTTCAGGCGAGGCTTTGTTAAACAGAATTCTTTTGGAAAGAAGGCTCGAATTTGCCCTTGAAGGGCATCGTTTTTTTGATTTAAAAAGAAACGGAAGGGATATCAGCAAACATGGGGAATTTTTGGAGGTGCCTTATACAGATTACAGGGTATTAGGAAACCTGCCTTTGGCCCAGATTCAATTAAACGAAAACCTTGAGCAAAACCCAGGTTATTAATGCATATGAAAGCAGTGAAAAAGATATTTATTTTGACCATTATCCTGGGATCCTCCTTGTGGATTACAGCTTGTATGGAAGAATCCGGGTTCAATATTGTTTGGGAAGGGCTGGAAGTTGAGTTTGAGGACGCATCAAGACCCAATGGTACCATCAGAAAGATAATGACCAAAACCAACGATAATCAGGTGGATCAGGAAATGGTAAGAGTAAACCTGGTTGGCCGGCAATTATCAGAACCGGTTAATATTTTGGTGGGGGTAGACCCTGAATCAACAGCCATAGCTGGTGTACATTACCGTTTGGTTAACGATGAGGTCACCATTCCTGCCAACAGCAGCTTTGTGGATATACCCCTGGAGATATTGACCGGTAACCTTGGAGCAGAGGAAATGCCAGACCTTACCTTAACCATATTGGACGCCGGTAATACCAAAATCAGTACCAATTACAATCGATTGACCATAGAAATCAGGTTGTCCTGTCCTTCTGATTTGGCAGGGGAATACAGTACGGTAACGGTTGGTACCGGTGGAACGGTAAATTACCAGGTTGTCATCACCGAATTGGAACCTTTCACCTACAGGATATCAGATATTACAGGAGGCGTTTATTCTCAGGTATTTGGAGCAGAGGACAACCCCGCCGTCTTTACCGAGTTATGTGGTGAAATCACCATTACGGACCAGCCTGACCTTGTTTTTGGAGGTGATACTTTCAATGGTACCGGTAGGGTAAATGAAGATGGCACCATTAGGATCAACTGGAGGACCGAAGAGACGGAGGAAAGTGGAGTTACTACATTGACCCGGGTGATAGAATAAAGAAAATCCGAGGTGTATTCAAGGAATTTTCCCTACTTATCACCTCCTGAATAAATTGTAGAAATCGGATGAAAAAAACAGCTATTTTGGCCATCTTCCTTTTGGGTGCAAATCTGGGTTTTGCCCAGGTCCAGGGAGGACTGCAAAAAGTCAGATCAGAAGTCTTTCAGAGATTGCAGGATAACGTCAGGCAGTATAGTTTAAAACCTGAAGAAAAAGCAGTCATAGCGGAGGAATTGGGGATTCCACTCACCATGAATCTTCCCGGAGAAAGAGTGGCTGTATTTCAATATCTCGATGAGGTAAACCATCCGGTGTATTACACCACCCATAACCTGAATGCTGCTGCAGCTACCAGGACCAACGCTTTACAGGCAGGAGGTAATTTGAATTTGAATCTGACAGGAGCAGATATGGTCATTGGCATATATGACCAGACAAGACCTAAAGCCAATCATAATGAATTTGGCAACAGGGTCACTCAGATAGATGGGTCCACAGAAGAAATCAGTAACCATGCAACTCATGTCACGGGGACCATTTTAGCAGCAGGTAATAACAGGAATGCTGCGGGAATGGCAAGGGAAGCCATTGGTTGGGCTTTTAATTGGGATGCGGATATTTCTAAAATGACTCAAAACAGTTATGATCCTGATATAAATCCGGACGGACATCTCATTTCAAATCACTCGTATGGTTTTTTGATGGGTTGGTACAGGGATAGCAACAATAACTGGACCTGGGCAGGTAATGAGGGTATCAGCTCCAGCGAGGATTATAGGTTTGGCTTTTATACCAACAAATCCAGGCAAATAGATGAGCTGGCATTCGCCAAACCATTCTATACCATTATCTGGGCAGCCGGAAATGACCGCTCTGATGTGGGTGATGGATCAAGGGATGCAGATGGTCCGGAGGACTCGATCGGACCGGAAGGTGTGGCCAAGAACAGCCTTACGATAGGGGCTGTAAGTCTGTCAGGCCCTTATAATGACCCCTCAGATATTGCCATGAGCTCGTTTTCCAGTTGGGGTCCCGTGGACGACGGAAGAATCAAACCTGACCTTGTTGGGATGGGTGTAAATGTATTTAGTTCAGCAGTGCTAAGTGAAAATGGGGCCGACAGCTATGCCACGCTTAGCGGAACATCCATGGCCACCCCAAATGTTTCAGGTTCACTCTTGCTGCTTCAGGAATTGTACAATGACAGGAATGCAGGAAGGTACATGCATTCATCAACCCTTAAAGCCCTGTCCATCCAAACGGCAAAAGAAGCTGGAATGAATCCAGGCCCCGATTACATGTTTGGATGGGGTCTTTTGGATACAGAGGCTGCGGCAGAAATGATTATTGACGAAGATGGTAGTTCTAAAATCATCAGAGAACTAAATCTACGGGAAGGAGAAACCTATGAATTCGAATTTATTTCCAACGGAGTAGAGCCTATCAATGCGACTATTGCCTGGACAGATCCTGCGGGAACATCGCCCTCTCCCAGTGTAAATCCCACAGACTTAATGCTCGTTAATGACTTGGATTTGAGGATTTTTGATGAAAGTGGCAACACTTTTTTCCCCTGGAGCCTTAACCCCAGAGATGGTTCCAGTGCTATTGCCAGTAACAGTAGTGACAATTTCAGGGATAATGTGGAGCAGGTATCAATAGAAAACCCCAGCCCACAGAGGTACATCGTCCGTGTCAGTCACAAAAATAACCTGACCAATTCCCAACAGCCCTTTAGTTTGATTTTTTCTGCAGGGGTATCCGATGGACAATCAAACACTTTGTATTGGATTGGCAATGACGGAAATTGGGACAACCCCAATAACTGGTCTGAAAACAGCAATGGCCCAAGTGCAAACCTTATACCTGACGAAGGAACCAGAGTGGTGATTGACAGGCCTGTGGCTGGCCAGACGATCAGTCTATCTGGTGATACTGATGTTTTTAGCTTGAATATTTTCGGGCAAGAACCGCTGGTTTTGGATTTAAACCAAAATGAGTTATTGATAAGAAATGGGTTCAGATCCAGCAACAACCTGACGAATGTAAGAAACGGACTCATTCATTTTGAAGGTAGGGATCAAAACGAAAATATCCTCGACTTTGGTCAACTTGGTTTTTCGGGCATCAATGTTTTATTTGATGAAGGCAGGTGGAGAGTGCTATCCATGCCTGAAATTAATTTGCTGGAAATCAGTGGTGCTGATGTGGATTTTGGTATGGAGAGACTCATCGCAGATGAGGTGGAGTTGTCTTCGGGTGCCAGGCTCCGCGGTGAGTTGTCTATCCTGGAATTCAAAGATATTTTGAGATTTGATGAAGGGGCAATCATAGAAGAATCGCTAAATATATTATTTTCCGGGGAAAATGGAATTTATGAAAACCTATCATCCACCGAAATTCGAAGCCTGGTAAACGGAGGAGGACTATTGGCAATTAATGCCTCAAGTAACATCCAAAAACTGGTTTTAAATGGGGAAACGCAAGTTAACCAGGATATGACCCGTGTTGATTCTCTGGATATAGGAGCAGGAGCAGAATTGCTTCTGTCCGACGGATTTTCCTTTATCGTAAGTCAAAATATCAGTCACGCAGATGCTCCCGGAGCGCAGTCTGTTATTCGTTCACCTGGCAAGTCAGTTTTGATGCATGAGCCTTACCGGAAGTATTGTTTTGAGGGCTTAAGTGTGCTGAACGTTGATTTGCAGGGTGAGTCGGTCATTAACCTGGACCCCCTTTCTACAGCAATTAATTCAGCCAATTGGAGTAATATCTCCTGCGAAAATGTCTTGTTGGCCAATTTTGATGTAGCTTTCAATTGTGCCGGTGGATTGTCTGAGTTTGTGAACCTTTCCGAAGGGAACATCACTTCTTATGAATGGAACTTTGGAGGTTTTGGATCCTCCACTGCTACAAATCCCACCTTTGTTTTCAACAACCCCAGGACATACCTGGTTTCCCTGGAGGTTAACGGACCTGGAGGAACAAAACGCTTTGAAAAAAATATCACCGTTACTTCCAATTCCCTGAGAAGACCAGAAATTGTAGCCAATGGATCTCAATTAAGTTCTCAGATTCCAGCAAGCTCCTATCAGTGGTACAGAGACGGGCAAGTCATTGAAGGTGCTACAGGAAGAACTATCATGGTGGAAGATGGAGGTAGATATCAGGTAGCCATAATAGACGATCAGTGTAACAGGCTTTCGGCCGTGGTGGTGGTTTCCAGTTCGGGAGATGGTACTTTTGCAGGTAGGTCAGGCTATGCCATAGGCCCCAATCCTGTTACTGGAAAGCTTTCTTTATTCATCAATAATGGGTACCGTGGAGATCTATCGGTACGGGTTATTGATGGTTCGGGCCGGTTAAAACAGCAGACGCATTTCAATAAGGAAGTGCAGGGGGTGGAGTATGTAATGGATTTCGAATACCCAAAGGGTCTGTATTTGATTCAGGTTCAGGCAGGAAAGGAGATGCAGGCTTTTAAGGTGATGAAAGAATAAATTCCCTGGTATTGGAAAAATACTCGTTTCGGTGAGCGGTCAACCCTTCAGTTGTTTTCTGAATGAGTATTCCAGGGTATTTGGCTTCCCCGACTTGAGTTCCTTTTGTTGGCCACCGGAATGATAATCTGCGCTACCATGAAAGGCTTTTAAACAAAAAAACCTCGCTCCGAAGAACAGGGTTAAAAATAATTACGGACCTACCCTGCAGTCTGGCCCAAGCCTAAATATGTCCTAAGGGACATTTTATAAACAGCTTGTCCTCCTCGCTGGGGTTCCCCGAATCCTCCCACAAGCCAGCCCTGCTTTGGGATAAACTTCTCACCCAAGCAGGGTTTTTAAACAAAAAAACCTCGCTCCGAAGAACAAGGTTTTCAATCTTGGTGATCCCGCTGGGGTTCGAACCCAGGACCCTAACATTAAAAGTGTTATGCTCTACCAGCTGAGCTACGGAATCAATAATTGTATTTATTATCACCAAATGGCCTTAAACTGGTTACAAATGGCCATTGTTGTGATCCTGTCAGGACTCGAACCTGAAACCTTCCCGACTTTGGGTCGGGATGCTCTATTCAGTTTCGCTATTTAATCACTCCCAAAGTGATCCTGTCAGGACTCGAACCTGAAACCTACTGCTTAGAAGGCAGTTGCTCTATCCAGTTGAGCTACAGGACCTTTATATTACAAATAGAAACAGGCTTTTCAGCCTGTTTCTTGATGCTTTTTCAAAAGCTTGTGCAAATGTAAGGCGGTTTTTTTTAATTACAAACTGTAAATTGTAATTACTTATTTATTTACTCGAAATGATTGCTCATCTTTGCAAAAAAAACTGTTTTCATGCCTTCTGAGCCATTGACTGTTTTAGATGATTTTTATGTCAGGACCATTGGTGAAATCCCACTAAAGGAAATATTGTATTGTGTGCCGGAAACTTCCATAGCCATCGCTGCGCAAATCATGCGAAAGGAAATGTCCAGCTGTCTTTTTGTGGGTCGCGACAAGACTCATATCCATGGTGTAATCACTGATATTACCTTAAGAGATAATGTTTTGGCACAAGGTGTATCTCCTGAAAGACCCATAGCCGAAATCATGGATAAAACCCTGGTATCTATTCCTAAAGATGCATTCGTTTATGAGGCCCTGTTGCTGATGTTTCGCACCAAGACCAGGTACCTGCTGGTTTCTGAGGCAGGTAAATATATAGGAGTGACCAGCAGGAATAAGATTTTGACCATTCAGTCACAATCTCCCTTTGTATTTATACAGTCGGTAAAGCTTGCCCTGGATAAGGATGAATTAAAAGTTAAGTGGAAACAGGTACCAGGTATTGTGGATCAATTGATTCAGCGTGGGGTCAGGGCGGAAATTATCAATCAGATCATATCTACAATTGCCGATACCATCGCCCTGAGAGTGATTGAACAGGTGGTAAAAGAGCGTGGAAAACCGCCAGCCAATTTTGTGTTTTTTGTGTTGGGTAGTGAAGGAAGGAAAGAACAAACCCTGAAAACAGATCAGGACAATGCCATTATCTATGAGGATAAGGCCAATGAGCAGCGTGCCCTGGTAAGGGATTACTTTTTGGGTTTTGCCAAAGAAGTGTCCGATAGACTCCATGATATTGGATTCAATTATTGTAAAGGGGGATATATGGCAAGCAATCCCAAATGGACCCATTCTCTTTCCCATTGGAAGAGAAATTATGCTGCCTGGTTTCAGGAATCCTCTACCGAAACGGTAATGAGTTATGGGACTTTTTTCGATTGCAGACCCATATATGGGGATTTTTCTTTGCTAAATGACCTGAAAACATTTATGGATGGGCAGCTACAATATCCTTTGGAGCGGTTTTATTATAATATGGCACAGAATGCCTTGCAATACGATACCCAGCTTACCTGGTTGAGGAATATCAGGACTTTTAAAGTTGACAAGGAACAGGTTTTTGATATAAAGAAAGCCATGACACCTATGGTAGATGCGATCAGGCTTTACGCCCTGGCCAATAGGATTTTTGAAACCAATACGGGAAAAAGACTGAAAATCCTTACAGAGAGGGGCATTTTTACAACCATTGCATCTGACGAGCTGTATCAGGCATATTATTATTTGATGGGCTTGAGACTGGAAAAGCAGGCAGCCACTGTAATCAAAGAAAACAAAAAACCTGTCAACTATATAAAAATCAACACATTAACCAAAGTTCAAGTGGTGACTATCAGGGAAATTTTCAAGGTCATCCGGGATTTGCAGCTGAAAGTAAAGATTCAGTTTACCAAAACTTTTTGAGACCTTCCTGTAATATGGGTTTATCCATTGAAATAAAATGGGTACTTTGCCCCGATAAACCCAATGCTTAGTTTTCCTGAACATTGGGAATTTACATTATATGGAAAAAAACAACCATGCTTTTGGTCATTCCCCAATTGGTAAGTTGCTGGTCCAACAGGCGGTTCCGGCAGCGGTAGGGATTTTGGTTTTGTCCATTTATGGTATTGTGGATACGATATTTGTGGGTCGCTTCGTAGGCTCTCTTGGAATTGCCACAATCACCGTGGTTTTACCCATTACTTTTCTGATTTCCAGTATTGGCATGTCCATAGGTGTGGGTGGAGCATCCATCATTTCCAGGGCATTTGGAGACAACAATAATGTAAGGGCTTTTGCCACATTTGGGAATCAGATTGGCATGACCCTGACCCTGGCCTTGTTTTTTGTAGGCATGGGGTATGTGTTTTCAGAAGAAATCCTGAAGCTTTTTGGTGGGAAAGGGGATGTTTTACAACCCGCCAAGGATTATTTTACCATTATCCTGATAGGTATTCCTTTTTTGGCCTGGGCCATGATGAGTAATAATGTGATCAGGGCAGAAGGCTATCCAAAAGTGGCCATGTACACCTTGATTGTTCCAGCAGTATTTAATATTGTTCTGGATCCTATTTTTATTGTATGGCTGGATATGGGCCTAAAAGGAGCGGCATGGGCTACCACTATTTCATATATAGCGAGTGCAGGCTATACATTGTGGTTTTTCATGTTCGGAAAATCCATTATGAAAGTTAAAGCTTCCTGGTTCAAGCCCGATCTGGCTATTGCCAGGGAAATTTCAGCTTTGGGAGCGGTTACTTTGGCCAGACAGGGGACGGTGAGCATTTTGGCCATAGTCCTGAATAACGAACTCTTTACCTATGGAGGGGAGATGGCCTTGTCTGTTTTTGGGGTGATCAACCGGGTCATGATGTTTGCAAATTTCCCGGTACTGGGCATTACCCAGGGTTTTGTGCCCATAGCAGGGTACAACTACGGCGCAAGGTTCAAAGATAGGGTGCATTTGGCCATCAGGCTTGCCTTGAGGTCTTCCAGCTTGATAGCACTTGTCATTTTTATTTTGATCATGAGTTTTACAGGTTCTTTGGTCCAGGTTTTTACTGAAGATGAAACCTTGATTCTGGAAAGTATTCCGGCCATGCGAAAGGCATTTCTGGCTACCCCGCTACTGGCCTTTAGTTTGATAGGGAGTGCTTATTTTCAGGCCATAGGCAAACCCAAATCCGCTTTACTTTTGGCCTTGAGTAAACAGGGGATTTTTCTGATTCCTTTAGTCATCATTATGCCCCTGTTTTTTGGTTTGGAAGGAATCTGGTATGCATTTCCTCTCGCGGATACGGGTGCTGCTGCCATTTCTTATTTTTACCTCAAAAAAGGTACAGATGCGTTGTAAGGAAACCGTATTTGATGTTTATTTCCTATTGTCAAGGCGGTATCAGTATTTGGAATTCATTTGAGGAAATGTTTAATCGGTTAATCGCTTAACTGTTTAATCCCAATCAGTCCTGATAAATAGGAAATAAAAAAAGCCCCGATCAAGTGTTCGGAGCCTTTTTACTAGACCTAACCAACTTTAATTTCTTTTTTCGCAGGGGCAACAACCTGCTTGAGTTTTGGGATCTCAAGCATAAGGATGCCATTTTCATATTTGGCAGCAATCTTGTCGCTTTCTGCATTTTCAGGAAGGCTAAAGGATCTTTTAATGGAGGCATAGGAAAATTCCTGCCTTTTGATTTGTTCTTTATCCTCTTCCTTCTTTACTTCTTTTTCGGCTTGTATGGTTAGCACGCCTTCAGAAGACTCAATTTTAAAATCCTTCTTTTCAAATCCTGGTGCTGCCACCTCTACCTGAAATTCCTTTTCCGTTTCTTTGATATTTACGGATGGGATCTCGAATTTTTGTTCCCAATCATAAAACCGAGTGTCAAATTCCGGCCAGTTATCGGATCCCAGAAGATCTGAGATTGCCTTTGGCCAGAAACTTCCGTTTCTTTTTCCTAGTGTTAACATTGGCTATCTGAATTTTATAGGTTATGTTATTATTACACTACCAAGGTAATTTAATACCCTTAAAAAGGGTATGATCCCTATCATCCCAAAACATGATTTTTATCAAAACCAGCCCTGAAGGGTTGGATGCAGGCAAAAGCGTTCCATCCCTATTTATGCGGCGATGGGATGACAATAAATAAGCTGGAGTAGATCTATAAGTGGGTAAGGTGCTCGCCTTTATTGGGAAATGATCCTTCCGTCCTCCATTTCAATGATCCTGTCTGTACCTTCAGCGAATTCATGATCATGGGTTACGATCAACAAGGTTTGGTGATAGGTGGTGGCCAGTTCTTTAAAAATCCCAAAGACAATATCACTGTTTTTTTTGTCCAGGTTTCCGGAGGGTTCATCCCCCATGATAATTAAAGGATCATTGATCAATGCCCTCGCAATGGCTACCCTTTGTTTTTGTCCGCCGGACAATTGATTGGCTTTTTTAAGGGCATGGTCTTCCATACCAAAAATACGGAGTTTTTCCATGGCTTTGTATTCCAATTCCTTTCGGCCCATTTTTCCTAGTTTGAGCCCAGGAATCATTACATTTTCAAGTACAGAAAATTCCGCCAATAGGTAATGGAACTGAAAGACAAAACCGATTTTTTCATTCCTGATCCGGGAAAGAAAGGATTGAGATCGACCGGTTACAGGGCTTTCATCTATCAGCAACCTGCCCTGGTAACTGGTGTCCATAGTAGATAAAATATAAAGTAAAGTGGATTTTCCGCAGCCAGATTTCCCCATAACCGATACAAATTCCCCCCTTTTGATGGTGAAAGTGATATCTTTCAGCACTTGGGTTTCTACAAGATTATAGAAAAATTTATTGATGTTTCGGGCTTCCAATACAGGTATTTCCTTCATGTTATTTTCCTCTTATGATTTCTACCGGATCTACACTGCTCGCTTTTTTAGCCGGGAAATAACCGGCCATGTAAGTGGTCAACAAACTAAAAACACCACCAATAATGTAATACCGGGGATTAAAGTCTACAGGGAATGTCTTGATGGTGGGTAAGGCCTCAGTTTCAAAGGGGAGTTGATCAATGCCCATTCCTGCCAGATAACCTAAGATTAATCCTACCGCTCCACCCACTATTCCAATGATCAGAGCGATCAGGGTAAAAACGATGTTTACATCTCTTCCTGAAAACCCTGTAGCCTTTAATATAGCTATGGTATCCATTTTTTCATAAATCATCATGTTCAGAATATTGTAAATCCCAAATCCTGAAACGATAAGCAGGGTAATGCCAACCGCATAGCTGATTAGGTTTCTTATTTCTGTGCCGGTTTCAAACTGTGCATTGACGGTTTGTATGTCATCTGCTTTTATCTCAAATAAATTCCCATAATCGATGGCCATGGAAGGGGCCAGTTCCAGTGATTTCAACTTTACCTGTATGTCCGTAATAAATGAAGGAGGTTCGCCCAATATTTTTTGGGCCGTTTCCAGGGATGTATAACTTTGTACATTGTCCAGGTCACCTAAACCAGATTGATAATATCCCACCACCTTTAATCGTACGGTATTCCCTTGGGCCGTAGTGGCCTGAATCACATCCCCAATCTGGGCCAGCATGCGGTCGGCGGCACCTTTGCCCAATATGATGCTGTTATTGATGTTTTTCAGGTCATCGCTGTTTCCTGCAGTGACATAATCTTCAAAACTAAAAAGTGCATTTTCTGCATCTACATCGATTCCATTTATGGATCCCGTTATATCTATGTTTCCGATGTTGTAAAACACCTGGGTGTTTACTTTTGGGGCTACTCCCAAAACCCGCTCATCGTTTAGCAAGGTATGGATCATGGCAGTACTGTTATAGATACTTTTGCGGCTGCTGTTGGGTTTGATGGACCTGATGGTATTGTTATAGCTGCTATAGGTATCAGACATGTCAACAGGTTGGTTGGGGTTTGGCTTGATTTCATTGTAAAAGCGGATATGAGGTGTTCTGTTCAGTACCAATCCATCCAGCATCATGTTTAAACCATTCATAAAGCCTAAAAGTGCCACAAACATGGTAATACTAAAAGTTACTCCTACAGCGGCGACCAGTGTTTGTTTGAACCTGGCAAGCATGAGTTTTTGGGCTATTTCCAGTAATAAACCGAATTTCATGTGTTTATAATTTGTTTTCTAAGGCCATAACTTGTCCTGTACTGAAGGATTCCGACACTCGGAAAAATCTCGGATGATGAATAATTGCCCCTTGTTTTTACAGGATCTTTCTGCCAGATTTTAAGGTTTAATCAATTCAGTTGTTTCTTCAATTCCACTTAATATTTCTGTATTTTGGTAGTTTTTAATGCCGGTTTTGACTCCAACGGTGTCTCCTTCGATATTGATGACATACTGATCCTGAATCAGATAGGAAGACGGAATCAGAAGGGCATTTTCTTTTGTTTGAAGGATAATGTTAGCCTCCAAAGTCAAATTGGGGTACAACTGCGGGGGAGAGTTGGTGAACTCAGCTTCAACAACAAAACTTTTGGTTTTGTCATCCATAATGGGATGGATTTTGGTAACGGTAGCATCAAAGACTTCTCCACGGTAACTATCCATGTTGATTTTAATTTTCTGCCCCGCCTTGATTTGAGCAATGTCATATTCGTCTACCAAAAGCTCTAATATGAACTCCTCCCCATTACCCAACACGGCAAGTTTGCTTTGTTGGTTCACTAGTTCACCTGTCTCTTTCAAAAGGGAGTAAACCTTTCCATCTATTTTACTCTTAATTTCCAAATCATTCGCCAGGGAACTGGCTATTTCAAAGTTTTTTTGAGCATTTTCAGCATTGAATTCGATTTCCCTGATCAGGGTTTCCTGGTTAAGTTGCAGGGCTTTGAGTTCCGTTTCGGATTGGGAATACTGCAACAGCCGCTGTTCAAGGTCAAGATTTGTCCCAATTCCTTTGTCATGCAGTTTTTTTTGTCTTTCCCATAATAAGGAGTCATGGGTCATTTTTTCCTGAGCCAGTTTTATTTTTACCTCCAAATCTTTCAGCCTTGCGGTGTTGTTTTCCTTTTCCGCAAATGATTTGGAGAGGCTGGCCATGTCCTGGTTCAGTTCGGTGGCCTCATTGGACAAAGAAAACAAAATATCCCCCTTATTTACAATATCGCCCTCGCTGACAAAGATTTTTTGGATGTATCCACTACCATTTGGCTGTACCTCATATTGATTTTTGCTCAATACTTTTCCTGAAGCATAAACCGAAAGGCTGATATTTTGCCTGTTGGGAGTAATTTTTTCAGTGGAAGTAGAGCAGGAAATAAAGATGACCAGCAAGCTGAAAATAGTAATTTGAGAGATTTTAAACATGGTTAATTGTTTTTAACTATCAACTTTTTTCACTTCACCAATTTAAGGCATTTTGATGAATGGATTTGTACTTGAAAATAAAATTTAATTCGTTAAAATTAATTGGTGTTGAAATCTCCGCTAATCAATTTTGTTTCGTAATTTAATCATTTGATATGTAGCATTGAGAGATAGGGTAGGATGAAGAACCAGCATAAATGAAAACGAGTTTAAAAATAGCCATTCTTTATGTAGTTGTAGGGATACTATGGATTTTTGCAAGTGATACTTTGATACTTTATTTTTTCCAGAGTACAGATGTTTCAATATTAACAAATTATCAATCTTTTAAAGGGACAGCATTTATTTTTTTGACAGGGATTTTGTTGTACTATTTAATGGAAAAACATTACCTGTATTTGGATAGTAAGGTCAAAGAGCTTGAAAAAGCCAATTTAAAGATCGAAAAGGAACGGAAAAAATCCGATCATGCCAAAAATCAATTGGATCAGTTTATTTCCGTGGCATCCAATGAATTGGTTGAGCCAGTAAGACAGAGTCATGGTTTTTTGGAGCTATTTATCCGGAAAAACAAAAACAGTCTTCCAGAAAAATCTATTTCCTTTCTGGAATTGACATTAGATAATTTCTATAAAATTAAAGATGTGATTCAGGATTTGGTAGAGTTTTCACAATTGACAAAGGAAAGGGAAGCTTTGCAGATTGTAGATCTGAATGAAGTTTTGGAAAAGGCTATTCATTTGAATTCCAGGAAATTCGGGGTAGGAAAAATCGATTTGAAGAAAGAAGATTTGCCGAGTATCAAAGGTGATTACAAAAGGTTTTTGCAATTATTTGATCAGCTGTTAAATAACGCATTTAATTTCAGGGATTCATCAAGACCACTGAAGATTGAAATCAGTGTTTTCAAAGCTGATGGTTTTCAAACCATATCCGTAAAAGATAACGGTGTAGGCATAGCCTCTCAAAACCTGGACAGCATATTTTATATTTTACAGCAATATGATCAAGGCCTCATCAGGAGAGGTTCAGGTATGGGCCTGGCTATTTGTAAAAAAATCATAGAAGATGGAGGGGGTAAAATTTGGGCTACTTCTGTTTTAGGAGAAGGTAGTGCCATCCATTTTACCGTAAAAGATGCGGTTTCCAGAGAAAAAGTCTAGCCTGGAAAAAAGGTATCGGGAAGCCCGATTTTCGCTTTCATCTGATGTTTTCAAAAGGTCATAAAAGTTTATATATATTCCTTGGGATGCCTTAATTTAGCCTATCCTCCAGGGGCAGGTCAAAGGGAAGCAGTTTTCGCCTTTGAGCCATCACTTCCTGACAAAAAAAACCTTTTACAACTATTTCGTTCATTGAACTTTTGCCTGCTTCAAAATATACCCTAATTTAAGCTTTAACGTTATACAATTGGAATAGGATAATACAAATCATACCTTTCCAATAGAATAAATTTTACCCATTCCATACTTGTGAGGTGTGTAATTTCTCGTTCAATCTTTGGAATTAAATAATTTTTATACTTATTTCCTTACATGACCTGAGAAAAATTACGGGTTAAAGATTCTAACCAAGTTAAGTTGCTGATCATGAACATGTTGAATATATTTTTGATCGAAGATAATGAAGGAGATGTTTTATTGATTTCAGATGCTTTGGAGGAACTTAATATACCGCTACAAATCAGTTATGCAAAAGATGGTCATGAAGCAGTGGAGTTTTTGGAAAGTTGCTTGTGTGTAAACGACAACAATATTCCTGATCTGGTTTTGCTGGATATTAATTTACCTAAAAAGAACGGTCAGGAAGTGTTGCAATTTATCAAAAGCTCAAATGGGTTAAAGCAAATACCCGTAATCATGCTAACTACTTCCTCCAGTGAGACGGATATCCTGGAATCTTACAAAAATCATGCAAACAGTTACATTTCAAAGCCTATGGGGCCGGAAAGCTATCAGGATATCTTGCAAAAGATTGAAAGCTTTTGGTTCTCATTGGTAAAACTCCCTTCCAGGGTATAAGGTATGTCCTCAGAGGAAGATATTCAACGGATCCTCATTATCGAAGATAATGAAGGGGATTATATTTTGGTGGCAGAGGCCCTGGAAGAAAAATTCCCCACATCCAAAATTGATTGGGTGGCTACCTACAAAGATGCTGCTGCACAAAATTTTGCGGATTTTGACATCATACTTTTGGATCTTAGTCTCCCGGATAAAAGCGGAGAGCCATTGATCAAAGAAATTTTGGCCATGGCTGCCAGGATTCCCATTGTAGTTTTGACCGGTTATGCGGATAGGAATTTTGCTGTCAAATCTATCAGTTTGGGCATGTCTGATTACATGGTTAAGGATGAGCTTCACCCGGATATATTATTTCGGAGTATCATTTACAGTATAGAAAGAAAGAAAGTATTCAATAGGTTAGAAGAATCGGAACACCGGTACAAAGAACTTTTCCATCTCAGCCCTTTGCCCATGTGGGTATACGATCAGGTTTCATTTGAATTTTTGGATGTCAATGAAGCAGCCATTCAATCTTATGGTTTTCCGAGAGAAGAATTTCTTGGCATGACCATAGCGGATATACGGCCTGAGCAGGAAAGAAATAAGCTGCTAATCGCTGTAGAAGAGGGTAAAAAAAATCCTGGCTTTAAAAATGCAGGAACTTTCCTGCATTCAAAAAAAAACGGGGAGATCATTACGGTGGAAATCAGCTCTAATCCGATCAACTTCAGTGGTCGCCCTGCCAAGTTGGTACTGGCCAACGATGTCACTCTAAAAAAGGCTTACATTGAAACCATAGAAGAACAGAACAAAAGGCTCAAAGATATTGCATGGATTCAGTCTCATGTGGTTAGGGCTCCCCTTGCCCGTTTGATGGGCTTGGTAAGTCTGCTGGAAGTTGAACTAGAAGGTTTGTCAAAAGATAAAAAGGAATTGTTGGATCATGTTTTGGTTTCTGCTTCAGAATTGGATGATGTGATCAAGGATATTAATTCCAAAACCAGGAAAATTGATTTGCCCGATGAGTAATGTTTATTAGTAATTAAATTTTTTTATTCAGGGTAAAATCATCCATCACATAGCCATTTCCGATAGGGATAACCTCATCCCTTATCTTTGTAAATCCCCGCTTTTCATAAAATTGGATAGCTTTACTATTGTATTTGTTGACATTCAGCACCAGGTTCTTCATGCCGGTTTTTTCCCCTTCCGTTTCAAGGTAGGTTAGTATTTTCTTGCCGATGCCACTGCCTTGTGCTGTAGGCAGTATATACAATTTATGGATTTTAAGCTGAGGCAATCCAAGGTAATGAAGTTCATAGGAGGCAAAGCCCAAGGATTCCTTTCCCTTGGAAGCGATAAGGAATTTGTGGGCTTTTTTTCCCATTTGCTCTTGAAGGGAGCCTTTGCTGTACATCATGTCCATCATGTAGGCCAATTGCTCGGAACTAAGAATTTCCCCAAATGCAATGGGCCAAATGATTTTGGCCATATCCTGAATTAGTGGGATTTGTTGGCTGTCTGCCTGGTAAATTTTAATCATCGGTTCAATCTTATGACCGTCCACGCCGACCTTTTATAGGAAATACAGTGCCAAAAAAACCATTATCTCTGATTAAACCCCCGGAGTTTTACCTGAGTTAGTTTTCTTTTGGTGTCCAGCGGAAAGTCTCCCTTCATCATCCAGTCGTAATAACCGGGTTCTTCTTTTAAGACCTGCGTAACAGGTTTTCCTTTTTGTTTTCCAAAATTAAAGCATTCCTCCCCTTTGTCATTGAAAACAAATCTCCCTGCTAAATCCACCATTTTTTCATTGATCATGCTGTGGATTTTTTTCATATCATTTTCCATAACACCCACGATGTTTCCCTGGAGGTCTTCCATTTGCTCTCCCGCATACCTATCTATCTGGGCCTTGAACACCTCATAAGTAGCCAGCGTATCTGCCTCGGCACTATGGGCATTTTCCAGGACCTTTCCGCAATAAAATTTATAAGCAGATGCCAGGTTTCTTTTTTCCATCATGAAAAAGATCTTTTGGGCATCCAGCAGGTTTCTCTTTTCCAGATCAAAGTCAATGCCCGCTCTTAAAAATTCCTCGACCAATAAGGGGATATCATATTTCAATACGTTAAAGCCTGCCAGGTCCGCTCCCTCAAAAAACTGCTGCAGCTCCCGCGCCACATCCTTAAAAACAGGTTCATTGACCACGTCCTTGTCATAGATGCCATGAATAAGGGAGGATTCCAGCGGTATGGGTACCGTAGGATTGATTTTCATGGTTTTGATTTCCTCCTTGCCATCGGGATAAATTTTTAATACAGATATTTCTACAATTCTATCTGTAGATATGTTGACTCCTGTGGCTTCAAGATCAAAAAATGCAATCGGATTCTTTAAATTCAATTTCATTGGAATTTTTCTTTGTATATGAAAAAGGTTAGGTTCAAAATTGAGTGTACGACGTTTCCTGGCCCTTCCTCCTACCTGAACTTTTTTTGGAGTATTGTTAGTTAAACCAGGATTGCAAATATAGGAATTTTTACGGGTTTAATTAATCAACCGATTTTTGCTCTGGAGCTGGTAAAAAAATAATTTCACATCTCTGGAATAGATTTTGTCCCCAATGGGTTGTATAAGTAATGGTTACAGGCTTGTGGATAATAAAGTGTATAAATTGTTCAAAACCTTTGACCTTAAAGGGGTACTTTTGTTTGTATGGCAGATAAAAACAGCAATAAAACTGAACGATTAGGGACGTTAAGGAGGCGATCAGGTGATCCTGCAGCTGCATTGGGCAAATTGCCTCCCCAGGCCATTGACTTGGAAGAGGCCGTCCTGGGAGCATTGATGTTGGAAAAAGATGCCCTGACGGCGGTGGTTGATATTCTTTTGCCAGACAGTTTTTATAAAGATGCCCACAAGATGGTCTATGAGGCCATTCTGGATTTGTTCAATGCAGGGGAACCCATTGATTTGCTTACCGTTACAAATCAACTCAGAAAGAACGGGAAGTTGGAATTGGTAGGCGGAGCTTACTTTATCACAGAGCTTACCTCAAGGGTTTCATCAGCCTCAAATATTGAATATCATGCCAGAATCATCACTGAGCAGGCCATGAAACGGGACATGATCAGGATCGCTTCTGATATACAAAAGGAGGCTTTCGAGGATACCACCGATGTCTTTGAACTTTTGGATAAGATGGAGCAGTCCCTGTTTGAAATCTCCGAAAATAATATCAAGAAAAACTACGTGGACATGCGCTCTATCATGCGCGAGGCCATAATTGAGTTGGAGAGCAAAAAGGGGCAAAAGGATGGACTTACAGGTGTGCCCTCTGGTTTTACAGCCCTGGACAGAGTCACCTCTGGTTGGCAGAAATCAGATTTGGTGATCATTGCTGCACGTCCGGCAATGGGAAAAACTGCCTTTGTGCTATCGGTTTTGAGAAATGCTGCGGTAGACCATGATCGACCGGTTGCCATTTTTTCATTGGAAATGTCTTCCATTCAGCTGGTCAATCGATTGATCAGTTCAGAAGCAGAACTGGATTCTGAAAAAATTAAGAAAGGAAACCTGGCAGATTATGAATGGCAGCAGCTGATCCATAAAACCGGAAAACTTACTTCAGCACCCTTGTTTGTGGATGATACCCCGGCTTTATCTATTTTGGAATTAAGGGCCAAATGCCGTCGCCTCAAGGCCCAGAATGATGTTCAGTTGATCGTAGTGGATTACCTTCAGCTTATGTCCGGAGACAGTAAGGGAAATAATGGAGGCAATCGGGAACAAGAAATTTCAAGTATTTCCAGGGCCCTGAAAAAAATAGCCAAAGAACTTAGCGTTCCGGTAATAGCCTTGTCGCAGCTTTCCAGAGCCGTGGAGACAAGGGGAGGAGACAAAAGACCTCAATTATCCGACCTTAGGGAGTCTGGAGCCATTGAGCAGGATGCCGACATTGTCATGTTTTTATATCGTCCGGAATACTATGGGATTACTGAGGATGAAGATGGAAACAGTACCTCTGGCGTAGGTGAAGTCATTATTGCCAAGCATAGAAACGGCTCGCTGGAAAATGTGAAGCTCAGGTTTATTGGCAAGTACACCAAGTTTACCGATTTGGATTTGAATGTTCCCTACCAGGCCCAGGATGCGCTATATGGAAGTCGTTTTCCTAGTAGTGCAGGGGGTAAGGGTTTTGATGAAGGAGGAATGGTTAGGATGGGAAGCCGTGCCAATGGAGATGAGCAAGGGGAGAACCCCTTTCCTGGTGGAGAAGACAAAGCTCCATTTTAAATATTGGCAAAATATTTAAATCCCTGAAATTGAATCTTTAAAGCAATAGACAGCTTTCAGCCTTGCGCTGTTGTCTCTATGGAACGGGATGCACCAATCGACCTGAATTGAAAGAAAGTTCTTATATTAAGAAATCGAACGTGTTGAAGGGGACAAACAGCGAGATGATTATAATCACCTTCCTGCCGGAAGGTGCGAGATTCTCCCAAAGAACAGGAACCTTCGGTGCCAGTCCAGTTTCGACCTTAGAAAATCAAAATATAAACAGATGAAGTGTATCGTTTTAAATAGTAATCACCCCGAAGGGATTTCCCTGGTGGATTTAAAAGAACCAGTTCCGGGTCGGCAGGAAATTAAAATAAAAATAAAAGCTGCAGCCTTGAACCATAGAGATCAATGGTGCAGGCAAGGGAAATATCCCAATTTAAAGGACGGTATTATTTTGGGTTCGGATGGAAGCGGAACAGTTGTAGAAGCAGGAAAAGGGGTAGATCCGGATTGGATAGGAAAAGAAGTGTTAATAAACCCTGCCAATAATTGGGGGAATAATCCATCCGCCCAGGGAGCTGATTTCAGTATTCTGGGTATGCCCAATCATGGAACCCTGGCCGAATATATTTGTGTAAAAATGGACAGGGTTCACGAAAAACCCTCCCATTTGGATGATTTTCAGGCAGCGGCTTTACCATTGGCAGGACTAACAGCGTTCCGGGCCCTGGTCTACCAGGGACATTTGCATAAGGAAGACAAGGTATTGGTGACTGGTTTTGGAGGAGGGGTAGCCCAAATGGCCGTTCAGATTGCCCTGAGTTCCGGAGCAAAAGTCAGCGTGAGCAGTGGTGAGCACTGGAAACTTGAAAAAGCCCTCGAAATGGGCGTTGGAGCCGGATATAACTATAAAGCAGATTGGGTCAATGAAGCTAAAACTGCCGAAATGGGTTTTGACCTTATTATAGACAGTGCCATGGGAAACACATTGAATGATTTAATCGAAGTGGCCAGACCAGGAGGAAGGATTGTAGTCTATGGAGCCACTTTGGGAAATCCTGGTGAAATTGATGCCCGTAAAATATTCTGGAAACAGCTGAACATACAAGGCTCCACCATGGGGTCTGATTTAGATTTTAAAAAGATGCTGGAATGGGTAACGCTTCATAAAATCATTCCCCTTGTAGACGAAGTATTTTCTCTGAAAAATGCTGTGCCTGCCTTTGATAAAATGAAAAACAGCCAGCAGTTAGGAAAGTTGGTTTTGAAAATAGACTGATTTGTACCACTACAGTTTTGGAATTCAATAGGATCCCCGAAAGGGCACGCCGGTCTAATCTCCATCAACCTGAAAATTGAAATAAGCGTTTTGCAATTCCTTTTTGGCATGTGCATCGTTTTGGGTATTTGCCAGGGCAATGCCATCAAGGAATGTTTTTTCTGCTTTTTCAGGCTGATTAAGTTCCATAAACAGTAAGGCAGCATGATAATAGGTAGGAAGATAGCTTTTATGTTCTTCCAATAGTTTGTTAAAATAAAAAGAAGCCTTTTCTTTGTCTTGATTTTGGTATTCCAAAGCCAGGGCATAAATGTTAAAAGGATCATTAGGTTCTTTTTCAATGTATTGTAAAAGTTCCTTTATCCTGTCAGCATGTTTCATGGTAGGGGAATTGCATTTATTTTTAAGAATTGTGAACAAAGTTAATTAAAAATTACATGAATATATTGGTATGTATCACGCATGTGCCTGATACCACTTCAAAGATCAAATTCACAGCTGGAAATACACAGTTGGACAAAACCGGTGTTCAATTTATTATTGGGCCCTATGATGACTATGCGCTGGCAAGGGCGGTGGAACTTAAAGAAGAGACTGGCGGCAGCATTACTGTGCTCAATGTTGGCGAGGCGGAAACTGAACCTACCCTGAGGAAGGCGTTGGCCATTGGTGCAGATGAAGCCATACGTGTAAATGCATTTCCCAAGGATGCCTATTTTGTGGCGGAGCAAATTGCCCATCAGGCCAAAGAAAAGGATTACGACATGATCCTAATGGGAAGGGAATCGATTGATTTTAATGGAGGTATGGTACATGGCATGGTGGGTGAATTATTAGGTATCCCCTCCGTTTCCCCTGTAATGAAACTGGAATTAGAAGGTAAGACTGCCAGATTGGACCGGGAAATCGAAGGCGGGAAAGAATTTATTGAGGTAGCCTTGCCTTTCATAGCAGGATGCCAGGAACCCATAGCAGAATGGAAAATCCCGAATATGAGAGGGATCATGTCTGCCAGAACAAAGCCATTGAATGTGGTGGATGCTGTCTCAATGGAGCAAAGGACAGAGACCAGGATTTACGAACTTCCTGCGCCGAAGGGTGAGGTAAAGATTGTGGAAAATGTGGATCAGTTGGTGGAATTGCTGAAAAATGACGCCAAAATACTTTAAATAGCCAAAGAAAATGTCAATATTAGTATATATAGAACAAGATCAGGGAAAAATCAAGAACTCTTCTTTGGAAGCTGTTTCCTATGCATCCGCTCTGTCAGAAAGATCCGGAGGAAAAGTCAGTGTTTTGGGATTGGGTACGATTGCAGAAGAGGACTGGGAACTGTTGGGTCAGGCAGGGGCAGAGGCCATTTATCATGTGGCTGATGAGCGATTAAATTCCGGAGTCATTCAGGCTCATGCCCATATGATCGCTTTGGTTTATCAACAGGTTAACGCCAGTACTCTTGTCCTGGCAAAATCTGCTTTAGGTGATGCAGTAGCAGCAAGATTAGCTGTTAAATTGAATGCAGGTTTGGTTTCCAATGTAGTTGGTTTGCCTGAACTTTCGGATGGCTTTGTAGTAAAAAGAAGTATTTTCACGGGAAAAGCTTTTGTGGATACTGCCATTACAACAGAGAACAGGATATTGGCCATAAAAAAGAATACCCAGCCTATCAAAACGGATGGTACGGCTGTTACTGTTGAGAAGTTGACCTTAGAGTTGCCTGAGTCCGTTTTTGCCGCCAAAATAACCGGGAAGGAAAAGGCTAGCGGGGAGGTTTTGTTGCCCGAGGCAGATATCGTCGTATCAGGGGGGCGGGGCTTGAATGGTCCGGAAAACTGGGGGATGATAGAGGATTTGGCTGATTCCCTTCATGCAGCCAGGGGATGCTCCAAACCTGTTTCGGATTTGGGGTGGAGGCCCCACCATGAACATGTGGGTCAAACCGGAGTGAAGGTGGCTCCTTCTTTGTATATAGCTATAGCGATTTCAGGGGCGATTCAGCACCTGGCTGGAGTGAACGCCTCCAGACATATTGTGGTTATAAACAAGGATCCAGAGGCTCCTTTTTTTAAGGCAGCGGATTATGGTATAGTAGGGGACGCTTTTGAAATAGTCCCAAAGCTGACAGAAGCGATTAAAGCATTAAAACAATAAACTGTGGATAATACAATTGAGTTAGAAATCCTGGGCTTGTCTTCGAATAGCGCACAATCGGGTTCTTTTACCCTGATATTGGGTGAATCTGAAGGAAAAAGAAAGCTTCCTATCGTAATTGGTATGTTTGAAGCTCAGGCTATTGCCATAGAAATTGAGAAAATCATTCCCAATCGGCCTATGACACATGATTTATTTAAATCTTTTGCTTCGAATTTTCAATTTTCTGTGGATCATATTTTGATCTCAGACATGAGAGAGGGAGTGTTTTATGCCAAAATTATGTGCCACAGTTCTTTCAAAAAAGTAGAGATTGACGCAAGGCCATCCGACGCCATTGCGATAGCAGTAAGGTTTGATGCACCCATATTTTGTGCCAGTTCGGTAATGACGGAGGCAGCGATAGAGTTTACCGAGGAAGATGAAAAAAGAGAGCAGGAAGCATCGGCAAGTGGCGGAACTGGTAAGGGGGCTAAAGAAAAGAGCAAATCTCAGGAAGCCTCCTTGAAGGATTTCAGCCTGGATAAATTAAACCAGATGCTTGAAAAGGCCATCAGCAATGAGGATTATGAAAAGGCTGCCCGGTTGAGAGACGAGATCAATAGAAGAAATTAAAGCCAGCACGGACATGTTTTTCTTCCCTTTACACAAACCATTATTTTAATTTGAAAGGCTTACCATGGCAAATCCGGTATCAGTTCGGCAAGTGATGTTTGTGAAATGAAAGGACTGGTATGGATTATTTAAGAGGTGTATTTGGGATTTTGGTCCTGGTAGTTTTTGCTGCCCTATTTTCTTTAAATAGAAAAAAAATAGATTGGCGATTAGTGGGCATAGGTATAAGCCTACAGGTGATTTTTGGTATTTTGATTACAAAGGTTGATTTTGTTGCCGGGCTTTTTTCCAAAGTTAGTGCGGGTTTTGTAACTTTTTTAAGTTTTTCGGAAGAAGGGGCTGAGTTTTTATTTGGAGATCTGGCTACCAGTTCTTTTGGATTTATTTTTGCATTTCAGGTTTTGCCTACCATTATCTTTTTTTCTACTGTTTCTGCAGGGCTTTATTATTTAGGTATTCTTCAAAAGGTCGTTTTCGGTATTGCCTGGGTAATGGCAAGGACAATGCGGCTATCCGGTGCAGAGAGCTTGTCGGCTGCTGGAAATATATTTTTGGGTCAAACGGAGGCACCTCTATTGGTCAGGCCATTTATTCCTACCATGACCAGGTCTGAGCTGATGTGTTTGATGACGGGCGGAATGGCTACCATTGCCGGGGGGGTATTGGCTGGCTATGTTGCTTTTTTGGGGGGAGATGACCCTGTTGAAAAAACCCGGTTCGCCACTTACCTGCTTGGGGCAAGTATTATGAATGCCCCTGCTGCAATTGTAATCTCTAAAATAATCATCCCTGAAGAAAACAAGGATATCATCAATGATAATTTACAAATCAGTGATCAGATTCCTGATGTAAACCTCATAGACGCCATGTCAAGAGGAGCTGCTGAGGGATTGAAACTGGCCCTTAACGTTGGGGCCATGTTGTTGGCTTTCATTGCCGTGATCGCAGCCCTAAACTATTTACTTTCCGAAATTGTAGGCGATTTCTCGGGACTCAATGCATTGGTGGCATCAGGAACCGATGGAACATTTTCCGGTTTGTCGCTTGAATACCTTTTGGGGCAGGTTTTCAGGGTTTTTGCCTGGGTTATAGGTGTAGAATGGAAGGATACCCTGGAGGTAGGGTCTTTACTTGGGCAAAAAACCGTAATCAATGAATTTGTGGCTTATTTGGGACTGGCAGAAATGAAGGCTGCAGGTTCGCTGTCTCAAAAATCCATTGTGATAGCTACATATGCGCTTTGCGGTTTTTCAAATTTCAGTTCCATTGCCATTCAGGTAGGTGGGATTGGAAGTATAGCACCCGGACAACAGGGTAACCTTTCCAGGTTGGGTATGCGTGCTTTACTGGCCGCTACCATTGCCTGTCTGATGACTGCCACTGTTGCCGGGGCACTATTTTAGCTTTTGCCGGACCTATCCTTAATCATGGATAATGATTTTTGTGATTTTATCCCCTTGTTTTAGCTGGTCCAGGGTCTCTATTCCTTCAGTCACTTTTCCAAAGCAGGTATGGTTTCTGTCCAGATGTTGTGTGTTGTCCCGATTATGGCAAATGAAAAATTGGGAGCCTCCTGTATTCCTTCCTGCATGTGCCATGGAAAGCACCCCCCTGTCATGGTATTGTAGCTCCCCATCCAACTCACAGTCGATGTGGTAGCCTGGTCCACCTGTACCGTTTCCCTTGGGGCAGCCTCCCTGTACCATAAAATTAGGGATAACCCTATGGAAAGTTAGCCCATCATAAAACCCTTTTTGGGCAAGTTGGATAAAATTTTCTACAGTTTTGGGGGCATCTTCATCATAAAAATTAATTTTCATGGTACCCTTTTCGGTATGAATTTCACCTGTTTTCATATAACGATCATTTGTTTTTTTGCAATAATACTGAAATAATGGTAGTATCATGTTATAATTGTACTCAATCCATTACCCATTTTATAAAATACCACCACTTACACTGCATTTGATTTGAAAAAAGAAGACAAGTTTTTAGGAAAACACAATGCCCCGGAAGACATTCTGGAATACGAAGGCCCCCAATTATTTGGTCACCCCAAAGGCCTGATGACCCTTTTCTTTACAGAAATGTGGGAACGATTTAGCTATTATGGCATGCGGGCCCTGCTCATTTTGTTCATGACAGCACCTATTGCCACCGGAGGCCTGGGTTTTGATGATCAGACCTCTGGGGCCATTTACGGTTTGTATTCTATGGGGGTTTATCTGCTGGCTCTTCCGGGAGGCTGGATAGCAGACCGCCTTATCGGTCTCAAAAAATCCGTCTGGATCGGTGGAATCATCATCACCATAGGGCATTTTACCATGGCTTTGCCGGGTCTATTTCATTGGCTATCTGGAAAAGAAGGCACTTCCAATCAGCTTTCGGGCATAGACTTGCCTTCCTTCTTTTTGGGCCTTGTACTGATCGTTTTGGGTACAGGTTTGCTCAAACCGAATATCAGTTCAATTGTTGGGCAGTTGTATCCGGAAAACAGTTCAAAGAGAGATGCTGGATTTTCCATTTTCTACATGGGGATCAATTTGGGGGCATTTTTGGCTCCCATAGCCTGTAGTACCCTCGCTGTATACAACTGGCATCTTGGATTTGGACTTGCCGGATTCGGAATGTTGATGGGGCTGGTGCAGTACAAGCTCACAGGAGGATATTTAAAAGGAATAGGAGAAGCTGTTTTGCCACAGGATCCTGGGGAAAAGGCAGCACAAAAGCGTGCTTTTAAAGGGATGTGGCTCATATTGGGCCTGACTTTTGTTTTGATAGTACTGTTCTTTTTACAAATCATCCGACTGGATCCCGTGGCTATTGCAGAAGTTTCGAATACCGTAATCGCTATAGTGGCACTGTTGTATTTTGGTTATGTATTACTGTTTGGGGGATTGGACGCGGAGCAAAAAAAGAAGGTTTTGGTGATCATGATACTTTTTGTTTTTTCCGCGATATTTTGGTCCGGATTTGAGCAGGCCGGATCATCTCTGAATTTATTTGCAGAAAGGTTTACAGATAGGATGATGTTGGGCTGGGAAATTCCTGCGGGATATTTTCAGTCTGTAAACAGTATATTTATCATTATTTTCGCTCCTTTTTTTGGAGCCATGTGGGTGGGGCTGGCCAGGAAAAAAATGGAGCCTAGTTCCCCATTGAAATTTTCGTTTGGGCTTATCTTATTGGGGATAGGATTTTTGGTCATGTATTTTGCAGCCAAAATTGCCGCTTCAGGTGATCTGGCAGCTCCTACCTGGCTGGTGATTACTTACTTGTTTCATACCTTTGGTGAGCTAAGTCTTAGCCCGGTGGGATTGAGTTTGACCACCAAACTGGCGCCGAAGAAGTTTGCCGGCCAAATGATGGGCATGTGGTTTCTTTCCATCGCTATGGGTAACCTTGTTGCAGGGAGAATTGCCGGAAGCGCCAGTGGAGGTACCAGCGAAGCATTGGCTGAAATGCCCCAACAGTACCTTTTAATCGTCTACACTGTAGTAGGCGCAGGATTGGTGCTAATGGTTTTATCCGGCCCCATAAGAAAATTAATGGGCAAGGTCCGATGAAAAAAAATATCGTAACGGCAGAAAAACTAAAAGTAAAAAAAAAGCCGGTCAGTGTGACCGGCTTTTTTTTAATGATCTTTCTCTTCTTTTTTAAACACAGTGCTTCTAAAATCAATGGCAGACAAGCCTGCTCCCAAGCCAACCAGGATGGCCACAATCAACCAAAAAACCTGGGCTCCGGACGCTATCGGAGAACTGAATATTTCTAATAACATATACAAAATGGTTTTGATATCAAAATTGAACGCAATTTAGGAAGCAAAAAACGGATTACAAAGGATTTATCCAAACCAATACCGGTAAAGCCTCAATTTTATGAATCCACTAAATGAGTTTAATCCACAAGAGTATTATTCAAACTCATCGTCTTCTGAAAAGTCTTCCTCCAGTTCATCGAAATCATCTTCATCAAAATCCATGAAAACATCATCCTCCAGTCCATTGTCTTCTTCTTCATCGAAAACCAAATCGTTGAATTCCTCATCGAATTCATCATCAGGATCTTCTTCAAAATCGTTGTCAAAGTCTTCATTCATAAGCCCCAGGTTTTTTATCTACGTTAATTTTGGCTAATTAATGAAATTTTCGGAATTAACTCAAGGCCTCTGAATAATTTATTTTCCGGCCTACAGAAAGGACCTGTACGGGCTGAGCAGCAGCCCATTGTGTTTCCAGAATCTGAGTCCAGGTTTCCAGATAAAGAATTACATCCCCAATGTGATTTTTAACCATTTTATCCCTCCGCTCTTTTGGGATATGGGACAATATTTCAGGGTCTGACAACTTTTCCAGGTGAATCAGATCATCTCTTTCCAGCCCTGAATCCAACAGTTTTGAAATCATAAGGTCCATGGGCATGCCACTACTCGGACAATAGTCTACCAGCTGTTCGCTCCAATCTCCGGAACGCTGCATGGCCAGCCTATGAATTTCAGCCTTACTTATCTGAATGATTTCCTGTGCCAGGTTTCCACAATTACAGGCACCCATGTGCCCCCATTGGTAAGTTGCACCTTTCTTTAATTTTTCTACTGTTTTACGCAGTTTAAATATCAGGTTGGGATTCGCTTTTGCCATGGTTTTATTTTTTATGTATAAACCAATTTCAGCAAAAGTAGTTTCTGCTTAGCCTAAAAAAATTATTTTTTTCAGTGGGAATCCTGTCCGGATTTGCCAAAAATCAAATTGATATATTGCTTAATAAGTGGTTTGGAGAGGTATTTCTTTACTTTATCATATTGATTGGCCTTCATGATATCCCGTTCATCAACGGAACTGCTTAAAATATAAATCTCAGGATCTGCTTTGACAGGATTGAAAACTTCCAAAAAATCCCAGCCAGTCATTTCTGGCATATTCAGGTCAAGAAATAAATAATGGGGGTTGATGTGATAAATGTCTTTTAAGGCATCCATAGCATTGTCAAAAGAGAAAACCCTACAAGGCTCCATGATATTCCGTTGTATCAATTTTTCTGTAACAAAAATACTGATAGGATCATCGTCAATTAAAACTATTTTAACCATTGAAATACATAAACTTGTTTTTGAAAAGCAAATAAATTGATACAAAAGTAGAATTTTATTTTCAATAAATAAATTATGGTGAAGATTATTTTTTTTAAGCCAATTTTTTCACTAATCGAAAACGTTAAAAACACTAGATTTGTGAGTTAATGCCCGGGAAAATTTTCAAACATAGCCTTATCTGAAGGAAACCGGTTCATCTTTAAATAACAGAATTTTACATTATGGCCAAACCAGATTTTGATGATATTTTTATGGAATTGGCAGTCAGCCTTGCCCAACGGTCTCATTGTATCAAAAAACATGTTGGTGCTGTCCTGTCCAAAGAAACCCGTATTATTTCCATAGGTTATAATGGGCCTCCTTCAGGAACCCATAATTGTGACGAAGAATTTCCAGACGTGGGATGTAGCAGAGATAGTAAAGGAAGCTGTTCACTGGCATTGCACGCTGAACAAAACGCTATCCTGTATGCCGTTAAAAACAAGGCCTCTGTCGAAGGATCCACCCTTTATGTGACCCTGGCTCCTTGTCTCCCTTGTGCGCGAATCATCTATTCCATGGGTATTCAAAAGGTGGTTTATTTGTATTCCTATGCCAGCTACAAAGGAATCGGAATTGATGAAGGATTGGTGTTTCTCGAGAAGTTTGGAGTGAGGGTGGAACACTATCAAAAGACGCTTCAAATAAAGGATGATTTGATTTGATATGCCCTTTTAATAGGTTTTAATTCATAATTTCCTTGTCCTCAAACGGGTATTGGCAGGTCTTTTAAAGGATTCTTTGAAGGTACTATCCATAGGAGGATTTGATAACTGCCAGATAAGCGATTCTGCGTTATATCCAAAACCATCAAATACAAGAAGGCTCATCCCCGGACAATCAAATCAGTTTCGCGTACCATTCCTTTGGGCTTGAACTCGGGTTTCAAAGCTGGATCAAATTTTCCGAGCTGACGGTATTAACTTCCCTTTCAAGCTGTATGCCAAATTTGGCCACAATATCAGCCTGGATTTTCCCGCTCAATTCGAGTATGTCCGTTCCGGTACCTCCGCCGTAATTTACCAGAACAAGGGGTTGTTTTTCATGCACGCCTACAGCTCCCCACCGTTTTCCCTTCCAGCCGGCAGTGTCTATCAGCCATGCTGCCGGGATTTTCACCATGTTGTCTTCAATGGGATAGCCCGGAATTTCCGGGTATTGGTTCTTAAGCTGATTGAAGTCAACCTGGGGTATGGTTGGATTTTTGAAGAAACTTCCGGCATTCCCCAATTCTTTTGGATCAGGAAGTTTTTGTTGCCGGATTTTCACTACTGCTTCACTGATATTGGCAGGGCTTGGATAAGCATTTCCCATTTCCTTCAGGGTGAGTCGGATGTCTCCATAATTTATATTGGGTTCGTGGTTTTTGCTAAGCCTGAAGGCAACATGAGTGATGATATACTTCCCCTTTAATTTATTTTTGAAGATACTTTCCCTATAGCCAAACCTGCAATCCTGCCCGGTAAACACCCTGGATTGTCCGGATGCAATTTCCATGGCTTCCAGATGATCAAATACCGATTTGATTTCCACCCCGTAGGCACCAATATTTTGCATGGGAGCAGCTCCCACCGTACCGGGAATTAGGGAAAGGTTTTCCAAACCACTTAATCCCATTTCTATGGAATACTTCACCAAATCGTGCCATACCACACCTGCGCCTACTTTCAGTATCACCTGCTCACCATCTTCCCGGATGCTGTCAATTCCCTGAATGTTGATTTTCAGTACCACCGCATCCAGGTCCTCGAGCAATAAAATATTACTTCCTCCTCCAAGAACGAATAGGGGCTTGTTTAATTGACGGGACTGGTTAAAAGCGTAAAGTACGTCCTCCTTGCTTTCAGCTTCATATAAAAATCGGGCTTTTTTGTTTATTCCAAAAGTATTATAGGCACTTAAAGAAATATTTTCTTGTATCTTCATCATATAAAATATACCACGAATTAAAGGTTATTTGACCAAATAGAAAAAAAATCCAGCAATTTAGCCCTAAAAAGTAGCGGTTAAACATTATGGAAAAATAATTATAGTCTGCTTTTTTATGAAAGAAATGGTGATAAATGGTATCAGGGTAAGGCCCGGCCAAACCCTGAACATAGAGATAGCCATTGCAAGGCTTCCTACCCATACCCTTATCGATTTGCCGGTTTTTATCCGGAGTTCCAGTAATCCTGGCCCTACCGTTTTGATCAGTGGGGGAGTCCATGGAGATGAAATTAATGGTATTGTCACGGTAAAGAGAATGCTGGAAGAAAATATCTATGAGCCCAAAAAGGGTACCCTTATTTTTATTCCACTTGTAAATGTGTATGGGTTTTTAAGTAATTCCAGAACATTTCCCGATGGAAGAGATCTCAACAGGAGTTTTCCCGGAAGCAGTAAAGGGTCTCTGGCCTCTCAGATTGCCTATATCATGACACACGAGATCATCCCTCAAATAGATTTCGGTATAGACTTCCACACCGGGGGAAGGATGCTTTCCAATTATCCCCAGGTAAGGGTGGATTTCAGGGATAAGACTGGGTTAAAATTGGCAGAGATCTTTGGGGCTAATTTCACCGTAAATTCTCCCCATATCGACAAGTCCTTCCGTAAGGAAGCTTATAAAAACAAGAAACATATTTTGGTTTTCGAAGGGGGAGAATCCATGCGTTTGGATGAACAGGTGATTCAGGAGGGTATCATGGGTACCGGAAGACTCTTGAAACATCTGGACATGATAGCAGGCGATTTTCCACCGGTAAGAACATTGAAGATTCAGGAAAGTGGCTGGGTCAGGGCGAAAATTTCCGGAATTTTCAATGCTTCGGTATCATTGGGAGATGAAGTAAAGAGAGGTCAGGTATTGGCAAAAATATCTGACCCTTACGGACAGGTAAAAGTTCCTGTAAAGAGCTCTTCTTCGGGACATGTCATTGGCATCAATAATCAACCTGTAGTCAATGCCGGTGATGCCCTTGTCCATATAGGAAGGACAAGTTCCAATAAATTGGCCGAACACTATTGAAATCTAAGGGCCAATCCAAGGTTCAGGTAGGAAATACCGTAGCCTATTTCAGCAAAGCCAGCAGCCATAGGAGAGAAATAATAGCGCCCCCCAAGATACAAAGTCAGCCCTGTACTGTTGCCAAAATTTCCAGCCCCCTGACGATTACCCTGGGAATCAGTGTAAGAATAATTAAGTAAATTAGCAGCCAGCATCAAGCCCCCGTAAACATCCAGGTCCTCGTTGTCCAGCCCTTGATAATGATAGGCACTTCTGATGCCGATAATGGTGTATTTCCAGCTGGCTGAAGTGTTGAAGCCGGAGGTTTCTGTTTTCCAACCAAAGCTTTTGTACCCCACATAAGCCCCGAGGCTGACAACCCCATCTGCGCCCGCATCCCATACCCCTTGCTCATATTGAACACTTATGGCCGGGGTTTGGGAATTGTGGGAAAAACTTCCAAGGGAACTCCCGATTCCTATTCCGGCGCTGACTACTTTTGTGCCTTTATCAAAAGCCTGACCCTGAGCACCTGAATAAAACAGGAAAAGAAAACAAATGCTACATAATGTCAATAAACTATATGTATTCTGGTGTAAATAACTTGTAATTTTCATAGCCAAATTTTTTATATCGTTTTGGCTTCAATGTACCTCCCTTAGTTAATATCCAAAAGTCAGATTGATTAAGTGCTGGCATTCATTTATTTTTTGCCTGTCTTAATTTAGTAAATGATACAATAAAGAAGTATTTTGTAGTCGGATTAAGTTGAATCATGAGGTTAATTGTTGTTTGGATATGGGTAATAACTCCTTGCCTGACGGCCTTCGGTCAGCGAAATGAATTGGACAGTCTCCGGCAAATTGTACAGCGGACCGGTATTCCTGACACTACTAAAATCATGCTATGGAATGAAATGGCTTATGCTTTTTATAGCATTAAGCCTGATTCCGGAATCTACTATGCCCAAATGGCAAGGAATCTGGCAGAAAAACTGAAGCATCAACATTATCAGGCAGTTTCCTGGAACAACCTGGGCTCAAATTATTGGGCCAAAGGAGAGGATTCTTTGGCCTTAAAAGCCTACATGGAGGCCATGAAAATACACACCTCCTTGAAAAATGAATTGGGTGTGGCAAAAGCCCTGAGTAACATGGCCCTGATCCAATACAATCAGTCCGATTTTCTGGAGGCCATTCGAAGTCATGAGGAGGCGATTTCCCGTTTCCAAACCATGAGCCATGCACCGGGGATTTATTATAACTTATCCAATTTGGGTGTGGTATACCTTTCTTTGGCAGATTACCCGAAAGCATTGGCGGCTTTTTTTGAAGCTTTGAAATTGATGCCGGAAGAGGAGGAATTGTTACAGGCAAATCTTGCCACCAATATCGGTTTGGTCTATAAGAATACAGGAGAACTTGATACGGCCTTTAATTATCAGCAACGCGCCTATGAATGGTTTGAAAAAGCAGGAAACCAACAGGGCATGGCCAATGCTTTGGGTAATATGGGCGTTATTCTGGATCTAAACAAAGTGCATGAAGAGGCATTGATTCATTTTAATCATTCCCTTGCCATAAACAAAGAAATTGGCAATCTCAGAAGAATAGGAAGTGACCTGACCAATATGGGAAGGGTGCATTTAAATTTGAAGCAGTATGATTCAGCCTATTATTTCCATCTGCAGGCTATCAAGGCTTATGAACAAACCAACGATCTGGAAAACGGGGCGATGAATTACCACTTATTGGGTAAGCTGATCGCTGCTATGCCACCTGATTTATTGCCATTTGAGTCCATTACCCCCGAAAACAAAATCAGCAAATCACTGGAATGGCAGGAAAAGGGAAGGGTTATGGCTTTGCGTTCTGGAGCAAAATCTTTGCTCCAGGATGTGTATTTAGGTTTGAGCAATACCCATGCCTTAAAGGATGATTTTGAAAATGCCCTTTTCTGGCATAAAAAGCACCTGGAATTCAGGGATAGTATTTTTAATGATGAAAAACAAAAAGAATTGCTCCGCCAACAAGCCAGATTTGAATTCGATAAAAAGGAAATGCTTTTAAAGGCCTCCCATGAAAAGGCCCTGGCCATGGGCAAAACAGCGGTGGAAGAACAAGCTTATAAAAAGCAATTGATAGCAGGGGTCTTTGTGTTTTTTGTATTTTTCTTTCTGGTGGTCGCCGTTTTATACAAGAAAAAAAGAGATGCAAGAGAAAGGGAGCAGGAGGCAGCATTGAAACAAAAAATTGCAGAAACAGAAATGAAATGGCTCAAAGCTCAGCTCAATCCTCATTTTATTTTTAATTCCCTCAATGCGATCAGCGATTTTATTTTAAAGCATGACCCGATTACCGCTGACTATTACCTGGGTAAATTTGCAAAATTGATGCGCATGATCCTGGAAAAAAGTGGAGAACAAACCATTTCATTAAAGGAGGATTTGCAAATGTTGGAAATATACATGCAACTGGAGGCTTTTCGATTTAACGGTAAATTTTCCTACGTAATTGATCTTGAATCCGGAATTGATTCCGATAAAATCCAGGTGCCTCCCTTATTGCTCCAACCTTATGTAGAAAACAGCATTTGGCATGGTTTTTCAAAAAAGAACGAAATTCCGGGTGAAATAAGGGTAGTCATCAGGAAATCAGGTAATGGGATTACCTTAATCGTAGAGGACAATGGCAAAGGCCTTGATGGACCGGAGCCGCTTAAGAAAATCAAAAATGGGCACTCGATGGGGATGCGCCTTACTGAAGACAGGATATCGGTTTGGAACCAATCCAGAAAGGCAAAAGCCAGGGTTCAGCATGGGGCTATGGATACAGGATATCGGGTAGAATTGGAATTGCCGGAATTATGCTGAATGCGATAATCATAGACGACGAAGACCACTGCAGAAGCAGGTTGGAAAATTTGCTGGCGGTATATGCAAATGAAAAAGTAAAGGTTTTGGGATCATTTTCAGATACAGAATCTTTGGATGTCTTTTTGGAAAGCAATGTCCCGGATGTTGTTTTTCTGGATATTGAATTGGATGAGGAGCTTGTGTTTAATTGGTTAAATGGGAAAAAAGACCCGCCCTTTGCATTGGTATTCACAACAGCACATGAAAGGTATGCGATAGAAGCGATCAAAGCCAATGCCCTTGACTACCTGCTAAAACCCATTGATCCCGATGAATTGCTGCTAACATTAGAAAAAATTAAGTCAAAATCTGACCGGAAACCCGAAGCTTTGGTCAGAGCTGCAGAGGTTTTGCCTGCTTTCTACATGGCCAAAAAAAAGATTCCGATTCCTACACAAGAGGGACTTGTTTTTGTGGAGTTGGACGAAATAAGCCACTTGCAAGCCGACGTAAACTACACGGTCATACATTTTCAAAACAAACAAAAAATCACTGTGGCTAAAACCCTCAAAGAATTCGAGTCCATGTTACAGGTATTGGGATTTTTCAGGGTTCACAACAGCCATCTGGTTAATCTTTCCAAGGTAAAACAATTTAAAAAAGGGAAAGGTGGAACCCTGATTTTGGAAAATGGATCCGAAATAGACGTATCAACCAGAAAAAAAGAAGCGTTGCTAGCAGCTTTGCGGGCCATGTAGATCTACCTTCAGGGGCTTTTTTCCATCACCACTCCTTCAGATAAACGGATGGTGGTTTTGGTCTCGCAATCTCCGGTTTCGGAATAAACCAATTCATGGATGACATTGCCTCCGCCAGTTCTCAAAATGGTCCAGGTTTCAGATCCCGAAGTAGGTCTGAAAATAGAGCTGGACAGGCATTCAGATCCTGTTGTTTTGGATAGGTTAATCATGATTTCATTTCCACTCCAATTTCTACCTGTCATGTCGCCACTGCTGCTGATTTCTGTCAAGACACCCGATTGAAACTGGGCTTGATGCTCAAGCCGTGGTCTGATACGGGTGCTGGAGCCAAAGTTGTTAACCAATAACAGCGAATCAGTTTCCTCAATCAATAGTTTACTATCTGTACGTTTTCTGGCGATATAGAAAACCCTCGCGCCCTGTACCTTTGTGTTTTCTTTGTGGTAGTTTTGGAAATTCAGTTGAAGGGTGTCGTTGCTGCCCGGAGAAGGGAGGCTGTACTGAAGCTGGATGGAGCCCTCAAACTCTGAGTTGCCTGCATCTTCACAAGCGGCTTGATCATAATTAAGGGTAAGGCTTAGTGAATCGGTGGAAAATAATACCGAAGGACAGCCAGGCAGGCTATCGGTAAAAGCCTTCTTTTTGAATGCTTCCAAATCATAAAAAGCAAGGTGCAGGTGTTCGTCCATGGATTTAGAAACCCAATAGGCTTCTTCCCCCTCATAGGACTGATCAATCTGCAATTCCCTGTTATTGTCCAGGTTACAGGAAAGCAAAAAAAGGAAAAGAATGTATCTGAAAATAGATTTCATGAGAAACGTGACATTTTTCGGGTGTTTCCTAATCAGTTAATCGGCCAAAGATAAATAAACTTTAACCCAATCATTTGATTGATCATAAAATTACGTATTTTAAAAATAAGTTTGCCTAAATACCGCAAGCTTATGAAATCAGGGATGTCGCAAGGCACGAAGAGCCGGATGCCCCGATAGGGTTCGGGGCAAAATGCGAGAATCTCCCCGAAAGACAAGCATCCCGACCTACGGTGCGGGACAAGTTATGGCTATATAAAACAATTATAAACACATGAAATCGACACGATTAAAATCATCATTAAACACACCGGGCAAAGATTATTTTAATCGTCAAAGATTCCCTGTCTGTCTACAGGCAGGCATGCGGCCTATTAAAAACAAATTATAAACAGATGAAATATAATCAAGGGATGTTGGTGGCCGATGCGCTAAAGGATCAGGTAGTCCTGGTAACCGGTGGGGGCACGGGATTGGGAAAATCCATGGCCAGGTATTTTCTGACCCTCGGGGCGAGGCTGGTCATCAGTAGCCGGAAAATGGAAGTTCTGGAAAAGACAGCGGATAAATTGAGGGAACAAACCGGAGGGGACCTGTTGCCTTTGGCTTGTGACGTGAGGGATTATGATCAGGTGGAAGAAATGTATGGGAAAGCCAGGCAGCATTACGGTAAAGTTGATGTGGTGGTCAACAATGCTGCCGCTAATTTCATTTCTCCGACGGAGAGGCTTTCTGCTAATGCCTTTCATACCATCCTGGATATTGTTCTAAAAGGATCAGCAAATCTTACCCTGGTGGCAGGAAGAGAATGGATCAGGGAAAAGGAAGCAGGGACCTTCCTGAATATTGTGACCACCTATGCCTTTACCGGTTCTGCTTTTGTGGTGCCCAGTGCAGCGGCAAAAGCCGGTGTTTTGGCCATGACCCGCTCTTTGGCCGTAGAGTGGGCTCCTTATGGTATTCGGAGCAATGCCATTGCTCCCGGCCCCTTTCCAACCGAAGGAGCCTGGCAGCGACTATTGCCCGGGGAACTTGCAGATAAATTTAATCCTGCAAGAAGAGTTCCGCTGGAAAGGGTAGGGGAACATCAGGAATTGGCCAACCTGGCTGCTTATTTGATCTCTCCATATTCGGCTTTTATCAATGGCGAAATCATTACCATCGATGGTGGTGAATGGCTTCAGGGTGCAGGCCAGTTCAATGGCTTGAGTTCCATCAAAAATGAATGGTGGGATGCCATGGAAGAGAAAAGGAAGGGAAAGAAATGATGTGATAACGCTCAACGCTTGTCTTCCTTGAATACCGGCGCTTTTTTGAAAGGCAAAGTAAGGCTATGATCCCAATTGGGAAGCACCTTTTTGATGTTTCTTTCTTCCAGAGCGGTGGTCTCTATAAAGTACCAATTTTCCCGGTTTTCCGTACCAACGGCGATTAGGTTACTGCTGCTGGTGAGCGTGCCTCCCGGTACCTTGGTGACAAGTGTAATGGGCACAATGGCGTGAATTTCATCTTTGACACTGACCGATTGGATCTGGTCTCCAAACTCCACAGAGGTCAAATGCTGTCCTTTTTTGTGTTTGGTTTCCTGGATCTGCTTCAATATGTTTTTCATGGCATCTCTGCCCCCGGCTTTTTCAATCAGCGCGGGATAAGTAAAATCAAGCAGAATCTCATGGTCCCCATGAAGCTGCGCATAGGCATAAATCTGGCCAGCCGTTTTGATTTCTTCCACGACCTGTGCCTGGCCCTGAAATGCGCGAAAAAATACCAATAAAAAGAGTGAAAAACCTAAATATCTAACCATATCCCTATCTAATTTATCACCTAAAATAAGGGCTGTGGCAGGATTTTCAAGGTTAATTTGAATAAAATTTCACTGTTCTATACCAGATGCATTAAACCAGTGAAGTTCTCCATTTTCTATTCCATAAGCTACCTGGATCGGATTGCAACAAATTTCACAATCTTCAATATATTCCTGCTCCGTCACACTGGGGTCCAGAAGCATGGAAATTTCAGCCAGGCAATAAGGACACTGAAAATAATGTTCAATTTCCATGGGACTTTATTTAATGGTTTTACTTACTCTACTCTCACAGGGAAAATAAAGTTGCCCTTTTCAGCAAATTTTCCCCAATTAGGATTTTCGGGAGATGTGAAATTTATGGTGCTTTTATGGCTTGTTTTTTTAAATCGGGAAGTATAGTATGCAGAAAAAAGTTCTGCTTTAGCGGTCAAAGACCAGAGCCAGAAAGCGAAATTTCCGATGTTTTGCTATCCAAAACCTGCCCGTTTTCACATTTAAGGATGCGGTAGGGGTATTTTTTAAGCAATTCGTAGTTGTGGGTTGCCATCAGGATGGCTGTCCCTTTTTTATTGATTTCCTGGAAGAGTTTGAATATGCCGTCTGAAACATCCGGATCAAGATTACCGGTAGGCTCATCTGCCAACAGAATGGAAGGCTCATTGAGCAGGGCCCTGGCAATGACCACACGCTGTTGTTCCCCACCGGAAAGTTGGTGAGGCATTTTGGTGGCGGCACCGCCCAGCCCCACGCCCATCAACACCTCGATCATCCGGTTTTTCATTTTGATTTTGTCTTTCCAGCCAGTTGCTCGTAACACAAAATACAGGTTTTCCGCAACACTGCGGTCGGGGAACAATTGAAAATCCTGAAAAACAATGCCCAGCTTGCGGCGCAAAAAGGGTATTTCCTTCTTTTTGATATTGGCTATGGAATATCCTACCACCTGGGCCTCACCCATAATCAATGGCAAGTCAGCATACAAAGTTTTGAGCAGGGAACTCTTTCCGCTTCCGGTACGGCCAATTAAAAATACGAACTCGTCTTTTTCAATATTGAAATTTACATTTTTCAGGATGGTATTGATCCCTTGAAAAATACAGGCATTGGTTACTTTGACCACAGGCTCATTAGAGAAAATCATATCAGAGGCTGAGTTTTTTTAGTTTACCGAAAGGCAATTCTTTGATCAATTGTTCCAAAGCAGCTTCTTTGCCTTCCAGACCAAACTTCTCTATGTTCTTTAATGGACGATCCGCTCTGAAATAAGCTACCAAAACAAAATTTTCATCCCTGATCTGGATGTAATCCGGTATTTTGGCCTTTCCTTTCACTTTGATGATGTACATGACCAAGCGTTTTTTGAGAGGTTTGCTTTCTTTTAGGACAATATATAACCAAAAAAGGACAGATGGAATACCTGTCCTTTGCTTCTTTTATTTATTGGCTTTGGCATGATCTGCCAGAAATTGAGCCAGACCTTTATCTGTCAGGGGATGGTTCAATAAGCCTGTAATTACCTTTAATGGACAAGTGACCACGTCTGCTCCCAGCTCTGCACATTTTACCAGGTGCATGGTGTGGCGCACAGAAGCAGCCAATACTTCCGTTTCAAAGCCGTAATTTTGATAGATATGGACGATCTGTGCAATCAGATCCAAACCATCAAACGCGATGTCATCCAATCTTCCAATAAAAGGGGAAAGATAACTTGCCCCTGCCTTTGCTGCCAATATGGCCTGCCCCGCAGAAAAAACCAATGTACAATTGGTTCGGATACCCTCACTGGAAAAATACTTGATGGCCTTGATACCATCTTTGATCATAGGTATTTTGACTACTATTTTGTCATCAATTTTTGCCAGGGCTTTGCCTTCTTTTATCATCCCGTCAAAATCCGTGGCGATTACCTCAGCACTGACTTTGTCATCTACTATATCACAAATGGCCTTATAGTGGTCCCTGACCTTGTCTTCACCACTGATGCCTTCTTTGGCCATCAGAGAGGGATTGGTAGTTACTCCGTCCAGTACACCCAATTCATAGGCTTCTTTAATTTCTTCTAAATTCGCTGTATCAATAAAGAATTTCATTTTAATAAGTATGGTTTTTGATGTATGCTGGTAAATTTAAATCAAAATTAATAAAAAGCGGGAAGTGTTGGGGAAAAGGATAAAAAAATAAGCGGCATCGCACCGCTACAACCGCCTACCCTTGCTTCCTTCCGGACCTGGGGGATTTAGCAGGAGCTGGTCGTGCCGCTCATGACAAAGGTAAATAAAATTTTTGCATCGACAAAAAATTTTATTGCCCCAACAGCTAATGGCTTTAGGTTCAAACGGTAAACTTTTGGCAAAATTATTGTACTTGTATTGTATGAAATTGATAAAGACTGTCAATTTATTATTTAACGCAAATGCATGTAATGAAAAGAACACTGAGTATTTTGAGTTTGGTATTTTTAATGGGTTCCTGTGCTTTGTTTCAGCCTAGAATTCCCTATCAGTTAGGAATGTCTGAAAGTAAATTTCTGAGACAAAATAAAGATGCAGTAATCAGCCAGTTGACCAATGAAAAAAAAGTTTACCGGATCAACAAAGATGAACGATTCTATTTGCTAGCCACTTTTGAAAACGATGAATTGGTAAGTTTAGAGGAAAAGGAATTGGTCCCTCAATGGCCGCAACAGCGCATGATGGACCCCAACGATCCTAATTACGACAACAATAGAAACCAGAATCAACCCAATCAGTAAGGCCCCAATAAATAATCAGGATTGTATTTAAGTCACAAAACAAATTTTAGTTACTTCATCCCGTAATTCAACAACCCAATCCTAATATTCAACTGATTAAGCAGGGGTAAAACCTGTCAGGATTCACCTATTCAAAGATTATTGTAGTTTGAATATCAACAAAAACCTGACAGGTTTTCGGATTTTAGGTAATCAAAAAAATCCCTTCCAGATCTGGCAGGGATTTTTTTTGTGCATAGTTCAGGGCTTAACGGGGAATAAAAGGGGAGATAGCTTAAATTATTTATTAAGTTTATCTCATTGTGTAAAAATATGTTTTAAATATTTGGCTATATTTATTCTTTGTTTGGATCAAACTGATAATTATGGAAAATAACCGACGTCAATTTTTAAGAAGATTGAGCCTTGCCGGAGCAGCTTCGGCATTGGCACCAGCAGCCTTTGCCCATCAGGAGTCACCTGATTTCACCCATATGCGGAGACAGCAGCAGGATGCTGCAGCCGGTGAGCTTAAAATAGCGCTTATAGGTGCTGGGATTATGGGAACCCAGGACATGAACACCGCTCTTCAGCATGACAATGTTCAAATCACAGCAGTTTGTGACTTGTATGATGGCAGGTTGGAATCAGCCAAAGAAAAGTGGGGAGATCATTTGTTCCTGACCAAGGACCACAAAGAAATACTTAAAAGGAAGGATATTGATGCTGTGTTGATTGGGACACCAGATCACTGGCACAAACAGATCAGCATAGATGCCTTGAATGCCGGAAAGCATGTGTATTGCGAAAAACCCATGGTACACCATGTTTCCGAAGGAAAAGAAGTGATTGATGCCTGGAAAAAATCGGGAAAAGTTTTTATGGTTGGCAGTCAGGGTATTTCCAGTCTGGGAAATGAGAAGGCCCGGGAGTTGCTGGCATCAGGTGCCATAGGCGACATCAATTATGCAGAAGGATTCTGGGCCAGGCATTCCCCTGAAGGGGCATGGCAATACCTGGTTCCCAAAGATGCTTCTGAAAGTACGGTGGACTGGCAACGCTATATTTCCAATACCAAATCTAGGGAATTTGATCCGTTGCGGTTCTTCAGATGGAGAAATTACCTGGATTATGGCACCGGCATGTCAGGTGATCTCTTTGTACATTTATTTACCAGTCTTCATTTCATTACCAATTCCCTGGGTCCCGATAAAGTATCAGCTATGGGTGGATTGAGGTATTGGAAGGATGGCAGGGAAGTACCCGATGTGTTGCTGGGTATGTTTCAATATCCGGACAGTGAACAGCACCCTGGTTTCAACCTTTCATTAAGGTGTAACTTTGTAGACGGCACCAGCGGAACTACCTACCTTAGGATTGTGGGGAGCAAGGGGTCTATGGATGTGAAGTGGGATGAGGTCGTCGTGAAAACCAATCAGCAGACAGCCAGTGATGATCCTTTTATGGAAGCACAGGCAAAAATGAGAGGAGCCGCAGCCGACAGGAAAAGGATCCTTCCCCCGAATGAAATGGTATACAAAGTGGAGCCGGGGTATAAAGGGGCTCATTACGATCATTTTGGCAACTTCTTCCAGGCCATCCGTGAAGGCGGGAAGGTAGTAGAGGATCCGGTTTTTGCTTTTCGCGCCGCAGCACCTGCATTATTGTGCAATGACAGTTATTTTCAGGATCAGTTTATCCAATGGGATCCCGTAAATATGACTTTGGTATAAATTTCAAACAGATAAGTAAAACCTAGAACAAATGATGAAAACAATTGTAAAAAGTGGAAGCCTGGTATTGTCCCTGGTCTTCTTGTTGTCCTGTGCCTCATCTTCCGGAGAGAAAGAACTTTTTAATGGTGAAGACCTGTCCGGGTGGACCATATATGGGACGGAAAAGTGGTATGTGGAAGACGGGATTTTGGTTTCAGAAAGTGGGCCAGATGCAGAATATGGTTATTTGGGAACAGAGGAAAACTACAAGGATTTCGAGTTGACAGCGCAATTCAAGCAAGATCAGGACGGCAATAGTGGTATTTTCTTCCGATCCACATTTGAAGGCACCAAGGTGTCCGGATGGCAGGTTGAAGTGGCTCCTCCCGGCAATGATACAGGGGGGATTTATGAGTCCTATGGCAGGGGCTGGTTGATCAAGCCAGATCCTGAAAAGGACAAGAACCTAAAATTTGGAGAATGGAATGATATCAAAATCCGTGTAGAAGGGGATCATGTTACCACCTGGTTAAACGGGGTAGAAATGGTAGATTATACCGATGAAAAAATCGGAGAAGGAGAGGGGCAGATTGCCTTACAGATTCACAGTGGTGGAGGATTAAAAATTTCATGGAAAAATATCAAAGTGACCACTTTGTAATAAAAATTTATTTTCTGGTGCTGAAACCCCAATAAGGTGAAGCCAAACTTAAAAAAAAGCCCCATTCTACCCGGGGCTTTTTTGTTTCAGTACTATTGTTTGACAAAAGGAAGGAACCTTTGGGCCATTTTTTGTAATTTGCACCCTATTAATAGATAAAGTATGTCCAAATTTGATTCGATAAGACCTTTTTATGATAGTGAAGTCAACCGGGCTTTGATGGAAGTGGCAGCTCATCCCATGATGAAAGCAATGATGAATTTTACTTTTCCTGATAAGACGGATGAAGAATGGACAGAGCAGTTGCTAAAAACGCATTCAATACGAGACTTTCAGATCAACTTCATATACCATTCCGTTCAAAAGGTGCTGGCCATCAGTTCGAATGGGCTGACAACCTCGGGTTTTGAAAAGCTGCAACCCAATACGGCCTATTTGTTTATTTCCAACCACCGGGATATCATCCTCGATACTTCCCTCTTGAACACGACCCTGTACGAACACGGCATGTTAATGACCACTTCTGCTATTGGAGATAATCTGGTTAAGAAACCATTTTTAAAAACCCTATCCAGGCTTACGCGGAATTTCATCGTGCACAGGGGGCTGAGCCATAAGGCCATGTTGGAATATTCCCTGCTCAATGCTGAATTTATCCGTGAGGCCATTTTTTCCCAAAACAGGTCTGTTTGGATTGCCCAGAGAGAGGGAAGAACCAAGGATGGGATGGATTTGACACAGAAAGGGGTGTTGAAAATGCTGTCTAAAGCCTGCGGAGAGATGCCTTTAAAGGATTATTTTATCAAGCTTAAGATTGTGCCGGTATCCATTTCCTATGAAAATGATCCTACGGATATGCTTAAAATGCCCGAGCTTTTGGCAAAGTCCCGGGAAGAGGCTTATGTGAAGCAAAAAAATGAGGATTTTATTACCCTTATGAGTGGTATAATGGGGCAAAAAAAGCGGATTCACATCTCGGTAGGTGAGATACTGGAAAAAGAAATAGAGGTAATATTTGAAAAGGAAAAAACGGTAAATAAACAATTACAATTGTTGGTGGAGGAGCTGGATAAAGAAATTGTAAAAAATTACCGGCTATGGCCAACCAACTACATTGCCCTGGATTTGCTCAACCAATCAGAAGAACATAAAGATCAATATACCGTTCAGGAAAAAGATGAATTTGAGGAAAGAATGAGAGAGGGTGTGGAATTGGATAATCCGGTGGCTGTAAGAAATTTCCTTGCCATGTATGCCAATCCGGTCATCCATAAAGAGAAAATGCAACTATTGGCTACTTAGTATTTTTTTAAGTTTTTGGATTAAGTAACAGGTATTCATACAATTAAATAAAATTCCTTTGACAGAAAAGAATATTAATATTGGTTTGGTGCAACTCACTTGTGGGGGAGAACCTGAAGCGAATGTTGAAAAAACAGTTGCCGCCATCAAAAAGGCGGCCGGTCAGGGTGCCAGGATTGTTTGTCTGCAGGAGCTTTTCAGGTCGCTTTATTTCTGCGATGTAGAAGCTTATGAAAACTTCTCACTTGCTGAAAAAATTCCTGGTCCAAGTACCGAAATCTTTTCAAAGTTGGCTGCAGAGCTGGATATCGTCATCATTGCCTCTCTGTTTGAAAAGCGTGCGGAGGGCATATACCACAATACTACAGCAGTGCTGGATGCCGATGGCAGCTATTTGGGTAAATACCGCAAAATGCACATACCGGATGATCCCGGTTTTTATGAAAAATTTTATTTTACCCCCGGTGATCTGGGGTACAAAGTATTTTCCACAAGATATGGCAATTTGGGAATACTCATTTGTTGGGACCAGTGGTATCCCGAAGCAGCCAGGATCACCAGTCTTATGGGTGCTGATATGTTGTTTTACCCAACAGCCATTGGCTGGCATGAATCGCAGGATCCGGACACCAATGAAGAACAATACCAGGCCTGGCAAACCATACAAAAATCTCATGCAGTTGCCAACGGGGTTCCGGTAATAGCTGTAAACCGTACCGGAAAAGAGGGAGAATTGCAGTTTTGGGGAGGTTCTTTTGTGACCAACGCATTCGGAAAAGTCATTTATCAGGCCCCACATTTGGAGGAAGCAGTGCAGGTAGTTCCTGTCAGCCTGTCCGGATCTGACCGTTACAGGACCCATTGGCCTTTTCTTAGGGATAGAAGGATAGATAGTTATGACCCAATTCTCAAGCGCTACCTGGATGGAAATTGATCCTAAATTTAATTTTAAAGGCAATTCAGGCACTGACCCGGTATGCCCCTCAGCTTTGGGGTATTTCTTTCCTGCGGAATTTCACAGACACGATGCCACCTGGTTGAGCTGGCCTCATAAGGAAGCCTCCTGGCCGGGAAAAATCGAAACCATTTATCCCGCCTACAGTAAGTTTGTGGCTTATCTGACACAAGGTGAAAAAGTGAACATCATGGTAAGCGATTCAGCCATGCAAACTTTTGCCTGCGAGCAGCTTGACAGGGCAGAGGCAGACATGAATCAGGTGATTTTTCACCATTTTCCTACCAACGATGCCTGGTGCAGGGACCATGGCCCTTCTTTTTTGCTGAATAAGGATAAGGAAATGGGAAAAGCCATCGTGGATTGGGGATACAATGCCTGGGGGAATAAATACCCACCCTATGACCTGGACAATCAAATCCCGGAAAAAGTGGCCTTGATTTTGAATATTCCCTGCTTTAAACCCGGTATCATTATGGAAGGGGGATCGGTGGATTTTAACGGCAAAGGTACCCTGATCACTACCGAAGCCTGTTTGTTAAACCCCAACAGGAATCCCCAACATAGCCGGGAAGAGATCGAAAATATATTGAGGGACTATTATGGTATACAGCAGCTACTTTGGCTAAAAGATGGGATCATTGGGGATGATACAGATGGACATGTGGATGACCTTACCCGCTTTGTCAGCGAAAATAAAGTGGTGACCGTGGTCGAGTCCGAAAAAAAGGATGAGAATTTCCAGGTATTGAAAGAAAACCTGGAGATGTTACAGGCTTTCAGGCTTCCGGACGGGCAGTCCCTGGATATTGTTGAATTACCCATGCCTTCTCCTGTGATTTACGAAGATACCCGCTTACCGGCCAGTTATGCCAATTTTTACATCGCCAATAAACATGTGATTGTGCCCACCTTCAGGGATAAAAATGATGAAAAAGCACTGGATATACTCAGCGGCTGTTTTCCCGACAGGCAGGTGGTGGGTATAGATTCCTGGGATTTGATTTGGGGGCTGGGATCTTTCCATTGCCTGAGCCAGCAGGAACCGGCTTATCTATGATCCGGATTGAGAAAACTGAATCCCTTTCAGTGCTTAGTTGCAGATCCCTTTTTCTGAGCCGGCTAGCATACATATTCTCAAGTCCATCGACTTTTTCGAAGGTTTTAATTTTTATACCCTATCATTATTAATACAATTAATATTGGACCTATTAAACATTAAACTATTGATTATTTGGGGTAAATGATTGTATTAAAAAATACATTTTGAGTTTTCGTGTTTCCATAGCACATTTATTTCTGAAAGTCTATTATAAAGCTCCTCTGTATTTCCTAAATTATCGCCGGCACAGTTTCTAATGAATGATGCATAATTGATCAGTGGGTCGCAATTTCCATAGAAGAAGACCCTTTCACCTTGATACAAAGCCGTGGAATAATAGGAGTATTCATCACTACGCACTTCATCAATGGCATTTTTTAGCCATTCTACTTCCTGTACGGGGTTTTGTACTTCGCACAAATTTGTAGGTGAGAAATGGGGGTCTTCTTTTTCGCATGAAATTAGTGCGAATGAGAATACGAAAATGACTGATTTTGTTAGATTCAGGATAGTTTTCATCGATTAAAAATTAAACCCAAAATGCAGACCCGGTTCTCCGAAAAAGAATTTTGAATTTTTGTCATCAAGTTGTTTAAAGGAATCAGGCATTTTTGTGTGGTACGGACGATGCGTAATAGCTAAAGATGGTTCTATAAATATTCTGTTTCTAAATAGTTTAATGTGATAGCCCACTCTATAGGTGTTGAAAATCTGAAAGCCCTTACCAATTTTCTGGTTGTCCTCGTCAACAAAGCTTTGCCAGGCATTCATTACGTGAACTCCAGCATAAAGGCCCTTCCACAAGAATCGCTGATAAGCTACTGCAAAGCCATATTCTCTGATGTAGCCGGGAAACTTTTCTTCCGGTGCTTCATAAGAATCTCCATAGGGAATACCCAGGGACCAGGCGTATTTCCAGGTTTTTAGCTCTAGGGATACCACATTCTTTTCTGTGATGCGGTAGCCAAAATTAAGCTGAGCAAAATCAGGTTGGTTGCTCTCAACGAAATTTCCCAGGACGAAAAATGTACTTCCAATAAAATATCTTTTGGAATTGCTATCCTGCATAGAGTATTGTGCATTGACCTTAAAACTGCTTGTCAAAGCTAAAACAATTCCAATCCATAAAAATTTCTTTTGCATATCTGTTTAGTTAATGTAAAACGATATGACAAAAATAGGGGAGTGCGAAACCGATAATCGTTCACTTAAGTTAAGAAAGGGATTTTATCTCTTATTTTTTTCAAGTACTCTTGCACGTAACCTGCTCAAAGATTGCGGTTTAATACCCAAAAAACTTGCTAATTGATATTGCGGAACACGCTGAATCAAATCGGGGCGATTTTCTAAAAGTTTAAGGTAACGCTGCTCAGGGGATGAGGTTTTAAAGGTATCAAAATCAAGCTGTTGCTTTACCAGAAGCTCTTCCGATAAAACCCGGCACATTGTTTCAAATTTTGGAAATTTTTGGAAAATCTCTTCTTCCATACTAGGGTCAGAAATGGTAAGAATCGAGTCCTCGACACAGGAAACATAGAACTTCGATGGCTTTTTGTCCACCACACCTGGAGGGGTAAAACCTTCCATTTCGGTATAAAAAGCGGTTGTTTTCTCCTCTCCATCAATCATATAATAGATTCGAATGCAGCCTTTTAATACAAAATAACCATTGTTCGACTTTTGTCCCTCCGCTAACAGTAAAGTTCCTTTTTTAAAAGAACGAAAGATATTTAGGTCTATTAAAGCTTTTTCTTCATCCGCTGTGAGGGTGATATATTTTGAGATGAAATCAAAGAGTAATTTTTCCATTTGTTTTTATATTTTCCAAATTAATGGCAAGGTTCGGGCTTGGGTGCTGTGGGGGTTTTCGGAGCCCAATCCCCCGGCTTTCCCGAACTTCATTTAATATACTAAATTTATTTTATTCGCTTCCTTCCCGCTGTACTCAAGCCAATGTGTGTGCCTTGAATGGTGAATATAGGTCAAAAAGTTGACCGTTCCAACGGGTGAAAGCCTGTACTAATCCCCATCAGTAGCCTGTGCCGAATTTCTGTATCCCTTAGCTTGGGGATCGCCAGGAGGTGTTGGGGCAAGCTGTCTCGGAGTACTTACCAAGTTACGATTAGATGATAGGAGGGTTTTGATCCTGCCTCTTTGCCGGGAAAATTGAAATCCATGTAGCAGACACCGCAAAGCCTGCCAGGCAGACCGCTTTAGTCACAGCCTGTCAACGTCTTTCGCTGTCTACACGTCACGACATTTATCAGCAGTTCACGTATGTTGACCATACCCAATACTCCCCCGCACCTGACGTTGGTGCGCAACAGACATTCTTAGCAGAATCTCTTTACGGGCTATATTGTCCGGATAGCTTCGCACAATTCCGTTACCAGAAATGCACGTGTCCATAGGCTACTTGTGATGGAACACAAGGTTTAATCGTTCATGGAACGTTAAACAGTTATCAAAGCGACTTCTTGTCGCACCTTGGTGGTGTGAGAGCCTCAACCTGAGCCATTTGGCTCAGGTCAGGCTACTCGATTGTATGCCGTTTTTTATTCGGATGTATTTAGTTTCCTGCTTTTAGAATAAGCATAAAAGGATGTAATTATTGCTAAAGATGAAACTATAGTCATTACGGTTCCAGGCATAAAATTTACATATTCGCCTAAATCCATAAATAGGAAATAGCCTAAATCAGCTAAACCACCACAAATTGCAGCAAGAAAAATTGCATTTTTATTTCCTTTCCAAATAAAGAAAGCACTTATGAGTGTTACCAATCCAATCCAAAGTAAGTTAAATCCGTGTTGTCCGATTACTGCACCTGCTGCTTTTGGGTAGTTCATTTGCAACGATTCAGAGTCCACGGCATCAGCAATTCCTGCAACTGACGAAGCAATGTCATTGGTCAATATTCCTTTCATTGTCATTACTCCTGCCAAAACGTGTATAAGTCCCCAAATGATCCAAAGTACAGCTGATACTTTTAATAAATTTTTCATTTCTATTTTGATATTGTTTTACTGAAGTGCAAAGTTAATTCTAGGGTAAAACCTATCCATTATGATTTCATAAGAAATGAATTAACTGCTTTTCTTCAGGCGTTTTGCTTTGGCAGCGCTTAATGTTTCAGGATTCACACCAATATATGAAGCAATCATGTGTTGAGGAACACGCTGGACAATATTGGGATAGGTTTGAATGAAGTACTCATAACGTTCAATGGCGTTTGTGCTAATTAGCATCATGATTCGATTTTGCATTGCATTCAACCTTTTTGTGATCGCTCCAACATTCTGTTTTTCTCGTTCGAGGTCTTTTTTGAATTCAATAACAGTGGAATCTTCTAATGCATCTATAAAAAGAGTTGATTTTGATTCAGGTTCGCAAGTGTCTGCAATAACCCATCCTTCAGGTGCAAACATGAAAATATTTTCCTTGCCATTTTTATCAATAGAATAGCTGCGTAATAGTCCAGATTTTACATGATATACTTTTGTTCCAATCTCTCCACTTCGCTGTATTGTTTCACCCTTTTTAATTGTTATTTCTTTCACGGAAATTATTTTTTCTAATGGCATATAACATATTATAACCCTGACATAATCAGGGATAGCTTACAAAATCCAGTTGGATATCCCTCACAAAATCAACTTTTAGTCAGGGTTTAATATTATTAATTATTTCTTTAAAATCATCGGGAATGCTGGTATCAAAACTTTATTCAGTCAAAGGAAGTACTGCAATTGTCTGTTATCCACTAAAAAATTCAGCTTTATCTTCCCGGATTGCTTGGCGGAATTTAAATGATTGCATCCCCTTCCTGGGGAAAAGGACAAAAAAATCCTGCCGGCATTATCCGGCAGGATTTTTTCCTGCTATGTGTAGGAGTAATTTTTCGGTAACCATACTGCCTACCTGTTATTCATGTGCCTCTTCGCAGAGTAGGCTTATTGCTGCCAGCCCCCGCCCAGGGCCCTGTACAAACTGGTGATATTTTGTAGTTGTTGCACTTTTAGGTTGATATAGTCCAGCTCGGAAGAAAGGGCATTGGACTGGCTATTGATCACATCCAGGTAGTCTGCATATCCTACCTTAAACATGGTATTGGCATTGTCCACAGACCTCCGCTGCACCAATACCTCATTGGTTTTCAACTCGAGTTCTTCCTGATAGGTGGTGTAATTATTGACCAGCCCCAGCACTTCCAAATAACCATTGAGAACGGTTTGTTCATAGTCATACAAGGCTATCTTTTGCCGGGCCCTGGCGCTTTCATAAGCAGCCTTGATCCTGTTTCTGTTGAATACCGGTGCCACCAGGCCTCCCCCTAACTGGTGTACTGTTGAGGCCGGGTTCAGAAAGAGCTTGCTGAATTCAAAAGCATTGAATCCGGCCATGCCGTACAGGTTAAAAGTAGGGAAAAATGCCGTTCTGGCGATTCCCACTTCCAGGTTATTGGCTTTAAGGGTTTGTTCGGCTGCCCGGATATCCGGTCTCATCCTTAACAGATCCGATGGCAGACCCAGCTGAAGGGCATCCGGAAAAATGTCCACTTCTGACAAAGACTGCCGGGATATGGCTTCCGGATAGCCCCCGGTGAGGTAAGCCAGGTTCAATTCTGCCTGTCTCAGTTCCCTGCGTTTCCTGACCAAAAGGCCCTTGGAGTTGAGCATCAGGGCTTCAAACTGATCGATCGACAATTGGCTTTCCTGACCGGCATTTTTCAAGCTTTTTCCCAATTCGAATGCCTGTTCCTGGAAGGCGATATTGGAAAGCAGCGTTTCTATTTCTTCATCCAGGCCCACTACGGTGTAATAGGTATTGGCAATTTCCGCTATCAACCAGGTCTTTGTCAGGTTACTCATTTCTTCTGAAGCCAGATACCTGGACAAAGCCTGCTTTTTTTTCATATTGAGTTTTCCCCAGATATCCAGCTCCCAATTAAATGCCGCTCCCAGAATAAAATCCTTATAGGGCACCGGAATACGTTTGTCTTCCGGAACGGTGGGGGAACGGTTGGTGTCGTCGTTTCCGACCCCGTCCATGGTATAGTCGCCGAATTTCCGGATTCCTGCTCCGGCCTCAAGATTGATTTCAGGCAATTGGCCCATTTTTGCCCGGCTCATGGCCGCTCTGGCAATTCGGATCTGCATCAGTGTTTTGGCCAAATCCTGGTTGTTTTCCAAACCGTTTTTTATCAGGGCCTGTAGTTGCGGGTCACCAAAAAAGGCCTCCCACCGGGTCAGTGCCAGTTTGGTACTATCCGCTGGAGAAGCCAGGGATTCGGGATAGGATTCCGGCGGGCTGATGTGTTCATCTGTCACATGTTGCGGTATTTTGCAGGAATAGAGACCCATTCCAAGCAAAATAAAGAATAACAGGTATCTTGATTGTTTGGTATTCATAGAATAGGGAATTGACTTTAAGAAGTTTTGAGACTACCTGAAGGAACGCTTTGATCTTCAGCTACCGGTGCGGGTTGCTTTTTGAAATAGGCAGCCAGGGATTCAAACACGACGAATAGTCCGGGAATGAGGATAATTCCGACAAAAGTTCCAATAAACATTCCTCCTGCTGCTGCGGTGCCAATGGTTCGGTTGCCTATAGCTCCCGCTCCGCTGGCAAGCGCAAGTGGGATCAGGCCGCTGATAAATGCGAATGAAGTCATCAGGATGGGCCGTAGCCTTTCTACTGCCGCATGTTTTGCTGAAGCCAGGATCCCCATGCCTTTTTGCCGGGACTGAACGGCAATCTCAATGATAAGAATGGCGTTTTTACCCAGCAGACCGATCAGCATGATCAGGGAAACCTGCGCATAAATATTGTTTTCCAAGCCTGTGAGGTATAATAAAAGGAAGGAACCGAATACCCCGGCCGGTAAAGAGAGGATTACAGGCAAAGGAAGCAGATAGCTTTCGTATTGGGCTGCAAGGAGCAGGTAAACAAACAGGAGGCAAATAATAAATATGTACACTGCCTGATTGCCGGAGGCGATTTGTTCCCTGGTCATACCGGACCAATCGATGGAAAAGCCTCTCGGAAGAATGGAAACAGCGGTTTCTTCTACTGCCCGGATGGCATCTCCGCTGGAATAACCTGGAGCGGCATCACCATTGACCATGGCGGATATAAACATGTTGTACCGGGTCAGCTGCTCGGGACCGTACACCCGTTCCAGGGTCACAAAATTAGAGTAGGGGACCATTTCTCCCTGCTTGTTTTTGGTGTACATTTTCAGCAGGGATTCCGGATTGGTTCGGAATTCGGGTGAGGCCTGTAACATGACTTTGTACATCTGACCAAACTGTATAAAATTGGAGCTGTAATAACTTCCTATAAAACTCTGTAGCGTCTGCATGGAAGCACGGACGTCAACCCCCAGTTTGGCGGCCTTGTCATGGTCTACCCTGAGGATATACTGAGGGAATGAGGGGTCAAAATTGGTAAAGGCATCCTGTATTTCCGGCCTTTGTCTGATGGCTGTAAGGAAATCGTCTACTGTCTGGGCGGTAAATTCCAGGTCCCCTCCGGTTTTGTCCTGCATTTGCAATTCAAATCCAGATGCATTACCAAAACCTGGTACTGGAGGCGGACCAAAAAACTGGATAGAGGCACCTGTGATGTGGTCGGTTCTTTCCTGGTATTTTTGGATCAATTCATTGACATCCGCTTCCCGGTCATCCCATCCGACCAGGTTGATCATGCCCATGCCATAGGAAGCACCGGCAGTTTCGGTAAGCAGGCTATATCCTGCCAGCGTGGAGATGGTTTCCACCTCTTCAAAGGGTAGGATGGAGGCTTGCACATCATCCATTATCTGTTGGGTGCGGTCCATGGTTGAACCCGGAGGAGTGGTCACATTGACATAAATCATCCCCTGATCTTCGTTAGGGATAAAGCCCGTGGGCAAAACAAAGGTCATGCCATAGGTAAGGACAAAAAACAGGATTAAAATGCCAAAAGTAAGTGCTTTTCTTCCTGCGGTTTTTCCTATGAAATGGGCATATTTTCCCGAAAAAGCATCGTATTTTTCGTTGAAAGCCGTAAAGAAACGACTCATCAGCCCTTTTCCTTTTTCGTGATGTACAGGCTTCAAAAGCAAACTGCATAAGGCCGGGGAAAGGGTCAGGGCATTGATCCCGGAAATGACAATGGCGATGGCCAGCGTAAGAGAGAATTGCCGGTAAAAAATCCCTACAGGACCAGAAAGAAAACTTACCGGTATGAATACGGCGGACATGACCAGGGTAATGGCGATGATCGCACCTCCAATTTCCTTCATGGCTGCGAAGGTAGCCTCTTTGGCGTTCATTCCGTTTTGGTGCATCTTCACGTGAACGGCTTCCACGACGACAATGGCATTGTCCACCACTATGCCAATGGCCAGTACCATCGCAAACAAGGTCAGCATGTTGATGGAGAATCCGAGAAGGCCCATAAAAAAGAAGGTTCCAATAAGCGAGACAGGCACTGCTATGGCTGGGATAAGGGTGGACCTCCAATCTTGAAGGAAAATAAACACCACAAATGATACCAGCAAAAATGCCTCGATCAAGGTTTTCACCACTTCCGAAATGGAGGCATCCAAAAATCGGGAGACATCATAGGAGATATTATATTTCATGCCCGGTGGAAAGGAAGATCCCTGAAGTTCTTCCATCTTGTCCTTGATGTTTTGAATGACCTCCCGGGCATTGGATCCGGGGCGCTGTTTGATCATGATAGAGGCGGAAGGCCGCCCGTCAGTCATGGAAACCATATTGTAGTCTTCGGAATCGAATTCTACTTCTGCCACATCCCGAATTTTCAATAGTGAGCCATCGGGCAGGGATTTTAAGGTGATGTTTTCATAATCTTCCTGAGTATTAAATTTCCCGGTGTACTTGAGCACATATTGCAGGGCCTGGGGATCCCGGTCGGAACTGATTCCCGATTTCCCCGGAGCAGCTTCAACGTTTTGGCTTTGTATGGCCTCACTGACATCCTGAGGGGTTAGGTTATAAGCCACCATGCGGTCCGGGTTCAGCCAGATACGCATGGCATAATCCCTGTTTCCCATGATTTCAGCCCGGCCCACTCCGTCGATCCGCTTAAGCTCGGGCAGGATGTTGATGTCGGCAAAATTGTATACAAATTTTTCGTCCTGGGTACTGTCCGATGTCATGAGGTTAAGGTATAGCAACATCGAATTCACCTCTTTTTCTGTCATGACACCGGCCCGAATGACTTCTTCGGGCAATTCATCCACTACCGTGGCTACCCGGTTTTGTACGTTGACGGCTGCCTGGTCGGGATCAGTGCCCACATTGAAAAAGACCGTGATCACGGATACCCCGTCATTGGTGTTTACCGATGACATATAGGTCATTCCGGGAACACCGTTGATCGCCCTTTCTAGCGGGGTGGTGACGGCTTTGGTGACCACTTCAGCGTTGGCTCCCCGGTATTGGGAAGTGACGGTTACGGATGGGGGGACAATTTCAGGGAATTGGGTTACGGGCAAACCAAAAAGGGCCAATAATCCGATCAAAGTAATCAATATGGAGATTACTGTGGAGAGAATGGGTCGTTTAATAAATAAATCAAACATTTGTCAATGGGTTTTGGCCTGCTAAAGCGGTAGATTCAAGGAATGGTACACTTCTTCTTCACCTATTGGATTTGGCTTTACAGTAGCCTCATCTTTCAGGAGTTGTATGCCTTCAAGGACCACCTTGTCATTGGTGTTAAAGTCCTGGGCCACATAGAATAACCCATGCCTTCTCAATGGCCGGAAACTTCTCACATTTACCTTGTTTTCTTTATCTACCAGGTAGACATAATTGTATTCCTGAATTTCAAAAGTGGACTTTTGGGGTATCAGGAACACGTCTTTTAATTCATTGGTCATTTGGACCTTACCGCTGGCCCCATGTTTGATCAAGCCGTCAGGGTTTGGAAACCGGACCCGCAGCGCAATGGAACCGGTGCCTTGTTCAAAGTCCGCTTCCATGGTTTCCAGTTTACCCTTGTAAGGGTATTCCACCCCGTCCGAAAGGATCAGCGAAATCTCCTCTTGTTCGTCTTTAAGGGTTTCCCTCACCTGTTCATTCATTTGCTCTGAGTCTGCGTCCTTGTCCAATTCCCCGCGCATGTATTCCAGGTATTCGTTTTCCGTGATACGGTAGTAGGCAAAAATCTCACTGATATCCGTGATGTTGGTCAGCAGGTCTCCACTTTTTACCAAACTGCCCGTTTTGTAGGGTATCCGGTCCACTATGCCGTCAAAGGGGGCTTTAATGGTGGTATAAGAAAGCCCTACCTGGGCATTCTTTAGCATGGATTGGGCTTCCATGATCGCAGATTGGGCCATTTCTTTTCTCGATTGTGCCAACTCTAATTCAGAGGAAGAGTAAATCTTCTTGTCCACCAGCACTTTCAGCCTTTCCATTTCCAGGGTGGCGGCTTTCTCCTCTGCCCTGGCTTGCATGAGTTTGGCAGTAGCAGAATTGACCAATTCATTGTATTCTGCCGATGACAATTGGAAAAGGGGTTGCCCTTTTTTTACCTCCTGGCCTTCATCTACAAATATTTCTTCTACAAATCCTTCCAGCTTGGACCTGACTTCCACAAATTGTATCGCCTGAAGATCACAGACATAGGTCTGGGGGACCTCAATGTCTTTGGGCATTAGGGTAAAAACAGGGACTTCCAACACTTCTGCATTCTTCTTGTTTTTACCTCTTCCTTCACTACAGGAAAGAAAGGTAGCCCCAATGACCGTTATGACAAGTAATTTAGACAGGTGATTAAATCGGGCATTTTTAATACCGGAATACCGGAGCCCCAGAATTTTTTTATTCATTGCTGAAATGGGATTAAATAAACACTTGAACAAGCTCTATCCATCCAGTGAACAGCAAGAAAACAGGCAGTTTCAACCAATTTCCGCGCAATCCGGGATGGTGGCTATTTTGGGTTGTAAAGGATAATAGGATGTGCAAGAGAGTAATAGCTCTTCACCATTAAAAAAGGAGAAATGGATCAGGGGGCATTGCACCAAACTACCAGGGAGACGATTTGCCTGATTTGGCCTGGCGTGGAGAATGGAGTAAATATTTCTGGTAATGAGGCATGTAAAAACTGTAGCAGGCGGAAAGGATTGTTTTTTAAATAAAAAAGCGGGAGCATCATTTCCCTGGATTGTTGATTTCCAGACTGGCCTCTGCTCACTGAGGTGGGAAAATCCACAAAGTCTAGGTCCGACATGTCCCAATGTATACCTGCTGTAGGAAATTGATGAATAGCTTCTTTTCCCTCAGCCACGGAAAGACCCACCAAAAACAAAGCGAGTAAATTGGTGAGGATATACCTGGAAAAAAAAGTTGATATTTTTACTATTCTTAATTCCACAGTACAAAGTTAATAACAAAAGCACCAAAAATAGTACCGTTCAAACAAGGAAACAGGCCTTAAAAAGAAATAAAGGTGGGGGGATTTGACTGATTTGCTCTTTTTAGCTTGTATTCAATAAGGGAATTGCCTGAGCAAATAAACATGGTCTTACCCACAAGTTTATCCATCCAAATCAGGTTAATGGATTTCGGGTTTTACCTGAAAAGTTGAGGTTACAGCTAAAAGACACTGAAGTACACCAGGGAATTCAAATTAATGGGAAATGAGCAGATGGTTAAAAAATCAACTTCCCAGCCAGATATAGATCAATACAGTCACCAGGCAGAGGATAGCCGCTACAGGTCTGGCATATTTCCAGGGTTTCATTTCCAATACAGGAGGCCTGCTGACAAAGGTATTTGGTTTTCCGGGAAAATAATGGCTAACCAACAGCATCAAGGCCAGGTTTAGAATAAACTCAATGGCCCAAATATGGATGAAATGAATGCCAATATCCAGGAAAAAACTGGTGATCAGGTAAAAAGACAGGCCTGTGAATAAACCAATTTTGGCGGCTCTGGCAGTTACCTTTGGGATAAAGAAACCGGCAATTAATATGGAAGCTATGGGAATAAAAAAGATACCATTGAGCTGTTGCATCAGCTGGTAAAGGCCTTCCGGAGCATTTCCTACCAGAGGAGCAATTAAAATGGCCAGGACTGCCAATACCAATGAGCTTAGGCGTCCTACCCGCACCAAAGTTTTGTCAGAACAATCGGGTCGGAATATTTTTTTGTAGATGTCCAGGCTGAAAATGGTGGCTGCCGAATTCAATACACTGTTGAAGGTACTCAATATGGCTCCAAGGACCACAGCAGCGAAAAAACCCAACAATCCCAGTGGCATGACACGTGTCAGCAAAACGGGATAAATAAAATCCTGATTGTCATAATATTGGTCGCTGTAATAATAATAGGCAATAATGCCTGGCAAAACAATGATCAGGGGTATCAGGATTTTAAACAAGCCCGTAAGCAAAAGCCCTTTTTGTGCCTCAGCCATGTTTTTGGCTCCAAAAGCACGTTGAATAATGGTCTGGTTCATCCCCCAGAAATAAAGCTGATTGATCATCAGCCCGGTAAAAATGGTACTGAATGGCAAAACCGAGTCTGCCTTACCAATGACGTTGAATTTTTCAGGCGCATAATCATACACCTTGCTCATTCCGGTGAAAATGTTCCCGTCTCCTATATCCCAAAGTGCAAATACAGGTACCATTAAGCCTCCGATAATAAGTCCTATGGCATTGATGGAATCTGAAAGGGCCACGGCTTTTAAGCCTCCAAAGATAGCATAGATGGATCCGATTACACCAATAGTAATAACGGTAATCCAGATTCCCTCCGAAAGGCCGACGTTCAGCACTTCTGAAACATTGAAAATACTTTCCAGGTTGATGGCACCTGTGTAGAGAACAATGGGAAGCAAGGTGACCACAAACGAGACCATGAGCAGAAATGCCACGATGGTTTTGGTACTACTGTCAAACCTGTTTTCCAGGTATTGCGGAATGGTGGTTAAGCCCATTTTCAGGTAAATAGGGAGAAAATACAATGCCGCAATCACCAGGGCAATGGCACTGGTGACCTCCCAGGCAATGATGATCATGCCATTCTTATAGGCAGATCCATTAAGTCCGATCAGGTGTTCTGTGGAGATATTGGTCAATATCATGGACCCTGCAATGACACCACCTGTAAGTGATCGCCCTCCCAGGAAATAGCCGTCTCTGGAACTGATATCGTCTTTTCGTAATTTATACCAGGAAAGAAAAGCTACAAAAAGTGTAAAACCTATAAAGGTAAGGGCTGTAAGCATGGGTTAACATTAAATTGCTGCCCGATGGGCTACCGGGCAGCAATGAATTGGGGCATTTTCTGGTAAAATGATTAAAACTTCATGGTCGCCGGCAGGTATTTCGCTACCAGGTCCTCATAATATGGTCTTAAGGCTTTGGCATCTGGTGGCACCGGTACCTTGGAATACAAGTCATAGGGGTTAAATTTATCTACCCATTTAAACATTTCCTTGTCATGGTCGCTTAAAAGATGGTCGTATGCACCCTCCCTATGCTGGGCATAAAAAGAATGATACCGAATCATGTATAAGGCAGGTTCGGGCAAATAATCCTTTACCATTTGGTAAAGGTATTCATCATGTCCCCAGGACATTTTTACATTTTCCAGCCCTGTATTGGGTTCATAAACACCATACCTGGTATTGAATCGTTCATTATCCGTATCAGGGTTGGCTTTAAAATATTCCGGGTATACGATTTTATCAGAATGCCCGCAACCTACCGGAAAAGTATCCCCAACCACAGCCCACTGGGGTTCTCCAAAAAGGCACAACACTTTGCCCATATCGTGGATAAAGCCAGTCAAAACAAACCAATCAGGGTGCCCATCGGCCCTGATGGCTTCAGAAGTCTGCAACAGGTGCTGTAGCTGGTCCAGGCTGATGTCTGGGTCAGAGTCATCCACCAGGGTGTTGAGGTAAGCTATGGCATCCCAGAAAGGCATTTCCTTCTTGTCAAACTTCAGGAAATCCGCTTGTTTTTGGCAAACGAAGTCATAGGTCTGGTATTGGTGATTCAAACGGTAAAATTCCCTTACAGTATCTATGCGTTCAGAATCGTGATAATTCCGATAGTCCTCCTTGCTTTTTGCTTGTTCGGATTTAGGTTTGGGATAACGCACTTTTAAGTCCTCTTCCCATTCTTCAATATTGCCCAAAGGAGCATTTTCCTTTTCGTTGAATTGCTTTTGCATGATTCAAATGGTTAAATTCATTGGCTTAAATGTAGAAAAAACAAATCAGATTTTTTTTACAATGAAATACTTTTTCAAAAATTATTCCTGTTTGGAGATTCTTGCCTTGATTTTTCTCCGAAAGGACTTCAAAACCCGGGAGTTGAGCTCACTGCTGCTTTCAATTTCAATTATTTTAGGTTTTATGGAATCCTGAAAGAAATCGGTTAAGCCCTTTTTAAGCCCGGGCATGGATTTGACCAGTGTATATTCGAATCCCATCTCTTTGGCCAGCAGCCTGGCGTTAAGTCTCTGCCGCGTTTCAAAGTATTCTTCCAGTTCAGGCAAATTGGAAGGTCCATCTATCATGCGGAAAATTCCTCCTCCATGATTGTTGAACAAAATAATCCTGAGATTGCTCATGTTGTATTGATGCCAAAAAGCATTCCTGTCGTAAAAGAAAGCCAGGTCACCCGTAATCAGCGTAACAGGTTCTTTGGTGGTGAAAGTACAGCCCACCGCTGTACTGTTGCTGCCATCAATACCACTGGTGCCCCTGTTACAGATGATTTCGATTTTATCCTGGCTTAAGCCCAAAAAATTCACATTTCTGACAGCCATGCTGTTGGCCAGATGTACTTTTCCTGCTGCTGGTAAGGAATGCAAAATGCGTGACAATGCTTTCAATTCCCCGAATGAAGCCCCATTAAGCATTTGGGGAAGCTGAACTTTTACGATCTCATTTTTGTCTTTCCAGGCCTGGCCAAAAACCGGATCTATTTCAGGACCTTCCTTTAGCAGAAATTCAAGGAATGTTTCGGGTTGTAGCCGAATGATTTGATCCAGGTGTTGGAATGGATCCGGGACCCTGCCTTCAGGCTGTACATGCCAGTGAGACACGGGGCAATTCCTTAAAAACTGTTTTAACGACTTGGATAATATGGATTTGCCAAAACTAATCAGCAAGTCTGGGACCATTTCTTTATCCTTTGAAGCCTCGGCTGCAAAAAAATCATGATGAACGATGGCCAGCGGTTGGGCCATATTGCTGGTCACATCCGTTACCAGGAGTCCTTTTTGGTTTTGGACAATTTCTTCCAGCAGCCTTTTAATTTTCAGGTTGGGTTTTTGCTGACCTGGAAGGAGCAGTATCCTTTTAAAGCCTGACAACTGATTTTTTAATTTTTGTCTGACCTCTTCCCTGAGAGCATAGCTTCCCGTCTCCACATCCAAAACCGGCTCCATGTCTGTAATTTCGAAATTATAGTTTTCCCCCGGAGCAGGGTAAAAGGGTTCCCTTAGCGGGATATTGATGTGTACGGGGCCACAGGGAAAGGTTTTTGAAAGTACAATGGCTTCTTTGACGGTCCGTTTGGCATGCCACAGTTTGTCTGTTGGGCTTGCATCATCAGGGAAAGTAAAACTACCTTTGATATGGGGGGCATAGATATCTTGTTGCCGGATAGTTTGGCCATCCCACTGTTCTATCCATTCTGCCGGACGGTCTGCCGTGAGGATCAATAGGGGAATTTGCTGGTAAAAGGCTTCTGCAATGGCGGGTCCGTAATTTAAGGTAGCAGAACCACTTGTACAGACCAATACAACAGGCTTGTTGAGTTGCTGTGCCATGCCCAAAGCCATGAAGGCCGCTGATCTTTCATCAGATATGGTTCTGCAATGGATGTTAGGATGCCTGATGAAGGCCAGCGATAAAGGAGCACACCTGGACCCCGGAGAAAGAATGGCTTGTGTAACACCACTTTTTGCACAAATAGAAACCAGGTGGCTGATTTGAGGGAGTATCAACGGGATTGGTTGGTTTTGATGATTTTTCCTATGATGTTGCATTTCATTTCCGTTTCTTCCCATTCTTTTTCAGGGACAGAATCTTCCGTGACCCCCGCCCCAGCAAAAAGAAGGACTTCCTTGTTTTCCAATTTGGCACAACGGAGGTTGACATACAATGCGGTCTCCGCTTCAATATTGACAGGGCCAATAAAACCGGAAAAATAGGACCGGTCAAAATTCTCTTCAGTTTCAAGGAGTTCCAGGGCTTCCGCTTTTGGCATGCCACATACGGCAGAAGTAGGGTGTAGTAATTCTAGCATCACGCTGCCCAATTGTGGGAAATTGGTCGCTTTCATATCCACCAGAAACTCAGACTTTAGATGCAGCAGGCCACCTGCTATGGTGGTTTTAGGTCCTAATTCCAGGTATTCCCTTAGCCGGATTTTCTTGAAACAATCCACAATATATCGACTTACCAGGGCCTGTTCTTCAATTTCTTTTTGTGTCCATGCGGCATTTTTTAAGGGGTTATCCCCTTTTGCCTTCTGGGTTCCTGCCAATGCCATGGTATAAAAACTATCCCCCCTGGTCTTGATCAGGGTTTCCGGGCTGGCCCCGATCCAGAATCCCGTGGATTCACTGTAGAAACAATTGATAAAAGCATTGGGATAGGCATCACAAAGGGCCAGAAAGGTACCTGCCAAATCGAAATCCGAGGGAAGGGTCATTTTCTTCAGACGGGCAGGCACCACCTTATACAGCTTTCCGGATGCTATGGATTCAATGGCTTTATTGACTGTCTGGATAAAATCTGACTTTCGGGAGGCTTTTGCCTTTTTGCCTGCAGGAAAGGATTGGATGATATCACGGATCTTTACTGTCAGTTCTTTATTTGAATTTTCCCAAATTGGAAATTGATCATCCGACAAATCGTTCTCATCCAGGCTAAACCGGTAATAATTGGTGGCTTTGATAAAGAAAGGTTGGTGGTCTTTCGAATGAAGAAATGGATGGATCATAAATCCGGGAGGCAGTTGATCCAGGTCCATGCCAGGCTGTTTGATGCCCTCTTTGTCTTCGTCAATGATAACCTCAATTAGTGGCTGCTTGGGTTTTTTCCAAATGGCAATGGGTAAATTTTCATGCAGTGCCCTGAACAACAGATGCTCCAGCAATAGGGCTTTCGTAATTTCGGCTATCTTATTGGTTGTTTCCATAAAATCTTACTTTTCAAGAATGGCCAGGGTAATGCGGCTGATGCAAGATAGTCTGTCTTTGTTATCCTTTATTTTTATCTCCCAAACCTGGGTTTTCTTGCCCAAATGTATGGGCGTGGCCCTTCCTGTCACACTTCCTTCCTTTACGGGCCTCAGGTGATTCGCATTGATCTCCAATCCCACTGCATAGGCTTTGTCATTTTCCAAAGTCAGGGAGGCTGCTACCGAGCCGAGACTTTCGGCCAACACCACACTGGCTCCCCCATGTAACAATCCAAATGGTTGTTTGGTTTTTGGTCCCACAGGCATGGTGGCTTCCAGAAAATCATCCCCAATGGCTGTGTAAGTAATCTCAAGAAAACCGGTCATGCTTTCCTTTCCCATTTGATTTAAAAAATTTAGATCCGGTTTTTCAGTAAATATCATGTTTTATTCAATAAAATTTTTTTCTTTGATTTTGGAATCAAAAATAGAGAATCTTGAGCAGTAAAAAAATATATGTGGTACGGCATGGGCAAACGGATTATAACCTCAAAGGGGTGGTGCAGGGAAGTGGGATCGATGCCCCCATCAACGAAACAGGAATTAAACAAGCAAAAGCCTTTTATAAAAATTTCAGGCATATTCCTTTCGATCATATTTATTATTCTTCCCTTATCCGAACGAGACAATCCATTGAGAATTTTTTGAACGAGGAAGTATACCAGGAAAAGATGCCGGAATTGAACGAGATTTCCTGGGGTAATTATGAAGGATTACCTATGGACCACGATGAAAATCAGTATTATCTCAACATGTTGGATAAATGGTCTTCAGGAGAATTGGACAACAAAATCAATGGTGGAGAATCTCCGGTAGATGTGGCAAAACGCCTGAGCAGGGCCATGGATTATATTTTAAACCAGGGAGGGTCTCATATTTTAATTTGCATGCATGGCAGAGCAATTCGCATTTTAATGACCGTATTACTGGGATATGACCTCCGCTATATGGATGTCTTCAGGCATGAAAACCTATGTTGCTATGAATTGCACCAGGCTGAAAATGGTCAGATATATCTGGATAAATACCACCCTTCTCCGCTTAAAAAAATGGAGGCTATAAAGTAAGTTTGATGGTAGCGGTTTTTTTGCTTTGCCTTTGATCTTCTGAATCAGAAAGCAAGGCCTTGAAATTCTCCTGGCATTCATTCAGGTCTATGATCCGGAAAGCAATGTTATCCAAAGGGACTTCTTTATCTTCAGTTATTTTTACTAGGATATTTCCCATTTCACACACGGTCCAATCAGCAAAGGGGACTGTTACCATCAATGCCCTTTCTGAATTTCCACCATAGGCCTTGGTTTCAAAGGCACTTAAAAAATTCAATTCCACCTTTGCAGGACTTGACTGAATGCGTTTTAATTCCGCTTCATTAAAAATAATTAAAAAAGTCTTTTCAGGACCTTCTTTTGCAAAGGAAACCTGACTAAAGGCAATTAGGGTTAATGCTAAAATAACGGTTTTCATAGAATCGTAATATATGTAATTAATATATACGAAACAAAAAATAAATTGGATTCAAAAAAAAACCGGATTTATCCGGTTTATATAAATTGATTTAAGCTTTTGATCTTTTTCTTTTAGGCGTTGGCTCTTCCACGATTTCATCTTCTACACCTGCCAGTATCCTTCCGCAGTGTTCGCAGACAATGATTTTTTTCCTTTCCCTGATTTCAGCTTGCCGCTGAGGGGGTACTATATTGAAACATCCACCACAGGCTCCCCTCTTTACCAGGACCACTGCCAGACCGTTCTTTGCGTTGTTTCTGATTTTGTCATAAGACTTGATCAACCGGTCTTCTACTTTTTTGGCAGCTTTTTCCCTTTCGTTTCGGAGCTTTTTCTCTTCTGTTTCACTTTCTGAAACTATGGTATCCAATTCTCCTTTTTTCTGATCGAGGTCATTTTGCCTGTCTTTCAGGATTTCGTTCAGATCGGAAATGTCTTTTTGTTTTTCCTCGATTCTAATTTGTGCTTCAGCTATTTTCTTTTTGGAGACTTGAATTTCAAGATCCTGTAATTCCAATTCTTTGGTAATGGCATCGTATTCCCGGTTGTTTCTCACATTCATCTGCTGATCCTGATATTTTTTGATCAGTTTTTCAGACTCCTTGATGGCATCTTTGTGCTTTTTGATCTCATCCTCTGTTGCCGATATATCAGAATTGAATTTGCTCAACCGTGTTTCATAGCCGATGATTTCATCTTCCAAATCCTGGACTTCTTCGGGAAGGGCTCCCCTCACCTTAAAAATAGCATCTAAACGGGAATCAATATTTTGAAGATTAAGAATAGCTTCTAGTTTTTGTGCGACCGGACTTTCCATTTACTAAAGGTAACTTATTGGATTTGTAACTATATTTGTCAAATAGGTTGCAATATTACTAAATTTTTGCGACAATAAATCTTTTAAAAGTTCTTTTGTGTAAATTTCACTTTCATAATGCCCAATGTCAGTCAGTAAAATCTGCTGATCCGCTTCAAAGAAATCGTGATACTTAACATCTGCCGTAACAAACACATCGGCTCCTGATTTTATTGCCCTGCCCAATAGAAATATTCCAGCCCCTCCGCAAAGAGCTACCTTGCTTACTTTTTTGTCCAAAATAGCCGTATGTTTCAATACTTGTAGTCCCATGGATTTTTTAAGATGCTCCAGAAAATCCATTCCCGACAGGGGCTCCGGCAGTTGTCCGATCATGCCCGAACCTACATCCTGGTGCTCATTTTCCAGGGGATGCAGGTAATAAGCCACCTCCTCGTAGGGATGAGCCACTTTCAGTTCATGAATGATTTTTGATTGGAGGTGACTGGGAAACATCAATTCCACTCTTTTTTCTGTCACCATTTCTTCTTTTCCCTTGGATCCTATACTGGGCTGGGCATTTTCCATGGGAAGGAAGCTGCCCTGACCCTCAGTTTGAAAACTGCAATGCGCGTAGTTGCCAATAATGCCCGCACCGGCTTTATACAAGGCTTGAAGGACTTCGTCTGCATTTCCTTTCGGAATAAAGGTTGTCAATTTGGTCAATACACCTTTTTTCGGGGCCAGTATTTTTGTATCGGAAAGGCCGATTTTTTGAGCGATTTTTTGGTTAACCCCCTGATCTACCGCATCCAGGTTGGTGTGGATGGCATAGATGGCAATATCCTCTTTTATGGCTTTAATGACGGTCCTTTCTACATAATTTTTCCCTGTAAGGCTTTTGAGCCCTTTAAATAGGATGGGATGGTGGGCAATGATCAGGTTACACCCTTTGCTTTTGGCCTCTTCCACCACAGCTTCTGTGACATCGAGCGCACAGAGAATGCCTTCCACAGGGCTTTCAGGGTTACCCACCAGTAATTGGGAATTGTCATAGCTTTCCTGGTAAGCGGGTGGGGCAATGGATTCTAAATGAGAAATGATATCCTTAATCAAATAAACCATATATTTGCTTTTGTTTTTCAATCAAAACTACAAAAAAAACCACAATGCGCTTCCCTGACTTTTTGTTATTTCCTTTTGCTTTGCTTTACGGGGGAATCACTGCCTTTCGAAACCATTTGTTCGATGCGGGAATAAAAAGAAGTCAGCAATTTGAGGTGCCTACCATTGTGGCAGGAAACCTTGCCGTGGGAGGGACGGGCAAAACACCCTTCATAGAATTTTTGATCAAACACCTGTCTCCAAAGGTAAATCTTGCCGTATTGAGCAGGGGATACGGTCGCAAAACAAGGGGGTTTATTCTTGCTGATGATACGGTAGGCCCATCAGAAATTGGAGATGAGCCTTTTCAGATATTTTCTAAATTTAAAGACCATGTTCGGGTAGCAGTAGGAGAAGAAAGAATACTGGCCATCCCAATGATTTTGGCGGTAGAGGATGGGGTGCAGGGCATATTGCTGGATGACGCTTACCAACACCGCTACCTGAAAGCAGATTTGTATGTGTTATTGACTACTTACGAACAACCATTTTACGAAGATTTCCTTTTGCCTATGGGCAGGCTCCGCGAGGGAAGGAAAAATGCCAACAGGGCAGATGCAGTGGTCGTAACCAAATGCCCCGATATCCTTTCACCTGAGGAAAAAATAAAAATGACCGCAAAAATAAAAGCCTATACCCGAGAGGAAGTCCCTGTTTATTTTGCCGGGTTGCGTTACGGCAAACCATACCCTATTGAGGCCGGAGAAAAGAGTCTTCATAAAAACCTGGTCCTGCTCACAGGAATAGTGGATTACCGGCCCTTGTTAAATGAATTGAATAAAAATCACAGGGTGCTTGAAGTCATATCTTTTCCGGATCACCACCGGTATTCCGAAAGTGACATGCTTAAAATCAGAAATGTCTGTGATAAGTACAGGGAATCCCGGCCGGCAATTGTTACCACTGAGAAAGATGCCGTAAAGCTTAGAGATAAAAAGTTATTGAAAATACTACCGCACTTGCCCATTTTTGCGTTACCCGTAGAGGTTGATATGGAGAAAAACGATGAGCAGGATTTACTGCGTCGGGTGCATGAAGTGATTAAATCAAAAAATTCCGTCGTTGAAAATTAGGATGAGACTCTTTTTTATTGTGTTGGCTATTTTGTTGTCATGGAAGCTTCCTTTATTCGCCCAGCAAACAACTGTGGAGGAGGAGGATGAGAACAGTCCAAGAAGAGGCTTGTTGGACGATTCTACCAAGATGGTCTACGGTCCCAACACTTCTCTTTATTTTTATGAAAAATCGGTAAGGAACAACCGGTTTGAAAAAATGGAGTTGGACACTTCACTTACAGGCTTCCACAATTATGAAGCCGTGGCGGACACCTGGTACAAATACCAGGATCTTGCAAATTTGGGAACGGCAGCCAGGCCCATATTTTACGATGTGCCCGAACAGATAGGCAGCACCTCAGGTTTTGAGGTATATGACCTGTACCACAATACCACGGACAGCATCAGGTATTATGATACCAAATCTCCCCATACCCATATTGCGGCTTTTTTTGGTGGCGGAAACCGCAATAAGCTGGATGTGGAATTTGTCCGGAATATCAAACCCAATTGGAATGTAGGGATTGCCTACCGCACAATACGCGCAAGAAAGACCTTAAACCCTACGCGCAGGGACGATAACAATGTGGTCAATGATTCTTATGAAATGCATACCAATTACCATTCTGAAAATGGCAAGTACCGGCTCCTGGCCAGTTTTTCCAGGATGAAACACAATGTCAACGAGCAGGGAGGGATCATCCCGCCGGAGGTAGATACTACATCATTGTATTTTACCTATGAGGATTCCAAAGTCTGGCTTCGGAATTCCAAAGCCGTTGATTTGCGACAGGAATACCACCTCTATCACGAGTTCGAATTGTTGAAGGGCTGGCAGATATATCATGTTTTCGATAAGAAAAAGCAGGAAGTGACTTTTTTTAGCAACCTGGGTACGTCCGATGCGGCTTTTTTTAATGATAACCGGTTCAACTCTTCTGATACCAGCCTGGTGCATAGCAAAACAGATACCACCAACAACCACAATCATTTTTCTGAGTGGAGAAATGAAATGGGTTTTAAGGGGGATTTTGGTCCTGTCTATTACAATGCATACCTGAAATTTCGTTCCGGAAGAATGGCCAGCAGGTTTTTTTCATCCAACAATTCATTTACAGAGTTGTATCTGGGTGGGGCATTGAGGGGTGAGATCAATGAAAATTGGGTGTTTGAGGCAGAAGGTGAATACCTGATTCCCGATGGCTACAGGGTCAGCGGATTATTTATCTCCCCTTTTCTGGATATCAGTTACACCAAAGCTTTGTACAAGCCCACTCTGGCCCAGGAACGGTACCGGGGCAATCATTACCAATGGGACAACGACTTTTCCAATACGGGGGTAGATCAGATTAAAGGGACCATTAAAGCTGATTTCACCCATTTTAAAATAAGACCCAACCTTACCATTAACAGGATCAACAATTATGTGTATTACAATGAGGAGCAGGTGCCCGAACAAGCTTCCTCAGAAGCATTTATGGTGATCCCCGGACTGAATGCCCATTTTATCTTTGCCGGTAAATTTCACTGGCAGTCTGAGGCATATTACACCCTGATCACCGGTGGTGCAGCTGAAAAATTCAGGATTCCTGAAGTTTTTGTCAATTCCAGGGTGTTTTTTGACGGCCCCTTATTTGATGAAAACGTGTATGTGCAGTTGGGGCTGGAAGTAAGGTACCGCTCAGATAATTTCGCGCCCGCCTACATGCCCTCCACCCAGCAATTTTACCTGCAGAATGATTTCAATGTTTATGCTTATCCGGTGGTAGACGCTTTTTTAAACTTTAGGATCAACCGCACCAGGGTGCTTTTCAGGTACAATCACCTGAATGCAGGGTACCTGGAGAATGATGGCTACTTCGTAACACCCGGTTATACGGGTTTAAAAAATATGCTGGACCTGGGAATCAGTTGGTATTTCTTTGATTAAATTTGAATATGGATTGGCAGGAATCGACAAAGCAAAAAATGTTGCGGCTACAATTGCCCACCGATCCCCGCTGGGTGGATGTAGCGAAAATGAGCCTGGAAGAGATATTGGTGGATCATGCCTATTGCGAACAGAAAGCAGCTTCCTCCTGCATTTCCCTGATTATCAAATTCCCGGAATATGACCGGATGGTGGATGTTCTTGTTCCTGTAGTTGCTGAGGAGTGGGCGCATTTTGAATCAGTCATGGAGCAAATCCGAAAGCGGGGGTATAAATTTGGATTCCCCAGAAAGGATGAATATGTGCTGCAGTTGCAAAGTTTTGTGCGGAAGGGCGGTAGCAGGACAGACCAATTGACGGAGCATTTGCTGATGAATGCGCTGATTGAGGCCCGCTCCTGTGAGCGTTTCAAAATTCTTTGGAAAAATCTGGCCGATGAGGAGTTGAAACAGTTTTATCACGAATTGATGATTTCCGAAGCCGGTCATTACGTAAATTTCATACAACTGGCAAAATCCTATAATGATCCGGGCAAGGTGGATCAACGCTGGGCAGAATGGCTGGCCTTTGAAAAAGGAGTGATGGAGCATTTGGCTATCAGGGGAGACCGGATGCATTAAAAGGAGTTAAAAAGTTAAATTCTCTGAATTCCTTTGTGCAAAAACAATAAATGGTTAATATTATCGAAATAGTTGATCCATATTTATAAAAGCGGCCATTTACGGACAAAGCATGAATTTGATCGAAAATATACGTGAGGCCTTCCGGTCGGTAAAAACCAATCTATTACGGACAATTTTGACTGGTTTGATCATTGCTATAGGCATTACTTCCCTGGTAGGCATGTTGACGGCAATAGATGCCATGAAGGCCCAGATTGAGGAAAGTCTTTCCGGGTTTGGCGCAAATAATTTTGATGTGCGGGGCAAAAGATTCTCTGGAGGAAGGGCTACCACCTCCGGGGTTGCGCCAAAAAATTATCCAAATATATCATACAGGGATTCGGAGGCTTTTAAAGACAAATACAGCGAATGGGGTTTATCCACCATCACCACTTCTGTGACAGGCTCGGCTGAGGTAAAAAGAGGATCCAAAGAAACCAATCCCAATAGCCGGATCATTGGAGGGGATGAAAATTACTTTTTGATCAAAGGAATAAGTATTGAAGAAGGCAGGAATTTCAGTAACATAGAAATTCAATATGGGAACAATGTCTGTGTGATAGGTACAGAGATCCAAAGTACTTTGTTCGATAAGGGGGAAAATCCCATAGGAAATTACATCTCTTTTTTTGGCAGGCGCTACACGATTGTGGGCGTCATGGAAAAACAAGGAGGGGTAGGTGGAGATTCAGGTGCAGACAGGGCCATTGTCATTCCCATCCTCAATGCGAGAAACCTGGATCAAAGAGGCACCTTTCGGTATACCATCACGGTGGCAGGAAAAGACCCGTTGAAACTTGATTATGAAATGGGGCAGGCAACAGGCATCATGCGTTCCATCCGTGAGGATGCCATTGGTATGGAGGATTCCTTTGAAGTGGTAAAATCCCAAACCCTGGGAGAAAGTTTGGAGGAGATCGCAGGATTTCTCAGGATCGGGGGCTTTGGCATCGGGTTTATCACTTTGCTCGGGGCAGCCATTGGCCTGATGAATATCATGTTGGTATCCGTAACCGAAAGAACAAGGGAAATCGGGATCCGAAAGGCCCTGGGAGCGACGCCTCAGCGGATTAGACAGCAATTTCTGATAGAAGCCATAGTGATCTGTGTTCTTGGAGGAATTTTGGGAGTATTAATGGGGATCGGTATCGGAAATCTGGTAGGGAATTCAGTGGGTCCTGGAGGTTTTTTGATTCCATGGGTCTGGATAATTTTTGCCTTTGTCGTATGTGTTTTGGTGGGCTTGTTTTCCGGGATGTTACCCGCCTACAAAGCCAGCCGATTGGACCCCATAGAATCATTGCGTTATGAATAATTGAATTACCATGAATGATCATACTTATGATGCCATCGTTATTGGCTCGGGAATCAGTGGAGGCTGGGCTGCAAAGGAATTGTGCGAAAAAGGTTTAAAAACACTTGTTCTTGAGCGGGGAAGGAATGTGACGCACAAGGACGACTATCCAACCATGCATACCCCTCCCTGGGAATTTCCACTTAGGGGTCAATTGCCTCTGGAGCTTCGCCAGGAAAATCCGGTGGTTTCCCGTTGTTATGCTTTTAAAGACGATGCAGATCACTTTTTTGTCAAAGACAAGGAGCACCCCTATATTCAGGACAAGCCCTTTGACTGGATCAGGGGATATCAGGTTGGCGGCAAGTCCCTGCTATGGGCCCGGCAGGTGCAGCGCTGGAGTAAATATGATTTTGAAGGGCCAGAGAGGGATGGGTTTGCCGTAGATTGGCCCATTCGATACGAGGATATCGCCCCATGGTATAGCTATGTGGAAAGGTTTATTGGTGTTAGTGGGAATAAAGACGGCCTGGAAACTTTACCTGATGGAGAGTTTTTGCCCCCCTGGGAAATGAACAAGGTGGAAAGGCTGGTTCAGGAACGTATCTTAGGTGCGTATCCGGACCGGAAATTTGTGATTGGGCGCTGTGCCCACCTGACGGAACCACAGCCGCACCATACAACCCAGGGCAGGGGACAGTGTATGGCACGGAGCCTTTGCCAGCGAGGCTGTCCATTTGGGGCCTATTTCAGTTCCAATGCATCTACCTTGCCTGCTGCAGCTGCAACAGGGAATTTGACACTCAGGCCCCATTCTGTGGCACATTCCTTAATTTATGACAATGCCCAGGGAAAGGTGACGGGAGTCCGCATCGTTGATGCCCTTTCCAAAGAGACCACGGAATATTTTGCCAAAGTAATTTTCGTCAATGCCTCGGCAATGAATTCTAACCTGATATTGTTGAATTCCAGATCAGAGCGCTTTCCAAACGGTTTGGGGAATGACAATGGTCTGTTGGGTACCCATATTGCATTTCACAATTACCGCGGGTCATTATCTGCCCGCATGGACGGCCACCTGGATTCCTACTATTATGGAAGGAGGCCTACCGCTGTCATGTTGCCGAATTTCAGGAATGTCAAAAGGCAGGAGATGGATTTTTTGCGCGGATACATGAGTTTTTATTCCGCAGGACGCGGAGGCTGGGGAGCTGCCAGAAATGAAGATTTCGGCCCGGATTTTAAGGAGGCTAATTCGGAGGCCGGACCCTGGGGAGTATACATGATGATGCAGGGGGAGACCATTCCCAAATTAAACAATCGGGTTTACCTTGACCAAAGCCAAAAAGACGACTGGGGCATGCCTCAGCTACGTGTGGATGTGGGCTACGATGAAAATGATGAAAAATCCCTGCGTGACTTTTTAGACCAGGGAGCCGAAATGCTGGAGAGCGCCGGATGCAAAAACATCCGGCAAAATGACAGCAGGCAGGCACCAGGATTGGATATTCATGAAATGGGCGGAGTGCGCATGGGGAAAGACCCTGAAACCTCCCTGCTTGGAAAATTCCATCAGATGCATGCCTGCCCCAATGTATATGTGACAGATGGAGCATCCATGACCTCTACCGGCACCCAAAACCCCAGTCTGACCTACATGGCCTTTACCGCCAGAGCGGTAGACCATGCGGTGAAGGCATTGAAAAGAGGGGACATGTAGGCGTAAATTCCTCCAATGTGCGGATTCTTCCCATTTTTTCATCCTGCTGCCTCAATTCCAAAAGCAACTTTAATGGTCGTTACCAATGCGTTTAGTGATAGGGTAATTCCTTTTATGTAAAGGGGGTATGCTTGCCTGGCATTTTCAATTTTTCAACCACCGACAATGGGTTTATCTCCTTTTCCTTCTTTCAGACAAACGAATCTATTTATCGGTATTTGCGAGCTATATAGTTGAATAATTGATTGATAAAATATAATTATACACCTGCGATTATGATTGAAAATAGAATAATTGATAATATTCATGAATGGACTGAAATTTTTTTCATGGCTATTGGTTTATTTTAACAAGCCTTCAAAGCAATAGGTAGTTAAAATACACAAAAATGAATTTAAAGAACATAAAAATGTTGGTTAATTAATTTTTTTGCTTAAATTGCTTTAAATTGACAATGAGGTTTTATTCCAAATTTAAATTCCAGGTTAAGATCTAGTTATACCATAATTCTAATGAAAATGGGCTGTTTTGCGAAAAAAAAATCCTCATCTTTTTCCCTATTTTTTTTAGTTTTGATAGTAGGGTTACTATTGAACCACAGGGCGATAGGTCAAAGTGTTAGTTTTGACCAAACTGCATTAAAATTTAATAGCTTCAGTCCCATTTCAAATGGGACCTCGCTTAAATTTGGTCCGGATGAGCGGCTATACGTTTCTCAGATTGATGGGACCATAAAAATATATACCATTTTAAAAATTGGGACGAATCAATATGAGGTTATTGGTGCTGAGGTTTTAACAGCAGTAAAAGAAATTCCAAATTTTGACGACAACGGCAATCCTGCTTTTGATAATAGGAATAAACGCCAAATAACTGGGTTAACAGTAGCCGGTTCGGCCTCTAATCCTATAATTTATGTTTCTTCTAGTGATCCCAAGTGGGGCGGACCCAGTGGAGATAAGGGGCTTGATACCAACTCAGGCACCATCACCAGGCTAACCTGGACTGGTTCTGCCTGGGATGTAATCGATCTGGTAAGGGGACTGCCAAGGTCTGAGGAAAATCATTCCACAAATGGGCTTGAGCATACTTTGATTAATGGAAAGCCCTTTTTATTGGTGACCAGTGGAGGATTTACAAATGCAGGCGCACCTTCCAAAAACTTTACTTACATTACAGAATATGCTTTAGGAGCAGCTATATTGAGTGTAGACCTTGACGCAATAGAGGCATTAGCAACGAAGATTGATCCAATTTCAGGCAGGCAGGTGAAATATGATATTCCTACCCTTGACGATCCCAGCAGGCCAAATAAAAATTTTATTTATAACCCCAATCATCCCTCATATAATGGGATCGATGACAATGATCCCTTTGGAGGTAAAGATGAGCTGAACATGGCGATGCAGGTTGCTTGTGGTCCTGTACAAATTTTT
>NZ_JABURL010000068.1 GCF_014762705.1 Cyclobacterium sp. | reverse complement strand
TAAGTTGCAAAAATACGTTATAATCATTTTATTATTAGAATGATAAATACAATAGGTTTTGCGCTGTAGATTTTGACAAGGGCCTGGTGATTGCCAAAACCTGAAAGGTAATCGGATTTCAGGAGTCGTAGAAATGTTAATTAAAAAAAATAAAAAATGATTATTGACCTTACAGGATATCATGCAGTAGTAGGTGGGGCCACCCGTGGTTTGGGGCTTGCCATTGCCCAACAGTTGGCCCAAAGTGGTGCTACCATTACCCTTTTGGCCAGGAACCAGGCCAAATTGGAACAAGCCCGGGATTTGCTTGCGGCAAGGGAGGGTCAAAAACACGATTTCCTGGAAGTGGATTTTTTGGAATTCGACACTTTCAGGGAACGCACAACCAGCTTTTTTGAGAATAAAAAAGTAGACATTCTGGTCAACAATACCAATGGCCCACAGGCCGGAACGGTGGAACAAAAGTCAACGGAAGCCTATCAGGAAGCTTTTGATCTCCTTTTTAAAACCTACCATCATTTAAGCCACCTGCTCCTGGAAGGGATGAAGGAGAGGGGGTTCGGACGGATTTTAAATGTGGCTTCAGTTTCCGTAAAAGAGCCCATGCCCAATTTGGTATTGTCCAACAGCATCCGGTCTGCCTTGGTCAGCTGGGCAAAATCACTTGCCCAGGCAGCGGCACCCTATGGGGTAACGGTAAATTCCATCCTGACCGGAGCTTTTGATACGGAACGGATCCGGGAACTGACCGAAAACCAGGTGCAGGGGACTGGTAAGTCTCTGGAAGAACTGATGGAAGCCAGAAAAGCAGCCATTCCCGCAGCTCGCTTTGGAAAACCCGAAGAATACGGGTATTTGTTGACTTTTCTGGCTTCTCCCCAGGCAGCCTATATCACGGGAGCAAGTATCCCCATAGATGGAGGGGCAAGCAGGGGCTTATGAATTTTCACTTGCGATAAATTTCGTGACGGTATTTTCTACCGGTTCAAGGCTTTGCAGGTAATCGTAGATGGCCCCCAGGTCCTCCCTGCTCATGCCGGCATACATGGCCCAGGGCATGATGGTTTGCATTTCTCCGGGGTTCAGCTTGCCGATATTTTCCGGCAATTCGAACATTTTAAATCGCTCAATAAATTGTGCCCTGGACCAGTTTTTCAACCCTGTTTCATGTGGGGTGAGGTTGGCTGAGGTAAGTATGCTGCCATCAGGAAATAAAAAAGAACGTCCTCCGGCAAGGGGCTCACCCGTATAGGCTCCGTTCTCAAATTGAGTATGGCAGTCGGCGCAGGCAGATGCGGTGGTAAGGTATTTGCCATAGGCCACAGCATCTTCTGCGGGAGGCCTTTTGGTCAATTCGGCTTTTACGGGCATGGTCCGCATGATCAGATTTACCGGAAAGTCCGCTTCGGATACCGGGTTTTCGGAAGGATTGGACTCCAGGCTACGGATATAGGCGATAACGGCTTCTATGTCTTCGGGGTCCATTTTTCCATAGCTGGCATAAGGCATGACGGGAAAAATGGGGTTTCCATCTTTTTTGACCCCTGTTGTGATCAGTCTGAATAATTCTCCGTCTGTGTAATCCCCAATGCCTGCCGGGGTAATGTTGGGAGAAACAAATACACCGGGGAAGCCCATGCTATGGTCAAAGCGCTCTCCCCCTATGGCTTCCGTTCCGGGTATAGGCGGAGCGCTAAAAAGGCTGAAATCTCTTTTAGAATGGCAATCGATACAGAGCATGACGTGATTGGCCAGATACTTGCCCCGCTCGATCTTTTCAGGGCTGGCTTCTACTTTTAAGTTTTCAGGAGCAGGCCCTACATTGGGCAAGGCCGTGGAAACATAGACCAGTCCTACAATAAGCAGTAGGACAATAACGGAAACCGAAACGATAAGGACTTTGATGAAGGTGGACATTTTAACTGGGTTTTTTTTGGGTTAATATTTAACTATAGTTTTACTAAAGCACATTTATTGCCTTTCAGTATTTTCAGTCAGTCAATTTTAATAAAAAGCCTGAAAATACAAGATAAATGGAATTAAATATAGGTAGGGTAGATTTCTGAAAAATGATAATTTGGTATTAAATATAATGAAAAAATTTTTTAACGGGTAGTCTTTGAGTTATTTTTCTTTGCACGCTGCCGCAAAAAACCAATCATTTCAGCAATGCTGTTAACCTCCTCTTTTCTGTCTGCAAAAACAAGAAGTATTCTGAAAGGCTGATCACTTACCACGATGCGTTCAGGCTGGGACAATTCAGGATTTTTTCTGAAGGCATTCCGGATCCAATGACTCAGGTGGGCAGGGCCATCAATTACCGGCAGCCGTGCAGGGTCTTTGAGTCTGATTTTACCTGATGCTGCATCTATTTGCCACTTGTTTCCCGGGAGCATATTTTGGATGCCTCCCTGTATCATAAGGTCCTCCGGACTACCTGTAAGCAATGGCTTTCGGGCTTCCATAATCCATAACTTATCAGCCGTTTCCATGGCTACTTCCAAATCATGAGTGACCACCAGGATGGCCTTGGCGGCTCTTTTGGCCAGGTCCCGCAACAAATACATGATTTCAAACCGGTTGGTCAGGTCCAGATGGGCAGTGGGTTCATCCAAAATCAGGATGGGGCTGTCCTGTGCCAGTGCTCTGGCAATTAAAGCGGTTTGCCGCTGACCATCACTTAGGGCAGCCAGTTTTTTACCGGCCAGGTCCTTGATGTTGGTCATGTCCATGACCTTGTTTACCACAGACTGATCTTGAGGACTGAGCCGGCCCCACCAACCAGTATGGGGAACCCTTCCCAAAGCCACCAACTCAAGGACTGTCATCGCACCAGAAGGAATTTTCTCGGTGAGCACTACTGCCACTTTTTTGGCCCGCTCCTTATCGCTGATTTCTCTTACATTCTCTTTTCCAAGGAAAACAGCTCCTTTTATTGGGGGATGCTGATCCATGATTGCCTTCAGTAAGGTGGATTTGCCTACGCCATTTGGTCCCATCAGACAGGTTAGCTCTCCCTGCTGCAAGTCAAAAGAAATTCCGGAAGCAAGCAGATTAAGACCCTGGGCAGAGCGGTAGCCCAGATCCAGACCTGCCGCATGAATTGCGGGTGTTTCCTGTTTATGCCATTTATTTTCGCTATCCATAGCCTTAAAATTCTTCGCTAAAATTCCTTCTCATGATCAGCCATATGATCAATGGGGCCCCGAAAGCTGTGGTCACGGCATTGATAGGCAGACTTGTGGCCATGCCGGGAAGTTGGCTGATGCTGTCACAGACCAGCAATACCAATACCCCCAGAAGCGCAGCTGCGGGGAATAGCTGGGTATGGTTATTGGTTTTGAACAGCAACCTGGCCAGGTGGGGAACAGCAATCCCAATAAAGGCAATGGGGCCGCAAAATGCCGTAATACTTCCCGTCAATATCCCGGTGCTCAATATCATGGACCAGCGCAATCTTTGAAAATTAATGCCCATGCTGACCGCATAGTTTTCTCCCAAAAGCATGGCATTGTAGGCTTTCACTGAGGTCAGTACAGGCAAAATCCCCAGCAGGACCGCGCCGCTGAGCAGCCCCAACTTCTCCCAGCCGGTGCTGCCCAGATTACCCATGGACCAAATGGTGAATAGCTTCAATTCCTCGGCAGCACTGAAATAGGCCAGCAAGGTAATCAGGGAAGAGGCAGCACTGCCAAACATCAGCCCCACAATCAGCAAAGTCATGCTGTCGCGGACTTTCCATGCCGCCAGTCCCATCAACACCAGCACACCGATAGAACCCAGGCTGGCCGCTGCTATTGCAGACCAATAACTCCCGGAAGCCTGCATGAATTGCCAGCCAAATGCTGTCCCTGCCATGGAAAGCAGGGCTACCCCAAGTCCTGCCCCGGAACTGATACCCAGTACATAAGGCCCGGCCAATGGATTTCTAAAAAAAGTTTGCATCTGCAAACCACTGATGGTAAGGGCTATGCCGGCCAGAATGGCGGTAAGGGATTTGGGCAGGCGGTATTCCATGACAATGATTTCCCAACTGCTCCTGGGAAAAGGTATGCCCAGCAGCCTTTGCAGCAGGTGTTCCACAGGAATGGATACCGAACCCAGGCTCAGGTTGACCAGCCATAGTAGCAGACATAAAATCAGGCAGATCAGCAGCTTGTAAGGCGTTAGTTTATTCATCCAGTCGTTGGAAATATTGAAAGTCGTGAGTGATGGCTTTCTCCGGATGCAGGATTTTGATCATGTCCATCAGTACCCAATCCGGCCGGAGGTAGCCCTCTTCAAAGTACATCAGCCCCCCGGTTTCGCCTTTTTTCAGGGTATAGGTATAAACCTGTTTATTTTTGAAAGCTTCAAAATTTCCGTATTTGGGGTTTTCCGACAGCATGTGGCCCAGGTTTTTAAAATCTGAAGCCCCAATCCAATAGCTGGCATCCCGGGCTTTTTCCAGCACGAATTCATAGTTCAACATCAAACTGCCATTTCCGCCAAGATCCCCAAATAGGTATTGCCCTCCTGCATCCTGTATGATCTGCGCTGCCCAGCTGTCTTTGGAAGGGGCATACCAAATGTCTTTATAAAGGTTGCCCGAAAGTACCGTAGGCCTTTCTTTTTCCGGGATTTGGCCGGTTGTAGATAAGGCTTCCCTGTAGTTTTTTTCGATCTGATCAAAGACACTGTCAGCCAGATCAGGTTTCCCCAAAAGGATACCGGTAAGCTTGATCCATTCGCTTCTTCCCAGGGGATGCTTTTCCAGGAATTCACCATTGACAATGACAGGAATATCAGCTGCTTTTAGCCTTTCTGCCAGTTGGCCGGCCTCTCCAAAACCGGATACCATTACCCAATCGGGATCTGCAGCAATAATTTTTTCCAGGTCAGGGGAGGGGCCCTTTCCCAGATCCAGGATTTCATTGCCTTCAATTCTCTTGCGGACTTCCATGGAGGATATCAGGTCCAGGTTGGGAAAGGCCATTAAATGCTCTTCTGCTCCCAAATAGCTCAGGTGTGGGATTTGGGTGGTGGCTGTAAGGATGATTTTCCGGCTTCCCACAGGAATAGATCCGTCAATTTTACCGGCGAAAGTACTGCTATTTTTGCCTGCTTCATGGACCAGAAGGAGGCTTTTGCTTTCCTGTTCCGGCCCGATTTCCAGGAGGTAAAAATCAGCTCCCTTATAGATGGAAAATCCCCGGGCATAGCTCATAGGGATTTTTTCCAGAGAGGACAGGTCCGCTGCGGCCGGCTTTTCGCTGCAGGCAAAAGCCATTATCCATAAGATGGCAATAAAGGGTTTGTAAACTATTCCTGGTTTGAAAAGCAGCATTGATGATGTGATTTGGGTTCAAAGTAAACCAATGTGCCTTCCATTTCCAACAGCTAAATTTTCAACAAAAATTTTTTGGATGCGGAATTTGCTGTATGTTTGTGCCGAATTATGGTTCCCGAACCTGTTCCAGGCTCTCGGGATTAATAGGGAATCCGGTGAAAATCCGGAGCTGTCCCCGCAACTGTAACCCATACCTCCGGCCGGATTCCGGCGAGAGGGGTTGTCCATCCTCAGCCATTGTCCCTTTTCAGGGATGAGAAGGCGGATCAACCAGGGAAAGTCAGGAGACCTGCCATTTTTTATGTATTCAACGCTTTCGGGAGAAAGGCGGAGAACTAGGTTTTCTTACCTGTAATTTCTGCTATTTCAGGAGCTGCCGGATATTTTCCAGGCAGTGAGTGGATTGTGGCCTTTCCCGGGAACAAACTGATTTCTCTTGCTATTTCTTGCCGGATGCTTTACGAAAAGATGTCCCAATGGCTGGAATAAAAATGCGTATGGCAAAAGTCACGGCCTTTCTGTGGCTGGGCTTGACTCCGGGTTTTTCTCAGGATTTTTCTGCAGATACCCTGGAGCTGACAGCAGTGGAAGTCCACGCAAAGCAGCTGCAAAAATATGCCTACGGGCAATTCGTCCGGAGCCTTGACAAAGAAAGGTTGACACAAATGTCAGGCATGACACTGGGCGAGGCCTTACAACAAAGTACGGGTTTGTTTGTACGGGAATACGGTCCCGGCATGCTTGCTTCCGTGAGCATGAGAGGGACTTCTGCGGGACACAACGCCCTCTTCTGGAATGGCCTGCCGGTAAATAGCCCCTCCCTGGGTCAGGCCGATTATTCCATTTTCACCATGGGGGGGTTTGACCAGGTGGCCATCCATTACGGCAGTTCAGGAGCACGCTATGGGACGGATGCCATTGGTGGAGCCATTCACCTGGACAATACCCCTGACTTCGGGAAAGGCAATGAAACAAGGATCAACACCCGCCTGGGTAGTTTCGGTCGTTGGGATCAGGAGCTGAGTCACAGGTACGGAGGGGATGCTTTTTCCTTTAAGACAAGCATTTACAGAAACTTTGCGGCCAACCGGTTTCCCTACACCGATTGGGCCAGCGCAGGCACGCCCACAAGGTTGCAAGACCATGCCGAAGTCACCCAAATGGGCTGGGCACAGGATCTGGCTGTCAAACTGGACCAAAGACAATCCATTGAGGCTTCCTTCTGGCTCAATGAAATCAACCGGGAAATACAGCCCCTGCTGGGTTCCCAGGAACGGGATCAGCAGCTGGATTGGAATATCAGGGGAGTGGTGGATTATTATAACCAAAGGGATAAGGCCAGCTGGAATGTAAAGGCAGGCCTGGTAAGGGATAAAATGCGGTTCAACCAAGAGGAAAACCAAACCCTTTTGGCCCTGTTGGGTGCAGAGCTGGACTGGGAACCTGCGGATAAATGGCAATCAAACACAGGCATTCGCCTGACCCATATAAAGGGTAAATTGGCTACCTATGCAAGGGAGGAACAGCGGCTGGAATTGTATCAGGCCACGAATTTTAATCCCTTGCCCCGGCTGGGTTTTTCCCTGCAACTACGGCAATTGATCCATGATGGGGAGCCGGTGCCCTTCACCCCGGGCCTTGGTGCCGCCTGGACCATTTTTAATCAGGAGGACCAGGAATGGGAACTGACCGGAAATATTTCCCGAAGCTTTAAAGTTCCCACCTTAAATGACAGGTTTTGGGTTCCTGGCGGAAACCCCGACCTGCTGCCCGAACAAAGCTGGAGCAAGGAAGCGGGTCTCAACCAGTCCCTGAAAGGTTCCCGGTTTCACCTCAAAAACAGGCTTGCTTTTTTTCACATGGCCGTGGACCAATGGGTCGTCTGGCTGCCAAAAGGAACTTTCTGGACTCCGGAGAATGTCCGAAAAGTAGTCAATCAGGGATTGGAATATTTTTTTGAAAGCGAATGGGAAAGTGGTAACTGGAAGCTGGGTGTGGACCTGGATTATGCCTTTACCCGCCCTGTTATTGAATACGATGACCAGGACCAAAGCATAGGCAAGCGGTTGCCTTATGTGCCTGAGCACAAGATTCATGGCCAGCTGCATGCCGGAAGAGGGCCCCTTTCTTTTTTTATTCGGGGACAGAAAACCGGGAAGAGATTCGTAACCACAGACAACCGTAGCACTCTGCCGGCATTTGCTTTATGGGGAGCCGGGATACAATACGATTTTAAGTTTTCTCACTGGTTAAAAGGGAATATGGGGCTTAGTGCCCACAATATTTTTGACCGGGACTATCAGGTCCTGCGTCTCCGGCCCATGCCGGGAAGGAATTTTCAATTTAATGTAAACCTGCTTATATGAAGAAGTTAACTATTGCCAATTGCCTGTTATTGATCAGCCTCCTGTTTTCTTGCGGGACGGATCCTGTCGAACTCCCGCTGGGGGCATATGAGGAAGGAGTTTTGATTGTAAACGAAGGTGCCTTTGGTGCCAATGACGGGGAGATATTTCATTTTGACGAAGCATCAGGAGAAATGGAGTCTGCCATTTTTGAGAAGGTCAATAACCGCCCTTTTGCTGGCTTGATCCAGAACATGCTTGTTTTTGGCGATTATGCTTACCTGGTGGCCAATACCGGCAAGGTGGAAATCGTCCGCTCATCGGATTTTATGAGTATGGGAGCGGTAGAAGGGGAATTGGTAAATTCCCGTTCTTTGGTTACGGCTGAGGGGAAGCTATTTATCAGCGATTGGGGAGCCTATGACGACAATTATCAGAACCCGGATTCGTTTATCGCCGTGGTAAATGACCCCACCGGCGGTGCCATTGCCAATACAATACCTGTTTCATCCAGGCCTGAGGGTTTGACTTATTTCGGGGACAGGGTGTTGGCCGCCTGCCAATCTGAAGGACAGGTGCTGGTGATCGATCCGGAGACGGAAACAGTAGAAAAAACGGTTCCGGTGACGGGTACCCCTTTTTCCTTTTTTGATTACGGGGGTAAATTGTACCTGTATGCCACAGATGCAGCCAATGTTTACCTGCATGAAATAGCTTCTGGGGATTTTGAAATCACAGACAGCCAGGCATTTTCCGTTGCCAATAGCATTTACAATGGGAGTTTTACGCTCACCGAAGGCGGAGAGATTTTTGTCATCAGTAACCAGGAGAGCGAAGACGTGGTGGTGAAGTTATCCATCAGCTCCGGTTCAGTTATTGAGGAGAATTTTTATTCAGGAAATAATTTCTACGGATTGGGTTACGATGAAGCAACGCAAACGCTATATATCGGTGAACATGCCGGCTGGCAGGGAGACGGATCGGTGTTGCGTGTCAATTCAGGTGGGGAACTGATAAACCAAATGCCCGCAGGAAGAGGGCCGAGTGGTTTTTATTTTCCCTGAGTTTGGATGAGCCTAAGTGGTGATATGCCGTGCCTGAGCTTGTCGAAGGCATGATGTGCTGATTACTGATGTTGAATACTGGGCGAAGAATGCTACTTCACCCGGCTATTTTCGGAATCATAAATAGCTAAGACCCGCCAAAAAGCCATTTGTAAAGAAGGATTGTTAAAAAAAGTTAATTTTTTGAATAAGGTCTTGTGGAAATTATTCTTCTCTTCTAAAATTGTCATTCAATTCTTGAAGTTATCTCAAGGTAAATAGAGTAGAATTTAATGTTATTAATTTAATTTATAAATTTCACTTATTTATATGAACTTAGAAGGTAATTTTAACACAAAGGGCTCCAAAGGGAGCATGGATTGTTTTTCCGCATTACTGATTATTGTTTTTATTTCCCTGTCTCCTTTAAAGGCTACGGCACAGGGTTCGCCGGAAGGCGCTTCATTTACTGCAAGTCTCCTCAATATCGAAGCCCCTGTCAATGAAACATTTCGCTACCAGACCACGCTGAAAAATAGTTCGGATCAAGCGCAGGTGTTTGAACTAAAGGCAGAAACACCCGAAGGCTGGAGACTTGCGTTCAAGGCAAGAGGAAGTCAGGTCACTTCGCTAAATGTGGAGCCTGGAAAAACAGAAAGCCTTACCATTGAAATAAGACCGGCCTACGGGGCAGAGCCGGACAGGTATTCCATTCCTGTCCAGGCCATCGCTGGCAGTGAGACATTAGAACTTGAGCTTGAGGCGGTGGTGGAAGGATCCTATGAATTGGAGCTTACCACGCCTTCGGGGCGTTTAAGTGGTGAGATTACAGAGGGTGAAAAGGCTGAAATACTTCTTCAGGTCAAAAATACAGGCTCCCTGCCCTTGAATGAAATTACTTTGTCCTCACAGACCCCTCCGAATTGGGAAGCTAGCTTTTCTCCATCAGAAATCCAGCAGCTGGATCCCGGAAAGACGGTTGATGTGATCGCGACCGTGTCCGTTCCCGATAAGACATTGGCGGGGGATTATGTCAACAAGTTTACGGCCAAGAATGCCCCAAGTACCAGTACGGCAACCTATAGAATGACGGTCAAAACTTCGATGCTGTCAGGTGGGGTCGGTATACTGGTGATCTTGCTGTCTATCGGTTTCGTTTTTTACCTCATTCGGAAATTTGGCAGAAGATAATTAACGTTATGAAATCGACACGATTAAAATCATCATTAAACACACCGGGCAATGATTATTTTAATCGTCAAAGATTCCCTGTCTGCCGACAGGCAGCCATCTGACCATTAAAAATCAAAATATAAACAGATGAATCACCCAATCATAGAGTTGAAGCGGCTGACAAAAAGGTATCGCGACTTCAAAGCGGTCAATGAATTGGATCTTACGGTAAACAAGGGGGAAATATTTGGACTATTGGGCCCCAACGGTGCCGGAAAGACGACGACAATCCTCATGATGATGGGGCTGACCGAACCCAGTTCCGGCACTGCCCATGTTTGTGGTTTTAATGCCACCAAAGATCCCATATCCGTTAAGCGGCTAGTGGGATACATGCCAGACAGCGTAGGGTTTTATGATACAATGACGGCCCTGGAAAACCTCAAGTATGTAGGAGAATTGAACGGGATCCCAGGTTCGGAAGTGGAGGAACGGGCCCTTGCCACCATGGAACTCGTAGGCCTGTACGGGGGTGCGATCCATAAAAAGACAGCAGCGTATTCCAGGGGAATGAAGCAGCGCCTGGGACTGGCCGAAGTGCTTATCAAAGATCCGGAGGTCATTATTCTGGATGAGCCCACCTTGGGAATAGACCCAAGCGGTGTCAAGGAATTCCTGACGCTCATTGTTCGCCTGAGCCGGGAGAAAGGGCTTACTGTATTGCTTTCATCCCACCACCTTCACCAGGTGCAGCAAGTCTGTGACAGGGTAGGCATTTTTGTGAAAGGAGAGCTGCTGGCAGAGGGCAATATCGATACGCTTTCAAACCGGCTTTTTGCAGAGAAATCATACGAAATCCAAATCGGTCTGGCCAAAGTCATAGACCTTCCCTGGAAAGATGAGGCGGAGATGTTTCAAATGGAAACGGTCCAAAGGGTCACTGTAGAAGACCGGATTATTGGGATAACAAGCAGTGCCGATGTGACACCTGATATCGTTCGGTTCTTTGTTCAAAAAGGATACGATATTAACAGTGTCCACAAGAAGGAATATGGATTGGAAGAAATTTACGAAAAGTATTTTGAGAACAACATAACTGAAAATATAGATCAATGAAAACAATCATGGATCCATCTGAAGGTCATTCTGCTACACATACAGCCACTCAACCCCATCCCTTTTGGGTGATGGTGCGGAAAGAAATAGCTGGTCATATCCGTAGCTGGCGGTTTCTGGTGCTATTACTGCTCATTCTGCTGACATTTTGGGGCAGTATATCGGTGGCCATGAGCAATATACGCGAGGTAATGGGCAATGTTAAGGACCCGGACCGCTTGTTCCTGTACCTGAAGTTGCTTACCACCACCGAAGGCACCTTGCCACCTTTCCATGTGTTTCTGAATTTCCTAGGCCCCATTTTAGGTATCAGTCTGGGTTTTGATGCGATTAATTCTGAACAGCAAAATGGTACATTGACCCGGATCATGGCTCAGCCTGTATACCGGGATAATTTACTCCTGGCAAAATTTGTGAGTGCACTTACTTTGGTAGGAAGCTTGCTGCTGACACTCTCCCTATTGATGATAGGTGGGGGCATACTGATCACCGGAGTGCTCATCGAGGCAGAGGAGGTGTTTCGAATCATTGGTTTTACCATCCTTTGCACGATCTATGTTGGGTTTTGGCTGGGGCTTTCCATCTTATTGTCGATCCTTTTCAAACAGGCCTCTACCTCAGCACTTACTGCAATTGGAATTTGGCTGTTTTTTACCGTATTCTATCAGATCATCATTAACCTTGTGGCCAAGGCTCTTATACCAGAGGCCAATGATTTGGCCCAAATGGAGGTGTTCCGATACAATGAGTGGATTTTAAAGCTGTTGCGACTGGCACCCAGCCAGCTTTTTACCGATGCCACGACTACTTTACTGATGCCTTCGGTGAGGAGCCTGGGACCGCTCACGATGGAACAGATGGCCGGGGCGATTCCATCACCGCTTCCTTTAAGGGAAAGTTTGATGATCGTTTGGCCTCAGGTCAGTGGACTGATTGCCGCTACTACCCTGTGTTTTGCAGCTGCTTATTACCAGTTTATGCGCAGGGAAATAAGGGGGTAATTCATGAGAAGGGGAGGAACAGGATTGGCTGAACTTTGAGGGGCTGTTTCGGGGACATTTCCTTAATCCTGGTTATCCAAACCCATTATCCTACCAGTACTGGGTGAAGTATACCACTTCACCCAGCTATTTGCGGAGTCATAAACAGATAAAACCAGCCAAAAAGCCATTTGTAAAGGCAAACAGTGTGCGTTTTAAAGAACAGTTTTCTTTACAGCTGGTCTTTGATATCCGGCATTACAAATGCCTCGTTTACGTAACTAGCCGGATAACAGGATTGTGGTTGCAAACTACGCCCAGTGAGCGTTTTGGGGATTGCAAATCCCCTTCATCTGAACCAGACAATTACAAATTCCGAGGAGCGGATAAACTTAAAACCAGAAACGTACCTGTTGTTTCTCCAAAAGACAAAATCCCCCTTTAAAAAGGGGGCAGGGGGATTTTTTTCGCAAACGCACCGTATTACACATTTCCTTAATCCTGGTTTTCCAAACCCATTATCCTACCAGTACTGGGTGAAGTATACCACTTCACCCAGCTATTTTCGAAATCATAAACAGATAAAACCCTTCAAAAAGCCATTTGTAATGGCAAACCAGGTTCGTTTTAAAGAACGGTTTTCTTTACGGTTGGTCTTTGATATCCGGCATTACAAATGCCTCGTGTAGGTAACCAATCAGATAGCAGGGATGTAGTTTCAAACTACACCCAGTGAGCGTTTTGGGATTGCAAATCCCCTTTATCTGAACCACGCAATTACAAATTCCGAGGAGTGGGATCTTTTTTTATTGTTAAAAATTCTCTGTGTCCTTCGCGTCTCCTCTCTGCTTTTCGTGATTCCTTTTTCTTCGAAAGCACAGTAGGGTTAAAACTTCACCCTGCTACCCCGGACATGACGGTTTTCTTTAATCCCATTCAAATTAAATTATCAAAACCAATACCCAACCCGGTACACCAGGTTATTGAAAGTGATTTTGTCATTGGCATAATAACTCCAGTCCTCCGGACGACTGGGGTCCGGAGCGTTGACACGTGGGTTTCCGGTGGTCAGTTGGTATTTCTGCTTTTTGTAAGCCAAACTGAGGGTCCAGAAATTGGCTCTTCCCGTTTTAATGCGCAGCCCTATGCTGGCCTGGCCCATAAAGCCTCCTTCCTGCCAGCGGTGTTCGTTCCATTCGGTGACCACCGTAGGCTCCAGCAGGGTGGAGCCGAATCCGAGATCTACTCCTCCATAAAGCTGCCAGTTGTCTTCCGGATTTAAAACAGACCGCCATCCCATGGCGATGGGCAGCACAGAAAGGCTACCATATTGGTCCAGCCCTGCCACAAATCCAAAAGCATGCCGCTCGGAAAGTTGAAAACCGTTGAAAGTCTGAAAGGTGAAATTTGTTCGTGTGCCGAAATCATCCCTACCCGTGAGTATACCCATTTCCGAATGATGGGTAAAGGATAAGGCCTGTCCCCAGCTGTTAGAAGGACAGGCCAAATATAGGGTTGCTGCAAAAATGGTATAAATGACCTTCATCTATCGAAAAGATACACTGATACAGCTTAATTCCTTAAGTTTTTCGGGATCGGAGTAGTCAAACTGACAAACGCCATCCGGACCAATCACAATGAGTGATTTTGGTCCCGGAATAATATCAATGGAGGCATAATCCTTCAAATGTTCGATCTGGTTATTGCTTATCTCCATTACGTCAGCCACGTTGAAACTCTTCAATCCGTGTTCACCTTCTGCAAGATACAAATAATCTCCTGAAAGACCTAGACCATGGGGGTTATCCATGGGGTAAGATTTGATCAACCGGGGATTGTACAGGTCTTTGATATCCAGCACGTGCAGCTCGTCGGCCCCCATGCGGCATACGGCAGCACTTCTCAGGGTAACGAAAGCGTAGTCATCATTCACAACCACCGGATCGCAGGAGGTAACATGCTCGTAGACGGCCATTTTCTGAGGTTCGGCCGGGTTGCTGGCATCGTAAATGTGCATCCCGGTCATGGAGCCGATAAATAATTTCCCCTTAAAGGGGAAAATGGTCTCGATGCCCCAGCCCAGGTTGATGTTTTTCAGGTACTGCGGGTCGGTGGGTTCTTCCACATTAAATACCCGCAGGTCGTAATCATCCACAGTGTACAGGTGACCGCCCAAAAGGGTAAAGCGGGCCATGGAACCCCCCTGTCCATAACTTTGACCACCGTTGCCTCTTCCGGCATCACTTGAAAATGCCATGGATTCCATAATCATAAAATCAGATCTGAATGCAGGGCGGCCCCAACTGGACCACATCATGTTGGCATCTGTGGAGGTGATCAGGGTGTCTTTGTAGGTCACGATGGTACCCGTTTCCTCATTGGAATACAGGTTGGGGAAAACATCTTCCTCTCTTTTGACCATTTCTATACTTTGTGGATCGGAGATATCAAAGGCCAGTAGGTCTACATAATTGTCAGCATAGAGTATGTTTTCATTGATCGCCATGTCTCCCGTTCCGGGGATATTGATAAAGTTGAGGTTTCGGGGACTGGCAGGGTTGCTGTTGTCCAGGATATGGATGCCTTCACCAGGTTCGGAAATAAATAAATAGTCACCAAAAATGTAAATTTTTCCCGGATTGTCCAGGGGTTTGCCCGGTTCGATGATGATATCTGCTTCCCGGAAGGTATTCACCTGAAGAAAAACGGGGACCTGGGTTTGGTACACATAAGTGGTTTCCACCTGGTCTTCACAGGAGGTAACGACAAGCAAGAGCATCAGGGACAAGACCAGCTGCATGGTCCACTGGAAAGGTTGTTGTAAACTTGTTTTCATGGCATAACGGGAATAAATGGATTCACACTTAAAGTTTCTTATTGACAGGACGATAGCACCATTTAAAACGCTACAACCCGATCAAAAAAATGCCGAAAAATTTAAATTTATTTTTACAGGTCCAGATTTTTGCCCATGGACCTTTCAAAGTCTTCGAGAAAATGAATGTATTTATTGACGATGTTTTCTGCCAGTGATCCCAGGTAGTCTCCCGGGTAAAGGGGATTGTACTTGATCCTGCAGATGATCATGTCCAGCCAGCCCTGCCCATCATCGATAAGGTCTGCATGAAAAGCCTCTACGGTGGCGTCCCTGGATCCGGAGAAGGGTGCCTTTCCCTGCTTTCTGAAATAGGCGGCTATGGTTTCCAGGGCTGCATCATGGGTTTTTTCAAAAAGCCTGACCAGCCTGCTCCTGGTGTCATCGTTCATGCCATGACTCTTCCCCTCCTGAATCAAATCCCTGAGGTCATTCAACAGGTTTATAAATTCGGTGAAACAATTTTCACAGTCCAAGGCTACTTTTTTCATGGGTAAGCTGTTTTAAAGATCTTGTTTTTAATTTACCAAATTACCAGTAAAATTGAAACAATAAACTTAATAATTATTTTTTGATGCGACCGGGGTTTTCATTGACAAAAGATTTCCAGCCACCACTTCTTCCCCTGGTCTGTAATCTGCCTTCATGGAAATGGTGACACAGGGCCACGGCCAGTGCATCGGTGGCATCCAATAGTTGGGGGAGTTCTTTGATGTTTAGCAGGGTTTTGAGCATTTCGGCTACCTGTTCTTTGGAGGCATTGCCATTTCCGGTCACCGATTGTTTCACCTTCTTGGGTGAATATTCTGTGATGGCAATTTCCCTGGCCAGTGCAGCGGCCATGGCCACACCCTGTGCCCTTCCCAGTTTGAGCATGGATTGCACATTCTGTCCAAAAAAAGGAGCTTCAAGGGCCACTGCATCAGGGGAAAACTCTTCCAGGATCTGGCTTATTTTTTCAAAAATTTTTTTCAGCTTCAGTGCATGGTCACTGTACTTTTTCAGGTGGATTACTCCAAACTGCAGCAAGGTATACTTGTTGCCCTTTACCAAAATCAAACCAAATCCCATAACGTTCGTCCCCGGATCTATGCCCAGAATGATTTTTTCTTTTGTTTGTGTTTGAATTTTCGGTTCTTTATCCATCGCTGCAATTTACCACAAATCCTGCAAAGCACTATATGGTTCCTCTGATTGGTTTGGCATACTTTTTAGTTTTGGGCATTTACCTGGCCATTTTGTTGCTCCTCGGGCAAGAATGGAAAAATATCCCCACCGGCCTATACCCGGTCGGATCTCAGCGGCTCCAGGCCAGTTTATTATTGCCCTTTAGGAATGAGGCGAAGAATATGGTCGATTTACTGCCTCATTTACTTCTTCAGCTTCCTGCGGATGTCCCGCTTATTCTCATTGATGACCACAGTGAAGATGATGGTGCGCGGATAGTCACCACTTTTATCCAAACCCATCAGCTAAAACACTGGCGATACCTAAAAAGTGAAGGAATGGGAAAAAAAGCGGCTCTGAGTACCGGGATTGCGGCTGCTTCCACCGAAATCCTATTGACTACCGATGCGGATGTGCAGCTTCCTGAGGGCTGGGTGGATAAAATGACGGCCCCTTTCAACCTACCCGGGGTACAAATGGTGGCCGGACCAGTGATTTCTGGCGGAGGTTCCGGTTTTTTTGCCAGGTTTCAGCAGGTTGAATGGGCCAGCATCATATTGCTGACAGGAATTTCATTCCACCAGAAAAATCCATTGATGTGCAGCGGCGCCAACCTGGCTTTCCGAAAGGAAGCTTTCAGGCAAGTAGGCGGTTACCGGGGGAATGCCCACCTGTTGTCCGGAGACGATGAGTTTTTAATGAAAAAAATGACCCATGTATTCGGTGCAGCGGCTTTGGTGTACCTTCCTGAACCTGCTGCTTTGGTAGAAACACAACCTTTGTCAGGGCATAATGACTGGATAAGTCAGAGAAGCAGGTGGGCCAGCAAGTGGAATGCCCATCAGGGCAGTGCCCATTGGCTGAGTGCCGGAGCATTGGCCCTGATTTCCTTATCTCAGGTGCTGACCTGGATTATGGCCCTGATTTCCTGGAAGTTCTTTGCCCTGGTGCTGGCCTTCTGGATAGGTAAATTTGTAGCTGAAAGCGCTGTATTGGGTTTGGTTTTGCGTCGATTCAACAAGCAGCACAAGCTGGTCGATTTTTTTCTGTCAGGTTGGCTATACCCCTTCCTGGTCCTGGCGGCCCTTCCTTTTGCGATTTTGGGAAAATATTCCTGGAAAGGAAGGAAAAACTAATCTATCCCTTATTTTTGTCATTCCACCTAACCGATGGGCTGAAATGACAGATGACGAATTTGACTTGTTGGATGAATTGTATTTTCTGCAATCCTTTGCTTACCTTCAGGACAGTTTGGGTTGGGAGGATGAAAGGCTGCTCCTTAATCTGGAGGCATTGGTAAAGAAAGGCTGGATAAAATGTTTTTCAAGCCCTGAGGAAGAGCTTTTTGACAATCCTCCTATACAAAACAAAGGCAGGGAGCTCTATTACCTGGCCACTAAGAAAGGCCTTCTTCAACACAATACAAGGTAAAATGACCACAGAAACTGTAAAATACCAAAGGAAGGAACTGGAATTAAAGGCGCTTTTGGAAATTACGCAAGCCATTAATGAAAACAAAACAGAAAATGTGCTGTTGAATATTTTTAAATTTACCTGTTTGGTTCACCTGAATATCAAATCCCTGCTGCTGTATGTATTCAACGAGCAGGAGCAGTTTTTTGACCGGAAAATTTCCCATCAGGTAAAGGGTAATTTGCCCGAACACATTCAAAAGGAAGATGTGCAGGAAAATAAAACCCAGGGCAAGTTGAGCCTGACCCTTTCCGGCGAGTATTCCTTTTCTGAGGTAAACATTTATGTGCCCGTTTACCACAAAGATAAAATGCTGGCCATTTTGTTTTTAAGTACCAAGGATAAGGAAAAAGGCCTTGACCTGGACTTCACCCAGGCTTTGGCAAATATCCTGGTGGTGGCCCTGGAAAACAAGCGCTTTGCCAGGAAGCAATTGGAACAGGAACGTTTGAGGAAGGAATTGGAGATTGCCAGCAATGTGCAAAGGATGTTGTTTCCCGCTACCCTCCCTTCCCATGATCATTTAAAAGCCAAGGTTACCTATTTCCCGCACAGTACCGTGGGTGGGGACTATTATGATTTGATTCAACCTTCAGAGAATGAGGTGTATTTTTGTGTTGCGGATGTTTCCGGAAAAGGGATGCCCGCATCTCTGTTGATGTCCAACTTTCAGGCTGCTTTGCGGACCTTGCTTCGCAGTGGTTCCAATTTGAAGGCGATCGTAGAACAATTGAATTTCACAACTTTTGAGAATACCAAAGGGGAGCGGTTTATTACTTTTTTTCTGGGACATTACAATTACAAGGAGGAAAAACTCAGTTATATCAATGCAGGGCACAACCCTCCCGTAATTTGTCTGGATAAGGATGGCAGTCTGGAAGTATTGGAAGCTGGCACCACCATTCTGGGGGCCTTTGAATCCCTGCCTTTTTTAGAGGAGGGAGAAAGAAAGGAGTTGAAAAATTTCATGTTGCACCTATATACGGATGGACTCACGGAGACTTTTAATCCGGAAGGGGAGGAGTTTGGAGAAGATCGCTTTTTGGATTATATCAAATCCCATCCTGGGGAAAACCCGGAAGCCTTTCACGATGGTTTTTTTGAGTACCTGCATACATTTTCAGCGGGGGTACCAAAAAAAGACGACATCACCCTGCTGAGCCTTCAGTTTAATTGATATGAGACCATTCAGGGTACCCCACATAGCGCAACGTATATTCAAGGGATTTACCTGGCATAAGGATAGGGAAAAGAGAGCAGTTTTCCTGACTTTTGATGATGGTCCTGTATCCGGGGTTACCGATTTTGTTTTGGAGGAGTTGGGCCGCCGAAATATGAAGGCTACTTTTTTTATGGTAGGCGAAAACGTTCAAAAAGCCGGATATCTGGCTCGGCTGGTGCATGGCGAAGGACATGGAATAGGCAACCACACTTTTCATCATCTCAATGGAGCGAATACTTCCATGTCGGGTTACCTGGCTGATGTGGAAAAGTGCCAGGAGGAGATACTGGACAAAACAGGAGTGAACACCAGGTTTTTCCGACCTCCCTACGGACGTATGACTTGCTCCCAAAAAAGAAAAATAGCGCCAAACCATGAAATTGTATTGTGGGAGTTGATCTCCTGGGACTTTAGAAAAGGAATGTCTCCCTACAGATCCCTGCAACAATTGAAGCGAAATACCGCCAATGGCTCCATCGTGTTGTTTCACGACCAAAAGAAAAGTGAAGGATTTCTCAAGGCCATGTTGCCGGATTACCTGGATTTTTTGGTCGGGGAGGGGTATTCCACCAAATCATTATAAGCCGATGTTGCTCACGGGAGGAATTTGTATCATGGTTTTGGTGGGCATACAATACCTCATGCTGTGGTTGCTGATCCGCTTTAATTTTCGAAAATACGGCGGCTCTACATCGGAATTGCCAGCGGTAAATATCCTGATTCCCTGCCGCAATGAGGCGCATAACCTTCCTGCCTGTCTGAATTCCCTGGAGAACCTGAAATATCCCGAAGATAAAATCCACTTTTTTTTGGCAGATGATCATAGTGAAGACCAAACAGGGACCATCCTTGCCGATTGGGCGGCCGCCGGGAACAACAGGCACCTGGTCCAGTTGGAACATAAGCCGGGGGTAGAGGAGAACGGTAAAGCGGTAGCACTGGCTGCTATGGTTCCTTGCGTTAAGGAGGGATTATTGCTGTTTACGGATGCAGATTGTGTGGTACCACCCTTGTGGGCAGAAAAAATGTGCCTGGCTTATCAGGAGGATTTTGGGTTGCTCACCGGGACTACCATGATATCCGGAAACAGTTTTTTTCACCTGATGCAGTCATTGGATTGGTGGCTTACACTGGGAAAGGTAAAGGCGGTGGCGGATATGGGCTTTTCCCTTACGGCCATGGGCAATAATATGCTGGTCGGGCAGAAGGCCTATCGGCAATCGGGTGGATTTTCAGTGGTTAAGGATCAGGTAACGGAGGATCTGGCCCTTTCCAAAATTTTGTTTCAGCAGGGGTACCGGCCTGCCCATCTGGTGAACAAGGACGTTTTGGTAAAGACAAAACCAGAAAAAAACTTTATCTCACTTATGGAGCAGCGGAAAAGATGGGCGAGGGGTGCTTTTTCACTTCCCTGGTACTGGCAGTTGCTTTTGGGGCTTCAGGTGGCTTTTTATTTGGCACTGCTTGTGGCCCTGGTCCATTCTTTTTGGTTGGCAGCAGGTATTTGGGGAGTTAAAATTTGCTTTCAATCCTTATTCATTAGCACTTTTGCAGGGAAAACGGAAACTAAAATTGGTATTTTGCCATTATCAGGATTTGAAATTTACAATTGGCTGGTCAGCTGGTCTACCGTTTTGTATTATTTCTGGCCAACAGGCATCAAATGGAAGAACCGAACATACACCTGAAATCGAACCTGCCTGATGCATACTGGCAGGTTGCAATCGACATACAGCGGGATGCACCGATAGCTATCGGGAGGAGACAGGCTTCCCTAACTTCGGTGCGGGACAAGTTATGACCTATTAAATACAAATTATAAAAAGATGAAATCGAGCATGACGAGAACGTCACACACTGGGATGATTATTAACCATGCGAGATTCCATGTGGCCTTTTAAGAACAAATTATAAACACATGAAATTCATAGAAACCCACGCCCATATATACAGTAAAAAATTTGATCAGGACCGGAATCAGGTTATCCAAAATGCCATTGATGCAGGTATCGAGAAGATTTTTATGCCCAATATTGACCTGGATTCCATTGAAGGGATGCTGGCCGTAGAAAGGGACTTTCCCGGGGTTTGTTATCCCATGCTGGGCCTACACCCCTGTGATGTGGGGGAGGACTTTGAAAAACAACTTTCCCAAATGGAGCAATGGTGGGGAAAACACAAATTTTGTGCCGTTGGGGAGACGGGCATTGACCTATACTGGGACAAGACTTACTTTGAGCAGCAGCAGGAATCCTTGAAAAGACACATCCAATGGGCCAAAGAAAAGCAGCTGCCATTGATCCTGCATTGCAGGGAATCCATGCAGGAAACCATTGACCTGGTTCAATCCATGAACGACGAACAGTTAACTGGAATTTTTCATTGTTTTTCAGGTAGTCTGGAGCAGGCCAGAAGTATCATTGAAATGGGTTTTTATTTGGGGATCGGAGGTACGTTGACGTATAAAAACAGTGGCGTAGGGCAGGTCATTGCAGCAACCGGACTGGACAGACTGGTTTTGGAAACCGACAGTCCCTTTTTGGCCCCCGTACCATTCCGGGGCAAGCGCAATTCCCCCGAATATATTCCCCATATTGCAGAAAAAATGGCTCACTTCACCGGGACTTCACTGCAGGAGGTAGCTGAAGTCACGGGAAGAAATGCCCTGGAAGTGTTCAAACAACATTCTCATGAATTATAAAATTGTAAGGTTAAATACAGCAGCCAAGCAGGAGATTGAACATGCGGTGCTGATCATTTATACCGGAGGTACATTGGGAATGGCCTATGATGAGCAGGGAGCCCTGGTACCATTTAATTTTGGTAAGATTTTGGAAAAAATCCCCAATCTCAATAACCTGAACATTAGCATTACTGTCATTTCTTTTCCTGAGCCGATCGATTCTTCCAATATCAACCTGCAGCATTGGGTAGATATGGCTTATATCATCTATGAGAATTACGATACCTATGATGGTTTTGTGGTGTTGCACGGGACAGACACGATGGCATACAGTGCTTCCATGCTCAGCTATATGCTGAAGGGTCTGAATAAGCCCGTTATTTTTACCGGTGCGCAGCTTCCCATTAGTGCCATGCGCTCGGATGCCCGGGAGAACCTGATGACTTCGCTTGAGATAGCCATTTCCAAGGCGAATGGAAAGCCGGTAGTACCTGAGGTCTGCATTTTTTTCAACCACATGTTGTTGCGTGGAAACCGGGCCAAAAAGGTACAGAGTGTGCATTTTGATGCCTTTGAGTCTGAGAATTATCCGGCGCTGGCAGAATCGGGCATTGTCATCGATTACAATTATGCTTCCATCAGGCCTTATGAGGAGGGAAAAAAGCTCAAATACCTGAATAAGTTGGATAACAATGTGATGGTGTTGAAACTCTTTCCAGGGATTACCAAAAATGTCGTACAGCACTGTTTACAAATGGAGGGTTTAAAGGGGATGGTACTGGAAACCTACGGATCTGGCAACAGTCCAAGTGAGGACTGGTTTATCCAATCCATGGAAGAGGCAGTAGAAAAAGGTTTGCTGATCTTGAATGTTTCCCAATGCAATGGAGGAAGGGTGATACAGGGCAGGTACCAAACCAGTAAAGATCTCAAAAGGGTAGGGGTATTGAGTGGAGGAGACATTACTACCGAGGCGGCTGTCACCAAAATGATGTTTATTTTGGCCAATGAAACAGATGAAACCGAAATAAAAAGGAAGATGATGATGCCTCTGGCGGGAGAAATGTCCGTTTTGAGCCAATGAAAAAGGGCCAATCAAGGCTTTGACCATCAATCCCATAGCTTTCATAGGCAAAAAGAATACTTTCGAACCCTGTTTTTTTTCAATAATAAAGCAGACAATTATTTGCATGGGCTGAATTTTATAATTTTATTTGTCGCTGCAACAATTAAAAAAAACACAAAAAGAGAGGTGTCCGAGCGGTCGAAGGAGCACGCCTGGAAAGCGTGTATACCCCTAAAGGGTATCGAGGGTTCGAATCCCTTCCTCTCTGCAGATTTCAGGCAAAAAGTGATAAAAGATCACTTTTATTTGAAAGGAAAAGCCGGTAATTGAAATACTGTCTGGATTTTTTCCGCTCAAATAGTGCAATTTCCATTGAAGTAAATTAAATTACAGGTTCCAAAGCATTGGGATAGATTAGAAATCTGTTAAAATCATTTACCCAATAATTGTTTTCTGAGAAATTATAATGGATTCATTTGCAATTTGAGCTGAAAAAATTATAACTTTAAAAACTTAATTCGAATTTAGAAACCGTTCAACCTTTAAAAGTCTATTAAAAACTACATTATGAAAAAGTTAATCGCTTTGTTCATGCTTTTCGGAATTTTATTTTCTCCGATGATCACAAAAGCACAAGAAGAAACAGAAGAAGCAGAAGCTGACACCACTGAAGAGGCTGCTGCCCCAGCTCCGGAACCAGATCCAACACCAGTCATGACTGATGATGAAATTGTTGCCGAAGAGCAATCTTTTCATCAGGTTATTAAAGACAAGTTCATTGAAGGAGATCCTACCTACATGACTCCTGTGTTGTTGTGTTTGATTTTGGGTTTGGCAGTTGCCCTGGAAAGAATTATCACCCTGAATCTATCCACTACCAATACCAAAAAACTTTTGGCTAAGGTAGAAAATGCATTGGAAGAAGGTGGGATTGAGGCCGCTAAGGATGTTACCAAGTCCACCAGAGGCCCTGTAGCTTCTATCTTTACGCAAGGGTTGATGCGGTATTCTGAAGGAATCGATATGGTGGAAAAATCCATTATTGCCTATGGTTCAGTAGAAATGGGCCGTCTTGAAAAAGGTCTTGTATGGATCTCCCTGTTTATCTCCCTGGCTCCTATGTTGGGTTTCATGGGTACGGTAATCGGTATGATTGGTGCTTTTGATTCAATTGAAGCAGCAGGGGACATCTCTCCATCATTGGTTGCTGGTGGTATCAAAATCGCCCTTTTGACAACAGTAGCTGGTCTGATTGTAGCCATTATCCTACAGTTGTTCTATAACTATTGTGTGGCGAAAATCGATTCTATCGTGAATGATATGGAAGATGCGTCTATCAGCTTAGTAGACATTTTGGTGAAGCATAAATTGACCAGGTAATTCTGGTCATTTTGTTTTAACCCAATAAATGATTTATTTCACTTTAGATTTAAGATAAAATGGATACTACTGATATATTCTTATATGCAGGGTACTTGCTGATCATCATAGGAGCAGTGTTTGCTATACTTATGCCTTTGATCAAGTCCTTTGATAACCCCAAGAGTCTGTTGAAAACAGTCATTGGTGTGGTAGTCATTGGTGCTTTGTTTGGTATTGCCTACAGCACTGCTAGTGGTGATATTGCTGCCAAGTATGCTGCAGATCCCTTTAACATTACACCTGAGGGAGCGAAAATGGTAGGTGGCGTGCTTATTACTGTGTATGCGCTTGCCATACTTGCAATCTTTGGGATTGTAGTCACAGAAATCACTAAAATAGTCAAGTAATTATGGGCAAGAGAGGTAGAATGAGTCAGGAGGTAAATGCAGGATCGATGGCAGACATCGCCTTCTTGTTGCTTATCTTCTTTCTCGTAACCACGACAATCGCTTCGGATAAGGGTATCATGAATATCCTTCCTCCTAAAAAGGATCCGAATCAGCCACCACCGGAGGTGGAATTGAACGAACGAAACATTTTCAATATTTTGATCAACCTGAATGATGATCTTTTGATTGAAGGTGAATTTCGCAACAGTACAGATGGACTATCTGACGAAATCAAAAGCTTTGTGCTGAATTTTGGAAATCCGGATGAGGATGCAGTAGCTCTGTTTAACAGCCTTCCGCCTTCTTTGAAAGGTATGGCTGACCAAAGCCCGGAATCTTCTGATCACCCGATGTCCGGAGGTGCAGTAATTTCAATCAAGACCAATAGAGGTACCAGTTATGAGACCTACCTGGAGGTTCTGGATGAGGTGAAAAAAGCATATTTTGAAATTTATGGTGAGCGGGTCGGTCTTTCCGGGGAAGAATACCGCGCCTTATCTGGTCAGACAGCTGCTGAACAAGAACTGCTGGACAGAGGTAAGGAAGGTATACCTATGGCCATCTCTATCGCAGAACCTGATAAAATCGGAAGCTAATTATGTCAAAGTTTAAAAAGAAAACCAAAGCGGAAACCAATATTCCTACCTCAGCTCTTCCCGATATTATCTTTATGTTGTTGTTCTTTTTTATGGTGACAACGGTATTGAGAGAGCAGGAGATTTTGGTAGAACAAAAGATTCCTCAGGCTACCCAGCTTCAAAAGATTCAGAAAAAGACACTGATTTCCTATTTGTACGTGGGTAAACCTAAGAATACTTCCATGTATGGTTCAGAACCAAGGATCCAGGCAAATGATGTTTTGATCAATACCTCTGATATCGTGCTTTGGGTAAACCAGGAAAAAGATAACCTTTCCGAGGCAGAGAGAGACCAAATATGGATTTCTCTTAAAGCTGATAGAGATGTAAAAATGGGTCCCATTAGTGATATTCAGTTTGAATTGAGAGAAGCGGATGCCAGGAAATTGATGTATGCATCTGTAGGCAGGGTCGAAAACAACTGACCTTGAGTTATATTGATAAAATCATTGAAAGCCGTCCATTTGGATGGCTTTTTTTTTGCCTTTGCGGGTAATGTGATAAAAATTACTTTTTCTCCTTTTTTCTTACCCTACTTTTGTTGTGTCACTTAACAAAAGAAAAAAATGTTCAATCTCTTTCATAAGCAAATTAAGCAGTATTCAGATCTCGGTGCTGAAGACTTTCACCAGGGTATCCAGGATAAGGATGCTGTTGTCATTGATGTTAGAACGGCAGGGGAATTTAACCAGGGGAAGTTACCCAAAGCCAGGAACCTGGATATGATGTCCTCAGATTTTAAGAAGCAAGTCCAGAACCTTCCTAAAGACAAGTCTTATTACCTGTATTGCAGGAGTGGAAACAGAAGTGGCCATGCCTGTGCGATGATGGCAGATTTAGGTTTTGAAAAGGTATATAACCTGGCAGGTGGGATCATTTCCTGGCCCTATTAAAATTCCTGTGTGACCAAAGTCCTATTGAGCCTTGTCAAAAGTACTTTAATTTGTACACCAATCATTAATCATACTACCTATGAAAATAGAACAAATTTATACCGGTTGTCTGGCTCAGGGAGCCTACTATATTGAGTCGAATGGGGAAGCAGCCATAGTGGATCCCCTTCGGGAGGTACAGCCTTATATGGATAAGGCCGAAAGGAATGGGGCTACCATCAAATATATATTTGAGACCCATTTTCATGCTGATTTTGTCTCCGGGCATCAGGATTTGTCTGCTAAAACCGGGGCAAAGATCGTATTTGGGCCTACTGAAATGGCTTTGGGTTTTGATGCCATTGTTGCCAGGGATGGTCAGGAATTCCAATTGGGGGGAGCTACTGTGAAAGTAATTCATACCCCGGGACATACGATGGAGAGTGCTGTCTTTTTATTGTCAGACGAGGCAGGAAAAGAAGTGGCTTTATTCACTGGCGATACCTTGTTTATTGGAGATGTGGGCAGACCAGATCTTGCGCAAAAGGTAATCAAAGACCTGACACAGGAAAAGCTTGCAGCGCATTTGTATGATTCCTTAAGGGAAAAAATAATGCCCCTGCCGGATCACCTGATAGTATATCCAGCTCATGGAGCTGGAAGTGCTTGTGGCAAAAATATGAGTAAGGAGACCAGTGATACCCTTGGAAACCAAAAGAAAACCAACTACGCGTTGCAGGCAATGAGTAAGGAAGCTTTTATTAAAGAGGTGCTTACCGGTCTCACGCCTCCACCAGCCTATTTCCCGCAAAATGTTTTGATGAACATCCAGGGATATGACAGTATTGATACGGTATTGGACAGGGGGCAACAGGCTTTGTCTCCTGGTGCATTTGAAGCTGCAGCCAATGAAACAGGGGCTGTTGTGTTGGATACCCGGGCTCCTGAACAATTTGCCAAAGGTTTTATCCCCAATGCCATTAATATTGGTATTGATGGCAGCTTTGCCGTTTGGGTAGGAACATTGATTCCGGATGTGAAGCAAGAAATTCTGGTAGTAGCCGATAAGGGTAGGGAAGAGGAAGTCATTACCCGACTGGCAAGGGTTGGATATGACCATGCAATTGGTTATTTGAAAGGGGGAATAGCTGCCTGGAAAAAGTCCGGTAGGGATATAGACACCATTTCAATGATATCTGTTGACGAATTGGCATCCCTGGTTGCTAAGGTTAAGGATTTAAAAATTTTAGATGTGAGAAAGGCCAGTGAGCATCAAAGCGAACACCTGATTGGTGCGGAGAACTTACCGCTGGATTACATCAATGAACACATGGCCGAAATCGACAAAGAAAAGCCCTACTATGTGCACTGTGCTGGCGGGTATCGTTCCATGATTTTCAACTCTGTATTAAGGGCCAGGGGCTACGATAATCTGGTGGATATTCAAGGTGGTTTTGACGCTATAAAAGCATCAGGTAAGTTTGCGGTGAGCGATTACGTTTGTCCTACGACTTTATTGTGAGCTATTTTGGTTGATGTGTTGGTTAATGGCAGGACCTGGCTTCCTGCCATTTTTATAACCCTCAACCAAAAGAGACAGCATCAAATGGATAAATCTGAGCGAATTTCCTGTTAACATTAATGATAGATTAAAAAAAATAAAACAAAGTGAAAAAAATGGAACAATTAATAGATTGGATCAGCCAACCCTGGCCATGGTATGTAGCCGGCCCCTTGATAGGGTTGACCGTGCCTGCGTTATTGATCATCGGAAATAAATCCTTCGGCATCAGCTCCTCTTTGCGGCATGCCTGCGCAGCCTGTATACCAGCCAAAATCCCTTTTTTCCAGTATGACTGGAAAAAGGAAATATGGAATATCCTATTTGTAGCAGGTATATTCCTGGGTGGAGTAATCGCCTCCGTATTTCTTTCCAATCCGGATGCCATAGTGCTGGCAGAAAGTACCCAGCAGGACCTGATACAATTGGGAATCACTGATTTCAGAAATTTGCTACCCGCAGATATCTTTAGCTGGAGCAACTTATTCACCTTAAAAGGCTTGTTCTTTTTTGTGATCGGCGGTTTTCTGGTAGGTTTTGGGACGCGTTATGCCGGAGGCTGTACTTCAGGGCATGCCATCATGGGTATCAGTAACCTTCAATGGCCTTCACTGGTTGCCACAATCTTCTTTATGCTTGGCGGATTTGTGATGACCCATTTGTTGCTTCCCTATATCATGCAATGGGTCGGGTTATAAAAAAAATGAAATAGGATTACATTTCAAATCAACATATTATGAAAGTAAAGGAAAAAATCGAATCCAATCCGGTGGAGTGTGAAGCCCCCAATATGGGGAAATCCGGTGAGTCCGGTTGGAAACTAATGAGGTACCTGATTGTGGGTGTTTTGTTTGGGATAGTATTTGTCAAAGCCGAAGTCATATCCTGGTTTCGTATTCAGGAGATGTTCAGGTTACAGTCATTTTTCATGTATGGGGTAATAGGGTCCGCCATTTTGGTAGGTCTTATCTCAATTCAATTGATCAAAAGATTTGGCATCAAAACTCTTGGTGGTGAACCAATCAAGATTGCGGATAAGGAATTCAGGAAAGGGCAGATTATTGGAGGATTTATTTTCGGCTTGGGTTGGGCCCTGACCGGAGCTTGTCCCGGGCCGTTGTTTGCACAAATCGGATCAGGATTCTCTGTGGTGGCTGTTACCTTGCTAAGTGCCATTGCAGGAACCTGGGTATATGGTAAATTTGCCGATAAATTACCCAACTGATTCTTTTCAATTATTGATATTTTCCGGGCCATTTTCCATCGTGGCCCGGTTTTTTTATATCTCTTCACCGTCATTCTCTACAAGTTCCCGCAAATCCACAGGCACCACTCTTGAAATTCCAGCTTCTATCATGGTAATGCCATAGATGATGTCTGTACTTGCCATCGTTCGTTTATTGTGTGTGACGATGATGAATTGGGATTCATTGGAGAATTTCTGAATGATTTGATTGAATTTATCAATATTGGCATCATCAAGAGGAGCATCCACCTCATCAAAAATACAAAAGGGAGCTGGTTTCAGAAGGTAGATGGAGAATAGCAGAGAAGTAGCAGTCAGCGTTTTTTCTCCTCCCGATAGCTGGTTGATGGATAAAGGCCTTTTTCCCTTTGGTTTGGCAATGATTTCTATGCTGCTTTCCAATGGTAAATCCGGATCTGCCAATTTGAGGTCACAATCATCCTCTTCTGTAAAAAGCGACCTGAATACTTTGACGAAATTGGTTTTTATTTTGTCAAAGGCATCCAGGAATGTCTCCCGGGCCACCTGGTCGATTTCGTTAATGGTGGTCACCAAAGATGCTTTTGCTTTTTGCAAATCATCTCTTTGTTCCGTAATAAAGGTATGTCTTTCTTTAATTTCATCATAAGCTTCCATGGCCATGGGATTTACCGGTCCCATTCTTTCAAGCTTTTGCTTGACTTTGCTGACCTCTTCTTTGATGAAGGCCTCATCCTTTCCTTCAAATTGCGCATCCGGTTCCGGATCATCCTGCATCAGTTGATCCAGGTCAATTTCAAACTCCACACTTAATCTCTCTTTTAAACCGTTGAGCTTGAGATTGATTTCATTGGCTGCCTGCTGCAATTCCATCACCAGGCTATCTACCTGTTCTTTGCGTTTCTGGATTTCTCTAATGGATTTTTCTACTTCATCGATTTCTCCCCGAACAGCGTAGTAGTCTTTTTCCGCCTCATTGACTCCTTCTTCTATATCTTCTTTTTCTCCATATAGTTCGATGAGCTCATCATCTTTGATTTCATTATTGTCAATCAACGATTTGATTTCCTGATCTGTGCGACCCATCTCGAGTTGAGCGGTTTCTATGCGTTCCTTGCTGTTTTCATAAGTACTTTGTTTGAAACCTATTTCCTGCTCGATGCTTTGTAATTTATTCAGGTGTTGGTGATATTGAATATTCTCCTCATTGTATTGAGAAGAGCGGAGGGAGAGATCTTCGGCAGCTTCCTGTAAGGCCAGGTTTATTTCGTTGATTTCTTCCTCAAGATCGGCAAAATCCTCCTTTTGATTGGCAAGCTGCGGTACCAACGCCTCTAATTCTTCGGATAGCTGATAAAGTTTTTCCTGGATGTCCTCTTTTTTGTTGGCATTGGAGGAAAGCATTTCTGCCAATTGCTCCTTTTTGGTTTTTAAAGAGATGTGCTCCTGGTTCAGTTCATTGACAATTTTTTGTTTTTCCTCAAGGGGCTGCTTGAAATTAAGTGCTTTTAATTTAGAAACCTCTGCTGCTTTTTTATCCAAATTGGTTCGGACCTCAGTGATCTTTTTTTGCAGGGACTTGATTTCTTTGTCCAATTTCTCCAGATTTTTGGCCCTTCCTATCCTTTTGCCTTCAAACAGGCCAACAGATCCGCCCGAAATGGTGAATTGACGGTCTATAAATTTACCGCTTTCTGTAATAAAAATCGCTTCCTGTGTTTTGGGAACCTGATGGATATCACCATTAAAAATATATACATCGTCCAGGAGATAGGCTACAAGTGGTGCGTATTTACCATCATATTCAATAATCTCAGTGGCGGCCACTGCGTCTGAGAACAGTTTGTTCTGAGAAGGTCGGAATTTTTCAAACCTGTCCAAAATAAAAAAATGTGCCTTTCCCTTCCCTGCATCACTCAATAATTTTACGGCTTCTATGGCTTCCTTTTCTGTTTCAACCACATAGTAATTCATGTAGTTTTCCAGAAAATTTTCTATGGTGACGCGGTACTTCTCATCAGTTGTCAATATATCCGAAAGCAGAGGTTTGTTTTTGCCCCAGTTGCTGTTTTTCTTTAAAAATTTAATGGCCTCCGGAAATCCTTCCAGGTTGTCTACCAGGGACTTGGTGAGTTGAAACTCATTACTTTTGGCATCCAGCTTCCTGTTGATCTGGGTCGATTCATCACGTATAAGGTCCAGGGTACGGGTGGCTTCTTCCAATTTCAGCTGATGACTTTCTTCCTCAGCCTTTATTTGCCGTAATTCCCGGTTTTCTTTGTCCAATTGATCCTGGATTGCTTTCAAACTCTCGGTAAATCCAGCCAGATTTTCCACCTGGCTACTGTCATCCGTGGCGGTTTTTTCCAACTCCTGTTTCAGGCTGTTGAGTTGGATTTGTTTTATTTCCTGATTCTTACTGAGCTGATACATCTCATCCCTTTTTCGGGAATAGTTGCTTTGCAGGACTTTTTGTTTTTCCTGATAGCTGCCATGCTGTAGTTTTTTTTCTTCATAGACCGCTTTCAGTTCCTGAACCAGTTGTTCTTTTTCTGCAATCAGCTTCTCGGCAACCTGTTTTTCCTGCTCCAAAGATTTAATACTAAACCCCGCTCTTTCATTGCTTTTTTTGTCCTGGTCTATTTGTGTTCTGAGCTGCTCTGATTTATCCTGAAGAAAGCGCAGTCGTTCGTTTTTTATTTTTTTATCGCTTTCAAACTGACGGATTTTCAGCACATGTTCATTGAGTGTTTTTTGCCGGGTGGACAGTAGCTTTTCCTTATTCACCATGCCCGATTTTAATGCTTCCAGGGCTGCCTCCTTTGCTGCAATGGCTGAATTCAGTTGTACTTTTTGGTCACTTTCTGCTTCTAATTTTTGATTGAGACTGATAAGGGTGTCCCTATGGTCTTTCACTCCCTTTTTTGCAAGGGCGATGCTCAGAGATTTGTATTCTTTTTTTAGTTCGAAATAGCGAACCGCCTGTCTGGCTTGCTTTTCCAGGGATTTGAGGTTTTTTTCTATTTCAAACAAGAGGTCTTCAACGCGGTCCAGGTCCGCATCGGTATCCTCTAATTTTCTTAAAGTCTCTTTTTTCCGGGTTTTAAACTTGGATATTCCTGCTGCCTCCTCAAATAAATCCCGTCTGGAATTGTTTTTATCGTTGAGCAGTTCATCGATCATTTTCAATTCGATGATGGCATAGCTATTGGAGTTGATGCCAGTATCCAGAAAAAGGTTGGTAATGTCCTTCAAGCGGCAGGTGACTCCGTTGAGCAAGTATTCACTTTCACCAGAGCGGTAGTACCTTCTGGTTATGGTTACATGGGTGTATTCTGTGGGCAGTAGGTTTTTGGTGTTCTCAAAAGTCAGGGAGACTTCTGCCATGTTCAGTGGTTTGCGGTTTTTTGTTCCGTTAAAAATGACATTTTCCATCTTGTCGGAACGGAGCATCCTGGTTTTTTGCTCGCCCAAAACCCAGCGGATAGCATCTACCACATTTGATTTCCCGCAACCATTTGGCCCAACAATACCGGTGATACCCTTATCAAAATGGATCAATACCTTGTCACCGAAACTTTTAAAGCCTCTAATCTCTAGTTTGGAAAGCTGCATGCAGGTTCATTTAATGCCAAACAAATTTAACCCAATCCCTGCAATTTGCAAGGAAGCAGGAGCATGGATATAGAAGAAAAATCAAGTCAGGGGATTAGCGGATTTGTCTGTTTGACCGGGTTTGGTATGGATCTGCCATCAATTGATGGAATCTTTGTTTTTGGTTATGACAATGTTTTTATCGAACAGGTTGTAGATTTCTGTAAATACCTGTGGATAGACGGGTTTTTCAAGGTAACCGATTACCTGTGGGTATTTGTTGGATCTGGCTTTGTCTGCAGGGTCAGTGGAAGAAGTCACCATAACCACCTGAATTTTGTTTTTATAGGTTTTTTCCTGCAGCAATTCCAAAAATGACCATCCATCCATTACAGGCATGTTGATATCCAAAAAGACCAATATGGTATCAAAATCATCTTTCCTGTTTTCCAGAATCTGAAATGCAAGTTTTCCATTCTCCGAAGTATGTATCGGGCCATCAATCGGTGATGTTTTGACAATTTTCTTTATATAATGTAGCGTCAAAATATCGTCATCCACAATTATGGTTTCAAGTTTCTGTTTCATGCTGCAACTTTAATTTAACCCGGAAATCCAGCTTTTTAAAATTTAATCTTCTGTATTTCGAATTTATGACTTAATACAAGATAAACAAAACCGAATTTAAAAAAATAAGGTTTGAATTCAAAAAAATAACCTATATTCAAATATATATAAATGAAAAAATATTAATTATAATTTTAAATTGTTCGGAAGTTGCTGTGTTTTGGTCTGTTTGCTAAAAGTTACAATTAAAATGGTTTTTATCTATGGATAAACCTCACTTGTAAATTATTTAAACTAAAGTAGCCTGAATAAAAAAAATATTGGATTTGGGATAATAGTTCTAGATTTATGCATTTGGGTGCCTGTTTATTGAGTTTCATATCCGTAAGTTTTGATTAGTGAAAAATAATATTGAAAAAGGTATATAATATTTCATTACCCTTTACCGATAAATTTGATAAATGGCCTATTAAATGAGTATAAATAACAATGAAAAATTAAAAACCAATAATATATACGGTAAAAATAATTTAAATTACTAGAAAATGCTTTGTAAAATTTTTTCTTGCACATCATTTTTTTAAGTTCTATATTTAAAATATAATTAGAGATTATTGTATTATTTGAACTAGGTAAATTAATCACTTAAAGCGTTTTTAACTTAATAAGAAAAGATCATGTGGACCTCAGAAAAAAAATCCAACCCTGCTATGGATGGGCCAAGTTCAACCTCCTTTTTTGCTCCTGGGTTCAGGATGATAGGAGACATTGATTCCAGCAATGATATTAGGGTTGAAGGAATCATTCAGGGCAACCTGACTACCACCAAAAAGGTGATCATAGGCAAGACCGGACAGATCATTGGCAATGTTAAAGCCAGTCACATTTCAATTTTAGGGGAGGTTGTAGGTGAGGTTGTGGCTACAGACATCACCATCATTGGTGAAACTGGTGTAGTTCATGGTTCGGTACTTTCCAATAAAATAAAAATTGAGACCGGTGCCGAAGTGGAAGCTTGTATTAAGAAATACAGCGAAAACAAAGAAATGAGTAAAACTGAAAAAGAGGATAATAAGAGTAAAATAGGCAAATTAAAAGACAACAATCTCCATCCACAGTTGATGAAGGAATCCATTGAAAACTGAGCTAGGCGGTATATGGTGCTAAGGGATCAATTGTCCCTTAGTACCATGTCCTTCTGGAAACTTTGTTCTCCCAATACCAATTTGGATGCAAGTTCCATGATTTTTTCCAGACTCCGGTTGTCAGGTTTGTCACCGTTCAAAATCATTTTTATGGTTCCGTTTTTATCGAGAAAATAGACAGGGTTTTTCAGGTCATTTGTTTCAGATAGTTTTTCTTCCAGATATTCTTTTTGCTCATTCTCAGCCTGATAAAATATAGGAAAAATCAATTCTTCCCTGATATAAGAATTGACCCAATTCAAAGATTTTAAGTGCTCTCTGAATGACTTTCTGTTGAAGCCGATCAGGTGAAAATTCATGTCTTTTAATTTTTTCAGGATACCAATAAAATCCTTCGTTTCTGCCGTATTTGATGGGATTATTTCTGAAGGATTGATGCACAGGATCGTCCTTTTGTTGTTGATCATCGATTTTAAGTAAACATTTCCATGTTGGGTTTTCACGAGAAGATTCGGAAAATCAATCTGCATTTCATCAAGTACGTCGGGTGTTCTTTTTTTAGTTTTCATCTCAGCGTAGGGTTAATGTAATTGGTTTTACTACCTCTTTTTTGTAATATGAATATAAAAAAAATAAATTTAAATATTACAATAAAAATTGCTTTTCTTATTGAAAACTGAGCTAAATCATATAATTATCTCATTTGGAGGACTGGTTCTGAAGCGATTCAAGTTGGTTGTAATTCATTTGTGAATTGGAAAACCTTTGTCAGGCCATTATTAAATTCAGGTCTTCCGTCCAAAAAGTAAGTTTGAAACGATTAATTTTTGTAAATTGAAGTTTTAAAGCGACAGTACAATGGATTCAGGAACGATATTCTATATCATTGCCATCATCATTTATTTTATTTACACTTCTTTTGCCAAGAAGAAAACCCCGGAGATGGAGAATGATCCGGAGACAACAGATAAGGTCCCTAAGAAAGGTCCTTCATTTGAAGAGTTGCTCAGGGAAATTCGCAATGAGCAGTCGGAGAGGGAAAGGGATCTGGAATACGATGGTGAGGAAGTGGTTACGGAATCGGAACCTGAATTTTCCAGAAAGCCTGTCAAGCCGGAACCTGCTACAATTCCCGAAATTGAGGGTTCGTATAAAGACCCGTACCGGGATATCAAGCAACCTTTGGTAAAACTAGATGATCAGGTGGATCTGGAGGATGACAAAAAGATCCTGGGTGAGGTGGTGGATGTAGCAGAAGAATATTCAGGAAGGAGCAAATATGCCAGGATTTTAAAAAATACCGACTCTGCCAGAGATGCAGTGATATTAACTGAAATTTTCAATAGAAGACATTTTTAATTGCTTATCAGTCTCCGTAAAAGAATTATTCCCCTGATGTATAAATCCATTAACCTGTGATCATTCGCTGGATAAAATCCCTGGGGCCAGGATTGATTACTGCCGCTTTGGTGTTTGGCCCGGGAAGTCTTACCATTACTTCCAAACTTGGGGCAGTTTATGGCTATCAGTTACTTTGGGTGATCCTTGTAGCCGTTGTTTTGATGTTAACTTTTACCGGAATGGGGGCAAGGATTGGCTTGGCTGCAAATACTTCCCTGATCAACTTATTCAGAGAAAAGTGGGGAAAAGCCGCTGCATGGATTGCCGGCTTTGGTCTTTTCTTTGTGACAGCCTCTTTCCAGGCAGGAAATACCGTTGGGGCGGGTCTGGCCCTTTCCGAATTCCTGGGGGGGTCAAATGCCTTATGGATTGTATTTATTTCATTATTGGCGATTTCATTGCTGTTTTTCAAGAGCTTTTATAAAGTACTGGAAAAAGTGATGATTCTGATGGTGGCCATCATGCTGATCTCTTTCCTTCTTACGCTTGTCTTGGCTCCTCCTGATTTTGGAGAGGTAGTAAATGGATTGTTTCCTGCCATACCCAAAGGTTCTTTTGTTTTGGTAATTGCCCTGGTAGCATCCAGTTTTTCCATTGCCGGAGCATTTTACCAGTCCTATTTGGTCCAGGAAAAAGGCTGGAAAAAATCTCAAAAGCAAGAAGCCCTTACCGAAAGTTTTACAGGAATAATGGTTTTGGGTATCATCTCATCTATGATCATGTTGAGTGCGGCCACAATTTTGTACCCTAAAGGTGTGGGAGTAAGTTCTGCCGGGGATATGGGGCTTGCTTTGGCACCGGTTTATGGTCAGTTTTCCTTTCTGGTATTTATGGTGGGTTTGTTTGGGGCTTCTTTCTCCTCCTTACTTGGAAATGCCAGTATAGGGGGTACACTCCTGGCGGATGCCTTATCCCTTGGAAGAGATCTGAATGGGCTTCCTGTTAAATTACTGATTTCTCTGGTGATTGTTATCGGAGCTGCAGTGGCACTCATTTTTGGACGCCTTCCGCTGGAGCTGATTGTTTTTGCCCAGGGGATCACTATTTTTGCCGTTCCATTCATAGGATTTGGTTTGTTTCTGATCGGAAATGATGCTAATATCATGGGCGAATTGAAGAATAAAAAACTGTCAAATATTCTTGGGGTTCTTGGCTTGCTCGTTTTGCTTACCCTGGCGGTAAGCAATGGTGTAAATTTATTTTTGAAATGAATAGTGCCCGAATCATATTAGAAATACAAAACTATGGTAAAGCTCTGTTTAATCCATTAAATCAACCATGTTGAAATCGTCAAACACAGGGATGATTATTGGCCATGCGCATTTCCACCGAAAAAAAAAAACGGTTCAGGCCAGCCAGCCCGCCTTATAGTGGCGGGTGGGTATTTTATGACCTTTGAAAAATAAAATATAATCCGATGAAATCGAGCATGTCGCAAGCGACACACGGAGGAATGATTATCCAACATGCGAGATACCATGTGGCAACTTAGAGACAATTATAAACACATGAAATCGACACGATTAAAATCATTCATTAAACACGCAGGGCAATAATTATTTAAATCGTCAAAGATGCCATATGGCCGCTAAAAAACAATAATAATCTTATGAAATCCATAGCAGAACTTGAAGAAAGACTCAGTAGCCCCTCTAAAGCGCTCATTAATGATTTAAAAAGGATTGAGGGGGACATTATTATTTTGGGAGTAGGAGGAAAGATGGGACCCAGCCTTGCAAAACTGATCCTAAGAGCCGTTAATTCTGCCAACCTGAAAAAAAAGGTAATCGGTGTCTCTCGATTTTCAGACGCGGGCACAAAGGCCGATCTTCAGGACCACGGACTTCAGTGTATCAGTGCCGATTTATTGGATGATGAAGCTTTACAGGCCCTACCCCAGGCTGAAAATGTAATTTATATGGCAGGGAAAAAATTTGGAACCTCCGGAGATGCACATACTACCTGGGCCATGAATGCCTACCTTCCCGGCCGGGTTTCAGAAAAATATAAAAACTCGAGGATGGTCATTTTTTCCAGTGGAAATATTTATCCTTTTGTACACTATGCCTCTGGAGGTGCCACGGAAGATACAGCCCCTGAACCTCTGGGTGAATATGCCCAATCATGCCTGGGCAGGGAAAGGATATTCGAATATTTCAGTCATCGCTATGGCATTCCCATGCTCATTTACCGGTTAAATTATGCCATTGACATGCGTTATGGAAACTTACTTGAAATCGGGAAAATGGTTTCCGAAGGACAAGCCATTGACCTGAGAAGCGGACATATGAACGTCATATGGCAAGGGGACGCCAACGAAATCGCCATTCGTTCGCTTTTACATACAAGCAGCCCCCCAAAACTGCTTAACGTTACAGGCCCTGAAACCATCAGCATCCATCAGGTGGCCGATATTTTTGGAAGGATTTTCGGAAGGGCTCCGGTTTTTAAAAATGAACCGGAACCTTATGTATTACTCAATAATGCTTCCCGCTGTCACCGCCTGTTTGGGTATCCCGGGACATCCTTGCTTGAAATGATAGAAATGACCGCTGAATGGATACTTCAGAAAGGAGAAATATTAAACAAACCTACGCATTTTCAGGAACGAGAAGGAAAATTCTAAATCATGAATCAAATAGACCCCCAAAAAAACAAGTATTTGCAGGAAGGCCTGGTCATTCCGGCCCATCCATTGGCCCTGGACTCCGGCAGGAAATTAGACGAAACACATCAACGGGCGCTTAGCAGGTATTACCTGGCCTCCGGAGCTGGAGGTATGGCTGTGGCCGTGCATAGTACCCAGTTTGAAATCAGGGATAAAAAACATGGGCTGCTGGAGCCTGTACTGAAAATGGCCATGGAAGAAGTGCAGGCAGCAAAACTTGAAAAGCCTTTTTTGATGGTTTCCGGAATTGTTGGGGATACAGATCAAGCCCTGGAAGAGGCCTACCTGGCCAAAAGTCTGGGTTATGATTTAGGCTTATTGAGTGCTGGGGGGTTGGGAGACTGGTCTGAAAGTAAATTGATAAAAAGGGCAGAGAAAGTCGCAGAACTGATTCCTCTTTTTGGCTTTTACCTACAGCCTTCAGCAGGCGGGAGGCTGCTCAGCCATGAATTCTGGAAGGATTTTGCAGCTATCCCAAACGTGCATGCGATAAAAATGGCGCCGTTTAACAGGTACCAAACCCTGGACGTGGTAAGAGCTGTATGCGCTTCGGAAAGACGACATGAAATTGCCCTGTATACGGGAAATGATGATAACATAGTGGCCGATTTGCTCAGCTCATTTTCCTTTATGGTAGAAGGGCAATTGGTCACCAAAAGGATCGTTGGGGGATTATTGGGACATTGGGCTGTTTGGACCAGACGGGCCGTAGAATTGTTGGCCAGGATAAAGCTTTGTCTGGAAAGAGATGGAGAGGGAATAGCTGATCTCTTGGCTTTAGGTGTGCAAATAACAGATACCAACGCAGCAATATTTGATCCCCACCACCAGTTCAAAGGCTGTATACCAGGTATTCACGAGGTGTTGCGACGGCAAGGTCTCTTAGAGGGAAGGTGGTGTTTGAATCCACAGGAAACACTTTCCCCTGGTCAAATGGAGGAGATAGAAAGGGTCTGTTCAGATTACCCCGAATTAAATGATGATGAATTTGTTCTCAAAAATCTGTCTCAATTTTTAAATCAAAATCAAGGGGCAAGGTAATATTCGAAAAAAGAGTAGATGATTTCATTGGATTCCTTGTTGGGGGAATGTTCTTTCCGATTGCTCATACCAACCCGGTTTTTTACACCTAAGAGTTCATTGGCTCGAAGGCTGTAATTCAGGGGGACCCAACGATCGACGGGATCTTCGGCACCCCCGGAAACCAAAAATGGTCTTGGGGCCATGAGTACATGAAGTTCATGCAAATCCATTTTATTCTCCAGCAATTCCGGGTACAGGCCCTTTGCCGGGTTGTCTTCGGTCGGTAATCCTCTTTTTCTCCAGGGTTGTGGGTGGTATCCCAGGTACCAGGGTTCCCAATAGTTGATGTTTGGTTTATTCTGATCAAAAACAATACCTGGATCAGACCAGGCTGCAGCAGCATATTTTTCAAACAAACAGGAAGCGAACATCGCCCATTTTCCTCCATAGGAATGACCGGTGATGCCTATTTTGTCTGCATTTACCTCAGCTAGACTGGCCAACAAATGCCAGGCATTTCCTGCTGCATAGGCCAGCATGGATAAGGGTTGTACAGTGGCACTATCTATATGGGGGTAGTAAATGGAATAGGTTTCATTTTCAGTAGTTTCTGTGGTGCCCAGGGAAAGGGTGACAAAACCCCGTTTGGCCAGTTGCAAAGCAAAATCCCTGTCTGGCTTTCCCTTTCCTATGGCTGTTTCCGGTTCATAATATACCGTTACCACAGCAGGGTTGTTTTTAGCGCCATAAGGTATTAACAAATAACCTTCCGTCATTTGCCCTGGAACCCATTCAAATTTGATCTTTTTTTGTACAAAGCTTTCTTTTTCCACCGTATGCAATACCTCAAAAGAAGGGTTGCTGATCATTTCTGGCCATTGTCCCATGTGGTCGTGCCATTTTTTAAGGATCTCCTTTCTCCTTTCCTTCCAGTCTGCAAGGTCATTTACCACTGTGCCGTCCTCAAAAACGAAAGGGTCACTGAAATCCCCTTCTACATCTTCATATTCATAAGGCACTGAAAAATAAGGTGCCAATTCATCCCATTGGATCATTTTTTTCAGGTAGGCAGGAAAAGTTTGCCCCTCGCTGGTGCCACTGCCTTCCACTCCCTGACCGAAAATGATACTGTCACCAAAAAAAACCATTTTCTTCTTGTGGTTGATTTTTTGAGTTGCTACCAGGAAATTAAAAATCTTTTCGGCAATGATCCGGTTGCCCTCACTGGTGGGATGCACCCCATCCGGTTTACCTGAATTCGCCACATTCATGATCAGGGAAGCTTTTCCGGGATTTGGGGATTCTCTTTTGATGAATTCCTGATAAAGATCGATTGTTTTAAGACCGTTTGTTCTGGCCAGATCGGCAATGATCTCATTGGCTTTTTTTATTTTTACCAGGGGAGGAGAATCAAAAAAATCCAACTGGTACCTGTTGGAAATGGCATTGGTGTCTACCGGGATAAGGTTGAGCAACACGGTTTCTATTCCTGCATGCTGGAGCCTGGAAATGATCTTTTGGTAAGCTTTGCGATAGGTACCGTAATCCAAAAACTTATGCAGGTTGATCATGTCATGAATGCCTACCATGATGAAAACCATATCCGGATTTTCGCTGATGACATCCTCGTCCAATCTTGCCAAAAGGTCCAGGGAATTGTTGTTTCCCGCTCCTTTGTTGATGATGCTCCATCTGGGTGCAGACGCCTCTTTGTCCATTAAGGTAGAATCCTTTAAAAAGGCAGTCTCAGCCAGGGATAAATTCAAATTGGCCAGAAAACAGGCGATAAGGAAAAGATATTTGAAATGCATTTTTAATAATCTAAACCATGTTTTTTTAAATTTAAGAATTTCAAATTTAATTAACCAAGTAAAAATTATTATTTCGTATTGTATCCTAATTATTTGTCAGCCAATATTTTATAATTTAAAATTATTCGGGGTTTTTTACCATTAATTTCTACCAATCCATAAATTTCAGAAATGTGAGGATAAATGTATATTGCCTGTTGTTTTTAACCAGTTTTCCATTTTCTATGTTAAGGTCCTGTTTTATTTTGTTGGTTTTCTATGCTTTGCTTTCTTGTAGTACAGGAAATTCGGAGGTAATACATGTTGTCGGTTCAGCCAATAATGATTTGGTACTATGGCTTGAGGGTGAAGGTTTTCAACTGAAATTCCATGAGGATCCCCTGGATGCGGCAGACCGCATGGGAAGAGAGGCCATCTTACTGATACTTTCTGAAAATTACCCTCAGGACAGGGTGGATATTCCGGAAGGGTTGATTGCTTTATTGGAAGAAAAGGAAATACGTTATTACCTGGAATACCCTTCCGATTTTGATGGGCTGGAAAGTACGGGAGAAATACTGCAAACCAGGCTGGAAAGGGGAGTGGTGGTAGCGGATGTTTTTGGTGACCAACTCCCCCCTATGCGGATTTTGGGCATAAACGATTGTCACCTGATCCCTGCAGCTGTAAATGATCCTTTATTGGTTCTGGCAAAAGTGGCCGGTTTGGATCATGCTGCTTATGGGCTGGAGGGGGTGCCGGTTTATCCTATATTGTATGCAAAAGGATCTGGTTTCATTGCCTTGACCAAGCTTTCTGATTTTGCAAAAGGGCGGTTTGGCCCCCAGGACCATTGGAAATCCGTGTGGGGCTACCTGATAAGCCAACTTAGCGGCAAAAAATCATTTTCTTTTGATACATGGCCCAGGTATCTGGAACCGAATTTTGATGAGAATGAGGCAATTTCCGATACGGATAAAGTAAATAGTGTTAAAAGAGGAGTGGACTGGTTTTTTAAGGGGAATTTTTTCATTCATGAGGATTGGAAGGACAGGTGGTTGGAATATCAGGGGGATGGAACCAATCCGGTTGGTCCACCAGTACCTGGCTATTTACCAACAGGTGATGGCAGGGAAGGATTATTGGAAGGTCATTCTTCCAATATATACCATGATGGTAGCCAGCAATACCGCTACTGGATCAGGGCAGATGTTCAGGGGGAAGGGGCCTATGCCCTGGCCGCTGCAGGTAAGCTTTTGGATGAACAAGAATATGATAAGCGGGCAGTAAACCTGATTGACTTTCTGTTTCGCGAAAATTTGAGGGGAGGGCCCAGGAACCATCCCGATTCAGCTGCTTTTGGATTGATAGGTTGGTCCCATACCCATCCCCATGTATATTATGGAGACGACAATGCCAGGGCAATTTTGGGCATTCTGGGAGCCATGGCACATCTGGAAAAGCAGGATTGGAATCAGGAAATACTGGAAGCCATTTTGGGAAATTTCCGAACCACCGGTAAGAATGGATTCAGGATTAACCGTATAGAAAACCGCGATCTTCAACGGGAAGGCTGGAAGCATTACTGGAACAGGGATGTCGTCAATCCTGCCCCCCACTTCGAATCATGGATGTGGGCGGTATACCTTTGGCTTTATGACAAAACCGGCTATGAGCCCCTGTTGGAAAAAACCAAAACAGCCATCAGGATTACCATGGAAGGCTATCCAGATGAATGGTTGTGGACAAACGGGATTCAGCAGGAACGGGCAAGGATGATTCTACCTCTGGCCTGGCTGGTGAGGGTGGAAGATACACCCGAACACCGGAAATGGCTGGATACTGTGGTAAGCAAACTATTGGAAAATCAGGAAGCCAATGGGGCAATCAGGGAAGAATTGGGGGGAACGGATAAAGGCAGGTATGGCAGGACCCGTTCAAATGAGGAATATGGCCTTCATGAGGCCCCTTTGATTTTTGAAAACGGAGACCCGATTGCAGACATGCTGTATACGAGCAATTTTGCTTTTTTCAGCCTCAATGAAGCTGCACATGCTACCGGTAATCCACAATATCATGAGGCATTGAATAAACTTTCGGATTTCCTTACACGGATTCAGGTAAAAAGTGACCGCTTTTATGACCTGGATGGGGCCTGGTTTCGGGCATTTGACTTTGACAAATGGGAATTCTGGGCTTCCAATGCAGATGTGGGATGGGGTGCCTGGGGTACGCTCACCGGTTGGACCCAAAGTTGGATTGTGGCCACACAGGTGTTGGTCTTGCAAGAGCAGAGCTATTGGGATTTGACTCAGGATTCTGATATCGCAACACAGATGGAGGATCGCCTTGACCTCATGTTGGAGGATTATCAATAAATACCTGAAATCGAGGGTGACGAGAACCTCACACATTTGGATGACGATAGGTTTTATTATTCAAAAACGCACCCTACCGATGACGTGTTTATTAATCCTCTGAAAATCAACATGATAAAAACAAACAACGTCATCCCGATTTCTGCGTTCTTTAAAATGTTAGTGCTACCGATGACGTATTTAAAGCTGCTTTTTTTAAAGTATACCTTTTGAAAAATTATGACAAAAAGAAGGACTAAATTTTAAATACGCAAAGTGGTTTGGGCCGACATCTGTAAAGATCTTAAAAAAAGTAACTACTTACGAATAGATATTTGGGACGTTACCGAAAAAATCCCCTCCCGACTCTGGTCGGGACAAGCTATGCCCTCCGCCGCGGCGGAGGGATTTGCTAATTACCGATGACGCAATTAAAAATATTTCTTTTAAAGTATAACTCCTGAAAAAATTTTATAGAAAAGAACACCTATAAATTAAAAACGGAAAGAGCGCAGGCCCGACAAAAAACCGGCCTGTCCTGGCAGTAGTCAGCGGCCTGTCCTGATATTTCTCAGGAGGTGCGCAGGAGGCTTGTGGGAGGAAGGATTTTTTTGTCTTGATTTCCTGCCCTCCGGGAGGCGGGTTTGGTACTTTTTCATCAAAGCCTGTCCCGAGCAGCACAGCGAATCGGGAGAAAAAGTACAATAGAAACAAGCTAAAATACCATAAATAGCCTTTGACTCACCATTATCCATTAAACAATGAGAAGTTTATATTCCCATATAATGCAAAAAACCCATCCTCATCCTGATTTCTTCGGTTTTTAAAAAGTTAATTCTCGCCGTGACGATTCAATCGGTTTTATTGACGATCTTAATTCGAATTCAGGTTACGATGTAATTTCAAAAAAACATACGTTCCCTTTGTGTTTGCCTACTCGGCGACAAAAAAAGAGATACGAATTCTGGTTAGAGCTTTTTGATTTTGATGTTTCTGAAGTAAACTTTATCTCCATGGTCGGTTAGGAGTATATGGCCGGCTTCCAATTCCCCATACCGGGCATCATCTTTAAATTTGTTCTCCTGCTTTTTACTCAGGAAATCCTTGCTGCCCCTTTGATACGTCACTACCTTTTTTCCATTCAACCAGTGGGTGACTTTATTTCCCCTGGCCACAATTTTTCCGGTATTCCACTCACCATGTGGCCGGAGGGTTTTGTTTTTGGGAGGATAAAAAAGGTAGGCAGCAGCAGTAGAGCTCAGACCGTTTGGGTCTTCTTTTATTCCAGGATAATTAAAGTCGTCTATGATCTGGTATTCCGGGCCATTGACCATCATTTTACCAGTTTTTTCATTGTAAATGGTGTCAACAAAATATTTAATACCACTGTTGGCTCCTGCTGTAAGGTTAAATTCAAATACCAATTCAAAATCAGAGAATTTTTCCCGGGTAATGATATCTCCACCACCCTTGCTATCCAAAAATAGCTGTCCGTCTGCCACCTTCCATCCTTTTTCGGGAAAGGAGCTGGATTGTTTACTGCGCCATTTTTCTACTGAGTTCCCATCGAATAGCATTTCGTATCCATTGGATTGGGCCAATGAAGTTGAAATGGGCAGTGAAAAACAGACATACAATAAGAGAAAGACTAAATGTTTTGGGCATTTCATATTTAAATTGATTTAAGGTGGTTATCTTTTTTCAGGCTCATTTTAGCGACCAGGCGATGGCATTTTCCAGTAATTGGAGGAATGCGGGATGGGTGAAGTCGGTAGGGTAGCCCAGGGAGGTGTAAAACACTTTGCCCTTTCCCGATTTCCTGGTGTAGGCCACAGGTGCTTTTAGCTTGGCAGAGCTTCCCGAAAGCAGGACATTGGCACTGGGGTCCAAACTTTCTCCCATCAGGTACAGATTGCCCTGGCTTGTCCAGGGCTGTTCAGGGATATCCTTTAAAAGGCGTTTTCCAAATTTCTTCTCTGGCAAAACCTTCGTTATTGCGGTGGCCGGGCCATAACCCTGGTTTTCATGGCCCAATACCTCTGGGACAAATTCCCACCAATCCTCAAATCCGGTAGAGATGTCATCCTCCCTCACGGAAAAAGCATGATTGGCGGTTCTGATGCCCAGGACCGGTTTTCCTGCATCAATGTGTTTTTTTATCAATGCCATTTGGGCACTTGAAAGAGCAACTCTCCTTAAAAAAAAGACCAATAAATCACTGTTGCCGATATTTTCAAGCCCCGGTAAATGGAAGGCGTTTCTTTCCCCTTCGCCGGTAATGACCTGAGTTTGGTATCCCTTTTCCTTGCTCAGTTTCATCGCATAATAGGGAATAGTCATATCTGCCGCATAATTGTCGGGATCTCTGCTGGTCAAAAAGGTGATTTTCTTCTTTTCAGCTTCCAACTTGTTCTTTGGTTGAGGCAGAATCTTTCCATAGACCTTCAATTGATAATCCCGGTAGCTGCTGTAGCGACCAGTAAGCCAAAGGACGATTTCTCTGTTTTGGTCTGCCAGGACAATCGGCCGAATATTGTCTGTTTTGGATTGGTAGGTTACAGGACTAAAGTGCCAGCTGTTATGGTCGTCCAATCTTTCTGCTCTAAAGATTTCATACCTTCTTTCGCCATCCACCAGCATGGGTGCTCCTGTAACGGGATGGACATCTGCAGAAAAATAAAGTACATTTTTATTCCCGGGGTGTAGGCTGATCAGTCCGGTATATTCATTTTCCCCCGGATACAACCGGCTGCCTGCAAATGCGATTTCCTCTTCTATCCATTCGCTGCCATCCCAACGGGCATGGTGATAGCGGTGGTCAAAACCTCCCAGGGAAGTATTTAGGGTTTCCCCCCTTGTTATGGGATCTTTGGTAACAGAAAAAACCAAATAGGGGAAACCCGATTCATCCAGCTGAAGGTCACTGGTCCAGGCCACATCTGTCCTTGTATTCAGGTCTCCGTCATAGACAAGGGTAAAATCTGAAGGTTTCAAATTGCTTGTATCGGCGGTACTTAATGGGCCCACCAGACTTCCGTCTGATCGATAGGCATTTCCATTCTCCAGGTAACCATGGTAAATGTTGTTGTTGAAATGACGCGGATGGCCATCCGTGGTAATGAAGTGTATCCGCTGCTGTCCATCGGAAGCATATTTGAGGTAGGATCTGCCCTCAAACTGAAATAGTCTTCCGCCAAATTCCCAGCTTTCCCCTTCATCTCTGGAAAGCAGGTAATGCGGATTGTTCTCATTGCCCCTGAAAAAGTTAAAGGTTTCGCCAGTGGCTTCCAGGTAAAAGAGATTGGCATAGCAAACCCTTCCATTGGTTTCAAAAACCGATTCATCCTGCCAATCCCTTATATCCAGACCCGACCTGGTGCTTCTGTACCTCACCAGGCTGTCTATGCTGTGACCGGCATAGACCGTAAGTAATTTCCCATCAGGCCTGAGCATGAGAGCACCAACATTGTGGTCATCGGGCGGCAGGGTACCCCGGGTCAATGTTTTTGTAAATGTTTCATTATTGGACAAATCCCATTCGCTGACCGTGTTAAAGCCTTCGGCAGTAACTCCTGTAAAAAAAACTTTATCTTCCAGTAATAAAGCACGTTTGTCCTGAAACCAGCACCAGCTGCCATCTTCTGACAATAGTTTGGGCTGGAACGGATCCTCATTTTCTCTCAGGGAGTCTTGAGAAAAACAAAATGTGGAGCTGATATAGAAAAACAAACATGCAAAAAGAAAGCATGTTTTGCCAGTTATAAGGGGCAATTGCCAAATTTTAATGAAGGATATCATGGGGTTAAATTAAACTATCCTTGCCAATTCATCACAGAAAATGGGATAAAAAACCTCAAAATTAATTCCAACGGTATGCCGGGGGATGAAATTCCCTTATTCATGAGCAATCAACCCGTTTTCGGGTTCCAAAACTTCCACCGTTCCTTTCTCATTGATATCACTTAAGGTGACTTCCTTTATTTCATTGATCAGTAGTGGATCATATTTGGCACTAATCCTGATATAGTTTTCCGTAAAACCATGCATTTTACCCTCCTCAATGTCCTCTTCAAAAAGGACCTGGAAGGTCTTGCCCAGGTTTTCTTCATAAAATGCCCTTCTTTTCTTTTCAGACAAAATACGTAGCATTTTTGAGCGTTTATTTCTGATTTTCATGGGAACAACATCCTCCATCTCAGCTGCCCTTGTATTAGCCCTTTCTGAATAAGTGAATACATGGAGGTAAGAAACGGGCAATTCTTTCAGGAAGTTGTAGGTCTCCATGAACAATGCCTCTGTTTCACCTGGAAAACCTACGATCACATCTGTCCCAATACAACAATGGGGCATGAGGCTTTTGATCTTGTATACACGGTCTTCATACAATTCACGCAGGTATCTTCTGCCCATTTTCCGGAGCAGGGTATTACTTCCGGATTGCAATGGTATGTGAAAATGAGGAACGAAATGGCTGGATTCAGAAACAAACTGAATGGCCTCATTGGTCAAAAGGTTGGGTTCAATAGAAGAAATCCTAAACCTGTCAATTCCTTCTACCAGGTCCAGAGAGCGGATCAAGTCTAAGAAGCTTTCCTTTCTTTTTCCTCCTTCTATGCCAAAATCGCCTATATTTACCCCTGTTAGGACCACTTCCTTTACATCGGTATTTGCAATTTCATTAGCCGTGACCAGGATATTTTCAATAGTGTCACTTCTGCTTTTGCCCCTGGCCAATGGTATGGTGCAAAAGGCACAGCCATAATTACAGCCATCCTGTACTTTAAGAAAAGTACGGGTCCGGTCATGCATGCTGAAGGCATGGTTGAAATCCTGGGCTTCCTTGATCTCCGAGGCAAAAACCTTTGCTTCCTGACTGGCAGCAAAACCATCCAGTAATTCGATAAGCCTGAATTTTTCTGCGGCTCCCAATACCGCATCCACCCCTTGAATGGTAGCTATTTCACGGGGTTTTAACTGGGCATAACAACCGATTATGGCTACAAACCCATCGGGGGAAATTTTTTTGGCCTCTTTAACGATCTTTTTACATTTTTTATCTGCATTTTCGGTAACCGAGCAGGTATTGATAATGAAAATATCCGGTCTATCCTCAAAACCCACTTTTACATAGCCTTTTTTCTCGAACATCCTGCTGATAGTGGAGGTTTCGGCATAGTTTAATTTACAACCCAGTGTATAAAATGCTACTTTTTTCAAATTTCAAACCATTTGATTTTAACGTCCAAAGGTAGGAATTATTGACGAATTTTCCATTTTCGTAAAATTTGATTTGAAATCTGGTTTTTTCACCTCAATTGATGGCTATTAGTCCTTTATTTTATGTCAAAAGTGTAATTTTCTTGTTTGTGACCTCAATTTCTGACCATTTTTGTTGAAGATTCATTTATTTTTCTAATTTTGTAAGTAGTTTTTAAACCATAAACTAAAACAATGGCAACATTAAGACAAAAAGCATTAATGAAGGTGCAGGGAAGACCACAGGTTTCTGCAGTTGCGCCCTCCTTAAAAATTTCCGATTATTTTGGATCGCAGGTTTTTGGCTTGAAAGAAATGCAGGAAACCCTGGCGACACCTGTTTTCAAGAAAGTCAGCACCGCTATCGACAAGGGAACCAAGATAGATATGTCCACCGCAGATGAGGTGGCTACTGCTGTAAAAAGTTGGGCTCTATCCAAAGGAGCCACGCATTATACACATTGGTTTCAACCTTTAACCGGATCGACTGCCGAAAAGCATGACACTTTCTTTGACGCCATGTCAGGCATGGAGAAATTCAAGGGGAGTGCGCTTGTACAACAGGAGCCCGATGCTTCATCTTTCCCGAGTGGAGGCATAAGAACCACTTTTGAAGCCCGTGGATATACTGCCTGGGATCCAAGTTCTCCCATCTTTATTTTCAATCAGACCCTTTGCATTCCAACAATCTTTGTTTCTTTTACAGGGGAAGCCCTGGATTTTAAAACCCCACTCATCAGATCAACTGAAGCCATCAATAATGCTGCAGTTGAAATTTGCCAGTATTTTGACCGAAATGTAAAAAAAGTAAATCCTTCTTTGGGAGTAGAGCAGGAGTATTTTGTAATAGACAGGGCACTCTATGCGACCCGTCCGGATTTGGTGATGGCAGGAAGGACCGTTTTCGGTCATAATCCAGCCAGAGGTCAGCAATTGGATGATCATTATTTTGGATCAATTCCATCCCGGGTGAAGGAGTACATGAAGGACTTCGAAATAGAAGCACTTAAATTGGGTATTCCTGTTTCCACCAGACACAATGAAGTGGCTCCCGGGCAGTTTGAGGTAGCACCATTGTTTGAAGATATCAATAAAGCTACCGATCATAATCTGTTGTTGATGGATGTGATGGAAAAAGTGGCTGAAAAACACGGGCTAAAAGTACTGTTTCATGAAAAGCCCTTTGCAGGACTGAATGGTAGTGGCAAGCACAACAACTGGTCCCTGATCACAGATACCGGTGTCAATCTTTTTCAGCCCAGTAATTCGGCCAGAGAAAACCTCCAATTCCTTTGTTTTCTGGTGGCAACCCTGAAAGCCGTTTACAAAAATGCTGATTTATTGAGAGCCAGTATTGCATCTGCAGGTAACGATTTCAGGTTGGGAGCCAATGAGGCACCTCCTGCCATTATTTCTGTTTTCCTTGGATCAACACTTACCGGGATTTTGGATGAGTTGGAGAAAAACGGAAATATTAAAATTGAAAAAGGTGACAATATGTACATGAAACTTGGAATTTCTAAAATTCCTGAAATCATATTGGACAACACCGACCGTAACAGAACTTCTCCATTTGCCTTTACCGGAAACAAATTTGAATTCCGGGCTGTAGGTTCCAGTGCCAATCCTGCCGGTCCAATGACGGCTTTGAACGTGATTGTGGCTGATGTCTTAAAAGAACTTAAGAAGGACATTGACAAGGAAATAGAAGGCGGTAAGGAAAAGAAAATCGCAATTGTAAATGTATTGAGAAAATACATTAAAGAAAGCAAGAAAATTAGGTTTGAAGGAGACGGCTACTCTGAGGAGTGGGAAAAAGAAGCGGAGAAAAGAGGGCTTTCAAACCTAAAAAGTACTGCAGAGGCACTGGACATTTTATTGTCCAAGCAAGTCACTGATCTTTACAAGCGGCACAATGTATTGAATGAAAAGGAACTGCATGCCCGTCATGAGATCAGATTGGAGAATTATGTCATGAAGGTACAGATCGAATCCAGGGTGATGGGAGATCTTGCATTGAACCATATCATCCCTACGGCGATCCGTTATCAAAATCAGCTTATCGTCAACGCCAATGGTCTTAAAGGATTAGGGTTAGACCACCGTGCAGCCATAGAGACTATTGAAGAAGTTTCAAAACACATCGAAGCCCTTAAGTCAAATGTTAGCAACATGATTGAAGCGCGAAAAAGGGTAAATAAGGTAGAGGATATAACCGAAAAAGCCAAATTGTACAGCGCTGAAGTGAAAGATGCTTATTTTGATAAAATAAGATATGCGGTTGATAAGATGGAACTGCTGGTAGATGATGAATACTGGCCTTTGGTCAAGTACAGGGAGATGCTCTTCCTGAAGTAAGGATCATTAATTATATTTCAATATTAAAGCCTGGAGTTTTTCCGGGCTTTTTTTTTGACCAGTGTAGGATTTGTGATTTTGGATTTAACCCGGATTATGCCTTAGGATTCGTAATAGATAGGCTAATGCATATTTCGCATTTAATTACCTGGGGACTAATCAAAAAAAAATCGCAGCCCTGCCTTTTGGGCATTCGGATAGTTATTAAAGCAGTCTTTTCAAAGGTAGTTTATAGGTGTTCCTGTCATCCAAACAAGGTGATAGTTTCTGAAATCCGCAAAATTTTCAGGTGTTGGTGAAGGGCTGACCCACAAAACCTTTAATAATTGTAAAGTGGAATGTACCAACTGATGTATTTGTCCTCGAATTTTGTAAGACAATCCCTGTTATTCTCCACTTTCATTTTTCTTTTGATTACCTTTTCCAATTTTTCGAAATCAACAGCATGCTTTTCCGGATCATTTTCACAGATAAAATAAAGCTCCTGAACATCACCGCGAATATCAATGTATACCCTGCTTTGAATTTTTATGTTTCGAAACAAGGTTTTGGTGTCTTCATCAAAATAGGAGGCAATGTGATCGAAATTTAGTTCTTTGCTCAAGTCCGTTGATGAGCAATCCAGGCTTAACCCTTCGGTATCTATTCGGGTATAATCCATAGCTTTCATTTTGATCACATATGCCCGGTTGGTTTTTAGCACTTCATAGCCAGCCTGCACTTGCCCTTGACTAATAGAAGGAAAAGTTACCAATCCTGAAATTGTGAGTAGCAACAGCATTAACTTATTCATAACCGAATCATTTCTTAATTTCAATCTGGTAATTTTCAAAAGGAATAACAAAAACCTCTCCACAATCGGTACAAAGTTTTTTTTAATGGTCCGAAATTAAATGGTTATCATGGCTTTGATTACCTGGTTGGATGGAAGGGTCAGGTCGGTAAACTTTACAGGAACCTCATCAAATCCCAAATCATGGGTATGGTAATTTTCTGTGGGGAACTTTTTCAAAGCTAAAATTTTCATTACTTCAAGGAAATCAGGTTTGGTTGCATTTCTGCTGCATAACAAACTCAATTCCTTGGCATGGATGGAAGGATGATGGAAACTAAGCTGATCTTTGTAAAGTCCTACTAAAATATATTTTCCGCCATGGGCAGCGAAAAATGGCCCGGATTCCATGGCTTCTTTGTTTCCTGTAGCATCAAAAACGGTATTAAAACCTGCTCCAAACTTTGCCTTATAACCGGGTTTTGATAGGAGTTGTGCTGCATCAATGGTGTTTTCTGCATGGAAATGATCTTTTGCCAATAGAAGGCGTTCCTGATTGGTGTCCAATGCTGTTACCTTCGCTCCTGCATGGTGTGCAAATACCATTATGGCCAGGCCAATAGGGCCACAACCCATGACCAGTATTTCCTCCCCGGCCTGAACTCCTGCCCGCCTTACGGCATGAGCCGCAACGGAGAGCGGTTCTACCATGGCCATTTCAGTCCAGCTCAATTCGGGGCTGGGAAGTAAAAGATGGGCGGGAAGAGACATGTATTCCTGCATGGCCCCATCAATGTGCACTCCCAAAACCTTGAGTGTTGTGCAGCAATTGGTTTTTCCCGACAAGCAGGCATTACAAACGCCGCAATGAATGTAAGGTATCACGACGACAGGATCTCCGGATTGAAAATGGGAACCGTTGGACTGGCTGATTGTTGCTGCAATTTCATGCCCTAATATCCGGGGATAGCTAAAAAACGCCTGGTTTCCGGCAAATGCGTGCAGGTCCGTTCCACATACGCCGATTTTTTTGATTTTAACCTGTACCTCATTCTGCGCCGGGGCTGGTACCTCTATGTGCTGCTGTTTCAATGAGCCAGGTTGCTCACAACGGATTGCCTTCATGTTTTCTGGATTGCATTTATCGGATGCTATTTGTAAAAGTAAAGAAAGCCAGGGTAAGACCCATAAAACTTTTAAAGAAATTGATTTTAAGCGTCCTATACGCTCGATAAATAGCTTATATTTATTCATCATCTTTAAAGTGGTCTATTCCGTATAATCATTGCCAATGATTGTAAATTGTACTTTTAAGAGCTAAAAAAAATCCCGTTATTGGTAACTCATCTTTATAAAGCGTCTGAAATAAATGAGAAGTAATATACGCATCCCATTAGGGCAATTGGAATCAATATTGGGTTCAATTCTGCAAAAATCTGGATTTGATTCGGAAAAAGCCTCAGTTTGTGCCGCTCTCTTTGCCAAAGCCAGTTTGGATGGGGTGGCTTCTCATGGCTTGAACCGTTTTCCCACCTTTCTGGAACAGGTCAGGAAAGGACATGTGAAGGTGGATGCCATGCCAGAACAGGAATTTTCTCTTCCGGTGATGGAACGCTGGAATGGAAAGCTCGGACCGGGGATGTACAATGCCCATTTTGCCATGGGCAGGGCCATTTCGATGGCCACTGAAAATGGAATGGGCTGTGTGGCTTTAAACAACACCAATCATTGGATGAGAGCAGGAAACTATGGCTGGCAGGCGGCAAAAGCCGGATGCATTGGCATTTGCTTTACCAATACCATTCCCAATATGCCTGCCTGGGGCGGAAGCGAGCCAAAATTGGGTAATAATCCTCTGGTGATAGCAGTTCCTTTCAGAAATGAAGCAGTTGTGCTGGACATGGCCATGACACAATATTCCTATGGCAAAATGAGTATTTTCGAGAAGGAAAAGGCTTCCATGCCGTATGCCGCAGGTTTTGATAGCAAAGGCGAACTAACAAAAAACCCCATCCATGTTTTGGCAAAACAATTGGCTTTACCCATTGGCCTATGGAAAGGGGCAGGCTTATCTCTGATGCTGGATTTGCTGGCTTCCGGATTATCCAAAGGAAAGACTACCCGGGAAATTGGACTGCAGGGGGAAGAATACGGAATCTCTCAGTTTTTTCTATCTTTCCATCTGGAGAAATTGGGAATTGCTCCCCTTGAGTTGGACAAAAAGTTGGCAGAGGTAGTAGAAGATTTGAAGGCTACCGCCGTATTTGAAGGCATGGAGGTGAGCTATCCTGGCGAAAAATCTTTTCAGAGGAGAAAAGAAAATCTGGCATTGGGTGTACCTGTAGCAGCGGAAATCTGGGAAGAAGTGCTGCATATGAATGGATAATTTCGATGAATGGTTTTAATAAGTCATGGGGTTAAAATTTCTTTTGAATGTTACTATTGGTAATGGGATTACCTGGGTCTGGAAAAAGCTATTTTGCCAATAAGCTGGCAGCTGAAACCAGTATGATTTACCTGAGTAGTGATCAGGTTAGGATGGAAATGGGATTAAGAGGCCAATACAGTAGCCATGACCGGCAAAAGGTTTATGACGAGATGGCAGAGAGGGCTCAGAAATTTTTACAAGCGGGGAAATCGGTTTTGGTGGACGCCACCTTTCAAAGCAATGAAAACAGATTGACATTTCAGGAAATAGCTCTGAAAATGGGACAATCCTTTATCTGTATCCGGGTTTGGGCTGAGGAGGATTTGATTGAAAAACGACTGTCAAAAAGCAGGGAGGAAAGCGATGCGGATTTTTGGGTATATCAAAAATTGAAAAGGGACTTCGACCCGATAATAGGTAATTACCTGGACATCCAATCGGAAGACGGTAAAATAGCTGGTATGATACAAAAAGCAGTTAATTATTTAGAAAACCGAAATGAAAGCTGAGGACATCCAATTATTGGCCAGAGAAGGGCTTTATCTGGGCCGAAGGATTGAAGGAGAAGTAGTGGAAACCCATATTTCCTGGGTCATTTTAAGCCATATGTGGGTCTTTAAAATCAAAAAACCGATCAGGCTTTCATTTCTGGATTATTCCAGCCTTGAATCAAGAGCTTATTTTTGCGACCAGGAGATTCAATTGAATGCTCGTTTTTCTTCCATTTATATCCGGAGCTGTCCGATTACCTGGAATGATGGGAAATGGGAAATGAATGGAAAAAGAGGGGTCATTCATGATTATGCCGTAATGATGAAACGTTTACCGGAGGATCACAGGATGGATAAGATGTTGCAATCAGGAGAGGGTGCTCCCTTTCTGATCGAGAAGCTTGCCAATAAAGTGGCCTTATTTCACCGCAGTCAGCCCGCAGACAATTCGCTATTCAATGTAAAGGAGGCGAGGGGTATTTTTAACGATATTTTAAATAATGCCCACAAGTATACCGATGAGCAGGAGGAATTTCTTCAAAAGGCCGTTCAATGGAGCGATTTGTTTTTGGAGAAACACAGCAGGAGATTAAGGGAAAGGGCCAGTTTAGGTTGGGTGCGTGATTTGCACGGAGACCTGCACACGGGCAATGTCTTTCTGACCGACCCCCCGGTTATTTTTGATTGCATAGAGTTCAGTAAAAGCATGCGTACCATAGACCTGCTTTACGAGGTAGCTTTTATCTGCATGGATCTGGAGCGTTTTGGCAAAGAGGACTGGTCGGCTTTGTTTTTGGAAACGTATCTAAAAAAAATTCCTGTACTGGATCCGGGCAGGGATAAAGCAATATTTAATTATTTTAAATGTTTGCGGGCCAATATTCGGGCAAAGGTTTTGGGAATGGATCCCTCGGAAGATAAACGAAAAGATCAAAGCGTCTATTTGGCGCTGATGGAACGGTACATTCAGCAGGATGGGTAGCATAAAGTGTTTCCTGTAATCCCACTTTAGCGGATCAGTGACCCAACTTGCTTTCAATCCGATACCTGCCCGATCCCAGCGTTAGCTCCAGCTTTCCCCCGGTAAAAGGACCAGGGTTTAGGTCCTTATGTTCTTGCAGGGATTTATCGTCAAGTGACACCGAATTCGGATCACTTGTTGGGATCAGAATAACTGCTCTGGTATTTACCGGGATGAGCACTTCAAGAACCAGGTTATCTTTAATTTTCCTCCAGGAGCTGATGATTTCTCCATGAATGGAATGGTAGCTTCCATGCACCCGTCTGATTTCATTTACTGGGATCTCAGGGGCAATGGTAAAGGACTTGTACCCGGGTAAATCAGGTTTAATACCTACCATATTTCGAAACATCCATTCATAAACGGAACCAAAAGCATAGTGGCTAAATGAATTCATGCCCGCATTTAAAGATTCCATTTTTTCAGGATCATTTTTTACATAGCTGTCCCAGCGTTCCCATATGGTGGTAGCTCCGTTTTCAATCTCAAAGCCCCAGGAAGGATATTCGGTGTTTAATAGCAATTGAAAGGCCAGATCGGACCGGCCTGTTGCTGACAATGCGGGCAACAATTGTTTTACGCCTAGAAAACCGGTGGCCAGTTTGCCGTCATTTTCTTCCACCAGGCCGGCCAGATGTATTCCTGCCACTTTTTCTTGCGATTCGGTAAGAAAATCATGGTAAATGGCATTGGCATAAGCAGTCTGGGTATGTCCCGAAAAACCCAGCTGTCCGTCCACGTATCCGGCTCCATCTCCGTAGGGTTTGGGGTTAGTAGTCAGCTTGCCTGAGGCCTCATCAAGGTAATGGGCAGCAAAAGCAGATTTGATTTTTCCGGCCAGTTGGCGATAGTGTTGGTACCGGGAAGGTTTGCCAATGGCATTGGCCATTTCGGCCATCAATTGGGCTGTATAACCGTAATATATCGTAGCTAGTAAATCAGGAGGAGTCTTCTTTCCGACGGAAAGCCAATCTCCGTATCCCCCTTTTGGGTTTAGATCTGCAAAAGATCCTTCCGGATAAAAATACTGTTCGCCACTTCGTTTGCCATGAAAAGCCATGAATTTTTCCATGTTTTCCCAGGACCTCTCTATGATCCGGGTATCTCCATAGGCACGGTACATCTCATAGGGATTGATGATGCCCGCCTCCATCCAACCGGGGGCAAAGGTATCGGTAGCCCTTACGCGTGGAGCAGGCGCATAGTCGGGATAGGCACCGTAATCCCATTGAGCATCCTGCAAATCCCGGATCCATTTGGTGAAAAAAGCGGCCACATCCATATTTAAAGCCGAGGTGCCGCCATAAATCTGGGCGTCTCCGGTCCAACCCATCCGTTCGTCCCGCTGCGGACAATCTGTAGGGATATCTACAAAATTGGCCCGCTGCGTCCAAACGATGTTTTTGTACAGTTGGTTAACCATGGGATGATCGGTTTCAAAATGCCCCGCTTTGGGCGTATTTGATCCGAGCACTAAACCAGTAAAATTTTCTTTTTTGGGCGTCCCCGGAAAGCCTGTCACCTCTACGTATTGGAAACCGTGATAGGTAAAACCAGGAACCCATTCCTCTCCCTCTGGATCACCTTTTAAAATGTAGGTGTCCGTAGCTCTTGCCATGCGGAGATTTTCGACCATAAGGCGTCCGTCCGGATGAAGCATTTCCCCAAACCGGAGTACGATTTTATCTCCTGCCTGCCCCTTTACATTTAACTGAATCAGGCCGGCGAAATTTTGTCCCATGTCTATGATGTGTTTTCCGTCTTCCAGTTCTCTAATGGACACTGGCGAAAGGCTGTCCGTGACCTGAACCGGCTGTGCGGGATATAGCTGCAAATTGCGTTCGCCAACAGCAATGCGTTCGGCCGGATCCCAACCGCTGTCTTCGTATCCGGGGAGGTGCCAGCCTTCTGGCTCCTTACCTGCATCGTAGGTTTCTCCATGTAAGATATCCGATTCCAAAAGCCCCCCGGAGTTTACCTTCCAGTCAGGACCTGTTGCCACGGTCAGGGTTTGCCCGTTTTCATAAGTGAGTTCCAGCTGTGCTTTCAGTGCCGGTATGTCCCCATAGAATGCCCTCGCCACGGGGTTGCCAACCAATAATGCATATCCAATATAGCCGCTATACCAGCCGTAGGATAAGCGGGCCTGCAAAACCTGTGTTCCTGCCGTTAATTGATCGGTGACATCGTATGCCTGGTAGTATACCCGCTTGTCGTAGTCTGTCCAGCCCGGTGCCAGGTAATCCTTACCTACCCGGTTGCCATTTATTTTAAATTCGTAGAGTCCTAATGCAGTGATATATAATCGGGCTTTCTTTACTTTTTGCTCAATGTAGATTTCTTTTCGGAAAATGGGGGCGGGAGGCAGGTGCAATTCCTTTCCTTTGAATGGTACCGGCGCTGTCCTGGCACTAAAATCCTTTCCAATCCAGGCACTTTGCCAATCACCCGGGTGCAGTAAGGCCATTTCCCAGGTGGCAGCATCACTCCACCTGCCCTGCTCTCCGTGCTTATCCCAGCTAAGTACTTTCCAGAAGCACTGTTGCCGGGAGGAAAGCGGCTTGCCTTGATACTCGATCTGAGAAGTCTGTTCGCCGCTGATTTTGCCGCTGTCCCACAAGTCGGCTTTACCTGCTTCCAATAGCGCAGCATCACTTGCCACCAGCACCCGATAAGCAGTTTGGTATTGATCCTTTGTGGCTGATTCCAGAATCCAGCTAAAACGGGGTTTTTCCTCGTCAGTAAAGGGATTCGTTCGGTATTCCACCCTGAGGAAGGTAGGAGTCAAATCGCCGCCGGCCAGGGCAGAATGGTATAGCAGCAGGGAAAGCAGCCAACAAATCACGATGTTTTTCATAAGAAAAGGCATTAGGATTGAGTAAAAATAAGCAAGTTTTGGGAATAGCCTGTCCCGCACTGTCCCGTTTGATAGGATAAAACCGAAGAAATATATTCTTAAAATAGGACTAAATTCTTTCAAAAACAGAATTTCTTACTTAATAAAAACTGTTTATCGCGGGCGAATTAAGCGTACAGTGTTCTTTATTCGTATATTAACTGTCATCCTATGGATGATAATTTGACAATGGGGCAAATGATTGATATTTTAAAATACATAAATGAAAAAACTAATCACTTATCTACTGTTCACTTTTTTAGCAAATTTTTCATCAGGCCAACAATTTGAGTGGACTGATGCCATGGATTACCAGGCAGCTGATCCGATAACCTGGAATTCGCTCTATGGCGATGGGCAGGTTGAGACCTCAATTGAACGACAAAATGGATTTTTACGCTTCCATGTAAATGCGGAGGATGACAGGTATAATGTCTGGTGGGCGATCATGCAACACCCCATAACCTTACCCAAGGAAATCCCTTCCGGGGTGCCCCTTTGGATGGAAGCCGAAGTAAGATCAAGCCATCCAATCCGGAGAATTAACATGCGCTTATTTTCCCCTAATCAGAAAGGGGTAGACCATCATTCGAATTTAATGGAATTTGATTTGGAAGATACTGCCACCTGGTATACGATAAGGTTTAGTCCCGACAATTTGGACTATCAAAAAGGAGATCAGTTGACAGGCCATTTTGCGCTGATGGACTGGGGTGTCAATGCGTATTACCTCGATGTCCGGAATGTAAGGGTTTTTTACGATAAAGACGAAAACCTGAGTCCATCGGCAAATGCTCTGCCCTACCACCCAGAACCAAAAAAGCCGGCCTCCTTTGGCAATTCGGTGGTAGTAGATGATGCGGGAATGGTTGATTTTAAATATACTGACAAAAATCTGTCAGGTTGGGGTACTGGTGATATTCCACTTTTGAGTGTTTCTCATGAGCTGAGCACATTGTTAAAATGGGATCTTTCTCAGGTCAAGGGGACTGTTGATGGTTGGGGATTGTTGAGATTGGCCGTCTTTTCGAGCCAACAGGTGCCCGTGCCGGAAGATGAGTTTTGCAGACTCAGGGTCGTAGAAATTATTGGTGGAAATACAGATTGGGATGCAACTACACTCACCTATGAATCATTGGCACAAGGACGTGTAAAGACAGAACTTTTTAACGAACAAATGATTATCGATATGTTTGTACCAAAGGGTAATGATCAGGTAATGGATATCCCCTTGCCGCCAAATGTATTACAGAGACTGATTAGCGGACGCAGTAAAGGACTGGTTTTCTTCTCATTGGGAAGCTTACAGGTGTCTTTTTTCGCCAGTGGCAGCGGCGATAAAACAAAAAAACCAGTATTATACTTTAATTTGGAACCGGATTCCAACTAATACAATTACTAATTTTTGGCTTTCTATTTGCGATTTTTTTAGCTATCTGTACAAATGACTTTCCAAGACGAATCAAGCAACTATTTTGATAATGAGCCTGGTAAAAAATGAAGCCAGCTGCTGTCAAAGAATAACCGCCCCACTTTAAGTAGATTGAATAAAGTTTTCCGCAATGGACAAGCGGCTAAGGGTAAATCTCTTTTTAGTTCTGCGTCCGCCTGTCCATTTCATGATTTTTTTAAGGCTTTTCAAAACGGAGATTGTGTGCTTGCCTTTATTAATCATGATGCATTCAGCAAGTGCAGCCTGGCCTGCATCGGTTATTTCAGAGCGGGTGGGCATTCCAGATTTATGTAGGTTTTCCAATACCTGTGTGGCCCATACTACAGGCACATGGGCAGCTTCGCAGATCCAAAGGATTTCCTCCTGAATTTCTCCCATACGTTCAAAACCAATTTCTACGGCCAGGTATCCACGGGCAATCATGATTACACAAGGTGGGTGCATCATGCCTTCCGAAAGCAATGCCGGTAAATTGGCCACTGAATCCGTAGTTTCGATTTGATACACCAGGTCAGGACGGCGACCACCTATTTTTTGCAACTCTTTCCGAAGATGTCGAATATCTCCTGTGTTTTTCACGAAGGAATAGCCAATGAGGTCTGCATGGCTGCAAATAAAAGGCAGGCATGTCTTGTCATAATCGGTCAAAGAGGAGATGTTGAAGGTGGTGTCCGGAAAATTGATGCCTTTCTCTGATTTGATCTTTCCTTTTTTGGAAGAAACCCTGTCCAGGACCACAGCTGCGTTTCCATTTTCGGTTTGAGTGACCCTACCTCCGATCTCCCCGTCATCAATAAAAACCCGGTGCCCGGGTACCAAGGAAGAAATAATGCCCTCCTCATTCGGATGCAACACGACCTGATCCTCGCTGAAATGGTCCATGTTCTCGGAAAGCCAAATGGTATCCCCTACGGATACTTTAACCTTTCCTTTCTTTTTGCCCTTACCCAATAATACGGTTCTGATTTTTGGACCTGCCAGGTCCATGTGTATCTTGCAATGCTTTCCTGTCTTTTTTTCTGCCTCACGAATTTGGTCAATCATGGCTTTCCAGACCTTTTCATCATCGTGGGCGCAGTTGATTCGGGCCACATTCATGCCCTGGACCATTAGGTTTTCCACCAAATCCGGATCATCGGCAAAACCCGTGTCAAAGGTTACCATTATTGTCGGTACTCCCTGATTTTCTGGTGGGCCAAATAAAACCCGGCTGTTCTCTGCCAATTGAGCCTGGCTGTACGTATAGGTGCAGGGGTTGAGTTCCTCCGGCTTGTAGTGGTGCCCAAGGCGTTCCCGAATGACCTGAATTTGCCTGTGAATATGGTTTTCTGAGTTGGATAGTGCGGAGAGGCCGTACAAATGCAGCTTTTCCTGCAAAGCTTTCCTGTCCTCACTTCTGAAAAAGAGGTATTGGATCAGGTTTCTGGCAGCTGCCTGGGAGCTTTCAGGAATCCCTTCTATGTATTTTTGATGCTTTTGGCTGGTTTCTATTAAGGCCTGCTCCAGGCTTGCCAGTTCCTTATTCAGTTGTTCTAATGCTGTTTTCATCCGGGGTAAATATAGAAGTTATTCCGGGCATTTTAATCCCCAGAATGGTGCCAAAACATGGTTTCAAACGAAAATTAATCCGATTATTAAACACACCCCCTTTTTCAATGCCAAATGGAGCGTCAACCGGCATGATTGAAACCGAAAAATTGCCTTAAAAAAAAAGCGGGGCATCCATGGGATGTCCCGCCTTACTGTCAGCTGTTTGGCTTATTAATTATTGCTCCAGTCTTCCCAGCCTCCGGCATAGTTGGAAATATTATCGAAGCCATTGGCCCTTAGCAGAGAATAGGCGATGGCCGCCCGGCCACCACTTTGACAATGGACAATTACGGGCTTTTCCCTGGAAACTTTATCCAGGTTCTGGTCCAGCTTACCTACAAAAAGATTTTTCGCCCCTTCGATATGGCCTTTTTTGTATTCAGAGGCTCCCCGCACATCAATTACCTGCACGGTTCCTTTTTCGAGCTGCTGCTCAACCTCCTTTTTATCGATGGCCTGGTAATTTTCCAAGGCTTTTCCTTCAATGTCGGCCAATTGTCCGGGAGTAATGTATCCTTGTATGTTATCCAAACCGATTCTCATCAATTTACGGGTAAGCTCTTCTACCTCATTTTCTTCGGCGATCAGCACAAAGAATTCATCATAATCCATGTACCAGCCCATCCAGGTGGAGAAGGTGTTGGTATTCGGGATGTTCAGAGAACCTTTCAGAAAACCCTTGGAAAAAGCTTCCGGTGTGCGAACATCGATGATTTTCAATCCTTCTTTTTTGGCTTTTTCAAATGCCTTTTGGGTAAGGTTTTCGATTTTCGGTACTTCGGTCAACAGCTTTCGGTCAACTTTGTTGAGCTTTTTCATCATGGCAAAATACCGGGGAGGCTCTGGCTGATCAGCCAAAAGCTCTTTGCTGAATGCTGCTTTATCGGCTAGCAACTGTAAAGCCCAATTCCTGATTTTCTCATAGCCAACAGTGGAGACGGGTACCGCTCCGAGAGATTTTCCACAGGCAGAGCCGGCTCCATGACCAGGCCAGACCTGAATAAAATCTTGTAGTTTGTTAAATGTCTTAAGGGAATCGTACATTTGGGCTGCGCCAATATCCTGGGTGCCTTTCAATCCTGCAGCTTGTTCAAGCAAATCTGGTCTTCCCACATCCCCTACAAACACGAAATCTCCCGTGAAAAGCATTACCGGTTCCTGGGTGGCGGGATTGTCGGTAAGCAGAAAACTAATACTTTCCGGGGTATGGCCCGGAGTATGCAACACTTCGAAGTCCAGATTGCCCAATTTAACATGATCCCCTTCCTTCAGTTTGTTGTGGGGAAATTCATATTTCCAGTCTTTATCTCCCATATCGGAAAGGTACATCTGCGCACCTGTCAGTTTGGCCAGCTCCCGGGAACCACTCAGAAAGTCAGCATGGATGTGTGTTTCCAAAATATGAGTGATTTTCATATTATTGGCTTTGGCTATTTCCAGATAGGTGTCCACATCTCTTTTTGGATCAATCACAGCGGCTACACCTCCTGCCTGACATCCTATTACATAACTGGCTTGCGCCAAACTTTTGTCATATACTAATTCGAAAAACATCGCTATTTTTTTAGTTTATCATTTATTCATTTTTCAAACGGGTGGACCAGAAGTAGGTTCACCCAAATCTTATGCAAGTTTAAGCATTACTGATTTCCCGGGATGTGATAATTATTACGGAAACCATTTACAGCTATAATAATAATTGAATTCCGGTTTATGAAATTGAATGCGCTTGTTTTAACAGTGCTTTGTAGGAAACCCCGGCAATCCTCTCCTTTTGAATGGAGTTGGTGATGGATGTAATTGAAAGAACTGAGTTTGTCATTATTATTTATTCAATCTAAATAAAGGCTGAAATACTTATTATTCCGCAAAAAATATATTAAAATTGCCTTTTCAAATCATCTAACGGAATTGGTCTTTAATTCAAAATGCTCATGACTGCAACCGGACTTAAAATCAACCAAACATACGAAATCGAAGGTATCTCCGCATCACCCCTGATGGTAAGGATGATGGAAATGGGGGTAATGCCCGGTAAAAGCATCAGTCTTCTCCAAAAAGCTCCATTTAAGGGGCCCATGGCATTTTTAATCGAAGGAAATATTCTCGCATTAAGAATAGAAGAAGCCGACCTTATCCAAATAAAAGGATCCTAATACATGGAAGTGTCAGAAAAGAAAGCTGTAAAAAGCATTGCGATTATAGGTAACCCCAATGTAGGTAAATCGAGTATTTTCAATCAGCTTACCGGATTAAATCAGAAGATAGGAAACTATCCGGGAATGACGGTAGACAAAATGATGGGCTATTTTCAGATAGGAAATAAAAGCTTTGAGTTGATAGATTTACCAGGTACCTATAGTTTGTATCCCAAGTCTGAGGATGAAATCATTGCACAAAAGGTATTGAACGGGCTTGGGATGGAAAAGCCTGATGCGGCATTGGTGGTTTTGGATGCCTGTAACCTGGAGCGCAGCCTTCTACTGGGAACACAAGTGTTGGATTTGGGCATCCCTATGGCATTTGTGGTCAACATGAAAGATTTGGCTGAAAAGCGAGGGCTTTCCATTCAGACTTTTGCATTGTATAAGGAATTGGGTGTTCCCCTGGTGCTGACAGATGCCAGAAACAACCAGGGGCTGGAAGCAGTCCGGGACCTGTTATCCAATGATGATTTCGCAGTAGGAAAACCATTTTATGAGTTGGGTTTTGCAGCACTGTTGGAAGAAGTCAGACTGAAATTCGGGTTTGAAACTCCCTATCAGGCATTTCAACAGTTGGTGTTTGCCGGGTATGACCCAATGCTTGACCAGGAAAGGAAACAGTGGCTGGAAGATAAAGCCAGGAGCCATGGTTTTGACAGCCAGATTCAGCAAACCAGGGAAACCAATCAACGCTTCGAAAAAATTAAATCCACGCTGAGCAGGACTCAATCTTCAGGTAGTGGTAAGCCCAAAAAGTTTCATGCCACTTTGGATAAGGTATTGATGCATCCTGTTTGGGGGTATGTTACTTTTTTAGGGATTATGTTGTTGATTTTTCAGGCCATTTTTGCCTGGGCCGAAGCACCAATGGATTTAATTGACGGTGTTTTTGCCGCCTTGAGCGGATGGGTTTCGGATACCCTTCCGCCGGGGGTTTTGACAGACTTGCTTTCCGAAGGTATTATCACCGGAATAGGAGGAGTAGTTATTTTTATCCCTCAAATTGCGCTATTGTTTGGATTCCTGGCTTTATTGGAAGATACGGGATACTTTTCCAGAGTGGTTTTTCTGATGGACAGGCTCATGCGGCCATTTGGATTGCATGGAAAGAGCATTGTCCCCCTCATTTCCGGAATGGCCTGTGCCATTCCCGGGATCATGGCCACCAGGAATATCAGCAATACCAAAGAAAGATTGATTACTATTCTGGTAACTCCATGGATGAGTTGTTCTGCCAGACTCCCGGTTTACATCATATTGATTGGACTTACCGTACCTGATGAGGCCTGGTTGGGGATAAACCTTCAGGCTTTAGCCCTTTTGGTGATGTACCTGATAGGCGCTGCTTTTACCCTTTTGGGGGCTTTTGCCTTAAAATTTGTATTGAAGTCCCAGGAAAAAAGCTTCCTGATGACGGAATTGCCCATTTACAGAATGCCTCGCTGGCAGACGGTATTGCTGACCATGTTCAACAAATCGAAGATTTTTGTTTTGGAAGCAGGAAAGGTAATACTTGCCATATCCATTGTGCTTTGGGTCCTGGCCAGTTATGGGCCTTCCGGAGAAATGGAAGCCATTGAAGCTGAGGAGAAAGCCATGTTGGAAAATGTAGTGGAGGAACAAAAGTTTGAACTGACCAATGAATTTGCATCCAGGAAGCTGGAGGCTTCCTACATTGGGATTTTGGGAAAAGCCATTGAACCAGCCATTCGGCCTTTGGGCTATGATTGGAAGATTGGGATTGCTTTATTGACTTCATTTGCGGCCAGAGAGGTCTTTGTCGCCACTGTAGCTACCATCTACAGTGTGGGAGAAAATGTTGAGGATGAGTTGACTATCAGAGAAAAGCTGAATAAGCAAGTGCATGCCGACACCGGAGAAAAGGTGTTTACCCGGGCAACAGGATTTTCTCTAATGGTATTTTATGCGCTTGCCATGCAATGCATGAGTACGGTTGCCGTGGTTTACCGGGAAACGAAAAGTTGGAAATGGCCGGTTTTGCAAACTATTGGTATGACGATTGTGGCCTATCTGGGTGCATTGATCACCTATCAAATCTGGAGTTAATCATGTGGCAGGAAATTATTGTGGGTATATTGTTTACCGGAGTTATCTTCTTCTGGATTTACAGGACCTGGATTAAAAAACGGGTGAAGGGCCAGAATGGCTGTGGCTGTGACAAATGTGGATAAACTCTTTTGTGGATTGCTGTTTCTTTTTCCCTTTTAACAATTACATTTGGTGCTGGTTTAATTTTCCATTAAGAAATGATACGGGTAAGGATCCGGTTCTAAGAATCATGAAGTGGACATACAGTGTAAAAAATAAAATAACAGCAGCAAGCTTGTTATTTGGGGTAATCGTGGTTGTTTTGCTGATCAATTTTAATCAACGCAACCAAATTGAAGAGCTGAAATCTGCCTTTGAGTCCATTTACAAAGACAGGCTGGTTGCAGAAAGCTATATATTGGATTTCTCGGAAAAGCTTCATGACATGCATGATGCGATCAACGATCCGGCTTTACCCTTTTTAAAAAAACAGGAAATTGCCAACAAGATTCTTAATGAAATCGATACCCTCAATCATTTGTATGAAGCTACCCGACTGACAGATGAAGAGGCCCGGTATTTTGTCCACTTTACAGGACTCACCCATGAAATGGACCTAAGGTTAAAAGCTGGTGATTTGGATAGCGAGGAACCGATGATCCGTTCAGCACTTTTAGACCTGCATTCCCTTTCTCAGATCCAATTGAATGAGGCGGATAAGTTAAAATCAAAAACAGACAAAATTTTTTCCATGGGAAGCATCCTGTTGCAATTTGAAATGGTGGTCCTGATCATTATCTGCTTATTGATACAGGCCCTGTTTTTTGCTTCAAAAACCAGCAATGGATTTAAAATTCCGGAAAACCCCAATTTAAACTAAAATCACGCACTCATGCATGATTGTGCACCAAATGGTCTGCCTGGAAGGATTGTATGGCAGCTGCAGTCAGTTCAAAAGAGTACAATCGCTTTTTATGGTCATATAAATTGGTGGTGACCATCAGTTCATCAATTTTATGCCGGTTTACAAATTTTTCCAGTCCGGCTTTGACTGTCGCCTGACTCCCAATAAAGGAATATTGCATCATGTGCTGTAAGGCGGCGGCCTCTTGTATGGACCAGATTTGATCCATATCTTCTACAGGTGCTGACAAGGGGTAGGAGCGTCTGCGGATGATTCCCAATGCCATTTGATAAAAAGAACTGGCCAGAAATTGGGCTTCATCATCCGTATCTGCAACGATTACATTGACGCAGGCTATCAGATAGGGCTTGGGGCAATTCGCCGAAGCCTGAAAATTGTTTTGATAATAAGCCGATGCCTGCTGGAAATAATTGGGAGCAAAGTGACTGGCAAAAACATAGGGCAAGCCCCGGGATGCAGCCAGGTAGGCGCTGTCCATGCTGGACCCAAGTAAATATATGGGCACTGTTAATCCCTCGGCAGGGAATGCCCTTACCTCAGCGTCCAAATTGTCTACCGAGAAAAATTGTTGTAACTCCTCCAGGTCCTGAGGAAATTCCTGGACGGTTTCCATTCTTCCGCGCCTCAAAACTGCTGCGGTTTTTTGATCCGTACCCGGAGCTCTTCCCAGACCCAGGTCAATCCTTCCAGGATACAAAGTGGCCAAAGTGCCGATTTGTTCTGCCACCATCAAGGGGCTGTGATTGGGGAGCATGATACCCCCTGACCCGACCCGTATATGCTGGGTTCCCTGAGCTATATAACCCATTAAAACTATAGGAGAAGAACTTCCTACATGTGGCATGTTGTGGTGCTCTGCCAGCCAAAACCTATTGTAGCCCCATCTTTCTGCATGTCTGGCCAGGTCCAGGCTCCTGGAGTAGGCATCTGAAGCATCATGGTCCTTTTTTAAAATGGCCAAATCAAGTATGGAAAAGGGAATATTTGTAGACATAGGTATTAAAACTATTGAGACCTTTTTTTGGTTCCTGCTTCTAAACAAGGAAATTAAAATCCACAGATTGAGGAGTAATGGAGGGAAAATGCCACAAACCCGTAGTAAATTCCTTCATTCGGTCGATTCCTTTTATAAAATCAGAATTCACCCGATTGTTTGCTGGTTTATCCCTCTACAGTGCTGATAGGATTGCTGATTTCGGGAAAAACTTAAAAAGCCATCTCAGAACAGAAATGGCTTTTTAGTTAAGGTAAAGCTAAATTAACTTTGTGGTGTTGCTTCCAATTTGGGGTAGTCTGTATATCCCTTTGAACCCGGCGTATAAAAGGTGTCCTGATCCCACTCTGCCAGCGGAGCATCCTGCCTGAATCTTTCTACCAGGTCGGGATTGGAAATATAAGGTTTGCCAAAGGCTACTGCATCTGCCAATCCTTCACTGATAAACCGGTTACCCTTTTCTTTATCAAAGCCAGCATTTATGATAAGTGTACCTTTAAACAGGGGTCGGTACCTTTCGGCAATGTTTGTTTCTGCGTAAGGAATTTCCGAAACATCATTAAATGGTTCTGAAAGGTGCAGGTAAGCGAGGTCGTAGTCATTGAGTTTTTCGATGATATGGTCGAAGGCAGGTATGGTCTCTTCATCCATGCTCATGCCAAACAAACCATGAAGCGAAGGGTTTAATCTCAAGCCAATACGGTTTTCCGGTATCTCTTTTTTGATGGCATCAATGATCTCAAAAAGGATTTTCGTTCGATTGGTTATACTGCCTCCATATTCATCTGTCCTGACATTAGATGTCCTGTTGAAAAACTGGTGCAAGAGGTACCCATTGGAGGAGTGTATTTCTACCCCGTCAAAACCAGCCGTCCAGGCATTTTTTGCAGCATTTCTGAAATCCTGTATGGTTTCCTTGATTTCTTCAAGGCTCATTTCTTTTGGTGTTACCGTTTCCTTAAAACCTTTTGGAGTGTAGGCTTTGGAATTGGGATTGATGGCAGAAGGGGCCAGGGGCAATTCTCCATTGTGAAAGTCCGGATGAGAAATCCTGCCTACATGCCATAACTGTACGAATATTTTACCCCCCTGCGCGTGTACGGCAGATGTCACTTTTTTCCAACCCTCCATTTGAGCAGCAGTATGGATACCGGGAGTATTGATGTAGCCCACTGCTTTTTTGGAAATTTGTGATCCCTCTGTTATGATCAGCCCTGCACTAGCTCGTTGGGTGTAGTAATTAACCTGAAGTTCGGTTGGCGCATTGTCAGGGTTATCAGCCCTGCTTCGTGTCATGGGGGCCATCACTACTCTGTTGTTGAGTAAGAGGTCACCCATCTTTAATTTTTCCAATAAAGGTTGTTTTTCCATGTATGTATTTGATTTTCTATTAGTTAGCATAATTTGATTGCTGGATTAAAATATTAAATAAACAAAACAAACCTATTAATGTACATACAACCTATGTTTATACATAATAGTTTCTTTTTCGGTAAAAATTGAAATGAGGATAAAAACTAAAAAAAGTAATAAAATTTCTTTCAATACCAATTAAAGGTTTGGTATTTTAATAATTTGAATTTCTTTTCGTTTGTAAGTAATTTATTTTTCAAATTATCGTATGTTTGATATATTCAATTAAACCCATTTTATAACCTTATGTTCAATGAAGTTTCACATACTAAAAGACATTGAACTTTGGAAATTGGTGGCAGATGGTGATCAAACAGCCTTTGATCATATTTATCTAACCCATGCCAAAGACTTATACAAATATGGATTTCGATTCACGCAGGATACGGAATTGATCAAGGACGTAATACAAGATGTTTTCATTCATATTTGGGAGTCCAAAAATGTGCTTTTCATCAATAAGTCAATAAAATTCTATCTTTTTTCATGCTTTAGGAGGGAGGTAATCAAGCGTGTCAACGTAGCCTGTAAATACGAGAGTATTGAGGATTACCATTCTAAAATTTCCTGGGAAGTATCTTTTCAGGAAATATTAGAGGAAAATCAGATCAGCCTTGATTCAACCCACAAACTTAGTCGAGCAATTGACGCTTTACCTCTAAGGCAAAAAGAGGCAATCTATTTGAGGTATCTTCAGGAATTGACCTATGACGAAATCTCTGAATTAATGGGAGTTCAAATTCCTTCAATCTACAATTTAATATTTAAGGGAATCAAATCCTTAAAGACCGTTTTGTCACACAGTGATTTCACGTCCAAAGTTATTTTTTTATTCTATTTTAATTTGCATTGGTATTAATTAAATTGGTTAAAACACTTCTTTAGGTTTAATTTATTGGTTAATACCTCAAGTATTCCAAAAAAATATTAAATTTTTTTGGAATTGGAGATGAGATTTGTAGCACTATTTTCTCTTTAATACATATAGCAGAAGATTAATGAAGTCATACAACACCATAGAAGATTTTTTGCAGGATAAATCCTTTTTATCCTGGGTATTACATGATGATACTTCGAACGGTTGTTTTTGGGAAAAAATGGCTTCAGATAAGGAGAAAGGAATAATTTTAAACCAGGCCAGGTTAATTTTGCTGGAATTTCAAGCGACCGGGGAGGATTGGGAAGAACAGGATCAACTTTTGTTGCTTTCCAGTATCCACCAAAATATTCAGCAAGGAAAACCCGGGAGGGGGCATTACACAGTGAAATTAGACCATTCCAATAAAAATCATTGGAGGAGGTTTTCGATGCTTTTGTTAGTGATTTTCATTTCAATGATGGGGTTTTTGGCATTTGATGTGGTAAAGTATCATACAGCACCAGAATTGGGAAAAACTGAAAATAAGCCACATTGGATAACCAAATTCAATCCAAAAGGGCAAAAATCAAAGATTCATTTGCCAGATGGCAGCACGGTAATCATCAATGCCGATAGTGAAATCAAATACAGGAGTGATTTTGGCGTGAATAATCGGGAGATTCATTTGATTGGTGAATCTTTTTTCGAAGTGGTCCCGGATAGTTTATTACCTTTTCGGGTATTTTCCGGGAAAGTCATCACTACTGCCCTTGGTACTTCCTTCAATATTCAATCCTATAATCCCGAAAAAATTAAGGTTCAACTTGCTACAGGTAAGGTTGAGGTCGTAAATGAGCTGCTGGAAAATCAACTTGTTTTTCTTGAGCCAGGAGAGGAAGTGACATCTGTTGGAAACCAAAAAATCACCAAGAGTAAATTTAATCCAAAAAAAGCCTTTTCCTGGAAATCAGGAGTTTTGTTTTTTGACAATGCCTCGCTTTCTGAATTTGAACTAACACTTGAGCGATGGTATGGGGTAGAAATTTCTCTGGAGAATAAGCCAAAACAGAAGTTAAAAATATCGGGGGAATTCAAGGACAGCTATTTAAGTAATGTTTTGGAATCCGTTGGATATGCATACGGGTTCAATCACATCATTGATCAAAAAAAAGTTAAGTTAGTTTTCGAACATTAATCAAATTGGATGAAGAAAACAGATCGATAAAAAAACAAAGCCAATGATTTCTCATTGACTTTGTCCGGCAAATAGAAAGATTTATCAGATGTTACCTATTTGCCTTTGTTTTACTGAAAACTCACAATAAAACACCCAAATTTATGGAAAAATTATTACATGCCCTATGTATGATAGGAAAATACTATTTGTATGGATTTCTGATCCAGATGCTTTTTTTACCACTGATCTATGCGGCTCCTTCCAATGCCCAGGGTTCACTGGATATTAAGCAAGTTCACCTGAGTTTAGACCTTGAAGATGTTTCTTTGGAAGAGACTTTTTCTGAGATAATGAGGTTAACGGAGTTTTCTTTTATTTACGACGATCGTCTGCTTGAAGGCGCAGATCAGGTAAGTATTCAGATTGAGGATCAGACACTGGAATCCGTTTTGTTATCCCTTTCTTCTTCCCACCAATTGGCCTTTAAGCAGGTGGATGATAAAATCAGCGTAAAATTTTCGAAATCAAAAGACAGGTCGAAAGCTGTACTCGTTGAAGTAACGATTACTGGTACGGTTGTGGATGCAAATGGTGACCCCATACCAGGGGTGACGGTATTTGTTCCCGGTACCAACTCAGGAACAGCCACCGATATGGATGGAAAATATTCGATAGTCGTTCCCGAAGGCTCCTCCCTTGTCTTTTCCTTTATTGGGTTTGAGAGTCAGACGGTAGAAGTGGGAAATCAAACCACCATTAACATTACCATGGAGCAGAGTGCACAGGCACTCGACGAAGTTATTGTTCTCGGTTATGGTACTCAAAAGAAATCCGAACTAACCAATGCAGTGGTTCAAACCTCCGGTGAGGAGGTTAAAAAGTCATCAGCGGTATCCCTCTCCAACGCCTTATCTGGAAGGTTGGCAGGCTTATATGTCAACCAGCGAAGTGCAGTTCCAGGTTTCGATGATGCGCAAATACTGGTAAGGGGATTCAATACCACCAGAAATAATTCGGCATTAATTGTAATTGATGGTGTAGCTAACGCAGATCCTGATGGGCTCAACCGATTGGACCCGAATGATATAGAATCCATTTCTGTTTTAAAAGATGCCTCAGCAGCTATTTATGGAGCCCAATCTGCTGGTGGAGTGATTTTGGTTACTACAAAACGAGGAAAGACCGGGAAACCAACTTTTAATTTTTCCACTTCCCATTTGTTTCAGTCGCCTACCATGAAGGTTAAGTCGGCAGGTGTTTTTGACTACATGGATGTTTTGAACCGGAATAGGGTACTGGAAGGTGGTGGAGCAGTATTCCCAGACGATTTGGTGGAGTCTTTCAGAAATGGGAGCCGTCGTGCGGAAGATTGGTGGGATGCCTTGGTAGACCCTCCCGCAATCATTTCCAGGCAATCATTAACCATGCGTGGCGGATCTGACAGGATTAGGTATTTTACTTCTGTAGGAATGGTCAATCAGGGAGGTATACTCCGCGCCGATGATATTACGAAGCTCAAACAATACAATGTACGTGCAAACCTGGACGTAACCGTTACGGATGATTTGGAAGTTGGAATTGATCTGTCGATCCGACAAAAATTCACGCAATCTCCTCAAGGTGGCTCAGGTGCTATTGGGGCCTTTGCTTCCACCAGTCCCTTGCAGGAGGCTTATATTGGAGGGGATTACAGATATCCTGGAGAAGGTTGGTCCCATTTAAATCCTGCCGCCCGGCTTTTAAGTCCGGGATATAGACGAAATACAGGAGATGTAGCCAATGGTACCTTCAGGTATAAATACAAGATTCCATTTGTGGAAGGCTTGTCGGTGGACGGTTTTGCCTCTATTGTAAAGACTTTCAATTACAATAAATCCTTTGATTACGTATGGGATTATTACGAGAGAAACTCCGAAGGAGTTATTGTAAAAAGAACCTCGCGTACTGTTGAGGATATCGGGTTAAGGGAGGATTTTAACCAAAGTACGATGATAACCCTGAATTCGAAAATAGCTTATGATAGGGTTATCAAAACCAATCATAGGGTAAGTGGATTCATTGCTTACGAGCAAATGACCTATGATGACAATTTCTTTTGGGCGCAAAGGTTAGGATTTGATTCTCCCCAAATTGACCAGCTTTTCGCAGGTAGCGAAAACAGGAGTCAATGGAACAATAGTGGAGGTGCCAGCGAAAATGCCCGGCAAAACTACTTTGGACGCTTAAATTATGAGTTCAGCAACAAGTACTTGTTTGGTTTTAACTTCCGGTATGATGGATCCCCCATTTTTCCAAAGGAAACCAGATGGGGCTTTTTTCCGGGCTTGTCGGCAGGATGGGTAGTAAGTGAAGAGGCATTTATGTCGGACAACCTTTTTAGTAATTTAAAACTAAGAGCATCCTGGGGCAAACTGGGAAATGACAGGGTAGACCCTTTTCAGTACATTGGCCGGTTTGGATACGGACCTGGTTGGGTAGTAAATGGTGCCGATGTACGGGGAATAGCGGCTCTGACAACTCCAAATCCCAATATAACTTGGGAAGTTTCCGAATCAACGGATATTGGATTGGAGCTGGGTTTTTTGCAGGATAGATTGACTTTCGAAACGGATGTCTACCGAACATACACGACCAATATCCTGGGCAGAAGGCAGGCTTCTATTCCAGGCTATACCGGACTGATTTTACCCGATGAAAATATCGGCGAGATGAAAAGTCACGGGATAGAATTTCAATTGGGTTTTAGGGAACATTTTGGGCTGGTCAATTACAGAGTTAGTGCCAATTATTCCTATAACGACAATGAAATCATATTCTTCGATGAAGTACCTCAGGCTGAGCCCTATCAAAATCTGGAAGGAATGCCTATAGGTTCAGAATTGGTTTACAATGCCATTGGTATTTACCGTACACAGGATGACCTGGATTCCTATGTCAGCTACCCCAATGCTACTTTAGGGAGTCTGATATTCAATGATTTGAACAACGATGGTGTCATTGACGGGAATGACCGATACCGCTACAACATCAACGCATTTCCCAGGTCCCAATTTGGAATGACCATAGGGTTTGATTATAAAAACTTCGACCTGACAATGTTGCTTCAGGGGCAAGACGGGGGGAAGTTCAGGCTTGACAACGGCTTTGATACGGGAGCCAATGGAAATGGATTGGCCTATGTGGCCAACAATACTTATGATTTGGAGAATACTGATGCAATCCTTCCTAGAATTCGGCCGGTGGGTTTTGCCGCACAAAACAATGATTTCTGGTATCACAATGCCAGATGGGTCCGCTTTAAATCTGCTGAGTTGGGTTACAATTTACCAGGACCGCTTATGGATAGAATCGGTATTTCTGGATTACGGGTGTATTTATCAGGGGAAAATTTATTCATGATTTACAATAATCTGGCAGAATTTGGTGCAGGTGATCCTGAGTTTCTCAGTGGTAAAGGGGGTACATACCCCAATATGAGAACTCTGGGTTTTGGTCTTAATCTTTCTTTCTAATGAAAAACGTTATGAAAATCAGCATTAAAACAAGCAGCCTGATGAAAAAATTTTATATCATACTGCTAACTGGATTTGTTTTCTCCGCCTGCAACGAAGACCTTCTTGAGGTAACTCCCCTGGATGCTATCTCCGAAGAAAATGTATTTACCGATCCCACCTTTCTACAGAATTATGTATATAATATGTACAACGGGATTAAACCTCATTGGAGACCAGGTAGCGGTGGCTATATTGGTATGACCGATATAGCAGTTTCTGCTCCCGATACGCACGACAGGGCTGCTGGAATACGCCAATATTTGGAGGGAAATATCACCCCTGACAATGTTACCCAATTGACCAATATTTGGGCGGAGCAATATGATTTTATTCGTAGAGCCAATATTTTCTTTGAAAAAACCGAAGGATCAAGTATTGATGCAGAACTCCTTAACGGCATGAAGGGAGAAGTACACTTCCTCCGGGCCTGGATGTATTTTGAGCTGATCAGAACCTTTGGTGGGGTACCCTTAATTACCCAAAGCTTTAGCTTGAGTGATGAGTCCTTCGATGTTTCCAGAAATTCCTATGATGAGTGTGCCCAATTTGTTTTGGATGAAGCTGATTTGGCCATTACCCTTTTAGAAGGTGTAACCCCAGCCGCCGGTAAAATTAGCAAAGAAGCCGCCATGGGATTAAAGGCCCGAATGTTGTTGTACATGGCCAGCCCGCTCAATAACCCGACCAATGACATGAGTAAATGGCAGGCAGCAGCTGCAGCGACTAAGGCCGTGATCGATGCGGGTTTTACCCTTCACGAAAATCACGAGGAGTTGTTTCTTCAGCCTCTTGAAACGAATGAAACGGTTTTTGGCAGAACGTATACAGCCGGATCCAGAATCCCGGATTGGGGGTATAATTATGACTATTGGCCAAGTGGTTTTGATGCCCGGCAGCGACTCATGCCTACCCAGCAATTCATCAATATGTTTCAAATGGAGAATGGAGAATACCCTTATTTAGCTGATGGAATGACAGTCAACCCCAATTCCGGTTATGACGAACAAAATCCAAATGTAAACAGGGATCCCAGGTACTACAGTTATATTTTATATCCGGGTGCAGGGCCGGTAAATATCATCGATGGGTCAAAAAGTACGCAAAGACTATACGAATATTGGGAGGATGCGAATCCTAATCCAGACAACCAACCCCCCTATGAAAATCCCAACAAAATTGATCCCATAAATAATCAGACCCTTTTTGATTTTGGGAGGGATTCAAAAACCTATTGGGTAAAAGGACTAACTCCTTTTCACTGGAGGGTTCAGACCGGTTATACGTTTAGAAAGCTGTTGGATTTTCAGGGCCCAAGGGCAAGTTTTGATTTTGATTACAGCCAAACGACGATTTTCATGCGATTGGCAGAATTTTACCTCAATTATGCCGAAATTCAGATGGCTTTGGGTAATGAAGATTTGGCCAGGGAATACATAAATAGGGTAAGAAAAAGACCCTCCGTCGATATGCCCGAAATTACCAGTTCTGGTGATAATCTAGTAAGGGATTATCGCAATGAACGTGCCGTAGAACTACATCTGGAGGACATGCGATTTTGGGATTTGTTGCGTTGGAAAGCTGCTCCCGGAAATATCGACATCAATCCAATAAGAGGGCTAACCAGTGTTACAATGGATTGGTCCACAGCGGAAGAAGGTGATTTAATGGGTACCTTAAACTATACCTATGGCGAAGTACCCGAGGTGGATCCCCGCTTTCCCTGGCCGGGAGATTTCTATTATAGGTTTCCAATACCCAGAGAAGAAATTCAACGCAGCAATAATAATATAGAGCAAAATCCCGGATATGAAGATTGATAAGTTGGTATAGTTGTTAATAGAATTTTTCCACAGAGAAGAAAGCACATTTGCGCTTTCTTCTCTGTGGAATTTTGCCTTAGCAGTTGCGTAAGTTCGTAATTAAATGATCCTGTCTCAGATGAATAATTTCTTGTGTTTTTGTTTTAATTTTTATAAAATTTCAAGCATATGGGGTAGCCTACTCTCTATTGCTTTGTTCTTTTTTTTGTTGGGCTGTGAAATACCTGGCGATGAACACCCCCTATTCGACGAACTTTCCATTCCTGCCACGGGGATAGACTTTTCGAATAATCTGACGGAAAATGATTCCATTAACTATTTTAACTACATGTATATTTATATGGGAGGAGGAGTGGCTGTAGGGGACTTTAACAATGACGGCCTGCAAGATCTTTATTTTACAGGAAATATGGTCCCAAACAAACTTTACCTCAACAGAGGAAACATGAAATTTGAGGATGTAACCGAACTGGCTGGTGTTGCAGGTGATGACAGGTGGATGACGGGGGTCACGGTTGGTGACGCAAATCAGGATGGTTGGATGGATATTTATGTCAGTGTTTCAGGTAAATGGACAACAACAAAAAATTTATTGTTTATTAACAATGCCGAGGAAGGTGACATCCCCACCTTCACCGAAATGGGAGAAGCCTATGGATTGGCGGACGCCGGAAATAGCACTCAGGCTGTCTTTTTTGATTATAACGGAGATGGTCTTCAGGACCTGTATGTAATAAATTATCCGATTGTGCCTTCACGCACAAGTATGATGGAGTACCTTACCTACCGTAATGCTGCACCCTATCACCGCAGCGACCGGCTTTACAGAAATGAAGGGAATGGAAACTTTACTGAACGGACCCGGGAAGCCGGACTTGATAAATACGGATTGTCTTTGGGTGTGTCAGTTGGAGATTTTAATCAGGATGGTTGGCAAGACCTGTATGTGTCCAATGATTTTAGTACCCCCGATTTTTTTTACATCAATAATCAGGACGGGACTTTTACAGATTTAAATCTGGAACTCACCAATCATACCTCCTATTTTGGAATGGGAACAGATGTGGCTGATTTCAATAATGATGGTTATTTGGACATTTATCAGGTGGATATGATGCCCAAAAGTTACCGAAGGGCTAAGGAAAACATGGATAGCATGGATCCAGATCGCTTTTATTCCATGGTAAATAATGATATGCACCACCAATATTCTATTAATACACTCCAACTGCATATGGGTAATGACAGCAATGGTTTGCCGCGTTTTGGAGATATCGGAAAAATGGCTGGGGTATCCTCCACAGATTGGAGTTGGGCCTCTCTGTTTGCTGATTTTGATAACGATGGTTATAAGGATATTTATGTAACAAATGGTGTAAGAAGAGATATTAACAATAGTGATTATTTCAGAAGTGATGAGGTGCAAAATTTCGAAGAAGGAAATTCACTTGATCTGACCAAAAAGATTCCATCTGAAAAAATCAAGAACTTTGCCTTTCAAAACAAAGGAGATTTAACCTTTACCGATGTATCAGAAAGCTGGGGCATAAATTTTAACGGCTTCTCTAATGGAGTGGCATACGCAGATCTGGATAACGATGGGGATCTGGATTTGGTAATCAATAACCTGGATGATCGGGCAAGCATTTATGAAAATAATGCCAGTGAAAAGGATAGTGCTAATTTTTTACAAATTGAGTTAAAGGGGAATGCCGCAAACACTTTGGGTATTGGAGCCAAAATTTGGTTGGAAACGGATGCAGGAACCCAGTACCAGGAACTGACGCTTACCAGGGGTTTTCAATCTTCTGTAGACCCAATCATTCATTTTGGAATTGGAAAGGCAGGTTCAATCAAGAAGATCAGGGTTCTATGGCCCGATGGCCGTGAAAGTCTGCTGGAAAACATTCCCGCAAACCAAAGAATCACACTAAATGATTCCGATGCTGAGGAAGCTAGACCTGCTAAGTCGGTTTCTCAGCCTGGTTTATTCAGCGACATTACTTCCCTTACCTCCATAGATCACCAGCATACTGAAAACACCTTTGATGATTTTCAATATCAGGTATTGTTGCCACACAAAATTTCGGAGTACGGGCCCGGACTTGCAGTTGGGGACATCGATAATGACGGTTTGGATGATTTTTATATCGGAGGGGCCTCTGGTCAAAGTGGAAAAATGTTTGTACAAAATCAGGATGGAACCTTTGCTGAAATTCTTCATGAACTATGGGAAAAGGATAAGTTCCAGGAGGATGTAGGGGCCATGTTTTTTGATGCAAACGGAGATGGCTTGTCTGATCTTTATGTGGTATGCGGTGGCAACGAACTTCGTAAAGGAGATGCCTATTATCAGGATAAGTTTTATATAAATAGGGGAGATGGCTTATTTGAAAAATCAGAAACGGCTCTGCCTATCATGAGAGAAAGCGGATCGGTAGCAGTTGCCTCGGACATAGATCAGGATGGAGACCTGGACCTTTTCGTAGGAGGGAGGGTAGCACCTAGAAATTATCCCCATGCCCCAAAAAGTCGAATTTTGAGGAACAATAGTAGTGGAGATGAAATAAAATTTGATGATGTTACCGAAGAGGTAGCGCCTGAGTTGCTGGATTTGGGAATGGTGACCCAGGCCATGTGGGTAGATGTGGATGGGGATAAATTGGATGATTTAATGCTGGTAGGCGAATGGATGGGAATAACCTACCTTAAAAATAAAGGAGGTAAATTTATCAATGCTTCAAGTAATGCAGGATTGGAGCATACCAAAGGTTGGTGGTTTGGACTTATTGGAGAGGACTTTGACAATGATGGGGATATCGATTTCATTGTTGGGAATCTGGGGAAAAACTACAAATACCAGGCAAGCCAGTCATCTCCTTTCAGCCTTTATGTCTACGATTACGATAATGACAGTAAGGATGATCTTGTTTTAAGTTACTTAGACAAAGGAGTGAGAGTTCCTGTCCGGGGGAGGGAATGTTCCTCCCAGCAAATTCCAGCCATAAAAGCAAAATTTAAGGATTACAAATCCTATGCCTCTGCCAGTTTGGAGCAAATTTATACGACTGAATATTTGGAGAAATCCACACATTATGAGGTGAAAAGTTTTGCCCATCAATACCTGGAAAACCTGGGAGACGGTACATTCAGGATTTCCCCATTGGATACTTTCTCCCAAATATCCTCCATCAATACACTTGTGCCCCTGGATATAAATCAAGACGGCCACCAGGATATTATCTATGCGGGTAACTTGTACGGATCTGAAGTGGAGACGCCACGAAATGATTCCAGTTACGGGGGGCTCCTATTGGGTAATGGAAACGGGGGATTTGAAAGCCAAATGCCTTATCAAAGCGGATTGATGATACGGGGAGAAGTGAAATCAGCAAAAAAGATGAATTTGGCCGGAGGGGATGAGGGGATTTTATTTGCCAAAAACAATGATTTTCTTCAGCTCATCCGGATTGAAAAAAAGGAAAACCTAAATTTAACAGCGATTTCTCCGATTAATCCTTAACTTCTGCTATTGAAATCCGACTTTCCTTAAAAATGCTTATTGCCAAATATATGAAGGAGTCATCCATTATAAATTATTTGTTTTTCGCCGTTTTTATCGGTTTAGCGGCATGTGGCAGGGGGAAACAAGTAAATGTAGTTCATCCCGATAGCAATGCCCTCATTCATGAAACCAGCCCCTATTTATTGCAACACGCCAGTAATCCGGTTGATTGGGTGCCATGGAGCAAAGAGGCCCTGGCGCAGGCCAAATCAGAAGGAAAGCTTGTATTGGTGAGTATCGGATATGCTTCTTGCCATTGGTGTCATGTGATGGAATCAGAAACATTTGAAGATCAGGAAGTGGCCGACTTGATGAATGAACATTTTATCAATATAAAAGTCGACAGGGAAGAGCGTCCGGATGTAGATAATGTATACATGACGGCCCTCCAGTTAATTACGGGGAGTGGAGGCTGGCCGCTTAATGTAATCACCTTGCCAAATGGGAATCCACTGTATGGAGGCACTTACCATACCAGGGAACAGTGGATGCAGGTTTTGCTTGATGTAAATAAATTTTATACAGAAGATACACAGAAAGCTGAGGAATACGGGGAAATGCTGGCAAAGGGTATTCAGGAAACCAACAAGATTGTTCCCCTAACTCATTCCGACGAAACCAGCGCAGCTAATTTACAAGAAAGTATAAGTAGATGGAAAACCACCTGGGACTTGGATTGGGGAGGGGATAGGGGAGATGAAAAATTCATGATGCCTACCAACCTTTCTTTTTTATTGAATTATTCTTCAATTAAAAAGGATGAGGAATCCATGGAGCATGTTCAAAACACGCTAAACAAAATGGCACTTGGCGGAATATATGATCAGGTAGGAGGAGGCTTTTTTAGATACAGTACGGATACGTATTGGAAGGTTCCCCATTTTGAAAAAATGCTTTATGACAATGCCCAAATGCTGCGCATTTATTCCACCGCAATGAAGGAATTTGATGCCGATCTTTACAAGGACATCGTTGTTGGAATCACTGATTTTTTGGAACGTGAAATGAAACATCCTTCTGGAGGATATTATGCTGCATTAGATGCAGATACGGAGGGGACTGAAGGAAAATATTATTTATGGCAAGAAGCGGAATTGAAAGCGGTTTTGGAGGATGATTTTGATTTATTTTCCGCTTATTATTCTCTCCCATCTCAGCGAATGATGGAGGATAGTTCCATTGTGCTTTTCAGGGATAAGCCGGATAAGTTTTTTGCAAATGACCATGGAATTTCTTATGCTGAATTCCGGGATTTAAAATTAAAGTGGAATTCACTTCTTTTAGGGATTCGGCAGAAGCGCATCGCTCCCCGAAAAGACGATAAGGTAATCACCTCATGGAATTCCTTGCTCATGATTGGATTTTTGGAGGCTTATAGTGCTTCGGGGAATGAGGCCTTTTTGAATAAATCACTTGAAATACTTGAATTTCTAAAAAAATATTCTCTCAGGGAAAACCAATTGATTCATTCCTACAAAGAAGGAGGCAGTCATGTGCCCGGATTTCTGGAGGATTATGCATTTCTCATTGAGGCATTAATTAAATTATATACCCTTACCCTGAATCAGGATCATTTGAATCTGGCAGTGAGCCTAAATTCCCATGTGATCGATACTTTCCCGGATCAGGGTTCAGGTATGTTTAAGTTCAATCAGAAAGAGGAATTGATATCTCCGCTTGTGCTAACCCATGATGGTGTCTTGCCTTCTCCCAATGCTTCAATGGCTTTGAATTTGTTTCATTTAGGCCATATTTTAGGTAAACAAGAGTTTTTGAAGAAGTCGAAAAATATGGTGGCCTCCATGATGCCAAGCATCCTTTCCGACGGTCAGGCATATGGGAAGTGGAATGAATTATTGATGCATATTTCGCTTCCCTACATGGAGGTAGCCGTGGTTGGTGAAAATTCAAAAACATTGATCCAACAATTGCATGAGAAACACCTGCCCAACACTTTGATTGTAGGGTCGGAAAAGGAAAATGGATTGCCCCTGTTCAATAATAGGTTCTATGCGGGGAAAACCATGATTTATGTCTGTAAAAATAATACCTGTAAACTTCCGGTGGCTTTACCGGAGCAAGCTATTGAATTAATCCACACATCTTATGAAGAAATGTAAGCTATATTCCTTTTATGTTGTGGTTTGTTTGGGTCTTCTCACTGGTTGCGGCACCAATGCTTCAACAAAATTGAATCAGGGTCCTTTAGGAGAAGATAACCTGGCCTATAAATGGGCCCAAATTGCACTGGAAGCCACTGCTAACGATACCGAGAGATTTAAACCCCGACCGACGGTAACTTCCCGTTATCTGGCCTTGATTTTTGTATCCATGTTTGATGCCTGGACGGCTTATGATAGCAAAGCAGTTCCTGTCTATTTGAAAGATGTATCCAGGAGACCTGAGGAGGAAAGGACTTTGGAAAAAAAGGAAATTGCCATTAGCTATGCCGCATTTCGTGCACTTATGGAATATTTCCCGGGGGATAGCCTGCTTTTTACAGGATTTATGCTGGATTTGGGTTTGGATCCCGACCTGTCTTCTAAGGATCCCAAATCTCCTGAAGGCATCGGGAATTTGGCAGCTTTTTATGTAATATCTTCCAGAAAAGGTGATGGTGCCAACCAATATGGTGAAGAACCTGGTTCTTCTAAAATTCCCTATTTTGATTATACCGGATACAAACCCGCCAACTCCGCAGATGTAAATTCGGACCTTGGCAGGTGGCAACCCAAATATTTTTCCGATGGCAAAGGAGGTAGGTTTGCGCCTCCATGTTTGACGCCTTTTTGGGATAGAGTTAAACCAATCGGGCTAAAATCAGCAGACCAATTTCGTCCCGGCCCTCCTCCCAAAATCGGATCCGAAAAGCTTAATATGGAAGTTCAGGAAGTGGTGGATGTTCAATCCAATTTAACAGATTATCAAAAGGCATTGGTAGAGTACATGCGGGATGGTCCTAAATCTGTACAGCAGGCAGGTCATTGGCTGAGATTTGCACAGGATGTTTCAAGACGAGACAAGCATACCCTTGATCAGGATGTGAAAATGTATTTCTATAACCAGGTAGTGGCCATGGATGCTTTTATTGCTGCCTGGGATTCCAAGATGTTTTACGATTATGCAAGGCCTTTTGCCTTGGTTCATTCACTTTTTGAAGACCAGCAGATCTATGGATGGGCAGGGGAAAAGACAGGAATGAGCCAGTTGCCCGGGAATCAGTGGCGGCCTTATTCGCCTGAGGTTTTCCTTTGTCCCCCTTTTCCAAGTTATGTTTCAGGTCACAGTGCCGTTAGTGGTGCCTGTGCGGAGGCACTAAGATTATGGACAGGAAGTGACGAATTTGGTGAAAGCGCAACCCTGGTGGCCGGTGCCATGACGGAGCCCGATTTTTTGGGAGATACAGTTGTTCTGCATTTTCCTACGTTTACCGAAACAGCGGAAATGGCCGGCTTTTCCAGAGTTTTAGGTGGGTATCACATCCAATCCGATAATTTGGAAGGACTTGAACTAGGTCGGAATGTTGCCAATGAGGTATGGGGTTTTTATAATGCCCATGTAGGGGATTAGTTGGTTTGGCTTAAAAATGAAAACGATTGATTTGGTAAGCGTTTTGTTAATTTTCCGGTTAGTTTTACTCGGAGCAAGATGAGATTTCCCATTTTTTCTCTCTTTATAGTAACAAAGTTTATTTCCGTAATCGATGAGAATAATCAGTAGTTTAATTTTATTAGTTTTTATTTCAGGTTGTAATAAAGGTCAAAAGAATGGGGAAATACTCGATTCAGGAGACCAGGTCAGCTATAACTTTCATGTCAGGCCGATCCTTTCGGACAATTG
>NZ_JABURL010000038.1 GCF_014762705.1 Cyclobacterium sp. | reverse complement strand
CAATTGTCCGAAAGGATCGGCCTGACATGAAAGTTATAGCTGACCTGGTCTCCTGTACCAAGTGATATTCCGGAAGATGGTTTTTCCGAACAGGCACTTGATAACACAGATAAAAGGAAAATAAAATATATGGGCTGCCTAAGCATAAATTCCTTATTCGCTTAAATTGTTAATAATCAACAATTTCACAAATTATCTCTGTAATAACAAGCGAATAATGGAAATGAGGGCGAAATCTTAGCTGAGTGGTATAATGTTTTATAAATGGGAAAAATTCATCAAAAATAGGGAAGTGAAAAGCCTTCCCTATTTTTGATCTTGAACCAATATTATTTAAAATTTAATGAGGTTTTATTTTAGAAAAGTCAAAATCATCCAAAAATTTGGTTGTAAAGTTACCGGAATTAAACGCTGGATCCTCCAGTAAGGTCAGGTGGAATGGGATAGTGGTTTTGATACCATCTATGACGAATTCTTCCAGGGCCCGTTTCATCCGTACAATTACTTCTTCTCTGGATTGGCCGCTTACGATTAATTTGGCGATCATGGAGTCGTAATTTGGGGGTATGATATAACCAGCATAGACATGACTGTCAATACGCACTCCCTTTCCTCCAGGCAAGTGCAGGTTTACGATCTTACCGGGGCTGGGCCTGAAACCGTTGCTTGGATCTTCGGCATTGATCCGGCATTCCATGGCAAATAGTTTAGGGAAATAATTTTTCCCACTGATGGGCTCTCCGGCCGCTACTTTGATCTGTTCTTTGATCAGGTCAAAATCCGTCACTTCCTCCGTTATCGGATGTTCTACCTGAATCCGGGTATTCATCTCCATGAAATAAAAATTCCGGTTTTTATCCACGAGAAACTCGATGGTACCAGCTCCTTCATAGGCAATGGCTTCTGCCCCTTTGATGGCAGCCTGTCCCATTTTCTCCCTCAATTCATCTGTTATAAATGGGGATGGTGTTTCTTCAACTAGTTTTTGGTGTCTTCTTTGGATAGAACAGTCCCTTTCAGAGAGATGACAGGCTTTTCCTCTGGAATCTCCTATGATCTGTATCTCTATATGCCGGGGTTCTTCCACGAATTTTTCCAGGTACAATCCGTTGTTGCCAAATGCTGCTGCTGATTCCTGGCGGGCATCATCCCAGGCCTTTTTGAATCCCGCGGGTTCTTTGACAATCCGCATACCCTTGCCACCACCACCGGCAGTGGCTTTCAGGATTACGGGATATCCGATTTCATCAGCCAGGGAAAGGCCTTCATCTATGGAGCCTATCAAACCTTCCGAACCGGGAATAGTAGGGACACCGGCTGCCGCCATAGTAGCTTTAGCAGTGGCCTTATCCCCCATTTGATTGATCATTTCCGGGCTGGCACCAATAAATTTGATATTGTATTCTTCACATATCCGTGAAAATTCAGCGTTTTCGGAAAGGAAGCCATAGCCTGGGTGGATGGCATCAGCATTGGTGATTTCCGCTGCCGCAATGATCCTGGGAATATTCAGGTAGGAGTCCTTGCTGGCAGGGGAACCAATGCAAACAGCTTCATCGGCAAAACGTACATGCAAGCTATCCTTATCTGCTGTTGAATATACCGCCACTGTTTTTACTCCCATCTCCTTGCAGGTACGGATAATACGTAATGCTATTTCCCCTCTATTGGCTATTAATATTTTGTTAAACACTTTTTATGGTCAATTTGGTTGGAAAAACAATCAATTCTGGGGCTCAATCAGGAAAAGGGGCTGGTCATATTCGACCGGTGAAGCATCTTCTACCAACACTTTTACGATTTTTCCTGAGATTTCAGATTCTACCTCGTTGAAAAGTTTCATGGCTTCAATGATACAAACCGTCTGCCCTTTTTGAATGGTATCTCCAATATTGACAAAGAAATCAGAATCTGGATTGGCAGACCTGTAAAAGGTACCGATCATCGGGGATTTGACTTCCAAAAGCTGCTGGCCTGAGGTTTCCTCACTTTCTGTGGTATTCCTTTTTGGCGCAGGTTCTGGTTCCTGTGCCGGGTTTGGCTGGGTTTGGGTGTAGTAGTTTTCTACATTTTTTGCTGCAGGGGCTTCGGAATTTTTCTTGATGGAAAGCTTGAACTCATCTGTTTCTATTTTTACCTCTGCCAAGCCGGAATTGGAAATAAAGTCTATTAATTCTTGTATTTCTTTTGCTTTCATAAAACGTTTTATTTGAGAGTTGCACCCATTTATAGGGCTTTCCTGTTCTTATATTCTGGATGTGATCTGGTAAAACTATGTAAAATAATTAATTTTTATTCAATAATCCGCCTTATTTCACTCTCTCCGAATAGGAACCATCCCGGGTATCAACCTTGATCATGATATCCTGTTCCACAAAAAGGGGTACCATCACTATTGCTCCTGTTTCCAGCGTTGCGGGTTTTAAAGTGTTGGTGGCAGTATCTCCTTTGATACCTGGTTCTGTATATGTCACCATCAATTCCACGAATGGTGGTAATTCGACCCCCAGGGGTCTTTCTGTTTCGTCATGTATTAGAATGTCCACCATCTGACCTTCTTTTAGTAATTCCGGTCTTTCAATGAGTTTCACTTCAATGGGTATTTGTTCAAATGTTTCCATATCCATAAAGTGGTAACCCATATCGTCATTGTAGATATATTGATGGGGTCTTTTCTCTACCCTGGCAGTAGTCACCTTTTCGCCTGAACTGAAGGTTTTGTCCAATACTTTTCCTGAGGTCAGGCTTTTTAACTTTGTCCTGACAAATGCAGGGCCTTTACCAGGTTTTACATGTTGGAATTCTACTATGGTCATGATGTCATGGTTAAATTCCAGACAAAGCCCATTTTTAAAGTCAGCAGTGCTTGCCATGTGCGGTTTTTTGGTTTAAATATTATTTAGGGTCGTATCCCCACTTCAAATATACTGCTCCCCAGGTAAATCCACCACCAAAAGCAGCCAAAATAAGGTTGTCTCCTTTTTTGAGTTGAGATTCGTAATCCCAAAGACATAACGGAAGTGTTCCAGCCGTGGTATTTCCGTATTTTTCAATATTGAGCATCACCTTTTCAGGCCCTATTCCCATTCTGTTGGCGGTAGCATCAATGATCCTCTTGTTGGCCTGATGAGGAACAAGCCAGGCCACATCCTCCGAATTGAGATTGTTTTTTTTCATTATTTTGGCACTTACATCTGCCATTTTGGTCACGGCAAATTTAAATACAGTAGAACCCTCCTGAAAGACATAGTGCTCTCTGTTTTTTACTGTTTCCAGTGTGGCGGGTTTTCTACTGCCTCCTGCGCGCATGTGAAGAAAATCAGCTCCAGAGCCATCCGTATGCAGCAGTGAATCCATTATTCCCAAAGGCTCTTCAGTAGGCTCAAGTAATACGGCCCCACCCCCATCTCCAAATATGATGCAGGTAGTCCGGTCCTGGTAATTGACAATGGATGACATTTTGTCGGCCCCGATGATAATTACCTTTTTATGGGCACCCGTTTCTATAAATTGACTACCTATGGTAAGGGCATATAAAAATCCGGAACAGGCTGCCGAAATGTCAAAACTATAGCTGTTTTTCGCTCCAACATTGTGCGCCACAATATTGGCCGTGGCAGGAAAAAGCATGTCTGGGGTAACCGTAGCGCAGATGATCAAATCTATGTCCTCCGGATCAGTGCCGGTCTTTTCCAACAGCCCTTTTACTGCTTCGGTACCAATTACAGAGGTGCCCTGGTTTTCACCTTTGAGGATCCTTCTTTCCTTGATGCCTGTTCTGCTGGTTATCCATTCATCATTGGTATCCACCATGGTTTCCAATTCTTTGTTGCCCAGCACATAGGGGGGTACCCAAGCATGTACTCCTGTAATTACAGCTCTTTTTTTCATTTGAAGTATTCTAGTCTCATGTAGGAATCGGGTAGGACTGTCGTAAACGTATATTGAAAGGACAGAATTAAATGGCGAATCCTGGTTTATAAACTATTGCCTTTTTAAAACCGGTCAATACCTTAGCAAATTTAGAAGGGCAAAATTATTTAAAAAGTGCTGCTCCACCAAAGATTTTTTGGATATATAAAAAATAATTGGAGTAGAAGGCCCTAAAAGCAGTGCATATAGGTGCTGAATTGTATTTCCGGCATTATTTCTTTAAATTAAAAACGTTTAAGAAAATTAAAGAGTCTACCATGAGGATAAATGTGAATGACAGAGATTATGCTGTGGAAGTTGATGGGAATCCCAGTTTATTGGAAGTGCTAAGGGAACAGCTCGACCTTACCGGTACCAAATATGGTTGTGGGGAAGCTGCATGTGGAGCCTGTAAGGTGCTGATCAATGGAACACCCACTCCATCCTGCATCACTCCCGCAACGGCAGCACAAGGTAAAAATATCATCACAATTGAAGGATTGGAGAAAGAAGGGGAATTGCATCCCGTGCAAAAAGTGTTGATGGAAGAGGATGTGTTTCAATGCAGTTACTGCGCTCCGGGTATGATTTTAACAGCTGTTGCCTTATTGGAAAATAAGCAACAATTGAGTGAGCAGGAAATAATAGAAGGAATGAACGGAAACATTTGCCGATGCTGTACTTACCCCAAAATTGTCAGTGCACTGAGTAAAATAACCCAAAAGGACAAAGCGTGATGAAAAACGAGCGTACCAAGCAGGAAGAAAAAAGGGCTTTCGAAAATAAAATACCCGGAAAGGGGCTAAGCAGAAGAAGTTTTTTCAAATATATGGGTGCCGGGATTGCTACCTATTTTGTTTGGACTGATTATCTGGCATCCGGAATATTGACTACGAATGAAGACAATTTCCCCGCTTCGGATCAGCTTTCCTCATGGATTCACCTGTCAGCATCCGGAGAAATAACGGTCTTTACCGGAAAAGTAGAAGTAGGTCAAAATATCCGTACCTCCCTTACCCAGGTTGTGGCCGAGGAACTTTTTCTTCCGGTCTCATCCATTACCCTGGTGATGGGAGACACCCAGCTTACGCCTTATGACAGGGGTACTTACGGAAGTTTGACCACGCCACAGATGGCCCCCATATTGAGGAAAGCAGCTGCCAATCTTCGTGAGATGCTATTGCAACAGGCCCGGCAGGAATGGAAACTGGGCGAGATCAGCCTTGATATGGAGCAGGGGATGATCCAGCATCCAAACAACGGTAAAAAGCTGAGCTACGGAGATTTGGCCAAAGGTAAAAACCTGCTTCAAAAAATGGACGAGGATGTACCCACCATCGAACCTTCCAAATGGAAAATTTCAGGAACTTCTGTTCCAAAGGTAAATGGCAGGGATTTTATTACGGGCAAGCACCGGTATGTTTCAGACATGGTCCTTCCCGACATGCTTTATGGCAAAGTACTCAGACCTCCTGTGCAGGGTGCAAAATTGAAACGTGCAAATACAGATAAAGCAGCCAGCATACCGGGAGTTCAGGTAGTGAGGGATGGAGATTTCATAGGTGTGGCCGCCAAAAATTCCCGAACTGCAGCCATGGCACTGGCCAGCATTGAAGCCGATTGGGAAAGAAGCTCCCAAGTTTCCAGGGATCAGCTTTTCGATCACCTGGTGAGCAGTGCTGAAAAAGGCGAAACCATTAATCCACAGGTAAGCAGAGCCTTTGAGGAAGCAGCACATAAAATTGAGCAGGATTTTGAGGTACAGTATATTGCCCACGTACCCCTGGAACCAAGAGCCGGACTGGCCCAATGGACAGGAGATAAGCTGGAAGTCTGGACAGGAACCCAACGTCCTTTTGGGGTACAGGAGGAGCTTGAAAGGGCTTTTAACCTTCCCGGAGAGCAAATACGCGTATATATGCCGGATACCGGTTCGGGATATGGGGGTAAACATACTGGTGAAGCCGGAATAGAAGCCGCCATACTCTCAAAGGCTACCGGCCAACCAGTCAAAGTCAACTGGACCAGGGAAGAAGAATTTAAATGGGCTTATTTCAGACCTGCGGGATTGATCAAGGTAAAAGGGGCTGCCAGTGAACAGGGTATCACTTCCTGGGAATTTCACAATTACAACTCTGGTGGGGCGGGCATCGACCTGCCATATATAGGAAGCAACAAACATCAGGAATACCACCGGTCCGATACCCCCTTAAGGCAGGGGTCCTATAGGGCCCTGGCCTCCACGGCCAATGTATTTGCCATGGAATCCACCATCAATGATCTTGCCGGGAAGTTGGGCGCAGACCCTCTTCAATTCCGGTTAAATAATCTGGACAATGACAGGCTGGAGGCAGTTATCAAAGCCGCCGCTGTAGAATTTGGCTGGAAACGAACCAAAACCAATGGAAATCATGGATTTGGAATGGCTTGTGGTGCCGTAAAAGGAGGGTTTGTGGCGACCTTTGCCGAAATAGCTGTTCACCCTGAAAGCAGGGAAATGAAAATTATTAAGGCCGTAACCGCCTTTGAATGTGGTGCCATCATTAACCCCAGACATCTGGAGAGCCAGGTGACAGGTTGTGTGCTTCAGGGATTGGGAGGAGCTCTTTTTGAGTCCGTGGATTTCAAAAACGGGGACATCTCCAATGCCTTTCTGTCCTCTTACCGGGTACCAAGGTTTAAGGATGTCCCTGACATGAAGGTGATTTTGGTAAATAGAAAAGACCTGCCATCCTCAGGAGCAGGAGAGGCACCGATCGTTTGTATTGCTCCTGCCATCCGGAATGCCATTGATGATGCCGTTGGCGTTAAAATCAACCGCTTACCCATGTTGCCCTCAGGAATTGTACCCGAAGGGTAATTCATGCGCATTGAAGGACTTATTACAAAATGTATTGGGAGAGGTCCCGGTTTTTAACCAAGGAACTGAGTCTTTCCTGTACCATTTCTTTGGTAATCATAATTTTGCTATTGGGTTGGATGGTGTCAGGCACTTCAAATAGGAAATCATTCAAAAGATGACTCATTACCGTGTGCAATCTTCGGGCACCGATATTTTCCACCTCCTCATTAATGCTGAAGGCCAGGGTAGCGATCTCCTGAATGGCATCATCTGTGTATTCCAAATAAACCTGCTCGGATTCAAATAAAGCCTGGTATTGCTTGGTCAGGGCATTTTTTGGATCTTTAAGGATTTTATAAAAATCCTCCTGGGTAAGACTGGTCAACTCAACACGTATGGGAAACCTGCCCTGAAGCTCTGGTATAAGGTCTGAGGGCTTGCTTACGTGGAAAGCACCTGCGGCAATGAACAATACATGGTCGGTATGCACCAACCCGTATTTGGTGTTTACTGCACTCCCTTCCACAATAGGTAAAAGATCTCTTTGCACACCTTCCCTGCTCACGTCGGGGCCTCCTCCGTTTTTGCCTGATCCGGAAGCAATCTTATCGATTTCATCAATAAAAATGATCCCGTTGTTTTCAGCGAGTTTGATGGCTTGTTCCTTCACTTCATCAAAATCGATTAATTTGGAAGCTTCTTCCTCCATGAGGATTTTTCTTGCTTCTGCAATGGTGACCTTTCTCTTTTTTGTACGCTTGGGCATCATATTGCTGAGCATGTCCTGAAGGCCTGCCATGCTGGCTTCATCCATCATACCATTGCCGATCATGCCAATACCAGAAGAGGAAGACTGCTTGACATTGATTTCAATTTTTCTGTCTTCCAGTTCACCGGCTTTCAATTTCTCTTTAAAACGCTCTCTTGTTTTTTCATTGAGCTCCTGTTCGGTGGCATTGTCAGGGTTGAAATCATCTTTACCGGAGGAATGGCTAAACCCTTTGCCCTTAACCGGAGGAATCAAGATATCCAAAAGCATATCTTCAACAATGATCGCAGCTTTTTCTTTCACTTCTTCGTTTTTGGCTTCCTTTACCAGGTTCACTGCCTGTTCCACCAGATCCCTGACCATAGATTCCACATCCCGCCCCACGTAGCCTACTTCGGTAAATTTGGAAGCCTCTACCTTGGTAAAAGGAGCATTGGCGATTTTAGCCAGCCTGCGGGCTATTTCGGTTTTACCCACCCCGGTGGAGCCAATCATCAGTATGTTGTTGGGAACAATGTCTTTTTGAAGCTCGGACTTGACCATCAGCCGCCTGATTCTGTTTCTTAAGGCAATGGCTACATTTCGTTTGGCATCAGTTTGGCCAATGATGTATTTATCCAATTCAGCAACTATTTGCTTTGGTGTCAAATGATTCATGTTTTCCATTTTTAGTTTTCCCTGGATTTACTGGCTTCGTTATCAAAGGTAAACTTGACAGGGCGAGCAACAGTTTCTTTCAACAGTGCAATATCCAGGACTTCACTGACATGGTCTACGAAATGAAATTGAACTCCTTTCAGGTAGCTTTCGTCGATTTCCTCAATGTCTCGCATGTTTCTTTTACAGAGGATAATATCATCTATTCCGGCTCTTTTGGCGGCCAGGATTTTTTCTTTAATCCCGCCTACTGGCATCACTTTACCTCTTAAGGTGATTTCTCCGGTCATGGCCAGTCTGGATCGTACTTTTCTCTGCGTGTATACGGAGGCTATAGCGGTAAGCATGGTAATCCCTGCCGACGGCCCGTCTTTGGGGACAGCTCCCGCAGGTACGTGAATGTGCAAGTCATATTGATCAAACACCCTATGATCGATATTTAGGCTCTCTGCCTGGGATTTTAAATAAGAAATTGCCGTCATGGCAGATTCCTTCATGACATCCCCCAATTGACCGGAAAGGGTAAGTTTTCCTTTTCCCCGGCTGATACTGGCCTCAATGAAGAGTATTTCCCCGCCTACTGAAGTCCAGGCAAGACCGGTTACCACTCCCGCCAGGGAATTGTCCTGATAAATTTCCTTGTCAAACACTTCACCGCCCAGTATTTTTCTAACCTGCTGTGGGGTGATTTTTTTCTGGTACTCTTCCTCTGTGGCAATGGACTTGGTAATGTTTCTTACCACCTTACCTATTTGCCTTTCCAGGCTTCTGACTCCCGATTCTCTGGTATAGTCTTCAATGATTTTTACCAATGATTCATGGGAGAAAACAATATCTTTCGCCTTCAAACCATGTTCTTTGCGTTGTTTGGGTACCAAATGTTTTTTGGCAATTTCCACTTTTTCTTCCATGGTGTAACCCGTCACTTCGATGATTTCCATGCGATCCCTTAAGGCCGGCTGAAGGGTTTCCAGCGTATTGGCTGTTGCAATGAAAAGGACCTTGGACAAATCATATTCCAGATCAAGGTAATTGTCCACAAAGGCATTATTTTGTTCCGGATCCAGCACTTCCAGGAAAGCCGATGAGGGATCCCCTCTGAAATCAGAACTCAGTTTATCAATCTCATCCAAAACGAATACAGGATTGGAAGACTTTCCTTTTTTCATGTTTTGGAGAATTTTTCCAGGCATGGCACCTACGTAGGTTTTCCTATGGCCCCTGATTTCGGCCTCATCATGAAGTCCACCCAGTGACATGCGTACATATTTCCTGCCCAATGCTTTGGCAATGGATTTTCCCAGTGAGGTTTTACCTACCCCGGGAGGGCCGTAAAGACATAAAATAGGTCCTTTCAGATCCCGTTTGAGTTTCAGAACCGCGAGGTATTCGATGATCCTTTCCTTTACTTTATCCAGTCCTGAGTGATCACGGTCCAGGATTTTTTTAGCCCTCTTTAGATCGAAATTATCGGTGGTGAATTCATTCCAGGGTAAATCTACCAAAACCTCAACATAATTCAGGGCAATCGGATATTCTGCAGCTGCCGGATTCATTCTGAGGATTTTATCCAGTTCTTTGTTGAATTGAATCCCCACCTCTTTGGGCCATTTCTTTTTTTTCCCTCTGGACCGTAATTCTTCAACCTCCTTTTCCGGGCCTTCTTCTCCCAATTCGGTCTGGAGGACCTTCATCTGCTGTCTGAGGAAATAATCTCTTTGTTGCTGGTCAATGTCTGTATGGACTTTTTTCTGGATCTCACTTTTCAGCTCCAGCATTTGGATGTCCTTCATCATGAACTCTAGCAGAAGGGTAGCCCTTTCAATGCCATCATTGATTTCCAGTAATTTTTGCTTGGATTCTACGGGAGCATTGATGTTGGAAGACAGAAAGTGGGTGAGAAAAGGCGTGCTGTCAATATTGTCCAGGGCCACCTGAGCCTCCCTGGGTATTTCAGGGTTCAGCTGTAAGATTTTGAAAGCAGCTTCCTTAAGAGATTGTTCCAGGGCCTCTATCTTTTCACTGTTGTTGGGGAAGGTTTCCTCCAAAAACCTGACATTGGCCAGGAAATAGGGGTCTTCTGTAATTTCATTTTCTATCTGAAAGCGTTTTTTCCCTTGTATGATAATGGTGGTATTGCCATCTGGCAGAACAATCATTTTAATGATTTTAGCCAAAGTGCCCACATTATAAATGTCCTCCCAGGAGGGGTCTTCCATATTCGGGTTTTTTTGTGCGCAAACCCCTATTAATTTATCTCCCTTTTGTGCTTTTTTAACCAGTTTAATGGATCTTTGCCTCCCAACAGTAATGGGTATTACCACCCCGGGAAATAACACCGTGTTTCTTACGGAAAGAATAGGAATTTCTCTTGGGAAATTTTCATCCTTCAACGTGCCTTCATCATCATCATCAGTAATCAGTTGTATCAGATCACCCTCTCCTGAATAATCGCCTAACATTAATGAATGATATAATTGATTGTCGTTATTGCTCATACAGACATAATGACAGGTGTACTGTCATGTTATTTTTTTAATATAAGAAAAATCCCCTTGAGTTTAGAGATTGTATTAAGATTAACCAAGGCTTATGCCAAGTTGATCCTGGTAACAAATTGTCAGTTATTTAAAAATCCAAACCAACTAATGTTATGATACACCATCAAGGAGTAACAAAGCAATCCGCTTAAAAGGTCAGGTTCCCGTAAATAGTTTGAGAATATCGTTACCAATTGCAAATACCATGATGGCCAAAAGCAATACCATTCCTACTTTCTGGGCATTTTCCAGGAAACGGTCGGATGGGCTTCGGCCGGAAATCATTTCATACATTAAAAACATCACGTGTCCACCATCCAGCGCAGGTATGGGCAATAAATTCATGAAAGCCAATATCATGGAGATCAAACCTGTAATCGACCAAAATTTTGTCCAATCCCAGGTGGATCCATAAATTTTGGCCATGCCTATAGGGCCACTTACATTCTTTGTGGAAACTTCCCCGGTAAACATTTTTCCCATGGCCCGGGCGTTGATAATAACAATACTAAAAGCCCTTTCCGTACCCAGAGGTATGGATTGAGCAAAGGAATATTTTTTGCGTACTGGCTCCAGTAAATTATCTACCGCGATACCAATGGTGCCATCCTCACTAACTTCTACATCTGTTAGTAATTCCTGTCCTTCTCTTTCGATGGTAAGGGTGACTTTTTCTCCCTTATTTTCAGCCAGCGCTGACTGTAAATCATTGAAGTAATGCGTTTCATCGTCATTTACCGCAAGTATTTTATCCCCTTTCTGCAATCCAGCCTCTCTGGCAAAACCATCGGGACTTGTTTCCAGAACGGCAAAAGGAAACCTGATATTGATAAAATTGGACATGCTTTCCTCGTTGGAAAAGGAATTGATAAACCCATGTGGAATGGCTATCTGCATGCGTTCTCCATCCCTTTCTATAGTATAGAAGCCTCCGGAGCTCAAAAGGGCATCGCCACTACTGAGGTCGTTTAGTGACTCATAAGGAACACCATTGATGTCCAATATTTTATCACCATCTTGCAGACCAATCTGCTCACCTATATCGTATGCTACGATCCCGTGTTCTATAACCTGATCCCGTGAAAAATAGGTTTCTCCTTTGCTGTAAACCAAAAGGACAAAGATGATAATACCTGTTACCACATTCACAAATATCCCTCCCAACATAACGATTAAACGCTGCCAGGCAGGTTTGGAGCGGAATTCCCAAGGCTGGGGTTCAGCTGACATCTGCTCGGAATCCAGTGATTCATCAACCATGCCGGAAATTTTAACAAATCCACCCAAAGGGATAGCACCAATGGAATATTCTGTTTCTTTCCATTTGAATCCCGCTATTTTTGGTGGAAATCCTATAGAGAATTTCTCAACTCTCATTCCAAACATCTTTGCTGCTAGCAAATGTCCCAATTCATGAAGACCCACCAAAATTGACAAGCCTAGTAGCAATTGCGCTACCATTATTAATGTATCCATTATTTATAATCTACTGATGCTGTCTCTGATACACGTCT
>NZ_JABURL010000092.1 GCF_014762705.1 Cyclobacterium sp. | reverse complement strand
TGGATGGTTTTTATGGATAAATTACTGGTATTGGGATTTTAAATTACGAAAAAATCAAAGCATTGTTAGGATTCGTATAGGGCCACTTCTTTGGCAAAGTAGGTTAAAATGATTTTGGCACCCGCCCTTTTGATGCTGAGCAGGGATTCCAGCATGGCTTTTTCTCCGTCCAGCCAGCCATTGGCGGCAGATGCTTTGATCATGGCATATTCCCCGCTGACATTGTAGGCAGCAATAGGAATTGGAAATTGCTGGTGGAGTAGTTGGATGATGTCCAGATAGGCCAATGCGGGCTTGACCATTAAAAAATCAGCTCCCTCCTCCATGTCCAACTGGCCCTCAATCAGTGCTTCCCGGCTGTTGGCCGGGTCCATCTGATAGGTTTTTTTATCTCCTGATTTGGGAGCAGAATCCAAGGCATCGCGGAAGGGATTGTAGAAGGCACTGGCATATTTGGCTGTGTAGGACATGATGGATACCTCTTTGAAGCCATTTTCATCCAGCAGTTTGCGCAGATAGCCCACTCGCCCATCCATCATGTCGGAGGGGCCGATGATATCTGCTCCGGCCCTGGCCTGGGCCAAAGTCATTTTACCCAGAATCTCCAGGGTTTCGTCATTCAATATTTTACCGTTGTCTACCAGTCCGTCATGCCCGTCGGAGTTATAGGGATCCATGGCCACATCTGTCATGATGCAGGCCTGGGGGAAGGTTTGCTTGATTTTCCGCAGGGCCTTTAAATAAAAGGTGTCCTCCCGGTAACTTTCTGTAGCAAAACGGTCTTTCTTGTCTTCCGGGTAGGCCGGGAAAATATCAAAAGCGTTTATCCCCAGGCTCAGGCAGTCATCAATTTCTTCCAGCATCTGGTCCAACGAATACCTGTAGATGCCCGGCATGGATTTTACTTCTACCTTCTGGTTGATACCATCGATCAGAAAGAGCGGAAAAATAAAGTCTTTTACTGAAAGCCTGGTTTCTTCCACAAGTGCCCGTATGGCTGCCGATTTCCTGTTTCTTCTGGGTCTTCTGTTCATAATCGATATAACTACTTTGCTGACAAAGTTAAGGGATTTGCCCGCTAATTGGGGCATAGCCGCTGCAAAAAATGACTCAGGTCAAAAGGTCTGCAATAATGTCGGCATTTACTTCATGGAAATCCTTGATATACAGATTACATGGGGGCAATTCTTCTTTTCTATGGGAAGAAAGCACGCCGATAACCTGCATGCCGGCGTTCCGGGCAGCGGATACCCCACTGTAGGAATCTTCAAAAACCAGACAGTTTTCGGGATTCATTCCCATGTTTCTGGCGGATGTCAGGTAAACCTCCGGATCGGGTTTGTGCTTTTTTACATGCTCACTGGCCAAAATGGATTCCATTTTTGGCCCAAAGCCAAGCGTTCCCATGATCAGTTCCAGGTTGGCAGCCGGTGCAGAGGTAGCTACCCCGGTGCGGAAGCCGCTTGTTTTTAAATCATCCAAAAAAGGCAGGAAACCGGGAATAGTTTCCACTTTCGGGGCATATATTTCCCTGAAGAGCCCTTCTTTTTCGTTTTCTAATGCCGAAAATTCTTCACCCATAAAATCCCTGCCTAAGAAATGGCTAAAGATGTATTTATTGCTCTTGCCATACATGTGTTGGGCAAACTCTTCCTCTGTGGGGCTTAGCCCTCTTTTGCCAAAAAACACCCTAAAAGCTTCCGAGTGGTAGGGATTGGTATGGCAGATCACCCCATCCATATCAAAAATGACAGCTTGCTTTTTCATGCTTTTACTGCGGGTTTTTCAAAAGCCAGAATGGTTTTTTCTATGATATCGCAGCAGCTGTGCAACTCTTCCATGGTCATGACCAATGGAGGGGCAAAGCGGATGATATTGCCATGGGTGGGTTTGGCCAGCAGCCCATTGTCTTTTAATGCCACGCAAATATCCCAGGCGGTGCTGCTGTCCGGGCTATCGTTGATCAGCACGGCATTGAGCAGTCCACGGCCTCTTACCAGTTTTACCCAATGTGATTTTTCAGCCAGCAATTGCATGCGTTCCCGGAAAATTTTACCGAGAGTCCTGGCATTTTGGGCCAATTTTTCATCCCTTACCACCTCCAGTGCCGTCATGGCTATTTTGGCTCCCAAAGGGTTACCGCCAAAGGTCGAGCCATGTTGGCCTGGGTGAATGACTTCCATGATAGCTTCATTGGCCAAAACTGCTGAGACCGGAAAGAAGCCTCCGGAAAGGGCCTTGCCCAGAATCAGGATATCCGGTTCCACATAGGTCTCCTGCTTTTCACAATGCCCCTCACAGCTGCAATCGCCACAAACGGCCAGCAATGAACCTGTTCTACCTATACCGGTTTGTATTTCATCTGCCAGCAATAAGGCATTGTATTCCAGACAGAGCTTTTTCGCCTCTTTCATATAGTCTGCATCCGGGGTGTTGACGCCCGCTTCTCCCTGTATGGGCTCGATGAGAAAGCCCACCGTGTCGGGATTATTCGCCAAGGCCGCTTTAAGTGCCGTCAGGTCATTATAGGGTATACGAATAAAGCCAGGCGTATAGGGACCAAAGTTTTTGCGGGCGTTTTCGTCATTGGAAAAGGAAATCACTGTAGTGGTACGGCCGTGAAAGTTGTCCTCTGCCACGATGATTTTCGCCTGCTGCTCGGGAACTCCTTTTTTCTCATAGCCCCATTTTCTGGCAATTTTAATGGCGGTCTCCACGGCTTCCACTCCTGTATTCATGGGGAGGACCTTGTCGAAGCCAAAGTATTCGGTGATGTATTTTTCATAGGGCCCCAGCACATCATTATAAAATGCCCTGGAGGTGAGGGTAAGGGTGCCGGCCTGTTCGATCAGGGCCTCCTTTATCCTTGGGTGGCAGTGCCCCTGGTTGACAGCCGAATAGGCAGAAAGAAAGTCAAAGTATTTTTTTCCTTCCACATCCCAAAGGTAAACGCCCTCACCCTTGCTGAGGACTACGGGTAGAGGGTGATAATTGTGTGCGCCGTATTTGCTTTCCAGCTGAATGGCTTCCTGGCTTGAACTGATCTCCTGCATCATGGATCTCCTTATTAAAATCAATAGTATTGTAAATTAGGAGTTTTTGGCTCCAAGGGGCAAATATAAGAAAAGGCTGCTGTAATCATGGCTCAAAACCAAAAAGTTGGCAGGCAGGGATTTATTAAATATTTATAGGGCCTGCTTTTGTTATTTAATGAATTCTTCCGATATTTGCAAACCCAATTGAAAAAAGTCAATCATTACTGTATACATATATCATGGCAAAAATTTGTGACATTACCGGAAAAAGGCCTCAGGTAGGCAATAACGTATCTCACGCCAATAATAAAACCAAGCGTAGATTTTACCCCAACCTGCACAAGAAGAGCTTTTATATTCCTGAAGAAGATGCCTGGATTACTTTGAAAGTTTCCTCCTCTGCTTTGAGGACCATCAATAAAAAAGGAATCAGCGCCGTACTGAAAGATGCGCAGAAAAAAGGGGACATCGTTATCAAATAAGATTTACCTCAACACCACTATAAATTACAAAACGAAATGGCTAAGAAAGGTAACAGAGTTCAGGTGATCCTGGAATGCACGGAACACAAACAAAGCGGAATGGCCGGTACTTCCCGGTACATCACCACCAAGAACAGAAAGAACACTACCGAGCGCTTGGAATTGAAGAAATTCAATCCCATATTGAAAAAAGTGACGGTTCATAAGGAAATCAAGTAAGAAATTTCCCTCAGGGATAAAACAATACAATCATGGCTAAGAAAGTAGTTGCAACACTGAAAAAAGAAGGTGGCGTATCGTATGCCAAAGTGATCAAAGCTGTCCGTTCAGAGAAGACCGGAGCCTATACCTTCAAGGAAGAAATGGTGCCCAGTCCTTTGGTTCAGGAGACCCTTAAAAAATAAAGGAGTATCCCCATCTTAAAGCATTTATACATCCCTTTCGGTTCTAATCGGAAGGGATTTTTGCGTATATTCGGGCCTTACAGTAAAAATTATGGGAGTATTTGGTTTTTTTTCCAGCGAGAAAAAAGAAAGTTTAGATAAAGGATTGGAGAAGTCCAGCAAAAATCTCTTTTCCAAGTTAGGTAAAGCCATCGTTGGCAAGTCCAAAGTGGATGATGATATCCTGGATGAATTGGAAGAGATCCTGATCACCTCAGATGTAGGAGTGGATACCACCATCAAGATCATCCGGCGCATAGAAGAGCGGGTGGAACGGGAGAAATACATCAACACCTCCGAGCTGGACCTTTTGTTGCGGGAAGAAGTGGCGGGATTGCTGGAGGAGAACAATACCCTGGATCTGGACGATTTTGATCTTCCGGAAGGCAAAAAGCCCTATGTGATCATGGTGGTGGGCGTAAACGGGGTCGGCAAGACCACCACCATCGGCAAACTCGCCCACCAGTTCAAGCAAGCCGGCAAATCAGTAGTCCTGGGGGCGGCAGATACCTTCCGGGCAGCTGCCGTGGACCAGCTGATCCTCTGGGGAGAGCGGGTGGATGTACCGGTTATCTCTCATGGCATGAACACCGATCCCGCTTCGGTAGCCTTCGATACGGTAAAAAAGGCCGTGGAAATGAAGGCCGATGTGGTGATTGTAGATACGGCCGGCCGGCTGCATACCAAGGTAAACCTGATGAACGAGCTGACCAAGATCAAGCGGGTGATGCAAAAATTTATCCCCGAGGCCCCTCATGAGATCTTGCTGGTATTGGATGGCTCTACCGGGCAAAATGCCTTTATACAGGCCAAGGAATTTACCAAAGCCACAGAGATCAGTGCCCTGGCCATCACCAAGCTGGACGGGACGGCCAAAGGAGGCGTGGTCATCGGTATATCAGATCAATTCAAGATTCCGGTAAAGTACATTGGAGTGGGAGAGAAGATGACCGATTTGCAGGTCTTTGACAGGCGGGAATTTGTGGATTCGCTTTTCAAGAAAAAGTAATGCAATGAGAGCGACAAAACCTTCGGGGTACCTAAGTGACCTTTGGGGTTTTTCCAACCCCGAAGGTCTGATCCGGAGCGTTCACGAACAAAACCTTCGAGGTCCCAAAGACCTCAAAGGTTTATAAAGAACCAGGCAATGAAAGGTCGCAATTTATTTTTTTGACGAGCAAGCATTTCGGTCAACGCTTAGCTCTTGCATTTTGAAGTTGTTTTTCAAATTCGTCCGGGGTTACAATTTTAGCCGTTTTAAAGGGATGTTGTTCTAATAAGTCCTTGTCTCCGGTAACCAAGAAATCAGCCTTTGAAAAATCTATTAAGTCCAATAAAAAATTATCTTTTGAGTCGCGGCTAATAAAATGTGTAGGATGAATAGCTACTTTTTCGGCTATGGTCTCTAAAAGCTCAATTAATTCTTCTACTCTTCCTTTTGGAAAATATTTTTTCAATTTTTTACGGCGGGTGACCGTCTTGATTTCAATAAGGAGTTGTTCGGTGGTTATAATAATTAGACTTCCGTCCGCAATATGATGTCTGATTTTTGCCAGACGCTTACCAATTAAGAAGCTGATCCAAACATTTGTGTCAAAAATTACTTTAATGCTTTTGTTTTGCATACAATTCTTGTCGGACTATTTCCACTTCTTCCGTTATGGTATCCAGGTCAAGGTCATCGGTCTTAAAGGACTTTAATAAATGTGAAAGTTTGCTGCCAATCACTTCTTTCTCCAATTCTTGGGTTAACTTGATTTTTTGGTTTTTGGGCAATTGTCGGACGATCGCCATGATTTGGTCAAAGGTTAAATCTATTTGAATGGCCGTTTTCATCTTTCTTTAAAATTAATTTAAGTTTAATTTACAAAAAAAGCCTGAAAAATAAATATGGTGCCTCACAAATTGTAATTAGTAAAGGTTTCGGGCATTGACCTTTGGGGTTTCCCGAACCCCGAAGGTCTTTTCCGGAGCGTTTACGAAAAAAAACCTTCAAGGTCCCGAAGACCTCAAAGGTTTGAGATATTGACCTTTGGGGTTTCCCTAGCACCGAAGGTCTTTTCTGGAACGTGTACGAAAGAAACCATCGAGGTCTTAAAGTCCTCAAAAGTTATACCTATCCTTTTTATCATAAACCAGCCCTGCCTCCTGCAGGGATTGATAAACGTCGAATTTTTCCTGATTATCCCCAAGTACAAAGGAGCGGATAAGGTTCTGATGTAATCCGGTAGCCCTCAATTTTCCAAGTGCGTGCCCATCCCGGAGCAGCATAAGGCTGGACTGGGGGTAGAACTCCGCCAATACATCATAACAATACCTGGATAGCAGTTTGTCATAGACAGCGCCCAGGATCAGTACCTTTCCTTCGTACAGCCTGCCTTTGTCGTAATCCACTCCATGCACCGAAAAAGGAGCTTTCTCCAATTCCTTCCAGATGGGAAGACTTTCCTGTTTCATCCATGCTGCCAAAATGGAAGGAGGCTGATCGTTCAGCCTGTTTGCCAGTAAATCATAACTGTGCTCAAACAGCCTTACTTTAAACCCTATATCTTCCTCACCATTTCCCCATAAGCCAGGCACCAAAAATCCCCATTGTAAAAAGGCATAAAATGGAAAGTTATCTCCATCACTTGTTTCCGAACAAAGACTTTCGGCTTGTGCCTGCCATAAATAGGCGAGCCAAAACCGGTTGGCCTGCGCTTCCGGACAGCGGGCCGGGTCCCGGAAATTCAGGTTTTTTTGCAGGTCAAAAAGTAGGGGGTTAAAAGAAATCAGGGAGCTGACTTTTTCGGGATACAGGCTAAGGTAGTAATGCAGGTAGGCGGCAGCACCGGAAAAGCCCGCTAAATGAACCGGCCGGTCCCCGGGCAATGCTTTTCGGACTCTTTCCAGGTCCCGGGCATGCTGGTCTGCGTTTAGGAGCCGGTAGGCTTTGGACCAGTCCGTTTCCCCGCTGGCCCGGAGGATATTTAGTATGGCTTCGGACGAATTGCGGCCTTTGATTTGTACCAGGTTAAATTCATCCGCCAATTCCCGGAGCTCCATACCTTGCTGAAAATAGTTGTCCAGGGGATCTTCTATCAGCAGAATGGTTTCTTTTTGTTCCTGGTAGGGTTGTAAAAGGGTATAACTGATGGTTATTTGTTTGCCGCGGGGCTCCCGGTGGTCCAGGGGGACGGATATAATCCTTAGGGTATCAGGAGGCGATTGGATAAGGCATGAGAATGCACTTAGTATTTGCAGAAAGGCTATCAAAACAGCGTTTTATTTACGTTTACAATCGGAGGCCTAAAGAATCTCTCCTTAAAATCAGCTAGATAAGGGGTCCAGTAGTTGAAAATAGCTTGTTTAAAAATCTAATCCAATTATGAATATAGTCTGTATTGTTAAATGATGTGAAATAGTGCCTTTTTTGTTAGTTAAACGAAGGTAAATCAAAAACAGCAATTCCAGGATCTTCATCTGTGGTGATACCATACAATTTGCCGGCCTGTTGATTTACAGCAAGGACGCGAATTCTTGTGTACAGTTTGTATTTAACTAAAATAGCATCCCGTAGAACGTGTGGATGTCCGTTGCGTAATCGTTAATTAGCCGTATGAATTTTAAAACGAATCAAGTTTCTAATTTAAAAACTCGTCTAAAATTTCCTTTATCTCCTATTGCTCCAGTCTTGGGGCATTTGGGTGGATGAGCCTGCCCTTTAAATCAAAGAACTGGTACCGGGGGATAAATCTTACATCCAATTGATCCAGTACAGTATTCTTTTATTGGCTTCATCCCCGGTAAAGGCAGTGATTGCAGTCCCAGGGTATAAATTAGAACCCGCTAAAAATTAACAATTTGGAATTTTATATTTACTCAATGTATTGAGTAAAATTGCTAGATATATTGAGTAAAACAATTATGGCATACCAACGGATAGAAAAAGCAGGTTTGTTGAAACGGCTCAAAGATGAACCCAAGAGATTTATACAGGTGGCCTCTGCCGCCTCGCTCAGTTTAAGCAGGTTGCTTCCGGAGCCGGTGGTTTCCGAATATTCCCGTATTTCCTGCAGGGAGATCAATTTGCCGTAATGTTTGGCAATGATGCGCAGGCAGGTGGGGCCGCAGTCTTTGGCATCGGGTTGTTTGTTGAAGCTGGAGTTTGAAGCTAATGTCTTTTAATAATAAGTTAATACAGAATAGAATAAGTAACTATATAATATGATTTTGAGTACATAATTAGTATGATACAAATACACCTAGTCAAATTTAACAATCCCAATAATTGGATTTAACTCCTGTTTTAATTCCTTTTCATACTGTGCCTGTTTGATATAATAGAAAGTATTGTTTTTCGAATCTAAAGGTCTGATCATAATAGGGATTCCATCTTTGTCCAAAATACCATTTTTTAAATTATGATATTCGGATGTACTCTTTTTATATAAGAACAACATTCTTTCAGCATCTTGCATATATTCACATACTATATAGGAGGAAGAGTTAGAGATATTCAACATTAATGGTGTAATATATCCATCCAAATCTAACTTTTTCGATTTTTCAAAAACGATTTTTTTATACGGTGTCATTGTAACTCCTTCTATTCGGTAGAGAGTATCTGGAAAAATTGACTCTTGTGTTAAAACTGGTTTATAGAAATAGTTTCCAAACTCATCACTCGATATATAAAATTTAAAATTATACCCTGTAGATTTATTTTCGTCGATAATTACTTTTCTTACCATTGAGCTATCACTAACGATCAAATCATGACCTAGCTTGTACAAAGTTGTGTTATTAGAAATTCCAAGCTCAGAATCTCCGACAATTTCGTCAGAAATGATCAATATGTTCTTATCGATAACATTAATATATGGAAGCAACATAGGATATCTCCTTTCCTCAATCAATTTATGATCCTGAGAGAAAACAATTAATTTTCTAGCAGATGAGATATAAATCAAATTTGAGTCGAAATCAATTGCCATAGAATAAACAATTCCATAATCGCCGGGTCCATCTCCCTGATTTCCTAATTTAAAAAGAAAATCTCCTTTATCGTTAAAAACGAGAACCTGGACTCCATCATTTACATAAAATTTTTTATTATAATATTTGACATCTTTAATTATTCCTAAAAGAGCAGTTTCATTGGTCTCTAATTGTACTCGATGTACTGAACGGGTTAAATCAGTTAAATAAAGATCTGAGTCGATATTTTCAGGAATTACGATGGTTGGTAATTCTTTAACAGTTGAAGGGGATGGACAAGAGGAAATCAATATAGTCAAAAGGCATAAAAATGAGAAGAAATATAGATTTGGTACTTGGAGCATATTTATATCTTTAAGTAATTTAATCGGAACATCCCAAAGGATGTTCCGAATTTTTCAAAAAATTATATCCTTTCACATCGTATCACCCAAGTACACTCAACCATTGCATCCTCAGGATAGGAACAATCGGTTATATATATGGACTGCCACGGACCATCCGGCGAACACATACATTTCCACCAACCATTGTTAGTGCAATCACCAGATCCTCCATAAATAGTTCCCACTTGATTTCTCTGCAGCACATCCTCTGCTGCCAGCTTTAATTTGTCTAAACTTAACTTTTTCATTTTTCTTTTATTTGATGATGTTTATTATCTCCCCGGACTTGCTAAGGACACCCGGGAATTGTGCCCACTCATCGCGATAGAATTTTTTTATTTACTTTTAAGCATTTAATTCTATGAAGTCTGCAAACCTAGTATTCCTTTGGTAACGCGAATTTTCGCTATTCAGGAATCTTACCGGAGCTGTGGAAACAATTATTCATGCGGTTCAAACAGTTTAATAGTAGGTAGATTACCAGAAAAGTAGGAATCTATATATGTTTTTGCTCTTATTACTTCCCAATCTAATGGAAAAAATCAAAAAATATAAGTGAATAATAGTATTTCTCGTGAACTGACCTATTTTCCCCGTGAACGGGCAGTTTTATCCCCTGAAGGAAATGATTGGTGCTGTAATGTATAGGGATTGAGCTGGTTGTAGTTTAGATGACGAAAAGAATAAAGTTGATGGTTTGAGGTTGTGTTGATGTGTTGACGCGGAGATTTGGGGCTGCGGTGCCTGAGCGGAGTCGAAGGCAGCGGAGTCGGGCTTCGACAGGCTCAGCCTGATAAGGCGTGATGTGCTGGTATGAATACCTGCAGCAATAGTACATTCCTTTGTCCTTACTTTTTTTGGAATTTCTCAGGTACGATTGAAATGGCATCGGGTTGTTAGTTGAAAGGAAACCAGCTTTTCAAAATCATTATTTAAAGGGTATTCGGTCTACATTTGATGGGTCATCCGGATATGGCCGGCAGACAGCAAATTGCTTCCTGTCCCCCTGTATAATTTTGTAGGTAAGGCAAAGCTCCTTGCAAAAAGTAATCATTGTTTTCCGGTCAAGTTCTCGATCCATATCATCAAAGACAAATACACTTTTTATACCTTTAAATAATTCCAGGTGATTTAAAATTCCTTGCCTTAATGTCCCGGGAGGCCCGTCGACCAAAATCAGGTCAAAATTTATACGGGATAAAACAGATTTGACTTCTTCTGGCGAATACCATTCCCCTTCTATAGGGGCCAGCATACATTCATGCTCCTGCGATAATGAAATACAATACCGGGTATCGTGCTCAATGCTGGTCACCTGATAATTTCGTAGCAAGGCTTCGGTTCCCTTTCCTGTACCGAACTCAAGCAATTTGGACCCGGGAACCAGGATTTCATTAATGCAGGTAAGTATTTTTTTTTCAATGGACCATCCCCCGAGCCGGTTGTGGCGAATCGCAGTGGCCGCCAAATTTTCACAAATTGAATAAAAGAAGTCATTGTCGTAAATCATTTTTTGATGGTTCCCAGTAAGGAGCCGGTTTAGCCATGTCTCCACCTGATCCAACTCATGATCCTCCAAATACCGGTGATGGATCAACTTTAAATGAAGGTGAAAATCCTCTTCGGTAAAATCCACACCGAGGGTTTCCAATTGCAGTCTCCTAACCCGATTGGCCATCTCCTCTTCCATTTCTCTTTTTTCGGTAAAAGCCTGTTCCGGATATATCCGGGATCTTACGAGCGGCTGGGAAATATTTTGGACCTTAAATTTTTGTGCAACCCTTACCACAAAATCATAATCTCCAGCATAGGAAAAGGATTCGTCAAATCGAAATCCAAAATCCTGACACAGGGTATTTCTGATCATCATGGCTGGCTGGCGGGTGTTTTTGTCGGCAAACAACAAGACCTTTATTTTTTCATGGTCTGGCGGCTTATTTACTAAACCTATATTTCTGCCTGCTTCATCGATGATTTCATAGGAGGATCCAATGCAAAAGGTGTCGGGATGATTTTCCAGCATACTATATTGTGTTGACAGGCGATCAGGCAGGGAAAGATCCTCAGCATTTGCAAAGGCAATATATTTTCCTATGGCACGATCCATACCAAAATTTCTGGCCGCACAGTTTCCCTGCTTGGTATCAAATTCGAAATACCGGATGCGGGTATCATCAAGTGATAGGATCAGATTCGTTGCCTTATCCTTGGCCCCGTAGTCGATAATCAGCAACTCAAAGTCTTTGAAATCCTGTAACAGGATACTTTCCACTGCCTCTGCTATGAAACTTGATGCATTGTTGCAGGGCATAATAACGGATACCAGTGGTAAGGCATTAGCAATTCTTCTCATTAGTATTTTTTATAAAAGCCTTTCCCCATAAAGGCAGATAAAAGAAATTAAACCGGGTATAGCGATGAAATTCAAGATCGTTACGCTTAACTATACCTCCTCCCTTAACCCCTCCAGAAATAAAATTTCCACTTCGGTTATTCTAATTAAATGATATACACAACCCTAATTATTGCTGCTACACGTTTGAGCATGGAGGCTTTACGTAAACATATTTTTTCTGATAGACCCTCAAATAAGCAGGAAATTAGATTAATGCGTATCCCTGATGCCATTGTCCGAGAAATCAGGTTGACGAAATTCTTTTTTTAGGGCAGCCCATTTGGATTTGGCTACCTTCAGTCGTACATTGTTTTCCATTACTATTTCCCTTTCCTTTGGCGGAATTGACTGGATTAAATTAACATTGGCCAGACAGTTCCGGTTTATTTTGAAAAATGTCTCCGGCAATTTTTTTTCCACCTTTTTTAGCGAGGAGCAGCAGGAATGGCTGCTTCCATCCAGACAAAAGACGGTGAGCAGGTAATCGTTTACCTCAATATGCGTGACCATATCCAGGCCAATTTTAAGGATTTTATGATTGCACTTGAGGATTAAAGAATGGCTCTCCATAAAAATAAATTTAGTAGTGTAACTAGGTCGATAAGATAAAAAAAAAGGAATGTATTCAAAT